>NZ_JBHVHX010000028.1:23016-60656 GCF_042799895.1 Nocardia sp. NPDC057663 | reverse complement strand
GAGGTCTTCGTCATGTCAGCTCGCCACGCCGTCACCAACGTCCGTGGTCAGTACAGCTAGGTCGGGTTGGTGGGCGGGGTTTTCAGCGGCCAGTTCGCGGCGAAGCGTGACGGCTTGTTCCGTGGGCGCCAGAGCTTCGGTGCGGCGTCCGACCTCGCTGTAGCGGATGCCGAGGTTGTTCAGGGCCATGGCGAGGTCGGGTTGGTAGGCGGGGTTTTCGGTGGCCAGTTCCCGGTAGAGGGTGAGGGCTTTTTCGGCGGGTGATACTGCGTCGGTGCGGCGGCCGACCCCACTGAGACAAGCACCGAGATTGGTCAGGGCGGCGGCGAGGTCGGGTTGGTAGGAAGGGTTTTCAGTGGCCAGCTCCCGGTAGAGGATGACGGCTTCTTCAGCAAGTGGTACTGCTTCGGTGCGGTGGCCGACCTCGCTGTAGCAGGCTCCGAGGTTGGTCAGGGCGGCGGCGAGGTCGGGTTGGTAGGCGGGATTTTCTGCGGCCAGTTCCTGATAGAGGATGAGGGCTTCTTCGGTGGGTGCCACTGCTTCGGCCCGGTGGCCGCGTTCAGCGAATACGTGCGCAATAGCGAGGTCTGCTGAGGCCAAGTCCGGGACAAGATCGAGGCTTGAGTAGGTCAGCTCACGAAAGGCATCAACATGTGCGGGCCCGGCGGATGCGGCGTGGCGGACGGCATAGCGCCACAGATACATCGGGGCGTACGCGGGATGCCCATCGTTGAGCAGGGCGCGGTAGCGTTGCAGCAATGCAGTCGTAACCGGCCCTGCGGCGGGGTCGAAGACTACGTCGTGGGTGGGCTGGAAGGGCTGGCGCAGATGGTCGGCGAGGCTCTGATGCGCCAGCCGATACACCGCCACCCCGGCTTCACCGTCTTGGACCACGTACCGGCCCAGCCCACCCAATACCCAGCTGATGTGCTCTCCGCCGATCTCGACTCCGGTCACCGCTCGCGCCACACAGATCCATTCCGGCTCGGGCAACCCCGCCCCCAACCCCCACGTCAACGCCGTCAACACTTCTCGCGCCACCAAGACCGGATCCTCAACCGGGCTCACTAGGTCGATGGAGGCAGCGATCCGTGCCAGGTCGGTGTCGAACGCCTGACCGAGTGACAACACCAGTCCCGACTCCCAGCCTGCGACACTGGTGTCGATCGCGTACACACGCAACTGGTCGGCGATGATCCGTGCCACCAGGAACGGTGTCGCCACCTGGTCGGCAGCCGCGACTCGCGTCGCGACCAGCTCGGCGTCCATCACCGGCGACACCTCGCGCAGGCGATGCCGCAGATAGTTGCCGATCGCCTCCTGCTGCGAGCGCTGTTCATCGGCTTCGTCCAGGTCGATCGTGTGTGTCGGTGACAGTGCCTCCACCAGCCCCGGCATCGTGTCTGTGCCGGGCAGATCGCGGGTGGACACGATCACCGTCGCGAACGGCGCGATCCGGCACAACAGATCCGTGGCGATGGTGAACGCCTCCCCGCGGGCCTCGTCGAGCCCGTCAATCACAACCACCGGCATCACTCGGTCATGTTGTGCGGCGTGGCGTTGCAACGTGCCCACCAACTCCGCCCCGTTCCGCGGTCCGGACTCCGACGCTGTCAGTACTCCGGCGCGAATCAGGTCCTCGTCCAGCATCGTTGCCAATCGGTCGACGGTCAACCCACGCGCATGGGCGTTCGCGTGTACCGCGTCCTGTCCCGGATCAGCGTGCCCCCACCCGGCCGGTGAACCCAGGCGGGCGCGCTCATCTGGGTTCGATACCGACACAACCCGCCCCACGATCGCCGACTTCCCTGTCCCCGCCGATCCGGTCACCACCTTGATCCCAGCCAGGCCGGCTGTCATCCAGGACACCACCTGGTCGACCTCGCCAGCACGGCCGGTGAACCACGATCCCTCGCCTTCCACCGCACCAGCACGAGCAGCTCGCAGCAGGTGCTCGACCACTCGTGCGGGCGCGCCAGGGCGCCACAACGGGTTCGGGATCATCGGCAGGCCGTACCCGCTGCGCGCGAACCTCGGGCGTTGATCGAGTCCGTCCCATTCCTCGGCATCGAGCAGCGCGTGCCCGAGATCCTCACCCAAGATCATCCGGTTCTGGATCGACCACCGCCGGCGCATATCCGCCGAACGCGGTCCTTCAGCCAGGAGCCGTCGCAGCACCGTGCCGAACACACCGTCACGCGCGGTTTCACCGCCACCTGCTGAAACCAACACCCCGAACCACGCCCGATCACTGTCGGGTGGGAACTCGTCCGCCCACGCCGACGCGATCTCCATCGCCTCGCCCACGCTCACACCCGCATAGCAGGCGTCGATGATGCACAACAACTGCGACGCACCGGACTCGGCACAGAAATCAACCACATCCGCCGCGTTCACCACACCGCGAGCATTCGAAACAGGCAGAGCCAGACGGCGGTTCGGCCGGACGACGCCGTGCCCACTCCACAACACGATCATCGACTCGGCCCGCTGCCTGGCCACCGACTTCAGTAGATCCCGGACACTGGTCTCGTCCGGATCACACAACGGTGCACCCTCGAACACCCCAGCCAAGGACTCCGCGACCGCGCGTACCTCGGCCACCGGGTACTCCAGATCATCGTGATCGGCATACCGATCGACCCCGACGCCCACAAACCGGGAACCGACCTGCTCACCCATCCCGTCGCTCCCTCCACCCGCCACGGTCGACAGCCACGAGACTAGTCTCAGTGAACCCGCGAAACCTGTTGAGCTGAAACAATCTCCAACCCCGCTCCAGCCCCCAAATCAAGCCAAGCTGCGCACCGACTCAACGACCAGAATGAACCGTCACGGGTTGAAGACCGCTTCCTTCCTCGAGGTAGGTGGTCTCCATGTCCAAGCGTTACCCACCCGAGGTTCGCGAGAAAGCGCTGAGGTCGGCCCTTGACCACCTCGACGAGTACCCGTCCGCAAGCGATCGAGCCGATGGTCGACGTGCATTCCGAGAGCCTGCGTCAGTGGATACTGAAAGTCCAAGCCGGTCCGGGTAAGCCCGCCACCGGGGCGAAGACCGCCGAGCAGCTCGAGCTCGAGCAGTTGCGTCGCGAGAACCGAGAACTGTAGCAGGCCAACGAGATCCTTGAGTTGGCGTCGGCTTCTTTCGCGTGGGAACTCGACCCGCGACACCGTTGATCGTCGGATTCATCGATCAACACCGCCAGGTCCACGGCGTCGAGTCGAGCTGTCGCGTGCTCACCGAGTACGGCATCCAGGTCGCGCCCCGGACCTACCGAAAGCAAGATATCGGCCGCCGTCGTCTCGCGATGTTGCTGATGCCAACCTCGAACATGCACTGCGTGGGCTGGCCGATAGCCCTGAGCAGATGTACGGGCGGCGGAAGATGACCCGCTATCTGCGACGGCGCGGACACTCGGCAGCGTTTTGCACCGTCGACCGGCTCATGCGCGATTTGGGCATGAACGGCGTGGTCAGAGGCCGCCGCCACCGCACCACGATCCCCGGCAAGGAGGGGATCCGAGCCGGTGACCGACTCAACCGAGACTTCGGTGCGCAGGCACCGAACCTGGTGTGGGTCGCCGATTTCACCTATGTCTCGACCTGGACGGGATGGGCGTATGTGGCGTTCGTCTTCGATGTGTTCTCGAGATCGATCGTGGGATGGGCCGTGTCATCGACGAAGGCCACTGCGTTGGTGTCCAAGGCCCTCAACATGGCGATCTGGCGACGCGATCACTACGGACATCCGATCGAGCCCGGACTGATCCATCACTCCGACGCCGGCAGTCAATACACCTCGGTCATGTTCACCGAATCCCTTGCCTTGCAAGGACTGTCAGCCTCGATCAGTAGCGTTGGCGATGCTTACGACAATGCTCTTGCCGAGTCGATCATCGGGTTGTTCAAGACCGAAGTCGTCCGCCGACAAGGCCCGTTCAAGACCGTTCCCGATGTCGAATTCGCGTTGATGGAGTGGGTCGACTGGTACAACAATGCCCGCTTGCACTCTTGTCTCGGCTACCTCACCCCGGCCGAGCACGAGACTGCCTACTACGCTCAAAACTCGCCACGCCGACCGGCGCTGGTCAACTCCTGAAGCCGGTCTTCAACCCGTGACGGTTCAACTTGACCGCTGGACGTCAGGCTGATCGCCCTCAGCCTTAAGGTTCTCAAGTGCAGCCTGTCTTGCCGATCGGGACTTCAGGAAACGGTCGGCGAGCGCGGTAGCGCAGGTCCAGTGTTCCTTGGCCAGTGACTTGAGGTCACCTTTCGCACGCGCAACCATGAGCCACTTGATTGTTCGTCAACCGAGGCAGAGGCTCTGTAAACCGCTCCCAAGGAGGGTATCCCGTGTTCGACTCTCATCGAGTCGAGAGCGTCCCCGCGCGCCTGATCCACCGCACCAACTGTCCTCGGTCAGGGAAAATTCAGCCGGCCAACCAGGCTGGAGATGAACTCCTGAGTTGCTGCATCAACAGCGTAGATAATCACCCCCCTCATACCCCGGGTCAACAAGACCTTGTATGTATTTCGGATGAGAACATCGAAATCTTCATCGAAGAGTGTGGAACTCTTCAGCTTTTTGTCCACGTTGGCCGCTCGTCGGATTACGAGGGCTTGGTCCTCAACAACGATCTCGGGACCAAGAATTATGCCCGCCCAATCGAACTCAAATCCTTGCGCGGTGTAGATGCAGCCAACCTGCTCGAAACCACGAGGGTCGTTTGCCCACAGCCACTTCGGCGGGGGGTCTCCGGCGCGGCCGATCCTGTCCTGAAAACTGTTCCAAGGCTTGGACCAGTCGCCTATCTTGATATCATCTATGAGCTTGCCGTCGATGTCTGGGTCGATGGTCCACTCCCAGCAATAGCCAGCCATAATTCTCGCGCTCACCTCGTGGGTGATCTGGGAACGCAGGAAGTCCTCCATCTGTTGTGGCGTGTCGGCTACCCGGACCGTGAAGTTGTCATCGTCCTTCCATTGCATCGGACCGAAAGACCGAAGCCCAAGAAGGTTCAACACCCATTCGTCGTATGCGGCGCTACCGCCGCAGCGGAACTGTCCGTCGAGGTTGATTTGAAATACCGGCAGCCCTGCTCGTGCCGCGTGGTCACGGATCAAATCAACCGTTCCGACTTCGTCGGGGCGGACAACTTGATTCTCATCGAGGAGAAAGACTGGGACCTTCGCGATCTCAATCAGTTCGTCAACCTGTGGGCGTTTCGTCTTGGCGGTTATTCGAGTGTACCTGTCCGTCGATGTTCTGCGGATGCGATGAGCCTCGTCGCAGATGACCACATCTAGCCACTCGTCCTGCATCGTTGCCAGGTTCTTGTAGTAGGTGATCAGCTTCTCCAGCCCGCGTTCCTGTCGACCGTATACCCTCCGCATGGTCTTTGTAATAGCCTCGGATCCGGTCGCATAACGTACCCTGCGCCGTTCCTTGTGCAAACGCATTAGTAGCGACATCGCGATGATGCTCTTGCCGCTGCCAGGTCCGCCAGTGACAAGCACGACGCACTTCTGGTTCGACCGGTAAGCGAGATTTACTCGGTTCAGAACTGCCTCGAACGCTAGTCGCTGGTTGTCGACCAACGACTCGCCAGCCGCGTAGAGATCAGCTGGTGTCGATCTCATCAGTGTCGTCCTCGGCCGGATCTCGCTGTCGAACAGTCGCTCGGCAGCAGGCGCGCCAGAAGTAGGGGCGAGTTGGGAGCGGAGGAACTCGATGAACCCCTCACGCTGGTCGCCCGTGAACAAGCGCCCGAACTGGTCCGGCTGGAGCTGGAAGAGTGGCCTCACGAGCTTCTCTTCGGCGTTATGTAGGTAGGCAACTCCGTGCAGAGCCTCGGGGCGGTCATGTAGCAGAGCTATGTCCCGTTGAAGGTATCGGCAGTATCCCCGCACTTGGTCTACTGGATGCAGCTGATCCCCTCGGGTATGCAACGACCATATGAGCCGGTCACTACCCCACCCCAATTCCGCATGACTCCACTGCTTCAACTCAACAAGGACGTAGTTGTCAGCGCCCGTCTCAGGATGTACCCCAGCCAGGAGTACATCCACACGCTGGCTTGATCCAGGTAGCGAACACTCGATCAGCATGGCGACGTCGCGCAGGCCCGCTTTGATCAGCACCTTGGCAAGCACTGGAAGGCTGACCTCCCAGGCCCGCCGCTCCGGCGGATTGCCCTTCTTGCCTGCGTTTTCGACGATGGCCGGTACCAGTTGCGCCTTCCTGACAAGCGCGACTACCTCCGGAGCCGTCGAACGAAACGCCCGAAGCCTTGCGACGCTCTCGCCACGCTTCACGCTAACCCGCCCCCTGTTTCCTGAAATCGTTTGCAGCGCTGAGCTTCTGCTGTGATGCCTGCGCCGGTTCCTCCGATGATCATCAGAATGCTAGCGCGTCACAACTGTCCACATCGCGCACCCTGGTAGGCGGGGTGACCTAAGGGGTTGAGCCATCGACGCGCGCCTACCGGGGGCCGCATGGTGGCACCACGTGTCGTGGGTCGTGCCACTTCGCCTGCTACAACCTCCTCATGACATTCGACAGGCTCCAGCGCATGGTTGCCGACTTCACGACCGATCGAGCGTGGGAGAACTTCCACACTCCCAAGAACCTCGTTATGGCGCTGACCGGAGAGGTCGGTGAGTTGTCTGAGCTCTTTCAATGGCTGACCGCAGAACAAAGCCAGGTGATCATGGAGACTCCGTCTCAACGTGCCCGCGTCGAGGACGAGGTCGCCGACATCCTCATCTACCTGCTCCGTCTGGCGGATGTTCTCGAGATCGATCTAGGTGATGTGGTCGAGGCGAAGGTCCAGAAGAACGCTGATCGATACCCGGTATCCAAGGTCTACGGTCGGGCCGTGAAGTACACCGAAATCGACTCCGAGTAGTCGTTGGCCACCGACACTCGACACAGACTTCCTCATGCGCTGTGATGTCCACGACGAGCGAAGTGCGCGCATTTGGGCCTATACGGCGTCTCTCCGAACCATTTGCACTGGTAGCCGGGGGTAAACATCTGCTGGGGCTGAGCCCCTACGGCAGTATTAGGCGATGATCACCCGTGCAGCAAACGCTCGCCAGGGACGTCAGCGCCGACGACTCGTCGCAGGGACGCGCACACAAACCAACCGTGAACCTACAAAGCGTCCCAGCTCGGTGAACTCCAGCACCGAACCTGAGGGTTCGCCGGATGTAATCCGGCGCGCGCGGCCGGAGCCTCCGTGGTGGGTCCGCGACGGCCTCATCGCGCTCTTGGTGGGGCTGCTTGTCGCTGGTGGTTCTCTATGGGGACAAAAAGTTGTCGACGACAGCCGAGCCTCCCGCGACCGTGAGATAGCAAACCGGCAAGTCAAGAACGCAGAACGGCTGGAGAACCTCCGATTCGTCCGAGAACGGTCCTCGCCCGAAGTGCAGTCACGCCCCTTCGTCGGACTAGATCTCGAGGGCCAGAACCTGTCAGGCCTCCAGCTCGTCGCCGCGAACTTCTCTGACGCGATTCTGGCCGGGACGAACCTTGATTCCGCGGACCTGACTGATGCCCGTCTGGACCGCGCGGATCTATCCGCTGCTCTCTTGTTCGATGTGAACCTGACCCGCACTTCCCTGTTCCAGACGAACCTCACCGGAGCGCTCCTCTCCCATCGTGATCTCTCGGACTGGGGACAGGGCGGCTCAGTGTCCCTGAGGGACACTGAAATGGACGTCGTGAACCTGAATCGCGCGGACCTGAGGGACGCGGACCTAAGCGGCGCGACCCTCATGCGTTCGGGCCTGAACGACGCCGATCTGTCCGGCGCAAATCTGACTCGCGCGACCTTGGACCGTGTCGGCCTCAGGGGTGCGAACCTGTCTGGTGCGTCGCTGCGCGATGTGAACTTCACCCACGTCGTCCGCGCGGATGGCGCGTACATATCACTCTCGCCTCTGCACGACGTGAACTTGGCCGGCGCTGATCTAACAGGCGCAAACCTGACCAGTGAGGACTTGGTCAACGTCTGCCACAACGAAGCAACCAAATGGCCGAGCGGCTTTACACCCCCACCGAGTAGGACAGAGAACTGCCCACCAGCGCCATAAGACACCGGCGGCCTCAGCCTGCTCCGTGGCGCAGCTAGCATCTGACGGCGCTTGTCGAGACTCTGACCTGACCCCATGACGTCGGTCCGGCTGGACCGACGTCATGGGGTCCCGTCACAACCGCTACTGGTACAAGAAAGGCGACCGGGTCAAGCGGGAAGACCAGCGGAACAAGGTCGGGGCCATGCGCCCTGGAACTCCTGACCGGATCCAGCAAACTCTTCTACATCCAAGACGTTGACACCGGTGAGTTCATCCAGTCATCGCCGCACGGGGGCGCCTTCACGTGGGGCAGGTCAGGCCCGGCGGTGTTCGCCGCGCACACCCTGACTCAGAGCTCCTGTCAGGTTTGGTTGCCGAGTCTTCGCCAACAGATCAGCGCTGCACCGAGGTTCAGGAATCCGTAGTGGATGTCGATGCGACGTTCCCATCGGACAGCCAGGCGTCGGTACTGGTGAAGCAGGGCGAAGGTCTGCTCCACGACCCAGCGGCCCGCGGTGACCTTGTCACGAGTACCTCAGTGTGGGATGTAACCGGTGATCCCTCGCCTGCCCAGCTCGGCATGGACGCTGGGGTAGTCGTAGCCCTTGTCGGTGATCAGATTCTTGATCCGACGCCGCGGTCGCCCCGCTCGGCCCCGTAGCGGCCTGACACCATCGAGCACGACCGGCAGCATCAGGTGGTCGTTGACGTCGGCAGCGGAGAGTTCGACGACGAGCGGAAATCCGTTGCCGCAGGCCAGAACATGATGCTAGGAACCGGTCTTGCCACGGTCTACCGGGCTGGGTCCGGTCGCGACGCCCCTTTTTTGGCCCGAACATGCGAGCCGTCGATCATGACCCGGTCGAAGTCGATCAACCCGGCGGCGTTGCTGCGGTCCAGGACCGCTTGGTGCATCTGTTCGAACACCCCGGCAGCCTGCCAGTCCCGCAACCTGCGCCAACACGTCATCCCGGATCCGAATCCCAGTTCCTGAGGCAGGTCTTCCCATCCGATCCCGGTGAACAGCACGAACAGGATGCCCTGGAACACCAGCCTCGGGTCGTGCTGATCCGGGCCCGGTGTTCCTACGGGCTTCACCGGCAGTAGCGGTTCGATAACCGCCCACAACTCATCATCCGCGACCCACGGCGCTGCCACGACGAAACATCCTGCACAACAACGTGTCTCACCACCAACGGCCGAACATGTCAGGAGCTCTTACGGGGTGACGGTGTCGCTGTCGCGATGGCCGGGGTAGCTGCTCTGGCCAACGTTCCCCACGCCCACTGAACCGTCGGCCGGTGAACCGGCCGACGTCACCGACTCACACTTACGGGACAACCCTTGAACCCAAGGTCGGCCCCGACAGCAGCGAGCTGCTGTCGGGGCCGATACCGTATGTCACTTGCCGCGGAAGATTCGTTGGACCACAGGTGCTGTGGCGACGTCGAGTGACAGGATTCGCAGTCTGCGGCCATCGGATGCGCGGTTGGGATTCGGTTGGGGTGGACCGTCGACGACCATATATCCATAGGGTGCTCGGCCGCCTTGGTGGCGGCCTTCATTGAGGACTTGGGTGTCCATGCTGGCTCGGGTGCGCTGTTGAACGTGCAGTCGAGGACGATTCGCTTACGACGGCTGCCGGGTCGGCATGATCGTGACCTGCTGCAGGTTCACGTGCGCAGGCTGGGATGCCAGGAAGTTGACGGCCTCGGCGATATCCTCCGGATCGAGCCAGGTCATCGCCTGTTTCGAACCCTCGATCCATTCCAGGGCGCCGGCGTCGGTGACGTGGTTCTGCAGTTCCGTGCCGACGATGCCCGGCTCGATCGCGCAGACACGGACATCCTTGGCGCCGAGTTCCGCGCGCAGGGTCCGCGACAGGTGCGTCACGTAGGCCTTGGTGCCCGAGTACACCGCGAAAGTCGGGAACAGGTTCTGCGCGGCGATCGAGGAGGTGTTGATCAGGTCGGCCACGCCTTTGTTCGCGGCCGCGGCGATCAACTGGGGTAGGAACGCGCCGATGGCATTCATCAGGCCGGTCACGTTCAGATCGATCTGCCGCTGCCACTGCTCGACCGGCAACTCCTCGATGGGTGCGGGCAGCATGACACCCGCATTGTTGAACAGCAGATCGGCGGTGCCGAGTTCGGCGGCCACCCGCTCGGCCGCGGTGCGCAGGGCCTGCGCATCGGTGACGTCGACGGTCAGAGCCAGCGCCGTCCCGCCCACCCGTTCGATCTCCTTGGCCAGGAGTTCGAGCCGATCGGCCCGGCGTGCGAGCACGGCCACCGTCGCCCCGGACGCGGCCAGCCGCTTGGCGGTGGCGGCGCCGATGCCGCTGGAGGCTCCCGTCACCACGGCAACGCGACCGGCGAGGGGGGAGGTGTTGTGATTGGTCATGGGTGTGATCTCTCCTGTGTGTCGTCCGCGGCGGATGGCCGCGTATTCGATACAACAGCGGGAACAGGGCCCGTGGACGGCCTAATTACGCCCTGCTCGACCCAGGTCCGGCGAACCTGGGTCCAGCAGACCGACCTTGGTTGCGATGTGTGGCCGCCGTGCCCGTCAGACTGGATCCATGGAGCACAATGCCGAGCTGAAGGAGTTCTTGCGCACCCGCCGCGCGCGCCTGAACGTGGATGACATGCAGATCGGCGGAACAGCCGGGGTACGCCGGGTGCCGGGGCTGCGCCGCGAGGAAGTTGCCCAGCTGGCCGGGGTCAGCGTGGACTACTACAGCCGCCTCGAGCAAGGACGCAACATCAACGTCTCCGACGAGGTCCTCGACGCCGTGGCCCGCGCCCTGCGTCTGGACGAGGTCGAGCGCTCCTATCTGTTCCAGATCGCCCGGGCGTATCCGCGGCGCGCCCGGCGCCGGACTCCGGCGCGAGTGCAGCGGGTCCGTCCCGGGATCCGCCGCATCCTCGAGACGCTCGACGACGTGATGCCCGCCTTCGTCTTCGGCCGCCGCATGGACATCCTCGCCGCCAACCATCTCGCCCGGGCGCTGATCACCGACTTCGAGGCGCTCCCGCCTCGGGAGCGAAACCTGTTGCGCTACACCTTCCTCGACGAGTCCGCCCGCGAGCTGTACCTCGATTGGGAAGAGGTCGCCCGGGACAACGTCTCGGTCCTGCGCCTGGACGCCGGCCGTCACCCGGACGACCCGCTGCTGGCCGAACTCGTCGGCGAACTCGCGGTCAAGAGCCCGCAATTCCGGCGCTGGTGGGCCGACCACAACGTCCGCGAACGCAGTCACGGCAGCAAGCGCTACCACCATCCCCTCGTCGGTGATCTCACCATCGACTACGAATGCGTCTCGCTACCAGGCGATCCCGACCAGACGCTGTGCATCTACACCGCCGAGGCGGGCTCGGCGTCGGAGACCGCGCTGCGGCTGCTCGCCGCATGGACCGGGTCGCAGGCTACGTCCGTGTACCCGGCGGCCGAGGGTTCCGATGCGGAACACCCCGGTGTGCCGCATGCTGAACGGTTGGAGACCGGGGAACGCTGACATTCAGGGCTCGGGTACCCGCCGGGCGGTGATGGTGCCGCGCACAACCGCCGGGAAGCTCACATCGTCGGTCGCGGCGACATGTTCGGCAGGTGCGGTGAGGTGCCTGGCGGTGTCCAGGGTTTCCCGAATGCGCTGGACGAGGGGGTGTCGGTCGGGGTCGTCGACCCAGCGTTCGTAGGCGACCTTGAATGTGGCGATCCCGATTTCGGCCGCGAGTGCTGCGGTGGTGGTCTGTAGACCGCGTTCGCGCAGTGCGTGGGCGAGCGTGGAAGCGAGTGCGGCGAGTTTGGCCAGTTCGCGTTCCTGGAGTTCGGGGTTGGCAGAGATGACGGCGTGGCGTTGCCGTGCCAGGTCTCCGCGTTCTTCGAAGACGGGAGCGGCTTCGGTCAGGGCGTGGGTGATCACCTCGAGCGGCGGGATCGAGACAGGGGCGGCGGCCGCAGCGCTCGCGAGGATGTCGGCGAGGGGGTTGGCGAGGAAGAGGACTTCCCGTTTGTCGGCGAAGTACCGGTAGAAGGTCCGTTCGGTGACGCCGGCGCGTGTGGCGATCTCCGCCACGGTAGTGGCGTCGAAGCCCTGGTCGTTGTAGAGCTCCAGCGCCGCCTTCTCCAGACGGCCTCGTGCGTCGGGTTTCCATCGGCTCATGCTCCGATCCTACACACCGATGACAGAATCTGACATCAAGTGATGACAGTGTCTGACATCAGTGCTACGTTGATGTCACAAACTGACATCAGGTGCCCGCCTCGGGTGGGGTTGCCGCAGCAGAAAGGGCGCACCATGCGCGTATTCGTCACTGGAGCCTCCGGACATGTCGGCTCCGCCGTCGTCCCCGAACTCCTCGAAGCGGGACACCAGGTCGTAGGCCTGGCCCGCTCGGACAAGTCCGCCACCGCCTTGACGGCTGCCGGTGCCGAGGTGCACCGAGGTGACCTCGACAATCTCGACGGCCTCGCCGCGGCCGCGGCCGCGGTCGACGGCGTCATCCACCTGGCCTTCAAGCACGACGCCATGTTCGCCGGCGACTTCCACAGCGCGGTGGCAGCGGATCTGCGCGCCATCGCCACGCTCGGGGACGCGCTCGCCGGCACCGGCAAGCCTCTGGTGACCACGTCGGGAACTATGCTGCTTGCCTTCGCGGGGCTGGGAGACGCCGCCACCGAAGCGGACGTGATCGACGCGGGGCCGCGGATCGACGCCGAGAACGCGGTGGTCGCACTCGCGCAGCGCGGCATCCGCTCGTCCGTTGTCCGGCTTGCTCCGGCCGTGCACAGCACGCTCGACCACAACGGCTTCATCCCGACCTTGATCTCTATCACCCGGTCCAAGGGCGTCGCCGCCTACGTCGGCGATGGGGCCAACCGCTGGCCCGCCGTGCACACGCTCGATGCGGCCCGCCTGTACCGGCTGGCGCTGGAATCGGCGCCAGCGGGATCACGGCTGCACGCCGTCGATGACCAGGGGATCCTCTTCCGGGAGATCGCCGAGGCCATCGGCTGCGGGCTGAACGTGCCCGTGGTCAGCATTCCGGCGACGCAGGCCGACGGCCACTTCGGCTTCCTCAGCGCCCACGCCACGGCCGACAACCCGTCCTCGAGCACGCTGACCCGGGACCTCCTCGGCTGGAAGCCCGTCCAGCCCGGCCTCATCGACGACCTCGGTCAAGGTCACTACTTCGACGGGGCGGCGACGAAGACGCCGTCGCCTGCACGTCGGGCAAGGCGTGGAAGGTGCTAGGGAGCCGAGGGATGAAGATGCGGCCATCAACAGTGCGATCCGACGGATAACGAAGCTACGAAGGCAGACCTATGCCGACTCATCTCAAAGGGCAGGCCGAGTTTGCTGGTCCAGCATTCGCTGTCATACACGGCGACATTGAGCGCGATGCGCTGCGACTCGGGTGTGGTGGGTGTGGGTCCAGGCGTCGCGTTCGGCGGCGAATGGGTCGTCGACAACGGCCCATTCGTCGTTGATGAGCTGCGTGGTGCGCCGGTCGGGGCGGTATTCGGGCCAGCCGGGTGTACCGATGGTGACGAAGTCGACCCAGGCGCGATGTACTCGGGCGGCCAGCGGGGCAGGAGCTGGCGTGCCGAGTAGCCCGTCCGCGCCCTCGAAGGTGGGCAGCAGGTTGTCAAAGACGAAGGGCAGCTCGACGATGTGGGTGGCGCCTAGTTGCCTGGCGAGTGCGGGTGAGCGCCAGCCGAACGCATAGGCGTAGGTGCGGTTGCCCGCCGCCGAGTGACTGTCGGCCATGGCTCGGCTACCGGCCCCGAACA
This sequence comes from Nocardia sp. NPDC057663, assembly GCF_042799895.1. Lineage (NCBI taxonomy): Bacteria > Bacillati > Actinomycetota > Actinomycetes > Mycobacteriales > Nocardiaceae > Nocardia > Nocardia sp. NPDC057663. Next base: position 46,781 of record NZ_JBHVHX010000028.1, on the reverse strand, counting down.
CCGCGTCCCCGAGGATGATCGAGCGCAGCCTGCCTGGCGTGGCGGTGGGATGCAGCCTCCTGTAGACCGACAGCAGCCGGTCCGGGTCGGGGTCGGCGTACTCGGCGGCTTCGGTCAGGTGTTGCGGGGTTGTCGCCGCCGCGACGCCGTTGGGCAACAGATACAGATTTCCTTCATCGGTGTTGTGGCCGATCAGCAGGTCGACAGGTTGGCCCGCTGCGCGAGCCACGGTGGTGACGGGCTGGTCGTCGAGGACCACACCCAACGGTGTAATCCGTTGCAGCGGGTCACGGACCGTCGCGGTGCCGAGGTCGAGACCGGTGAGCTCCGGCACGGCATCGATGAGCTGCTGATCTGTCAGGTCGGCGAATCCGTCTAGTGTCGCTGCTACCCCGAGCGTCGCTGCGGCGGCATCACGCACGATCGCGGCCTGATCGCGGCTGAATGCTGCTCCGCCGCTGCCGCTTTGCATCACGGCACGGCCGAACAGGCCGGCAGCCTCGGGTGCGGCGATCGCGGCGGCGGTGAGCATCGCCCCGGCGGACTGACCGGCCAGGGTCACCCGCGCGGGGTCGCCGCCGAAGGCGGTGATGTTGCGGTTGACCCACGCCAACGCGGCAACCACATCGGCGAGGCCCCGATTCGGGAAGGCGCCGGGGAGGTCGAGGAACCCGGCAATGCCCAGGCGGTAGTTCACCGTGACAACCACGACGCCGTGCTGTGCGAATCGGGAGCCGTCGAGCATCGGCGAGTGCGACGACCCGGCGACGAACGCGCCGCCGTGCAAGAACACCAGCACCGGGGCACCGCCGGCCGCATCGCGGGGTGACCAGATGTTGACAGTCAGGTAGTCGGGTCCGACCCGCCACCCGGGGGCGAAATACGCCGAGATATCCAGTGATCCGAAACGGCCGCGCGGTAGCTGCGGTGCGGTCGGCCCCGGCGCGGTGGCCGCACGCACACCCAGCCACGGCTGAACGGGAGCCGGCGCCTGAAAACGGCCGATCCCGACCGGCGCGGCGGCGTAGGGGATGGAGTAGAACACGGTGTGGGTCGGGTACGCAGTGCCGCGGAGCCGGCCGCTTTCCACCTCGAGCACGACATCGGCGGGTTGCGAACCGGCGGATTGTGAAGCCATCATGGAGCGCCTTGATCTGGGTAGCGTGTGAGGGGTGCAGCGCCGCCCCGCGCGGGTGCGGGGCGGCGCGACTTCGGTCAGTAGGCGGGCAGCGGAGCCCAGTCCTTGATCGCGAACGCGCTGGCGTCGCGGACGATTTCGAGGGCGCTGTGTCCGCTGAAGTGCGCGGGCAACACCAATGCGGTGTGGTCGGCCGCCCAACCCAGCAGCCGAAGTCGGGTCGCCCTCGCGGCGGCGGGGTCCTCGCAGAAGCAGCTGTTGTGTTCGGGGTGAGCGATCTGCAGGGGCGTGTGCACCAGGTCTCCCGCGAACAGCGCTTTCTCGCTGCCCGACGCCAACACCAGCACGCTCGAACCGGGAGTATGCCCCGGTGCCGCCCGCAACGTGAGGTTCGCGTCCACGACGTATTCGGTCTCCCATAGCTGCACCTGGCCTGCGGCGTAGACCGGTGCGACGCTGTCCTCGAACACGTTCTCGTTGACACCGCCCGTGATGTTCGGGTTGTTGGCCGGATTCCAGTGCTCGTAGTCCGCACGCGGCATCAGGTAGGTGGCGTTGGGGAACGTCGGCACCCACTGCCCGTCCACGAGGCGGGTGTTCCAGCCGACGTGATCGACATGCAGGTGGGTGTTGATCACCAGGTTCACGTCCTCGGGCGCGATGCCTGCCGCGGCGAGATTGGCCAAATACCCCAGGTCGAGGTGGTCCCAGGCGTCGACCGCCGGGCGGGTCTTGTCGTTGCCGATGCCGGTGTCCACCAGGATGATCCGGCCTTCGCTGCGCAGCGCCCAGGTCTGCATCGCGACCTGGACGATGTTGTCGACCGGGTCGAGGTGATCCGGAACCAGCATCGTCCGCTGCTCGTCCCAATGCTGGTCGGGTGAGCCGGGGAAGAACTGGTCGGGCGTCATGCCCACCGGCCCGTGCATTTCCTCGACCCGCGACACGGTGACATCACCGAGCACAATCTCATTCATCAGGTTCCTTCGCTGCGTGTTCCCGACGCCGTGACCGGGCCGGACGGCTCGTGGGCCGTGCCACTGAGTTTTCAACTGCCCGGCGTCGGTAACCACACCCTGCGAAGGTGCCGCCGGCGCGGGTGCGTCAACGGTGTCCACACCCCGACAGGGTCAGGACAACTCTGCATCCGGTAGCGACAATGACGTGATGAGCGACCGCGAAGACCAGTCCGGACAGCTTGGGCCGTTCCTCAAGGCCTGCCGGGCCAGGGTGCGACCCGAGCAGGTGGGGCTCACGCCTTACGGCGAACGTCGCCGTGTCATCGGACTGCGCCGCGAGGAGTTGGCCCTCCTGGCAGGGGTCAGCCCGTCCTACTACGCCCGGCTCGAACAGGGCCAATCCCGCAACGCCTCCCCGGAGGTCCTCGACGCTATCGCCGCCGCACTCGCGTTGACCGCCACCGAACGACGCCACCTGCACGCACTGGCCGAGTCCGCAGGCCGCCGCCGCCACACGCGCCCGGCACCCATCGAGCACGCTGACCCAGCTCTGCTCGAGCTGCTCAACGCCATGCCATCGGTGCCTGCGCTCGTGCTGGGTCGCCGCAGCGATGTGCTCGCCTGGAATCGTTTCGGCCACGCCCTGCTCGCCGCGAATCTCGACCCCGACTGCCCGGCGGTCCCCGGTCGCAGACCGAACATGACCCGGATGGTGTTCCTCGACCCCGACACCCGAGCCCTCTATGCCGATTGGCCGCGCAAGGCCCGCGCAGTCGTCGGCAACCTGCGGCTTGTCGCAGGCGCCCACCCCGACGACCCAGCACTTGCGTCGTTGATCGGTAGCCTCACCATGGCCAGCCCGGCATTCGGCACCCTCTGGAACGACCACAGGGTCCAGGCATGCGCGACCGCCCATTACCAGCTGCACCACCCGCTGATCGGGGACCTCACCATCACCCAACAAACACTGAGGTCGGTCGAACACCCCGACCAGACCCTCGTCACCTGCACAGCCCCACCCGACTCCCCGTCGGCGTCAGCACTGGCCGTCCTGACCCATGTGACTCAACCAGCCGAGCCGCCCGCACGGCTTGCCGACAATCGGCACTCGACGCCCACCGCGGCCACATTCAATTGGAGCCACCGGTGAGTCGTCACGGGTTGAAGACCGCTTCCTTCCTCGAGGAAGATGGTCATCATGTCCAAGCGTTACCCACCCGAGGTTCGCGAGAAAGCGCTGAGGTTGGCCCTTGACCACCTCGACGAGTACCCGTCCGCAAGCGATCGAGCCGATGGTCGACGTGCATTCCGAGAGCCTGCGTCAGTGGATACTGAAAGCCCAAGCAAGTCCGGGTAAGCCCGCCACCGGGGCGAAGACCGCCGAGCAGCTCGAGCTCGAGCAGTTGCGTCGCGAGAACCGAGAACTGTAGCAGGCCAACGAGATCCTCGAGTTGGCGTCGGCTTCTTTCGCGTGGGAACTCGACCCGCGACACCGTTGATCGTCGGATTCATCGACCAACACCGCCAGGTCCACGGCGTCGAGTCGATCTGTCGCGTGCTCACCGAGCACGGCATCCAGGTCGCGCCCCGGACCTACCGAAAGGCCGGATTCCGCCCTCCCTCGGCCCGCGATATTGCAGACGCCGACCTCGAACATGCCCTCCGGTGAAATCGTGGGTCGAATTTCTTGACGGGGGGCCGGGGCGTTCCTACGCTCGCGGATATACCGGGCAATTGTCACCGACAGGTGTCACCCGGGTCTCACAACGGCGTGAGTGGGTGAGCGTGATGAAGAACCCGGCGGTCGATCGTTATCGGGGACGGTGCCCGGCGCGGACCGCCGCACTGCTCCTGCTCGCGACAGCGATCGGGGTGGTACTCGGGTCGGGCACCCCCGCGGTGGCCGCGGCCTGCACCCCGGTGGACGTGGTCGTCGCCAGGGGAGCCGGTGAACCGGGACCACTCGGCAGCACGGTCGGTGATCCACTCTACGACGCACTTCAGCACCGGGTTCCGGTCGCCGTCGAGGCCTACGCGGTGGACTATCCGGCGGACCTGACGGTGCCGTCCGCGCTGAGCGACGGAACCAGGAACATGACCGACCATCTCGTCGCGCAGGCGATGATCTGTCCGGATCAGCGCTTCGTCTTGGTCGGCTATTCGCTCGGCGCGGTTGTCACCCACGGCGTGCTCGGGAACGGGATGGTGACCGCGCTGCCCGGTATCTACCCGCTGCCCGCCGACCTGGCCTCGCGGATCGCGGCGATCCTGCTCTTCGGTGACCCGATGCGGGCCGTCGGCTCGGCCGTGCCAGCGGGATACGCCGGGCGCACCGGGAACTACTGCGCGGCCGGTGATCCGGTCTGCGGCGGTGGGATCGACGCCACGGCGCATTCGAACTACAGGTGGGCCATGGAGCCCGCGGCGGATTTCGCGGCGAGCCAGGTGTGACGAGCGTGGCCGGTCGTGTCCGGCCCCAGCCTGGCCGGGATGGTAAGTCCTCACCGCTGCGCCTTTTGGCGCAGATTTCGAGCCAAATCCCTTGTCAAGCCACGACTTCCACCGAAATACAATCCTGGTAGATGATCTCGTGGCAGACGTGCCACTGCGGATTGTCCGGGTACTCGGTCCGCAGCCGGCCAGCGATCTGCTCTGGACTCCACTGCAGGAGCAGTTTCGCTTGCACGAGCGTCCGTAGTTGTTCGTCGCGGGCAAAGACGCTGCGCCGCACACGACGGGCGTGCTCTCGGGCGCGGGCGTGCGCGAGTCCGGCCTCGTAGCGGCTGTCGTCTCCGTGGCGAATGTTGCGCCGAAGCTCGCGCGAGATCGTCGACGCGGCACGCTTCAACCGCCGCCCGATCTACCTCACCTCCGCACCGGCGTCACCAACGCCATGGCCTCGAACGGCTAGGATAGAAGCAATTCAAATTGTGCGCGTGAGCTCCGGCGGCTGCTCGAAAGCACCTTTCGAGAACCTTCCGTCGCCGCGCATCCGGTGAATACTGTGCATTTCGCGACGGCATCAAGGAGCACGTATGAGCGAGGCTACCCACCTGAATGTCTTGATCGTGGGCGCTGGACTGTCGGGAATAGATGCTGCTGTCCACGTCAGCCGTGCCTTTCCGGCGAAGAGCTATGCGGTGCTGGAACAGCGAGGAGAATTGGGTGGGACCTGGAGTCTGTTCCAATATCCGGGTATCAGGTCGGACTCCGACATGTACACCCTCAGTTTCGGATTCAGGCCGTGGGACGGGGAAAACGCCATCGCGGACGGCGCTGACATCCTGCGCTATCTGCGTGAGACGGCAGCGAAGTACGGCGTCGATCAGCGGATCCGATACCACCACCGAGCTACCAGGTTCTCCTGGTCCACAGACGAGAAGTGCTGGACGGTGACGATCGAACACGTCGATACCGGTGAAACGTCGACGCTCACCTGCGACTTTCTGTTCTCCGCGAGTGGCTATTACGACTACGACCATGGCTATACACCCGACTGGCCAGGCCTGGACGCCTACCGCGGCACACTGGTCCATCCGCAACACTGGCCGAAGGATCTGGACTACACCGGTAAGCGGGTGGTCGTGATCGGTTCGGGCGCCACCGCGGTCACGCTCATCCCATCGATGGCCCGTGAGACTGCACATATCACCATGTTGCAGCGGACACCCACCTATATCGTGAGCCAGCCTCGGAAGGACCCATTTGCCCGGGTACTGAACAAGATCCTGCCCGGCAAGCTGGCTGCCAAGGTGATCCACGCACGCTATGCCGCCATGACAATCGGTTTCTACGAGTTCTGTCGCCGCAACCCCAAGACGGCCAGAGCCTTGTTGGAACGGTGGGCGAAGGTCCACCTACCTGACGGTTTCGACTACGCCAAACACTTACGCCCACCGTATGATCCGTGGGATCAGCGGGTGTGTCTGGTGCCCGGAGCCGACCTGTTCAAAGCGATCCACAGCCACAAGGTCGACATCGTCACCGACATCATCGAGCGGTTCACCACGAATGGCGTCGCGCTCACTTCGGGCCGCGAGCTCGAGGCCGACATCGTCGTGACCGCCACCGGTCTCGAGGTGGTCCCGATGGGTAAGGCCGAGTTCTACGTCGACGGTGAGCAGATCGAACTGGGCAATACGTTCACCTACAAGGCGATGATGCTCAGCGACGTCCCGAACTTCGCCTTTGTCATCGGCTATACCAATGCTTCCTGGACTCTGAAGGCGGATCTGGTCTGCGAGTACGTCACGCGATTGCTCGACTACATGGACCAGCACAACCTGAAGGTTGTCGTCCCGCGGCTGGCGGAGGGTCTCGAGCCGAAGCCGTTGCTCGACCTCACCTCGGGCTACCTGCAGCGCGCGGCAGGCAAACTACCCGTCGCCGGTGACCGCGACCCGTGGCGGCTGAAACACAACTGGTACTTCGACAAGAAGGCGCTGCGGCACAGCCGGATCGACGACGGTGTGGTGGCGTTCTCCGAATGAGCCCGCGCCGACCGCGCTCCGCGGCTGAGCGGCGATGATGGCGCGGTAGCGTAGGTCCCGCAACGAACTACTCTGTCGTGGCGATTTCGTGGACCAGCTCCTGATCGGATCGATCGGCGCCCGCCGGTCATCCTGGCCATGCCGCACGACCTGAGCCCTGTTGCGAGCGGTCACGTCCGCGCCATCCGTACCGTCGCTGGAGCCACTGATGCTGTGTTCTGCGGTCGTGCCTGTGTCGAACGCCCGGTTGGTCTCCGTCGTGGCCTCGATGTCCTCGTGCCCGTTTCGGGATTGGTCTGCCTCACCTACGCCGAACTCGAGTACGCGTGGCGGTGGCTCCAATCTGTTCGATGGCTTCGGAATTGGGCATTCCCGCGCCGTCGGCATGGGCCGCACCTGGCGGTCGGGGAAATGAGCGGCCGGCCCATGCTCACCGTCGATGGTCGGTGGTGCGCTCCGAGTGAGAGAGCTTGGTGTACAAGTGTCAGAATATGTGATAGACATCTGTCCAGACACTGAAGGGTCTCAGTTGGAAGGCCGCTTCCGGTCGTAGCGGAGGTTGACGGTCATGCACTCCCTCCGGAGAACGTGCAAGGTGAGGAGAGCCTGATGCAGCGGAGACCGAGTGCTCGATGTGATATCGAGTGTTGTCCGGATGCCCCAACGGTGTGCGGGCCGGGCATCGCGGGCGGTGTCGAGTGAGTCGACCGCAGATCATGGATGGCCGGGGGGCGGTGATTGTCGGCGGTAGTAGCGGTGTGGGATTTGCTGTGGCGAGCCTGCTGGCGATGAACGGTGCGGGAGTCGTGATCAACGGACGGGACGGGGCGGCTGTGGACCGAGCCGTCACCGAGATCCGTGCTGCGGGCGGCGCGGCGTGGGGTGTCGAAGGGTCGGCGGCCGATTCGCCGGTCGCGGACAAACTGGTCGGAACGTGTGTTGCCGAATGCGACGCGGTGGATGTGCTCGTCAATTGCGCCGGGATCGCGGAACCGTCCGGTTCCTCGATTCTTTCGATCGATCCGCGGGACTGGCAGGCGCAGTTGGATTCCCATCTTGCAACGACATTCACGACCTGCCGAATCGCCGCCCCGCGCATGGTGGCCCAGCAGCGTGGCTCGATCATCAACACCTCGTCCTTTGCGTTCCTCGGTGACTTCGGTGGTACCGGTTACGCCGCTGCGAAAGGCGCGGTCAACAGCCTCACGCTGGCGATCGCGGCTGAGTTGAAAGACCGGGCGGTGCGCGCGAATGTCGTCTGTCCGGGCGCTCGGACCCGGCTTTCCTCGGGGCCGGCGTACGAGGATCACCTACAGGAGCTGTACCGCCGCGGGATGATCGACCAGGTGACGATGGACGCGTCGCTGGATCCACCACCTGCTGACTACGCCGCCGCGTTGTATCTCTATCTGAGCAGTGCGTCGGCGGTGTCCATCACGGGCGAGATCTTCGTTGCCGCAGGAGGATTCGTGGGAAGGTATCGACGGCAGACTCCGCAGGTCCTGGGCTACCGCGATCACCGGACATCGCCGGTGTGGCCGATCGGGGACCTGCATCGAATGATCGCCACCGATGTGAGTGCCACGTAGTAGTCCGGCGGGTCGCCCCCTTTCGCGCCCGAGCTGGTCTGTCAGGCCACGGTTTCTGAGTGCAATTGATGAATCAAGTTCCATATCATCGGGATGGTTTCAATGGTGAAATTCAATCTGTCGGAAGTCTTCGCTGCTGTCGCCGCGGCGGTGCCTGATCGGGAATTCATAGTCTGGCGCGACCGGCGGATCAGCTATGGCGAGGCAGACCGGCGCAGCAGTGGATTCGCCAGCTTTCTCGCAGCTCGGGGGTTCGGTTGCCGGATCGAGCGGTCGTCGTTGGCCGGTCATGCCTCGGGCCAGGACCATGTCGGCATCTACCTGCGCAACTGCACCGAATATCCGGAGATTCTCGTCGGTGCCTACCGGTCGCGCACTGTGCCGTTCAACGTCAACTACCGCTACGTCGAAAGAGAGCTCGTCTACCTGTTGCGCGACGCTCAGGTCAAAGTGCTTGTCTATCAAGCGGAATTCGCCCCCCGGGTTGCGGCGATTCTCGACGAATTGCCCGGATCGGTGTTGCTCGTCCAAGTCGCCGACGGCAGTGACCATGAACTACTGCCGGGTGCCGTCGCCTACGAAGACGCGGTGTCGACTCCGCCGCCGCCGGACGGGCTCCCCGCACCTCGTGGCGAGGACCTGTACCTGCTGTACACCGGCGGCACGACGGGGATGCCGAAAGGGGTGCTGTGGCAGCAGGACGACATCTACATGGCCGCCATGGGTGGCACCCGGTTCGGCACCGGCGAGCAGCTCGGCTCCTACGCGGAGCTCGTCGAATCGGCACGTGCGACCGAGGGGTACTACCGGCTCGTGGTCGCCGCCCCGTTCATGCACGGGGCCGGCGGGTGGTTGCTGTTCCAGACGGTGACCCACGGGGGCACGCTGGTATTGCCCTCGGTCACGGACCGTTTCGACCCGGCCGCCGTGCTCCGGGCGGTGTCGCGGGAGAGCGTGATCGCGCTGCCGATCGTCGGTGACGCGATGGCTCGTCCGATCGCGGGTGAACTCGAAGCCGGTCACTACGACCTGGGCACGCTCGCCGCGGTGCACAACGCCGGCGCGCCACTCACCCCGACGGTTCGTCAGCGGCTGATGACCGCACTGGGCCGCGAGGTGACGGTGATCGACTCCGTGGGTTCTTCGGAATCCGGGATCCAGATGACACAGGTCTACGGTTCCGCCGACCCGCAAGCAGGCGGAAACTTCGCGCCTCAGAGCTCGGACACCGCCATCGTCGACGAAGAGATGAGCCGGGTGCTCACCGAGCCCGGGGCGCACGGCTGGCTGGCGCGGCGGGGCCGTATTCCGCTCGGATATCTCGACGACGAAGCGAAGACGGCACGGACGTTTCCCATTATCGACGGACAGCGCTGGGCGATCGCCGGAGATCGCGCGAATTTGCGCGACGGTGGCCAGATCGAATTGCTCGGCCGCGACAACCTGACCATCAATTCCGGCGGCGAGAAGATCTTCGTCGAGGAAGTCGAGCGGGCCATCGCGGCGCATCCTGGCGTATCGGATGTGGTGGTGGTCGGACGGACGTCGAGTCGATGGGGGAGCGAGGTCGTGGCGATCGTGGAACTGATGGATGACACCGTCACCGACGCGGAATTGCTCGCCGAAGGTGCGAAACACATCGCCCGCTACAAACTTCCGAAGGCGATTCTCCGATGTTCGGAAATCGTGCGATCGCCTACCGGGAAAGCGGATTACCGGTGGGCTCAGGACTTCGCGGTGCGCACGGGCATGGCCATGGGCTGAACGGAGGTACCGCCGACCTGGCGAGGGCTCTCCCGCCCTGTCGGCAATAGCTGGACTCCCGCGCCGATGTTGCATTGAACTCTAGTCCGAAATATGATTCGGACAGCTGTCTGTATGGTTGTCTGTCATCGGCATGCGACCTCGACCGCATCACCGCCACATGAATCGACTCCTCGGTTCCACAGACGTGAGGACACCCATGGCCTTCGTGATCACCCAACGTTGCTGCAACGACGCCAGCTGTGTGGTGGAGTGCCCCGTCGACTGCATTCGGCCCCGGCCGGACGAGCCGGCGTTCGCCACCGCCGAGATACTGCACATCGACCCCGATACCTGCATCGACTGCGGTGCGTGCGTGGAGGCGTGCCCGGTGGACGCCATTTTCGGTGCCGACGAACTGCCACCCGCCCTGGCGCGCTACGCCGACATCAATGCCGCCTATTTCGAGCGCAATCCACTCGACACCGCCGTCGCGGCAGCGCCGAACCCGATCCGCGTGCCACGGGAGTCGGCGACGCTGCGCGTGGCCGTCGTCGGCACGGGCCCGGCGGCCTGCTACGCGGCCGAGCAGCTTCTGGGGCGTGGCCGGGTCGAGATCGACATGTTCGACCGGCTGCCCGCGCCATGGGGGCTGGCCCGCTACGGCGTAGCCCCCGACCATCCCGAAACCCGCGGTGTGACTGACATGTTCAACGCCGCCTTCAAACGGGACGCGGTGCGGATGCACCTCAACGTCGACATCGGTCGAGACGTCACCCACGCCGAGTTGCTCGCGCACTTCCACGCCGTCATCTACGCCGTCGGGGCTTCCGGTGATCGCCGGCTGGGCATCCCCGGTGAGGATCTCGTGGGCAGCTACTCGGCGACCGAGTTCGTGGCCTGGTACAACGGACATCCCGACTTCGCCGACCGGCACTTCGATCTCTCGGGCGAACGCGCCGTCATCGTCGGCAACGGCAACGTAGCGCTCGATATCGCCCGCGTCCTCACCGCCGATCCGGCGACGCTGGGTCGCACGGACATCGCCGACAATGCGCTGGAAGCGCTGCGGCACAGCAATATTCGCGAAGTAGTTCTCCTCGGCCGCCGGGGTCTGCCGCACGCCGCGTTCACCGGGCCCGAGTTCCTGGCGCTGGGTGAGCTCGATGTCGACGTGGTGATCGATCCCGCCGACATCGATGGCGACGTGGCCGCGATGCTCGCGGATCCCTCGACCGATCCTGCGCTGCGGCTCAAGCTGACCTTGGCCGGGGAATACGCGCGACAGGCGGGCGCCGGTGATCGCAAGCGCATCGTCTTCCGGTTCCTCGTCTCCCCGGCCGAGGTGAGCGGCGCTGATTCGGTGGATGCGGTGCGGATCGTCCACAACGAGTTGCGGGCCTCGGCCGACGGCGCGACAGCTGTCGCTACCAACCGCACGGAAGTCGTACCCACCTCGCTGATCCTGCGGGCGGTCGGCTATCGAGGCAATCCGGTGCCCGATGTTCCGTTCGACTCCGCCGCGGGCGTGATTCCGCACCGGCGTGGCCGGGTGGTCGATGCGGCGGACTCGGTTGTACCCGGCGTCTACACCGCCGGCTGGATCAAGCGGGGCGCGCGCGGGGTCATCGGCACGAACCGGGGTGATGCCGAGGAGACGGTGACGGGGCTGATCGAGGACTTCCTCGCCGGCAGTCTGGCGGAGCCGGATCGAGATCGCGAGGCGTTCGAGGAACTGCTCACGCAGCGCTGCCCGCAGCGCATCGACCGTGGCGGCTGGATGGCGGTCGATGCCGCCGAGCGGGCCGAGGGTGCTCTGGCGGGGCGGCCCCGGGTCAAGTTCGTGCGCGCCGGGGAGATCGTTGACCTTGCGCGTCGCGGAATGTGAGCTCGTCGCGCCGAATTTCGCGATGAGCATTGTTATGGGCTCATGTCGGTGATAGTGTCCAGACACATGTCCAGTCAATTGTCCCTCCGGCCCGGTCGGATGACCGGGGACCGGGCACGCCCGCTACTGAATTCGAGGTACACGTGATGCCGTCGGCCGCAGTGGAGCCGTTCACGTTCGATCCGTACGACTACGCGTTTCACGACGATCCGTATCCGACCTACGAGCGCCTGCGCACGCAGAACCCGCTCTACCACAACGCGGATCTGGACTTCTGGGCCCTGTCGCGCCACGCCGATGTCATCGCCGGATTCCGTGACCACGTGCGCCTGTCCAGCGCCAACGGGGTCTCCCTCGATCCGGCTGCCTGGGGACCGCACGCCCACAAGACGATGTCGTTTCTGGCTATGGACGATCCGCGGCATATGCGGATGCGCAAGCTGGTGTTCAAGGGCTTCACGCCGCGCCGGGTCGCCGAGATGGACAGCCGAATCCACGAGCTGACCCTCGAGCACCTCGAACCGGCGCTGGCCGAGGGATCCTTCGACTGGATCGAGGACTTCGCGGGCAAACTGCCCATGGACGTCATCTCCGAACTCCTCGGTGTCCCGGTCGCCGACCGTGCTGAAGTGCGGCGGCTGGCCGATCTGGTGGTCCACCGCGACGACGGGGTGCTCGATATGCCCGCCGCGGCCATCGAGTCCGCGCTCGAACTCATCGTGTACTACAGCGAGATGGTCGCCCGCCGCAGGCAGCTGCCGACCGACGATCTCACCTCGGCCCTGCTCGACGCCGAGATCGACGGTGACCGGCTCACCGACGAGGAGATCATCGGGTTCATGTTCCTGATGGTGGTCGCGGGCAACGAGACCACCACCAAACTGCTGGGCAACGCGCTGTACTGGGCTGCGCGCACACCGGGCGAGTACGCCAAGGTGGTCGCCGCCCCGGACCTGGTGCCGGACTGGGTCGAGGAGACGCTGCGGTTCGACACCTCCAGTCAAATCGTCGCCCGCAACGCCACCACCGACATCGAGATGCACGGCCGGACGATCCCGGCAGGCGCGAAAGTGCTGCTGCTGATGGGGTCTGCCAACCGGGACTCCGCGGTGTTTCCCGACGGCGACGTCTTCCGGATCGACCGGCCGGAGAAGGGTGCGCTGGCCAGTTTCGGCGCCGGCGTGCACTTCTGCCTCGGCGCCCATCTGGCGCGGCTCGAGACCACCATCGCACTGCGCGAGTTCGCGTCCCGGGTCGGTGACTACGCGCTCGACGACGCCGGGATCGTGCGGGTGCATTCGACGAACGTGCGTGGCTTCGCCACGCTTCCCATCACTACGGAGGTCCGCTGATGCCCCGCTTCGCCCCCCACCCCGACTCCCGTCCGGCGCTCGTCGCGGGAGCATCATCCGGCATCGGCGCGGCCACCGCACAGGCGCTGGCCGAGACCGGCCATCCCGTCGTGCTGGGTGCACGTCGGCTCGACGAGTGCGAGATGTTGGCGGCCAAGATCCGCGCTGACGGCGGCCAGGCGCTGGCATATCGCCTCGATGTCACCGACACCGACTCCGTCGACAGCTTTGTCACCGCCGCGGAAGCCGAGTTCGGGCCGACCGAGATCCTCGTGTCCGGGGCCGGGAACCTGGTCTTCGGTCAGGTCCACGAATTGACCCCCGAACAGTTCCTGCGTCAGGTCGACGTCCACCTGGTCGGCCCGCAGCGGCTGGCCCACCGGGTGCTCCCGGGCATGATCGAGCGCGAACGTGGCGATTTCGTCATCATCAGCTCCGACACCGCGCCGTCGCCGCGCCCGCGTTCGGGCGCCTACCCCGCCGCGAAGGCGGGCCTGGAAGCGATGGCCCAGCAGTTGTGGATGGAGCTGGAGGGCACCGGCGTGCGCGCCTCGGTGGTACGGCCCGGCCCGACCAAGACCTCGATGGGTTCCGATACCACCGCCGAGATCATCGGGCCGGTTCTGCAGGACTGGGTCGCCTGGGGATTCGCCCGGCATTCCGAGATGCTGCGCGCGTCCAATCTGGCCGCGGCCGTCCTGGCCGTGGTGTCGGCGCCGCGCGGCGCGCATATCCGGCTGACCGAGGTGCAACCCGAGGCGCGAGTGCGGCCGAGGACTGACGGGAGCCTCGCATGAAAATCGTCGTCGACCTGGATCTGTGCCAGGGCCACGCGGTCTGCGCGGCCGAGGCACCTGAGGTCTTCACCGTGCCCCGTCGCGGCAAGGTCGAGATCCTCGACACCGATCCTGCGCCGGAAGCCCGTGCCGCGGTCATGGACGCCGCCCGCTACTGCCCCACTCGCGCGCTGTCGATCATCGACGGCGACGACAACTGACCTGCCCGATAAAACCCGAAAGGACTGAGAACATGGCTGCTTTCGATCGCGCCGAGCTCGACGAGATGGTGACCCGCTGGCTGCAGGCCAACAAGGACTGCGAGGCCGAGGGCGACTGGCGCCCGCTGGCGCAGTACTACACCGAGGACGCCACCTACGGCTGGAACTACGGTCCGACACAGGAATTCATGGCGGTCGGCCGTGACGAGATCCGCGACATCGCCATCGGTGTGGAAATGGACGGCCTCGAGGGCTGGACCTACCCGTATCAGGAGATGGTCGTCGACGACCGCAGCGGCACTGTGATCGGCTTCTGGAAGCAGGTCGCCGACACCACACGTCCCGACGGTAGCCACTACTCCCCGGCGGGTATCGGCGGCAGCTGGTTCCGCTACGGCGGCAATTTCCAGTGGTCCTGGCAGCGGGACTTCTTCGACTTCGGCAACGTGAGTTCGCTGTTCCTGGAGATGATGTCGGCCGACGTGCTGTCGGAGGGCATGAACAAGCGCATCACCCGGGCCGTCTCCGGTGACCCGCTGCCGGGCTGGTACAAGATCGGCGAAGCCCCGGTGCCGCTGTGGTGAGCGAACCGGACCGCGCGCGCAGCGGCTTCGCGGACCTGAGCCGGACCGAACTGGCGATCCTGGTGCCCGAACTGCTGCTGAGCGGGCACCTGATCGACCGCTCCGGGATGGCACACAGCATCGCGGCTTTCGGCCGCGAGGGCATGGCCGAGGTGGCCATCGAAGAATGGCAGGTGGCCAGCCCCGTCTACACCCGGCGGATGCAGCGCGCGCTCGGCTTCACCGGCGACGGAGTGGAGACGATCTTCAAAGGGCTGCAACTCGATATCGGGGCGCCACCGCAGTTCATGGACTTCCGCTACCGCGTGCACGACCACCGGCACGGCGAGTTCTGGCTCGATCACTGCGGCGCGCTCGCGGACGTGGAGCCCATGGGTGAGTCCTACGTGCGGTCGATGTGCCACGACATCGAGGACCCCACCTTCGACGCCACCGCCCTGGCCACCAACCCGCACGCCCAGGTGCGGCCGATCCATCGGCCGCCACGGGTGCCCGCCGACCGTCATCCGGTCTGCGCATGGACGGTTGTCATCGACGACTCGCATGTCCCGCCACCGGTTCCGGCCAACTTCGAGACCGTCGCGCGATCGCAAGCCGCCCAGGTGCTGCTGGATCCGATCGATCCACTCGACCCCGGACTCGGCGACTACGCGGGCCCGCTGCTCAGCGATCTGCGGTTCGGCGACTTCTCGCGCTCGGCGCTGATCCGCATGGCTGACGAGGTGTGCCTCCAGCACCACCTGCTGACCCTCGGGTTCCTCATCGCAGTCGGTGCCAGGGCCGAGGACGCAGCGGCCGCCGACATCGGGCGCAGGCAGTTCGCCGGCATCGCGGGCCTGACCGCCGAGCGGCTGCGCCTGGCACTGGGTCTCGGTGACGACGACGCCGCACTGGCCCAGGTGCTGCGGCGGCATCCGGCCTGGAACCCGCTGTGCTACACCGGCGTCCGTGTCGATCACGCCGATATCGGGGTGCGCGTGCGAATCCCGAAGCACAGCGGGGCCGCGACCGACAAGGTCTGGCCCGCGCTGATCGACGCCGCGCATCTGGCACCGTTGGAGGCGATGGCGCGCGGGGTGAATCCGCGTTTCACGGTCCACGTCATCGACGACACCGACGATGAACTCGCGGTCGGATTCCTCTTGGCGGAGAAGCCGTTCGCCGAGTCGGGCGATGTCGCCATCACCCGGTTCAGCACCGGTGCGAACTTCCAATTCGCCGACCGTGGCATTCCACTTCCGCTGACCGTGATCTGACAGCACCACCGAAAGATTGAATTCCTATGGCGTGCACCTTCGCTGACCTGTTCGAGCACGCGGTAGACGCGATGCCCGGGCGCACCGCGCTGATCCACGGCGATCGGCGCATCACCTTCGATGAACTCGACGCCCGGGCCAATCGCCTTGCCCACCATTTGATCTCGATCGGCGTCGGCCCCGGGGTCCATGTCGGATTCCAGATGCACAACAGCATCGAGACCATGGAAACGATCATCGCCTGCTTCAAAGTGCGGGCGGTGCCGATCAACATCAACTACCGCTACCGCGCCGAAGAATTGCGCTACCTCTACGACAACGCCGACATCCATACCCTGGTCTTCCACCGCAGCTATGCCGAGGCGGTCGAGCAGGCGCTGCGGCACGCGCCGCGGGTTCGCCACGCGATAGTCGTCGACGACGATCTGGGCAGCGATCACCTCGAAACCGGCGCGGTGCCCTACGAGTCCGTGCTCGCCGCATCGACGGCGCGGCCGCAGGCGGCCCGCAACGCCGACGACCTGTTCGTGATGTACACCGGCGGCACTACCGGCCTGCCCAAAGGCGTCATGTGGCGCCAGGAGGACATGTGGCGGGTCCTCGGCGGCGGTATCGACTTCTACACCGGGGAACCGGTGGTGGACGAGTTCGCGCAGTCGCGCGCCGGCGCGCTAGCCGATCCCACCCGGTGGCTGATCCTGCCGCCGCTGATTCACGCGGCGGGGATGATGCCCACCTTCGCCGCGCTCTGGAGCGGCAACACCATCGTCTACGAATCGAGATTCGACCCTGCCGTCATCTGGCGGACTGTGCAGCGGGAACGGCCCGCGATCATGGTCGTCACCGGTGACGCGATGGCCCGGCCACTGCTGGATGCGTACCGAATAGCGCTGCCGGACGCGAGCTCCCTCGTGGCCGTCGCCTCGGGTGCGGCATTGCTGTCCCAGCCGGTGAAGAACGAACTGCTCGAACAGTTCCCGTTCGCCGTGGTCACCGATTCCATCGGATCGTCGGAGACCGGATTCGGTGGCATCGGCTTCGCGACCAAGCACGATGATCCGGGGCGAGGTCCGCGGGTGCAGACCGGCCGCGGTGCCGTGGTCGTAGACGAGGACGGCCGCCCGGTCGCAGTGGGGGAACAAGGCTGGCTGGCGAAGACGGGCGCGGTGCCGCTGGGCTATTACAAGGACGACGAGAAGTCCCGGAAGCTGTTCAAGACCGTCGACGGCGCCCGGATGGTGGTCACCGACGATCGTGCTCGCGTGGAGGACGACGGCTCCATCACGCTCATCGGGCGCGGCAATATGGTGATCAACACCGGCGGCGAGAAAGTCTTCGTGGAAGAGGTCGAGAGCGTGCTGAAAGCGCACCCGGCGGTGTTCGACGCGGTGGTTGTCGGCATCACGCACGAAAGATGGGGACAGCAAGTCGCGGCGGTGATGTCACTGTCGGCGGGGACCGAACCCGACTTCGCATCGATCATCGCCCACGCGCGCACCCATCTCGCCGGCTACAAGGTGCCACGGACACTGTGGATCGCGCAGACGGTGACTCGTTCGCCCAGTGGCAAACCTGACTATCGCTGGGCCGAGAACTACACCACCGACCGCGATCCCGACTTCCGGGTCGCGACATCGGCTCGCCGTTGAACCGGCGCTGAACCTGGCGCATGTTGTTGCACGCCCGCACGGCGCTCTGTCGTCTGGGCGTGCAACAACTGTTTTGTGACCAGCTGTTCCCGGTCCGCGACCGGTCACTTCGGTACGAACCGGTAGCTCGGCTCAATGGCCGGTGACCGGCTGTTCCGGAGCTTGCGCAGCATGCAACTCGAGTATCCGCGAGCTGTATCCCGTGGCCGCATCGATGAGCGCATCGGTGTATACCCGTTCGAGCAGGTCGACGGATTCGGCATCGGCATCGGGTCCAAGGGCAGTCAGGGCACGTCGGCGAACACGAGCGCTCAGCCGATCCCGTAACGCGGTGATCCTGGGGTTGTCGCCGAGATCGGCGGCCTCATCCGCCATGCGAGAGATCGTGAGCGGCATGGAGGTGTCGTCGGGGTCGAGACCGGCCGCGACCGTGAGCCTGGCCGGTGGGGGGCTGTGCGCGGCCAATGACAGGCTGCGCCATATCGTCTCGGCCGCGAGTCGTTCGCGCGAGCCGAAATAGGCCCGCACGGTGGCTGTCGTGATTTCGGCGTCGTCGGCGACAGCGCGGAGGCTGAGACCGTCGAAGCCGTTGCGGGACAGGACGCGAATCGTGGCATCCAGGATTCGCGCGCGGGTCTCGGCCTCGTCGTCGGGAATCCGTCGGTCAATTTCAGCGGTGGAAGACACTGTTTCGGACACAAGTCTAGATGCTATTCTGGACACCACTGCAAGGCAATGGATAGTGGCTGAGACAACGGTCATATCGCCCAGGAGGTGCGGAAACTTGATGAGTAGGCAACAGAGCATCGGCGGGCGGCGGTCATGAGTGTGAGTCCAACCTCGACCGCGGCGCGCACGATCGCCATCACGGGAGGTGCGCGCGGAATCGGGCGGGCCATCGCCGCCGAGCTGGCGACGCGCGGGTGCTCGGTCGTCATCGGCGACATCGATCTCGACACGGCGGCCGACACTGCAGCAGCTCTCGGGCTCGCGGGCGCCTTCGCGCTCGATGTCACCGACCCGGCCTCGTTCGAGCGCTTTCTCGGCAGTGCGGAGAAGGCGGTCGGCCCCCTCGATGTCCTGATCAACAATGCCGGGGTCATGCCGGTCGGGCCCTTTGTCGAAGAATCCGACGACATCACCCGCCGGATACTCGACATCAACGTCTACGGCGTCATCGCCGGTACGAAACTGGCTCTGCCGCAGATGCTCTCGCGTCGGCGCGGGCACATCGTGAACATCTCCTCACTCGCCGGAGAGAACCCGACCCCGGGGATGGCTACCTACTGCGCCAGCAAGCAGGCGGTGCTGAGCTTCACCGAAACAATGCGCCGGGAACACCGTGGCCGTGGTGTGCACTTCTCGGCGGTCCTGCCGACCTTCACCCGCACCGAGATGATCGCCGGGACGCGCGCGCCTTTCGGGCTGCTGGCCGAACCCGAGGACGTCGCCCGGGCTGTCGCGGGCCTGGTTGCACGACCACGTCGGCGGGTCACAGTGACGCGCCGAGCCGGCTGGCTGGCCGCGATGGACAAGGTGACGCCACGGTTGATCAGTGAATTCATGGTCCGGAGGCTCGGTATCGACCACACCTTCCTCGACGGCGTCGACCAGTCCGCACGCCGCAGCTACAACGAGCGCCTCATTCGCTGACCATTTCACCGCCGGTTCGGCGACAGGCGTGGCACAATTACCGTCTGGACAGATGTCGGTGTAGTATTCGGACATATGTCTGCACCTGCGTCGAACCCCATGGAAGCCACCCGACGTCGCCTGACTGGAAAACAGGCCGAGACCGTTGCCCGGCTGACCAGCGCCGCCGTCGTCGTGGTGGCTCGGGAAGGCTACGCGGCCACCACTATCCGGTTGATCGCTGCCGAGGCCGGGGTCGGCACGGCCACCGCGTACACCTACTTCTCCTCGAAGGATCACATCATCGCCGAGGTGTACTGGCGGCGGTTCGCCGCCGCGGAACCCGAGGAGCTCCCCGACGCCGATGCCGCGACCCGCGCCATCGCGGTGCTTCGGCAGGTATCCACGCTGGTCGCCGACGAGCCCGCCCTGGCTGCCGCGATGAGCCAAGCCCTGCTCGGCGAGGACCCCGATGTCGCGCATCTGCGGGTCCGGATCGGCATGGCACTACACGAGCGCCTGGTCGAGGCGCTGGGTTCGGAGAACACCGAGGACCTCGAGGACCTCGAGTTGCTGTACTACGGCGCGATGCTGCAGGCGGGAATGGGGCATCTGACATACGCCGCGGTGGCCGATCGCTTGGAGCGGTGCGCTCGTCGCCTGTTGGGGTGACTCGCGATCCAGTCGATCGCGAGTCACCGCCGTATCATCGTGTCACCAGCCTCGGGCGATCCACTCGTCGAGATGGGGGGCCGCGGTGCCCATCTCGGTACTCAAACCATGGCCGGTCAGCACAGCCGTTTCGGGTGGCAGACTGAACAGGCGGTCTCGAATCGAGCCGATGATGGTGGGGAAATCCGAGAAGGAGCGCCCGGTCGCGCCCGGGCCGCCGGCGAAGAGCGTATCGCCACTGAACAGGGCCGATAGTTCCGGCGCCCATACCGATATCGACCCAGGGGAGTGGCCTGGCGTATGGATGATGTGTAATTCGGTGCCGGCCACGGTGATTCGCAGGCCGTCCTCGATCGGCTGGTATCGCACGGTCGGATGAACCGCACGCCAGAGCATGTCGTCACCGGGATGCACCAGCACCGGGGCGTCGACCGATCGGGCAAGCGTGGGCGCGACGCCGATGTGATCATTGTGCGCGTGCGTGCAGACGATCGCGCGGACCGCTCGCCCGGCGATCGCCTCGCGAATCGCCGCGGCATCATGGGCTGCGTCGATGACGACAACCTCGGTGGCGTCCCCGACCACCCACACATTGTTGTCGACCGCCCAGCTGCCACCGTCGAGTTCGAAGGTTCCCGAGGTGATCACCTGCCGGATGTGCTCAGTGGACTGCGCGGCGGTGGAATCGGTGGTCACCAGGTGACCACCGAGCGCAGGACCCGGCCGGACTTCATCGTGGCAAAGGCCTTCTCCACCTCGTCGAGCCCGATCCGTTCGGTGACGAACAGGTCCAGCGGCAGACGCCCCTGGCGATACAGTTCGATCAGGACAGGGAAGTCGCGTTCGGGTAGGCAGTCGCCGTACCAGGACGATTTCAGTGCGCCACCATGGGAGAACAGGTCCAGCAGCGGCATGTCCAGGCGCATGTCCGGAGTCGGTACCCCGACCAGGACGACCGTCCCCGCCAGGTCCCGCGCGTAGAAGGCCTGCCGCCAGGTCTCGGGTCGGCCCACCGCATCGATCACGACATCGGCACCGAAACCGCTGGTGTAGTCCTTGATTCGCTCGACCGCATCGTGCGCGGTGGCGTCGACGAAGTGTGTGGCGCCGAGTTCGGCGGCGGCGGACAGTTTCGTCGCGTCACGGTCGACCGCGATGATGGTGGTGGCACCCGCGAGTTTCGCACCGGCGACCGCTGCCGCGCCGACGCCGCCGCATCCGATCACTGCCACGGTGTCGCCCCGGCCGACCGCGCCGGTGTTGAGCGCCGCGCCCAGGCCGGCCATCACACCGCACCCGAGCAGGCCGGCCACGGCTGGGTCGGTAGCGGAATCGACTATGGTGCACTGCTTTTCGTGGACGAGAGTTTTGTCGGCGAACGCCCCGACACCGAGCGCGGGCGTGAGCTCCGTGCCGTCTTCTAGGGTCATCCGACGCTCGGCGTTGGCAGTGTCGAAGCAGTACCACGGACGCCCGCGCCGGCACGCGCGGCAGGCGCCGCACACCGCACGCCAGTTCAGGACGACGAAATCGCCGACCGCGACATGGGTGACGTCGGCGCCGACTCGGTCGACGACGCCTGCGGCCTCATGGCCGAGCAGGAACGGGAACTCGTCGTTGATTCCGCCCTCGCGGTAGGTGAGGTCGGTATGGCACACGCCGCAGGCCAGCACCCGGACCACGACGTCGTGTGCGCCGGGATCGGGGAGGCTGATCTGGACCATTTCTACGGCGGCGCCGGGATGGCGGGCGATGATGCCCCGGACCGTTTCGGTCATTGTCGCTGCTCCTTCGGGGCGGTTACGAGCCGTTGTGGGCCACCGCGGTCACCAGACCGCCGTCGACGATGAATTCCGACCCGGTCGAGTAAGACGATTCGTCACTGGCCAGGAACACCACGAACGGCGACACTTCGCTGGATTGGGCGGGCCTGCCGAGCGGGATATTGAGCAGGTCGTTCGGGATGCGCTCGGTCATGGGAGTGCGAATGAGGCCGGGGTGCAGTGAGTTCACCCGGATGTTGTGGGGGGCCAGTTCCAGCGCGGCGGATTTCGACAATCCCCGCACCGCCCATTTGGACGCCACATACCCGTGTGCCCAGGGCGCGCCGCGCAGCCCCTCGATCGAGGAGACGTTGATGATCGAGCCGCCACCCGCGGCGATCATCGCGTCGACCGAGGCGCGGATACCGAGGAAGGTCCCGGTGAGGTTGACGTCGATGATCCGCTGCCACTTGGCCATATCGAACTTCTGAATCGGCCCGCCGTTGACGATGCCCGCATTGTTGACCAGCACATTCAGCGTGCCGAAACGGTTCACCGCCTGCGTGACCGCAGCCTCCCACTGCTCCAGGTCGGCGACGTCGAGGTGCGCGTACAGCGCTGCGTCACCGAGTGATTCGGCCAGCGCCCGGCCCTCGTCGTCGAGTATGTCGCCGATGACGACCTTGGCGCCTTCGGCGACCAGTGCGCGCGCGTGTTCTGCGCCCATCCCGCGTGCGCCGCCGCTGATGATGGCAACTTTTCCGTCTACACGTCCCATGCGGGAGAGGCTAACATGCAAGCTGGAATGAAATCCAGACTAGTGTCTGGAATCAAGAGTGGACGAGTGTTTGCGTCGTGTGTCGCGATCGTTCGCTCGCGGAATGAGGAGGACGGATGCCTATCCGTGTCGCCCATGTGGGCACCGGAAACGTCGGCCGGCTGGCGCTGGCCGGTCTGATCGAGAGCCCTGACTACACATTGACCGGGGTCTGTGTGTCGTCACCGGAGAAACTCGGCCGGGATGCCGGGGACCTCGCGGGATTAGGGGTCACCACCGGGATTGCCGCGGTCGGTGACCTCGACGACCTTCTGGCCACCGATCCGCACTGCGTCGTCTACTGCGCCATGGGTGACACTCGCTTGAAGGAAGCGATCGAGGACTGCCGGCGCCTGCTCGCCGCCGGTGTGAATGTCGTGGGTTCGGCGCCGGGAATGCTGCAGCATCCCTGGAACGTGCTCCCGCCCACAATCATCGCGAAGGTGGAAGATGCTGCTGAGCAGGGTGATTCGAGCC
Organism: Nocardia sp. NPDC057663; assembly: GCF_042799895.1. NCBI lineage: Bacteria > Bacillati > Actinomycetota > Actinomycetes > Mycobacteriales > Nocardiaceae > Nocardia > Nocardia sp. NPDC057663. Next base: position 23,775 of record NZ_JBHVHX010000028.1, on the reverse strand, counting down.
TGTTCATCACCGGCGTGGATCCGGGATTCGCCAATGATCTGCTGCCGCTGGCGCTGACCGGAACGTGCCAGACCGTCGAGCAGGTGCGCTGCCTCGAGATCGCCGATTACGCCACCTACGACGGCGCGACCGTGATGTTCGACGTGATGGGCTTCGGGCAGCCGCTCGACGAGGTCCCGATGTTGCTGCAGCCGGGCATTCTCAGTCTCGCCTGGGGGCCCGCGATCCAGCAACTCGCCGCGGGGCTCGGTCTCACGCTGGACGCGATCACCGAGGACTACGAGCGGGTTGCGGCGCCGACCGGGTTCGATATCGCGGCCGGGCACATTCCCGAAGGGGGGTTGGCCGCGTTGCGCTTCCAGGTCCGCGGCATGGTCGCGGACCGGCCGGTGATCGTCGTCGAACACATCACCAGGCTGCGTGAGGACCTGTGCCCCGACTGGCCGCGACCCGCGCAGGAGGGGGGCTCCTATCGCGTCGAGATCGTCGGTGAGCCCTCGTATCACGTCGACATCTGTCCGACCAGCCGCAACGGGGACCACAACCACGCCGCGATCGTCGCCGCCGCGGGCCGCATCGTGAACGCGATCCCCTCCGTCGTGACCGCGCCGTCCGGTATCCGGACGACGCTGGATCTTCCGCTGGTCACTCGCCCCGGACGGTTCGTCGAGGCCGCGGCACGAGTCTGACGGCACCGCCGGGGGGGGGGGGGGCGCGGGGGGGGGGGGGCCCCCCCCCCGCGGGGGGGGGTTGGGGGGT
>NZ_JBHVHX010000028.1:0-23006 GCF_042799895.1 Nocardia sp. NPDC057663 | reverse complement strand
TCCCCCCGCCCGGCGGGGCGCCGTGCACTCTCGTGGTCGCGCTCGCCGCCCGGCGGTGGTGTGCTGACGCGGTTCAGGAGGGGAGCGCGTCGCGGAAAATGCCGTTGCCCGGGGTGGTGCGCGACAGGGCGTCCGCGGCCAGGATGACGGCCGCCGCGGTCCAGGTCGTCCGTTCTTCGGGCCAGCGTTTCCCGTCGGTGAAAACCAGACCGGTCCAATAGGATCCGTCCGATTCCCGCAGGTGCTGGATAGCGGTGAACAGGGCGTTGGCCGCGGCGTCGTTGCCGTTGGCGTCCAGCGCCAGGACCAGCTCGCAGGTCTCGGCGCCGGTGACCCACGGGGCATCGGAGACGCAGCGGATGCCGAGATCGGGCACGACGAATTCGCCCCAGTGCCGCTCGAGGTGCGCGTGTGCCGCCCTGCCGCGCAGCGCCCCCGCCAGGATCGGGTAGTACCAGTCCATGGAGTATCTGCTCTTGTCCAGGAAGGCTTCCGGGTGATCGCGCAGCGCGCCGCCGAGCCTGCGGCGCGCGCTCGCCCAGTCGGGCCGGGGATCGCCGACCCGGTCGGCGAGCTCGAGCGCACAGCCGAGGCTGTGGTAGATGCTGGAGCAGCCGGTGAGCAGGGCTTCGCCCGAGCTACCGGATTCACCGGCCGACCAGTGGATTTCGCCGTGCGCACCCCGTTGCAGGTCGAGGACGAAATCGATGCCGGCGCGCACGGTCGGCCACAGGTCGGCGACGAAGCCGCGATCACCGGTGACGGTCAGGAAATGCAGCATCCCGGTGGCCAGGTAGGCACAGAAGTTCGTGTCGGCATCGGCGTTCTCGATCACGCCCTGGCGGATCTGCATGGGCCAGGAGCCATCGTCGCGCTGGGTCTTGGCCGACCAGATGTAGGCGTCGCGCGCTTGGTCCCACAAGCCCGCGACCGTGAGGCCCATGGCGGATTCGACGTGGTCCCAGGGGTCGGTATGGCCGCCGGTGAACCACGGCAGCGCACCGTCGGGTTCCTGTGCGGCGGCGATGGATTCGCCGGTCCGGCGGATATCCCGGCTGGTCAGGACCCCGGGAACCGCCGGCAGCTCAGGAAAGGCCATGGGCCACAACCGGTTTCGTGAAGTAGAGTGCCACGCTCTTGCCGATCAGCGGATTGAGCAGGGTTTCGGCGGTCCGGGTCAGCGTGGGCGCGGACATCATGTCCCACACCAGGAACCGGTGATAGGCGGCCACCACCGGGTGCTTGTCGTTGGCGACCCCGAACGTGCACTTGAGCCACCAGAAAGGGGAGTGCAGGGCGTGGGCGAAGTCCTGGCGCACAAACCGCACGCCGCGCGCGGTGATCTTGTCGCGCAACTCGTCGGCCTGGTAGATGCGCACATGGCCGCCCTCGTTGGCGTGGTACTCATCCGACAGGGCCCAGCAGATCCGCTCGGGCAACCAGCGTGGCACCGTCACAGCCAGGGTGCCGCCGGGCTTCACCACCCGGACCAGCTCGGCGATGGCCTGACTGTCGTGCGGGATGTGTTCGAGGATCTCCGAGGCGATGACGACATCGAATTCCCCGTCGCCGTAGGGCAGCTCGAGGGCGTCGCCGCGCACCGTCTCGGCCTTCGCGTATTCCGGTGCCTCGCAGGCCTCGGCCATCGCCTCGAACATGAGCTCGACCCCGGCCAGATCCTCGGAATTCTGGTCGAAGGCCACCACATCCGCGCCGCGCCGGTAGGCCTCGAAGGAATGCCGGCCGGCCCCGCAGCCGACATCGATGACGCGTGTCCCCGGGCCGACGCCCAGCCGATCGAAGTCGACGGTCAGCATGTGCGCTCCTGGCTGTTCGAGGTGGAGGGATGAATCGATGGGGCGTCGACCTGGTGGTGTCGCTCGATCGCCTGTTCGTAGACCGCGACGGTCTGTGCGCCGACCGCGCCCCAGCTGTAGACATCGAGGGCGCGGCGGCGGCCCGCGCGCTCCAGATGCCGTAACCGGCCCGGATCGCCCAGCAGTGCACCGAGCCGGCTGGTCAGCGCGTCGACATCGCCGGGCTCGACGAGTTCGGCGCAGTCGCCGACCACTTCGGGCAGCGCTCCGGCCCGGCTGGCGACCAGCGGGGTTCCACTGGCCATGGCCTCGACTGCGGGCAGCGAGAACCCTTCGTACAGGGAAGGGATACAGGCGATCTGTGCCGAAGCGAGCAACTCGGCCAACTGTTCGTCGCTCAGTCCGCTCACCGTGGTGACCACGTCGGCGAGGCCGAGCTCGGCGATGAGTTTCTCGGTCGGTCCGTTCGGCTCCAGTTTCGCCACCAGCCGCAGCTCCAGATCCTGCGTATGACGCAGCCGCGCAAGAGCTTTCAACAGGTGCGCGATACCTTTGAGCGGCTTGTCTGCGCTCGCTACCGCGACGATCCGCCCGGGTACCCGGCCGGTGTCGCGAGGCCGGAACAGGTCGGTGTCCACACCGAGAGGCACTGTGTGCAGCTGCCGCGGCGACACCCCGAAGTCCGCGGCGATATCGGCCGCCGAGGACGTGGAGACCGTGATCAGATCGGGAATCGCGCGGGCTACCCGTTGCTGCATCCCGAGGAATCCGTACCAGCGCCGCACCAGCGGTTTGCGTCGCCACGGTGCCGCGGCCAGGTCCACCGCCCGGTCCCGGGTGATGGGATGGTGGATCGTCGCCACCAGCGGCACCAGTTCGGCGATGTCGAGCAAGCCGTCACCGAGGCATTGATTGTCGTGCACGATGTCGAACTCGTGGGCGCGCGAGCGCAGCAGCCGCGCGGCGCGCCTGCTGAACGTGCGCGGCTCGGGGAACCCGGCGGTCCACATGGTGGCGAGTTCGAGCAGGTCGATCCGGTCGCGGATCTCGCGCGGGTGCGGAGTGCGGAACGGATCGTCGTCACGGTACAGATCCAGGCTGGGTACCTCGGTGAGCCGCACGCGCGGATCGAGGTGTTCCGGATAGGGCTGGCCGGAGAAGACTTCGACCTGATGGCCGAGCTCGGCCAAGCCCTGGCTCAGATACCGGACGTAGACCCCTTGACCGCCGCAGTGGGTCTTGCTGCGGTAGGACAGCAGGGCTATGCGCATGTTCTCGCCTGTCGTTCGGGTGCTACTCGTAGCGCACGTGCCAATGCTTGATGCCGTTGATCCAGCCGTTGCGCAGCCGTTCCGGTGCCGATACCTGCGACAGGTTCGGCATCGCGTCGGCGATGGCATTGAACATCAGATCGATCTCCAGCCGTGCCAGGTTGGCACCGACACAGTAGTGCGCGCCCGTGCCGCCGAAGGCCAGATGGGGGTTGGGATCGCGCAGGATATCGAATCGGAACGGATCCTCGAAGGCCTCTTCGTCGAAATTGGCCGAGCTGTAGAACAAGCCGACGCGCTGGCCCGCGCGGATGAGCTGACCGCCGAGTTCGGTGTCGGCGGTGGCGGTGCGCTGGAAGACGGTCACCGGGGTCGCCCACCGGATGATCTCGTCGGCCGCGGTGCGCGGGCGCTGTTGCTTGAACAGTTCCCACTGGTCGGGGTTGTCGACGAAGGCCTTCATGCCGTGAGTGATGGCATTGCGGGTGGTTTCGTTACCGGCCACGGCGAGCAGGATCACGAAGAAGCCGAACTCGTCGGAGCCGAGGGCTTCGCCGTCGAGGTCGGCGTGCACGAGTCGGCTGACGATATCGTCGAGCGGATCGGCACGACGTTGCTCGGCCATGTTCCAGGCGTAGCCGAGCAGCTCGATCGAGGCGTTGTCACTGACGGTGGTCGTGGCGGTGTCGCCGTATTCCGGATCGTCGTAGTTGAGCATCTGGTTGGACCAGTCGAACAGCTTGCGGCGGTCTTCCTGGGGGACACCGATCAATTCGGCGATGGCCTGCAGTGGCAGCTCGCACGCGACTTGCTCGACGAAATCGCCGGTGCCTTCCACCTTGGCGGAGGCCACGATGGCCTTCGCTCGCGCGGCCAGGGCGGCGCGCAACCCCTCCACCGCGCGCGGACTGAAGCCCTTGGAAATGATGCGGCGGATCTTCGTGTGCTTCGGCGGATCCATGTTGAGCAGCAGTGCGCTGGTGAGTTCGAGCTGGTCGATCGTGATCTGGCCGGGTAGGCGGATGACCGAGCCCTTGGCCTGGGAGGAGAACAGCTCCGGTTTCCGGGAGATCTCTTTGATGTGTTCGTGTTTGGAGACCACCCAGTAGCCGCCGTCTTTGAAGCCGCCGGACTTATCGTCGGGCTGGTGGTTCCACCACACCGGAGCATTGCGGCGCAGCTCGGCGAATTCCTGGACAGGGTTTCGGGTTTCCCACAGTGCCGGATCGGTGAAGTCGAATCCGGCGGGGATGGACGGCGCTGGCACAGCTTCCTCCTGAAAGGCCGACGGCGTGGTGGACCGGGGTGCGCGGGTCACCGCTGCCGACGGCGGTAGCGGACGCGGCAGGGCTGTTGCAGCTGGACCACCATTTTTGAATGGTCATTGCGGTAGGTGTCCGACGGCTGGGCCAGCTCGAACTCCCAATCCCGCAGCAGAATCGAGAAGATCGCCTTGAGCTGCATGAGCGCGAACGGTGCGCCGACACAGCGATGACGGCCCGCGCCGAAGGGGATCCACGTCCAGCGATTGACGACGTCTTCCTGTCGCGGATCGAGGTAGCGGCTCGGATCGAAGGTGTCGGGGTTCGGGAAGTCCTCGGGAATCCGGTTGGAGATCGCCGGCGTGGCGGCCACCATGTCGCCCGGCGCGATCCGCTGGCCGCACACCTCGAACTCGTCGCGGGCGATGCGCATCAGCACGATCAACGGAGGATGCAGGCGCAGTGCCTCTTTGAGGGCCGATTCCAGGTTCGGGATCTGGCGCAGCGCATTGTGGCTGACCTCCGAGCCGTCGGCGTACAACTCGTCGAGTTCGGTGACGACCGTCGTGAGTATCTGCGGGTTGCGCAGCAGCTCGATGATCGTCCAGGCTGCGGTGCCCGAGGTCGTGTGATGGCCGGCGAACATCATGGAGATGAAGATGCCGGTGATCTCGCTGGCGGAGAACCTCGCGGTACCGTCCTCGTCCTTCACCGAGATGAGGACGTCGAGCATGTCCCTGTCGTCCTTGCCGGTGGGCGGGTTCGCTTCGCGCTGGTCCATGATCGCCTGTACGAGCTCGACGAGCTTGACCCGGGCCTCGTCGCGGCGGCGGAAGCTGTCGATCGGCGCGTAGGGATCGACGTAGGCCAGGGCGTCGGTGCCCTGTTCGAGTTCGTGGTACAGGTGTGCGAAGCGGCCATCGAGCTGGTTGCGGAACTTCACCCCGATCAGGCAGGACGAGGAGGTGTAGATGGTCAGCTCGGCGAAGAACTCGAGCAGGTCGATCTCGCCCTCGTCGTCCCACTGGGCGAGCATGGCGTCCACTTCGCGGGCGATGGTGACGGCGTGCCCGCGCATGTGATCCGCGCGCAGCGCCTGATTGTGCAGCATCTCTTTGCGGCGCTCGGGCGGCGCGTCGAAGACGACGCCTTCGCCGAAGATCGGCTTCATGAACGGGTAGGCCGCACCCTGGTCGAGGTCTTCGTCGCTGGCGCGGAAGAAGAACTCGTTGGCCTCGGCGCCGGAAAGGAGGATGACGTCACGTCCGGCGAGCTCGAATGTTCCGACATCGCCGCATTCGGCGCGCACCCGCTGCATGAGCGCGATGGGATCGGTGCGGAATTCCTCGAGGTGCCCGTGCTCGTCCTCGCCTCCGGACACTCGCTGCGGCTTGACCAGCGTCATTGACAATCCTTCCCGAGAGACCTGCCCAGACATGTGATGGACATGTGTCTGGACGGTACTATGGTTGTGATGGTTCGACAAGGCCCCCATGGCCCGTCGGTGACGTTCAGTTCACGGTGCCCGGCTCGGCGAGCAGGCGCCGCGCGGAGGCCTCCAGCAGTTCGGCCACCTCCGTGTAGGACAGCAGTCCCATGCCGGCTTGCAGCAGGGCCCCCGAGTAGAGCAGTTCGAGCATCGAGACGCGCTCGGTGTCCTTGGCGTCGACGCCGAGCGCGGCGGCGAGCCGGCCGCGGATCTCCCAGCCGATGCGAACCCGCAGGTGTCCCACGTCGGGATCGTCGCCCAGCAGGGCGTTCCCGACGGCGCTGGCCAGGGATGGTTCGTCGGCCACCAGCATCGACACCTGGCGAAGGACGGTGACGACGCGGGTGGTCGGATCCGGATCGCTCGACTCCACGGATGGGCTGGCGATCAGGCGCCGCCAGAACACCTCCGAGATGAGGTGCTCCTTGGAGGAGAAATAGGTGTAGGCGGTGGCGGTACCGACGCCCGCGGCGGCGGCGATCAGCCGGACCGTCGTCCCGGAATAGCCCTCGCGGGCCAGGACCTCGACCGTCGCGGTGGTCAGCCGGTCGACGGTGTCGGCCTGCTTTTCGGTGAGCCGCCGCCGAGTTGCTTCGATACCGGTAGATGCGAGTTCGGACATGTGTCTGGACGGTATCATCAATAATAGTCCAGTGCAATTACCGGCCCAGCGTCGCCATCTCGTCACAGCCTTGCATCCAGCAGTAGATATGAACTATGGTCCGAACACTTGTCCAGACATGTATCGGAGACCCTATGACCGGCCTCGTTCCTCCCGATGGCACGCCGCTGCTGATCGGCGGAAAGCTCGTCCCCGGCGGGGCGGGCGTGTTCGCGACGATCAATCCCGCGACCGAGGAAGTCCTCGGGCACGCCGCTAACGCCTCCATCGACGACATGGACGCCGCCATCGGTGCGGCGCGGACCGCCTTCGACGAGACCGACTGGTCTCGCGATCCCGCGCTGCGCGCGCACTGCCTGCGTCAACTGCGCGATGTCCTGCGCGACAACATCGAGGAACTGCGCGCGATCACCGTCGCCGAGGTGGGCGCGCCCGTCATGCTCACCAGCGGCCCGCAGCTGGAAGGTCCCATCGCGGACCTGTCGTTCTCCGCCGATCTCGCCGAAAACTATGTGTGGCAGACCGATCTCGGGGTCGCCGAGCAGATGGGAATCTCGAGCAGGCGCGTGGTCCGGCGGGAAGCGGTCGGCGTCGTCGGCGCCATCACGCCGTGGAACTTCCCGCACCAGATCAACCTGGCGAAGATCGGCCCCGCGCTCGCCGCCGGAAACACGGTGGTGCTCAAACCTGCTCCGGACACGCCCTGGTGCGCGGCGGTGCTGGGCCCCCTCATCGCCGAGCACACCGACTTTCCCGCCGGCGTGATCAATATCGTCACCTCTGACGATCACACCCTGGGCGCCCGGCTGGTCGAGGATCCGCGGGTGGACATGATCAGCTTCACCGGATCGACCCAGACCGGCCGATCGGTGATGGCGGGCGCATCGGCCACCCTCAAACGAACCTTCCTCGAACTGGGGGGAAAATCGGCCGCCATCGTGCTCGACGATGCGGATATCGCCACGGCGGCGAGCTACACGGCCTTCTCGGTCGCGGTGCACGCCGGCCAGGGCTGCGCGCTGACCACCCGCTTGCTGGTGCCTCGTGCCGCCTACGACGCAGCCGTGGACGCCGCGGCCAAAGCGCTGTCGGGCCTGCGGGCCGGTGATCCGACGAGCCCGGGAACCGTGTGCGGGCCGGTGATCTCGGCTCGGCAGCGCGACCGGGTGGAGCGCTATCTCGACATCGCGCGCGCCGAAGGGGGGCGCATCGTGGTCGGCGGCGGCAGGCCGGCGGACAAGGACCACGGCTTCTTCATCGAGCCGACGCTCATCGCCGGACTCGACAACACCGCCACCGTCGCCCAGGAGGAGATCTTCGGCCCGGTGCTCGTGGTCATCGCGCACGACGGTGACGCCGACGCGATCCGGCTGGCCAACGATTCACCCTATGGCCTGTCCGGTGCGGTGTGGGGCACCGATCCCGACCGCGTCGAGCGGGTGGTCGCGGGCGTGCGCACCGGGACGCTGAGCGTGAACGGCGGGCTCTGGTACCACCCCGACGCGCCTTTCGGCGGCTACAAGCAATCCGGCATCGGCCGGGAGATGGGTGTCGCGGGTTTCGAGGAATACCTCGAAACCAAAGTGGTCGCCACCCCCGCCTGAATTCCACACCCGTCCGAATTCACTGTCACCCCAGCATGAGGAGCTGAACACCATGGCACGTTTCACTGGTCGGACCGCGATCGTCACCGGCGCGGCCCAGGGCATCGGCGCGGAATACGCCAGAGCGCTCGGCGCCGAGGGCGCCAACGTCGTCGTCGCCGATCTCAATGTCGAGCGCGGCGAGGAGGTCGCCAAGCAGATCACCGCCGACGGCGGCACCGCGGTCTTCCACCGGGTCGATGTGTCCGATCCCGAATCCGCCACCGCGCTCGCGGAATTCACCGTCGCTGAGTTCGGGGCCGTCAACCACCTGGTCAACAACGCCGCCATCTACGGCGAGATGAAGCTGGACCTGCTGCTCACCGTCCCGTGGGACTACTACAAGAAGTTCATGGGCGTGAACCTCGACGGCGCGCTCAATGTGACCCGTGCGGTCTGGCAGCCGATGACCGCGGCCGGTGGCGGGTCCATCGTCAACCAATCCTCCACGGCCGCCTGGCTGTACTCCGGGTTCTACGGGCTTGCCAAGGTCGGGATCAACGGTCTCACCCAGCAGCTGGCGACCGAGCTCGGCGGCTCGAAGATCCGGGTGAACGCCATCGCGCCCGGACCGATCGACACCGAGGCCACCCAGACCGTCACGCCCGGAAACATGGTCAAGGACATGGTCTCGCGCATCCCGATCAAGCGGATGGGCACCCCGCAGGATCTCGTCGGCGCGTGCCTGTATCTGCTGTCCGACGACGCGAGCTGGGTCACCGGCCAGATCCTCAATGTCGACGGCGGGCAGATCATCCGATGACGACCGAATCCGGCCATCTCCCGGTGGGATTCATCGGGCTGGGCAATATGGGCGCCCCGATGGCGAAGCGGCTGCTGGCCTGGCCGGGCGGGCTCACGGTCTGCGATGTGCGTCCCGCGGCGACGCAGCCGTTCACCGAGCAGGGCGCGGCCTCGGCCGCCGACCCCGCTGCGCTGGCGGCGGCGGCACGGGTGATCTGTGTGACCGTCCTCGACGACGCGCAGGTCATCGATGTCGTCACCGGGCCGGCCGGCCTGCTGAGCACCGCCGTGGCGGGCACCGTCATCGCCGTGCACTCGACGATCAGCGACCAGACCGCGGAGCAGCTCGCCGCGGTCTGCGCTGAGCGCGGGGTGGAATTCGTCGACGCGCCGGTCAGCGGCGGTGCGGGTGCGGCCAAGCGCGGCAGCCTGGCCGTCATGGTCGGGGGCAGCGACGCCGCGGTGGACAGCATCCGGGCACCGTTCGGCTGCTTCTCGGACCTGATCGTGCATGCCGGACCGGTCGGTGCGGGCACGCGCATGAAACTGGCCCGCAACCTGCTGCACTTCGTCGCGTTCACCGCCGCCACCGAGGCTCAGCGACTGGCCGAGAGTGCCGGATTGAACATCGCCGACCTGGGCAAGGTGGTGCGTCATTCGGACGCGATCACCGGCGGGCCGGGCTCGATCATGCTGCGCGAGACCACCCGCGCGGTCGACCCCGACGACTTCTGGTTCCCCATTCTCGGCCACGTCCGCGACCTCGGCGAGAAGGATCTCGCGCTGGCGGTGGAACTGGGCGAGCGACTCGACGTGCCCCTCCCGCTGGCCCAGCTGGCCGCCACGCGGTTGGCCGACGGGCTCGGCGTCGGAAAACAGCTGCTAGGCAAGGAGACCGCATGACCACCAATGGACAGCCGGACAGCGACAGCCTCCGGCAACGGGGACTGGCGAAAATGAGCGAGGTATACGGCTGGGATTTCGCCGACGGCCCCGGTGACCTCTTCGCTATCACCGCCGACCACCTGTTCGCCGAGATCTGGTCGCGGCCGGGACTGACGATCCGTGACCGGCGGCTGCTGTTGCTCGGGGCGCTCAGTGCCCAAGGGCTTTTCGATGTCGCCGAGATCCAGCTGGGCGCGGCACTGCGCAACGACGAACTCGACGAAGCGCAGTTGCGCGAGATCGCGGTGTTCCTGAGCCATTACATCGGCTGGGCGCCGGGCATGAAGCTCGACAACGCCGTCGGCACTGTGGTGGCCCAGCATCACCGCAAGCAGTCATGAGCAGCGCACAGCCTCACCGGGCAGCCGAGGTCTCCGAGTGGGACGCCCAGGCCGACGTCGTCATCGCCGGCTACGGGATCGCCGGTGTCTGCGCGGCGATCGAAGCGGCGCGCTCCGGCGCCGATGTCCTGATCCTGGAACGCACCGGCGGCTGGGGTGGGGCCGCGGCCTTGGCCGGCGGCTTCGTCTACCTCGGCGGCGGCACCCCGTTGCAGCAGGCGCTCGGCTTCGACGACGACGCGGCGAACATGGAGAAGTTCCTGCTGGCCGCCGTCGGGCCGAGTGCCGATCCGGTCAAGATCGCCGACTACTGCGCGGGCAGCGTCGATCACTATCACTGGCTCGTCGACTGCGGAGTCCGGTTCAAGGAGGAGTTCTGGGGCGAGCCGGGCTGGGAACCGCCGCACGACGAGGGCCTGATGTACTCCGGCGGCGAGAACGCCGCACCGTTCAACACGATCGCCACGCCCGCGCCGCGTGGTCACGTTCCGCAGATGCAGAACAAGCGCACGGGGGAGAAGGGTGGCGGCTACATGCTGATGAAGCCGCTGGTCGAGACCGCCGAAAAGCTCGGTGTTCGAGTGGAATTCGACACCCGGATCCAGCGGCTGATCGTCGATGAGGGCGGCCGGGTGGTCGGCGTGCTCGCCCGCCGGTACGGCAAGGACCTCGCTGTCGCCGCGCGCACCGGGGTCGTCCTGGCCACCGGCAGTTTCGCCTACAACCAGGAGATGGTGGCCGAATACGCCCCGCGCTTGCTCGGCCGTCCGGCCGCCGCGATCGAGGAGCACGACGGCATCGGCATCCAGGTCGCGCAGGAGCTCGGCGCGCAGGTGGAGGCCATGGACGCCACCGAGGTCGCCTTCTTCGGTGATCCGCAGATGCTAGCTCGCGGTGTAGTCGTCAACGGCCGGGGACAGCGATACATCGCCGAGGACACCTACCCCGGTCGCATCGGCCAGGCCACTCTGATCGAGCAGGACAACCAAGCCTTCCTGATCATCGACGAACAAGCCCACGAAGCGGCCCTCGCGACCGTGACAGCCACGCCGTTCTTCCGTCAGCAACCCACCTGGGTCGCGGAGTCGATCGCCGAACTCGAAAGCGAGATCGGATTGCCCGCGGGCTCGCTACAGGAGTCGGTGTCCTACTACAACGAGCACGCCGCACTCGGGGCGGACCCCTTGCTGGGCAAGAAGCCCGAATGGCTGAAGCCGATCGGTTCCCCGGTGGCCGCCTTCGACATGCGGGGGTTCACCGCCGGTTTCCCGCTCGGCGGACTGCGGACCGACCTCGACGCACGCGTGCTGGACACCGCGGGCGCCCCGATCCCGGGCCTCTACGCCGCAGGCCGGTGCACCGCCGGCATCTGTACCGGCGGCTACGCAAGTGGTGCCTCACTGGGTGACGGCAGCTTCTACGGGCGTCGAGCGGGCCGCTCGGCCGCCCGCGGGTGACCGGGCAGACAACGAAAGAGACAGAGCGTCAATGCAATTCGGATTAGTACTATTCACCAGCGACCGAGGCATCACGCCCGCGGCCGCCGCCAAGGCCGCCGAAGAACGCGGCTTCCGGTCGTTCTTCGTGCCGGAACACACCCACATACCGGTCAAACGCGAAGCCGCGCACCCCTCGACCGGCGACGCCTCCCTGCCCGACGACCGCTACACCCGCACCCTGGACCCGTGGGTATCGCTGGCCATGGCGGCGGCGGTGACCGAGCACATCGAACTGTCCACCGCCGTCGCCCTGCCGGTCGAGCACGACCCGATCACCCTGGCCAAGACGCTGGCCACGCTCGACCATCTCTCCGGCGGACGCGTCACCCTCGGTGCCGGATTCGGCTGGAACACCGACGAACTCACCGATCACGGTGTTCCGCCGAACAAGCGGCGTACCGTGCTGCGCGAGTACATCGAAGCCATGCGGGAGCTGTGGACTCGGGAGGAAGCGAGCTACCAGGGCGACTACGTGAGTTTCGGTCCCAGTTGGGCCTGGCCCAAGCCGGTGCAGCCCCACATCCCGGTGCTGATCGGCGCCGCGGGCACCGAAAAGACCTTCCGGTGGATCGCGCGCACCGGTGATGGCTGGATCACCACCCCGACGGAGACCGATATCTCCGCCGGGCTCGCGATGCTTCACAAGATCTGGGCAGAGGCGGGTCGGCCTGATCGCCCCCGCGTTGTCGCGCTGGATTTCAAACCGGATCCCGACAAGCTCGCGCGGTGGGCCGCCGAGGGCGTCACCGATGTCGTCTACGGAGTTCCGGACCGCTCCGCCGACGAAGTTCTGCACTACCTCGACCGGCTCAGTGCAAAACTGGCGGCGGTGGTGCCGTAGGCGGCGGGTGCCGCACGGTCGTCCGGCGGGTGTGTGCGGCGGCGGCACCAGGTGCCTTGGCCCCGGTGCCGCTGATCGCGACTCACATCCGCGCGCTTGTCATCTGGCGTTGTTGCTCGCCGTGAACTGGGCGTCCGCTACCGCTCTCCGTGGATGTGTGGCGGGTCAGCCCTGCCGGCTCGCCGTTGCGGCCGCCAACTGTTCCAAAGTGCGTCGCAATTCCTCGCGACCATGGTTCTCGAGCTCCTTCGCCAGGCTTGTCGTCAGGTGAGACCCGGTGAAGACCCCGCCGATGGTGACCGTCGTGCCGGCTGCCGACGGTCGCATCCAGAAGGTGAACTCGCTACGAACGCCGGTTCGGCTGGTGCCTTGCAAGATGATCCGGTGGGGAGCCTCGAATGTGTCGACCGTCCATTCGAATTCGTTCTCCACCCCGAGTACCACGACCCGCGAGACCAGTCTCGCGCCCTCGTGGAGCACCTCGGGGGCCTGGTGGACAAAGGCGCGGTGGATGCTGAACCAGTGTGCCCAACTGCTGGGACGGATGATCGTGGTGAAGACGGTTTCCGGAGTGCCGGGCACTTCCATGGTCATAACCAGTGACCCCACGGTTACTCCTTCGGTGCTGGGCGGCGTGTACCGCACGAATCCGCGCGTGATCTGGCCAACCGATATCGGTGACGGTGCGTCGTGCCGGATCGTCCGCGATGAACTCCGACTAGATAGATGGACATCTGTCTGGACAATGTTACAGCATAGTGCCGACGGGCGTTGTCGGCGCCCGTGGGCGATTCCGCGGGGCTGGCTCGGCTGGGCGCTGGGCTGAGGTGGGCTGCACTGCCGGTTCGGCCGTTCCTGTATATGTCCACTGGGTGCTGCGGATCTTGACGCGTGGGGTGCTCGGCAACCGTGCCGGCAATCGGGCTCGATCGGCTGGCCCGGGCTCCTGACAGTCGTTCGATCAGAAAACTGGATTCATGTCTGGAATGTGGTCCACATCATATGGTAGTGTCGCCTCGTGGCGCACGAGAGCGGCAGGGTGGCTTTGAAAATGGGTCCGCAGCGCTCGGCTCGGCCGGTGATCGTAGTGCCTGTCGAGACATTCGTCCCCGTCCAGTTGGTCATAAGCAGGGTTGGTGGTGTGCGGCACCGCCAACGGCCGAAATCTCGAAGTAGAACAGCGACGACAGAATCACATGACAAAGTGCAATGCTGCCCTTTCTAGCTTCCGCGCGATCGCCGAATTCGTAGCACCCGGCTATGAATTGTGTGCCGTGTGATGACAACAAACACCGAAAACGGCGAGCTTCCACTCCCGACGCCGGCGGCTCTGGTTCGCAAGAACTTCGCCGACACAGTTCTGTCGAGCTTGGCCACGTTGGGTCGGGCTCTCCGGATGGGTACGCAGGCTGTCGGAGTAGGAGTTACCGATGCGCTTCGAGTGCGCTTTCAGGTCAACGAGACCTTGAATCAAGCGTGGTTTCTCATCAAGGTGACTGCGGTTCCCAGCGTGCTGATGGCAATCCCGTTCGGCGTCATCGTTTCCGCTCAGGTCGGCAATATCGTGGCGCAGCTCGGAGCTGATTCGATGATCGGTGCGGCTGGGGGGCTCGGCGTCATCAAACAGGGGGCGCCGATGGCCACGGCGATGCTCCTCGGCGGGGCGGGCGCCGCTGCCATCGCCGCCGATCTGGGTGCCCGCACCGTCCGCGAGGAGGTAGACGCGCTGCGCGTGATGGGAGTCGATCCGGTGCAGCGCCTCGTTGTTCCGCGTATCGCTGCGATGATGCTGGTCGCGCCGCTGCTCAACATCCTGATCATCTTCGTCGGCATCGCCTCGGGCTTTGTGGCCGCGGTCACCGCGATGGATGTGACACCGGGTAGCTACTGGCAGTCGTTCGGATCCTTCACCACGCCGGTCGATGTCTGGGTCTCGCTGATCAAAGCGTCCCTGTTCGGATTCCTTGTCGTCGTCATTGCCTGCCAGCGCGGGCTGGAGGCCACGGGCGGACCTCGCGGTGTCGCGGACGGGGTCAATGCCGCCGTGGTGATGTCCATCGCGGCCGTTGTCGTCTTGAACACTGCGATCACCCAGGTGGTAACAATGTTCCTGCCGGTCAGGATGGCCTGATGGCGGCAGCGCCCTATCGCCCGGCTGGGCTTCGTTGGACGGGTTGGATACAGCGCCGGATCCCCCCGCTGCTCCCGATCGATTCGCTCGGATTCACTATCGGGTTCTGCTGGCAAGTGATCTCGACGGTGCCGTACACGCTGGTGCGGTACCGGCGCCAGACCGTCGCAGTCATCACCGATATGACCTGGGGCCGTGGCTCGATCATCATCGGTGGTGGTGTGGTGCCGCTGATGTTGCTGATGGGAGCGGCGATGGGTGCCTCGATCGGCATCGAGGCGTTCAGTGCGTTGAATCTGTTGTCACTCGGGCAACTCAGCGGACTGATCTCGGCTTTCGGCGTAACCCGCGAACTGGCGCCGATCGCGGCAGGGGTCGGTTTCGCTGCGCAGGCCGGGTGCCGCATGACCGCCGAAATCGGATCGATGCGCATATCGGAGGAAATTGACGCTCTCGAATCGCTGGGAATCCGCTCTGTGCCTTTCGTCGTGACAACCCGTGTCATCGCGGGCATTATCGCCGTCGCACCGGCGTTCGTCGTCGCCTTGATTCTGAGCTATTCTTCCTGCGCGTTCATCGTGACCGTTGTGCACGGCACTCCCTCGGGTACCTATGATCACTATTTCGATCAGTTCATCCTCACCTGGGATGTCGTTGCCGCGACGATCAAAGTGATGATCTTCGCTGTCGCGGTCGTCTTGATCCACTGTTACCAAGGGTATTTCGCTACGGGTGGTCCCGAAGGAGTCGGCATCGGATCTGGTCGGGCCATTCGTGCGAGTCTGGTGTCGATCATCGCCTTGGACATGCTCGCGACAATTCTGCTGTGGGGATTTCAATCTCCCATTACCTTTACGGGGTGACGGCATGCCCGCATATGGATTGCCTGGATCGGAAGTCGGACCACTCAAAGCTCGGCTGTTGGGGGTGTGCGCGCTCGCGCTCGCGCTGATAGTCGCCGGCGTCTGGCGGGTGTTACCCGAAGAGGAATCCGCCGAGGAAATCGGCGTCGTCTTGATCGTCGGTCACGTCGGTGACGGGATCGGGCCGGGGACGGATGTCCGGCTTGACGGTGTCCGGGTCGGGTCGGTCAGTGGGATCGATTTCGCGGCGCAAGGTCGACGGCAGATCGAGCTGAGTTTGGCACGATCCGAGTTGTTCGGCCTGACCAGCGCACTGTCGATCGACTATGTGCCGGGCAATCTGTTCGGCATCAGTGCGCTAGAGCTACATCCGGATGCCGGCGGTGCGATCCTGGCGGACGGTTCGACCGTCGACCTCACCGCGGGCCAGGCCGATCGAGTCCGCGACGCCACTCTTGCCTCGCTGCTGAGCTATACCGGCGACCTGACCGAGGAGGTGCTGACTCCGCAGCTCACCCAGCTACTGCACACCTTCTCCCGTGATCTGGTCGCTTTCACTCCTCTTTTGCAGGCGATCGGTACGACGGCGCGGTCCTACACCGAGACCGCGCAGCTACCACCATCGGTGCTGTTCGATCGCTATGGCCGGGCACTGGCGGGCGTGCCACCCATGCTGACCGGCGGCCTGACCGTGCTGCACGCCAGCTACAACAACGGCTACCTGGCCGAGCAAGAACACCTCGACAAGTTCGCCTACATGTGGCCGAGCATCCAGAACGAGTTGCTGCCTGCCGTCACCGCACTGTTCGGAACCGCGCAACCTTACTTCGGTGGGTTGCTGCCCATCGTGACCATGGTGCTCGACCGAGTCTCCAGATCGGTCAGCGATCCGGCAGGTTCGGCCGCGCAGTCGACCGAACTGATGGACCGCCTCGACCGCGCGTTCCGCGATGGTCCGAATGGGCCGGTGCTCGACGCTCGCGTCGAACTCGACCTCGTTCCGGGGCTGGCGGCGCCGCTGTCGGAAATGGTCGGTCAGTTGCCGGCGGGGGGAGGGCCGCGATGACAACCCGTGCTCTGCTGATCCGCGTCGCGGTAGCGGCGGTATCGATGTCGGTGGTCTTGGCGGGAATCTTCACGGTGATCAAACGTCCGGTCGGTGGCGACACCGACACCCACACCGCGATGTTCACCGACGCCAACGGCTTGCGTCCGGGTGATGACGTGCGACTCTACGGCGTCCAGGTCGGTAAGGTTCTCGCTGTCGATCTCGACGGTGGTCTGGCCCGGGTGCGGTTTACCATCGAGTCCGATCGCCCACTCTTCGTCAACTCCAAAGTTGCTGTCCGCTACCAGAATCTCACCGGGTTCCGCTATCTGAACGTCGAGCAGCCCGCTCAGCCCGGCGAACTACGCGGTGCGGGAACCACTTTCGGTGTCGATCACACTGTGCCTGCCTTCGACATCACGACCTTGTTCAAAGGTCTGCAGCCGGTGCTGCGGGAACTCTCACCCGAGGATCTGAACCAATTCACGGCAAGTCTGCTCGCCGTCGTCGAGGGCAACGGCACGGGTTTGGGCCCCGCGCTCGGCGCGATCGAGAAGCTGAGCCGTTACGCGTCCGACCGGCAGGCGGTGCTGTCGATCCTGGTGGACAATCTGGCCGAGGTCTCCGACCACATCGGCGGCGATTCGGGAAACGCGATGAAACTACTGGTCAGCCTGACAGATCTCTTCGCCGTCATCGCCGACAAGCTACCTGGACTGGTCGATTTCTCCCAGCAGATCCCCCCGGTGATACAGCCGCTGCGCAACATCCTGACCGTGCTGGGACTCACCGGTGACAAGGATCGAGATCTCGACGCGATGTTGAAACAGGCGTTTCCCGACCCGTACGACGCTGTCGCGGTGTTCGAGCGGATGCCCGGGTTGATCGAGTCGATCGCCGCGGCGGTGCCGGCGACCGGTCCGCAAGCGGTATGTGCCCGCGGCGCAGCCCAAGCTCCAGAGCCACTCCACGTTCTGATCGCCGGCCAGAGGATTGTCCTGTGCAACTCATGAACCTGCGCACGCGGATATCCGCGCGGCGCACCCGAGCAGCCACACCACTGAGGAACACCGATCTGCGATGGGGCATCGGGGGGCTGTGCGCGGTGGCCGTGCTGGTCGCGGCCGTCGGTGTCGTCTACCTGAACGGGACGACTCGGGAAGTTACCTATCGCGCGGAGCTGACCCAGGCCGGGACGATCCGGACCGGCGACGATGTCCGGATCGCGGGAATTCCGGTAGGGAAGGTGAAGTCTCTGACGCTGCTGCCAGATCGAGTGCGGATGGAGTTCACCGCGAGCGATGACGCGTTCCTCGGCGATCAGACGGTGCTCGACATCCGAATGCTCACTGTTGTCGGCGGCTACTACCTTGCCGTTGAGTCGGCCGGAACGAAGCCACTCGGGTCCAGTGTCATTCCACGCGAACGGGTCATCGTCCCCTACAACCTCACCCAGGCATTCCAAGACGCCGTCGAGCCGGTCCGCCAGATGGACGGCGAGGTGCTGCGACAGAATCTGGCACAGCTGTCGGCCTCGCTGACCAAGAGCCCGGAATCCATCCGGGCCGTGGTGGGCGCCGCGGCGGACCTGGTGGGGATGATGGAAAGGCAGAACTCCGAGGTCTCGCGCACGTTGTCACTGGCCGACGAGTATCTGACGGCGATGCGGGAGAACTCCGCGGTGCTGGCGAAGTTGCTGACCACGTTGGGCACGATGGTGAACATCATCCAGAACCACAAGGTCGTGGTCGCGCAGGCACTCAACGACCTGGCGGTAGTACTGGAAGATCTCGCGCCACTGGGGCGCGCATGGGACAACGGTGTGAAAGAGCGGGCCCAACCGCTCGCCGACGCGATCCCTCCGTTGACGGAGCTCGAGGCCCGTCTGGGCGAACTGCTCGAGGCGCTTCGCACCATGAGGCAGCAGTTGCTGCCACTCCTGCCACCCGGCGGTGGGATCATCCTCGACCAGTCCGCCGCGGCCATCTGTGTGCCCGTACCGGGAGGGACCTGCTGATGCTGCGACGATTTCTGGGATCCAGGGCGGTGATGTCGGTGGCGGTGATCATCTCGCTCGTCGTCGCTGCGGGGGCGGCGCTGACGATCAGCAGACCGACCCTGCCGACGCGGGACTATTGCGCTGATATGCCCGACAGCATCGGCCTGTATCAGGGCAGCGCCGTCACAGTGATGGGTGTACCGGTCGGCGAGGTGACCGATGTCCAGCTTGTCGGCGCACATGCGCGAGTGCGGTTCACGGTGCGAGCGGACCGCAGGCTGCCAGTGGACGTCGGCGCCGTCACCGTGAGCGATACCTTGATCGCGGACAGGAAGCTGGCGCTGATCGGCGACGAGCCTGCGGAGGGTGGCTGGAACCCGGGTCAGTGCATCACCAAAACGCTGACACCGAAGAGTCTGTCGGAAACCTTCGACGCCCTGGCCCAGCTCACCGACCAGCTGAACGCCGCCGACAGCCCGGCTCAGCGTGACGCGCTCGGGTCCGGGATCGCGGCACTGGACCGCGCCACCGACGGCTCCGGCGAGCAGATCAACGCGCTCATCATGAGCGCGAGCGCAGCGCTGGCCGCCCCCGACGCCGCTATCGGGCACATCGGCGCGTTGCTGGACGCGGTGGCCGAATTGACCCAGCGGGCCCGCGCCGGCTGGCCGAAGGTGCGCGAAACCGTCACCGGGCTGCCACAGGCTTTCAACGACATCAACGTCATCGCGTTCCCGCCGATCATCGAACTGGTCGCCGCGCTCAGCGAGGTGCTGCCTCAGATCAATGATGTGATCATGATGTTCGGGTCGCCTGCGTTGCGCGCGCTGGATTCGGCATCGAATCTGGCCGACTTGTTGAAGGCCGGAGTCGGCTCGCTCACAGAACTCATCGGGATGGTTCCCGCGATCGCCACCGGGTTCGCGACGGCCGTCGACCCGGTCACCGGGCAGCCCACCCTCGGCTACGCGGCACCGAAACTCGAACTGGCGTCGGCAGATTCAGGTCCAGTCTGTGCTGCGATCCACACGATCACTGGACAGGGATGCCTGACTTCGGACAACGGCGCGGTAACCCTGCCTCCGTTGCCGGTCCTGCTGGCGGGGGTGAGTGCGCGATGACCCTGTTCACCTGTCGATGTCGCCGCGTGGGTGCGGTGATGGTACTCGCGGTGGCTCTCGCCGTGACAGGCTGTGGATTTCAGCCGGCGGAGATCACCGTGCCAGGTGCCGGTGTCGACGGACCCACCTACGACCTGCACATCGAATTCGCCGATGTACTCAATCTCCCGCCGGGTGCGAAGGTGTTCGCCGACGGTGTCCGGGTGGGCCAGCTGACCGGACTCGGACTCGTCGACCCTGTCTCGACTGCGCCGACCGAACAGGGCCGACGAGGGTACGTCGTCGCCGACGTGGCGATCCGATCGTCGGTACAGCTGCCTGTGGGGACAACCGCTGCGCTACGGCAGGAGACGCCACTGGGTGACGTGCACATCGCGTTGCGAGTGCCAGTGGAGGCGACGGTGCCGATGCCGCCGGGCGCCACGATTCCCCTGGCACAGAGCACTCCCTCGCTGCCGATCGAGGACATCTTCGCGGGGCTGGCCACCTTCGTCGGCAGCGGCGCGGTGACCGATATTCAGAGCATTGTCACCCAGATGAACGCGATCATGCCGGATGATCCGCGCGAGACCGCGCGCATCGCTGAGGTACTCGGCGGCGACCTGGTCGACCTCGGCGACAATCTGAGCTCCGTGGATGCCGTGCTCGACGGGCTCACGGCGACCGGAGACGGGTTGCGCGACAGCGTGCCGGTGTTCGCCGATCTGCTGACGTCCTACGGAGTCCAGCACACGGTAGATTCCATCAACGCCCAGATCGGTGTCATCTTCGTCCTCACCGCCCTCGGCCCGGTCGCGCCCAGTCTGAGCTGGCTCGCGCCGATTCTGCAATCCCTCGATGGCACCACCCGGGCGGTAGTGCCCATGCTCTTCGGCAGCCGCCCGCTGGACGCGGACTCGCCGTCGACGATGAAACAGGTCGTCGACCTGATCCAGAACAAGATCATTCCCTTTGTCGATCGGGGCCCGAAAATCAACGTGGTCAGTGTCACGATGGGCCCGCAGCAGCCCGCGGCGATATCGCCGGAAGCTCAGACCGCCCGCATTGTCGATACCCTGAGAATGATCGGGGTCCTGCTATGAATATCCGTGCGGCGGTGTCTCTCTCGTCGATCGTCGCGGTACTGATATTCGGCGTCGGGTACATGGCATTCGGCGTGCTGCACTTCGATCCTCGGCGCAGCTTCCTCACCGTCGAGATGCATCTGGACGACTCGGGAGGCTTGGGCGCGCACGCCCCAGTGCTGGTGGCCGGCGTGCAGGTCGGACGGACCGAGGCGGTGACCAAACAGTCGAGCGGTGTCCTCGTGCGGCTGCGGCTCGACAGCCGGTACCGGATCCCGGTGGCCAGCGATGTTCGGATCGAACAGCTGTCGGCGCTAGGTGAGCCCTATATTCAATTCTCGCCGGTGAGCGATACCGCGCCGTACCTCGAGGACGGACAGGTAGTGCCCACCGAGCGGATTCGGATGCCGATGACCATTACCGCGTTGTCGGCGAAACTGGTGCAGCTCCTCGAACAGATCGATCCCGCGGTGATCGCCAATCTGGTCGGCACCTTCGACCGCGCGCTGAGCGGAACCGAGCCGGCGATGTCCACGCTGCAGCGCTCGACGTCGCTGTTGGCTGCCACGCTGCTCAGCCGCACCCAGATCATTCGGCAACTGTTCGACGACATTCAGGCACTCGGCGGCGACATCGAATGGCTGGGTCCGTCGCTGGCCGCGGCCGGACCCGAGTTCGGGGCCTTCGGCACCACGTTGAACCGGATTGTCGAGTCGGGCGCGGCGCTCGCTGAAAGCCGCCCCGTCACGGACTATTTCACCGGCGACGGGCTGGTCCCTTTCCTGCTCGACATGACCACGCTCATCGAGCAGATCGGGCCGACCGCCGCCCAGTGGGGTCCGGTGCTGGAACCGGTCGTCACCGACGCGATGAACCGGACCCCGGCACTCGACATCAGCACATTGATCAATCAGGCGCTGCACGGCGTCGATGCCGACGGCACCCTGAATTTTCGAATCGGTGCCAAATAAGTCGATCACCCTCGTAGCCAACCGATTCGGCGGAAGGACAGCACATGGCAATGCAGATAGACGAGGTCGGCGACACTACGGTGGAGGTTGGTGACGCATCGACCGGCCGTGAGTCCGCGACGACGGCGATGCGCGGATTCCGCCTGACTGGTGTGGGCGAGCGGACGGTGTCGCTGTCCCTGACCACGCTCGTGACCGCGTTCGCGCTCGTGGCAATGCTCGTGTCGACCGGGGTTTTCGCGATGCTCTACCGATCGGCCGATGCAGACCTGACCGCCCGCGATGAGAAGGCCGCCGACGACCGACGTGCCGAGGAGGTCGCGTCGAACTACGCGGTGGGAGCCTCGACGATCGACTATCGCGACACCAGAGCATGGCTGGGCCGCCTGCAAGCAGGCACGACCCCCGAACTGGCAGCGAAGTTCGAAGCTACCTCTCCGCAGCTGGAACAGATTCTTCTGCCGTTGCAGTGGACGTCCAAAGCGACGCCGCTGTCAGCGGATGTAATCTCCGAAGCGGGCGGAATCTACAAGGTGAACGCCTATCTCACGATAACCTCGACGAGCGCGCAAACGCCGACCGGTGTCCAGACCACCGTGACTTACTCCCTGACTCTGGATCGCAACGCGGACTGGAAGGTCACCGATGTCGGTGGTGGTCTGCAGAACGCTTTGCCGGCAAAGTAGTGGCCGCGCAGGTGGGATGCGCAGCGAAGCGGACTGCCTAGCTGGTGTCATCGAGTACTGCTCTGGCACAGTCGGTTCCACAAAATGCCTGTATCTCGATCTGTCGGCACACCAGGGATTCTGCTTCTGGCACAGGAAGAGGGCCCTGCCGTTCTGGAGAACGGCAGGGCCTCTCGCGTATGGAGCTCTTATAGTGCCTTCAGTTCCTCGGTGACCGCGCCGACGGACTTCTTGGCATCACCGAACAGCATCGAGGTGTGGTCGGCGTAGAACAGCGGGTTGTCGATGCCGGCGAAGCCGGAGTTCATCGACCGCTTGAGCACGATGACGCTCTGGGCCTGGTCGACGTTGAGGACCGGCATACCGTAGATCGGGCTGGTCCTGTCGTCGCGGGCGGCCGGGTTGGTGACGTCGTTGGCGCCGATCACCAGAACCACATCGGTGCGGCCGAATTCGCCGTTGATGTCGTCCATTTCCTTCATGGCGTCGTAGGACACCTCGGCCTCGGCCAGCAGCACGTTCATGTGACCGGGCATACGACCGGCGACCGGGTGGATCGCGTACTTGACCTCGACACCCTTGCCCTCGAGCAGGGAAGCCATCTCCTTGACCGCGTGCTGGGCCTGGGCGACGGCCATACCGTAGCCGG
>NZ_JBHVHX010000027.1:0-68343 GCF_042799895.1 Nocardia sp. NPDC057663 | reverse complement strand
TGGCCTTGGCCATCAGGTTGGTCAGGATGGTGCCGGACGCGCCGACGATCATGCCCGCGACGATCATCGCGGTGTTGTTCAGTGCCAGACCCGCGGCCGCGGCCGACAGACCGGTCAGGGCGTTGAGCAGCGAGATCACGACGGGCATGTCCGCGCCACCGATGGGCAGCACGACCATCAGACCCAGGATGCCGGCGAGGACGAGCAGGCCGATCATCCACAGCTGCGAGACGCCGCCGTTGTCGGCGCCCAGGCCGATCACCACGGCGCACAGGATCGCGCCGGCGAGCAGGAGCAGGTTCAGCGGCTGTTGCAGGCGGCCGATGCCGATCGGCTTGCCGGACAGGATCTCCTGCAGTTTGGCGAAGGCGATGATCGAGCCCCAGAACGAGACCGAACCGATCACCGCGGCGAACAGCGAGCCGATGATGATGTGGATGGTGGGTTCGTCGTGCAGGGCCGAGAAGCCCGAGCTGTCGATGAACTCGGCCCACGCGATCAATGCCACGGTGCCACCACCGACGCCGTTGAACGCGGCGACCAGCTGCGGCATCTCGGTCATCTTGGTGCGCACGGCGGGCGGGACACCCAGCGCCACACCGACGACCAGGCCCGCGCCGATCAGGATCCAGTTGATCATGTCCGCGTGGCGCACCGAGATCAGCGTGGCGATCACGGCGATGCCCATGCCGACCGCGGCGATCTGGTTACCGCGCACGGCGGTCTTCGGGCCGGTCAGGCCCATCAGGCCGTAGATGAACATGGAGAAGGCCACGATGTAGAGGCCGTTGACCAGGTAGGTCATGTTGTCGACTGCGTGCATCACTCGGCCGCCTTCTTCTTGCCCTTGAACATGCCGAGCATGCGGTCGGTGACCACGAAACCACCGATGACGTTCAGCGTTCCGAACACCACGGCGACGAACAGGATCACCTGCACCAGCAGGGACGGGTCCTTCACATTGCCCAGCGTCACCAGCGCGCCGAGCACGACGATGCCGTGGATGGCGTTGGTGCCCGACATCAGCGGGGTGTGCAGGGTGTTGGGGACCTTGGAGATGACGGCGAATCCGACGAACCCGGACAGGACCAGGATCGCGATGTTCGCGAGAAGTTCGGTGTACATCAGGCTTCCACCTCACGAGTGACGCAGGAATCCGCCAGCACCTGATCCTCGAAATCGGGCGCGAGCTTGCCGTCGACCAGCATCAACTCCAGCAGCGCGGCGATGTTCTTGGAATACAGCTCGCTGGCGTGCTCGGGCATGGTGGCGGGCAGGTTCAGCGGCGAGGCAATGGTCACCTCGTGCTTGACCACGACCTCACCGGGCTCGGTGAGTTCACAGTTACCGCCGGTCTCACCGGCCAGGTCCACGATCACGCTGCCGGGCTTCATACCCTCCACCGCGGCGGCGGTGACCAGGCGCGGCGCGGGACGACCCGGCACCAGCGCGGTGGTGATCACCACGTCGAAACCCTTGATCGCGTCCTCGAGGGCCTGCTGCTGGGCAGCCTTCTCGTCCTCGGTGAGCTCGCGGGCGTAGCCGCCCTCACCGGCAGCGTCGATACCCAGGTCCAGCCACTGCGCGCCGACCGAACGCACCTGATCGGCGACCTCGGGGCGCACGTCGTAGCCGGTGGTGCGGCCACCCAGGCGCTTGGCCGTGGCCAAAGCCTGCAGACCGGCGACACCGACACCGAGCACCAGCACGGTGGCCGGCTTCACGGTGCCCGCCGCGGTGGTCAGCATCGGGAAGAAGCGGGTCGACTCCGACGCGGCGAGCAGCACGGCCTTGTAGCCGGCCACATTCGCCTGCGAGGACAGCGCGTCCATCACCTGCGCACGCGAGATACGCGGGATCGCCTCGACGGCGAACGCCTGCACCCCGGCCGACTTCAAAGCACCGATCTGGTTCTCGGCATTGCGGGGCGCGAGGAACCCGATCAGGGTCTGTCCGGAGGACAGCTTGCCCACCTCGGCGTCGCTGGGCGGGGCCACCTTGACCACGACGTCGGCCGACCACGGATCACCGATGGTCGCGCCCGCCTCGACATAGGCCGCGTCGGGGATGAGCGCGCCGAGGCCGGCACCGGCTTCCACGACCACCTCGACGCCCTGCTTGGACAGGGCGGGAATGATCTTGGGCACCAAGGCGACCCGCCGCTCGCCCGCGCCGGACTCGCGAACGACTCCGACACGCGCGCCGCGCGGCGAACCCTCGCCCACGTTTTGCGTTGTCTCCACTAGTCAGACTTCCTTTTCGTGCTGGCTTCGAGCCTGGGAACAACGGGTCAGCCGAAGTTACCTACGAGTAATATCGGCTGAAATCCTCGCAACTGTACTCGGTTCGCGGTGAGCCTAGCGGAGATGCCCGTCACATCGGAGCGCTGGACCGTCCACTGGGAAATCGGACAGAGCCGACCTGTTTCGCCAAGTTGACGACCTTTCCGCTCGGCGGACGCGAGCTCGCGTCCTCGATCAGATTCGTCGCCGCAGGTAGGGCCGGACAAGACCGCACGTGCGAGTGGGGTACTTACCTGGACGTCCGAATCCTGGTCGAATGACCTGTTCGGCGCGCGAACGTGACGCGTGTCATGCCGGTGGACGGTTCGGGCTGTTGCGCGACCTGGGCCACACCGTAGGGTCGATGCTGTGAACGACTGCGTCTTCTGCTCGATCGTGGCGGGTGCTGCACCGGCGACCAAGGTCTACGAGGACGACGCGGTGTGCGCGTTCCTCGACATCCGGCCGATCACCCGCGGGCACACGCTGGTCGTTCCCAAGCAGCACGCCACCGAACTCGACGATCTCGATCCCGAACTCGGTGCCACGATCTTCCGCACCGGTCATCGGCTCGCGCGCGCCCTGCGCCGCAGTGGGCTGGCCAGCGACGGCGCCAATCTGATTCTCAACGACGGCACAGCGGCCTTCCAGACCGTCGCCCACGTCCACCTGCACGTGGTGCCGCGCAAGCACGGTGACAAACTCAGTTTCGCCAAGGGCTTTCTGCTGCGCCGTCCGCACGAACCGAATTCGACCGCAGCGGCGATCCGTGCCGGCATCACCGCGCTCGATCAGAGCGAAGCAGAAGGAGCACAGGGATGACCGACCGGACGCCCGATCGCGAGCAGCTCACCGACCTGCTCTCCCAGCAGTGGGAGGCCATCGGCAGTCTGGTGGCCGACCTCGACGAGAAGGCGTGGCGCAAGCCGTCCCCGCTGCCCGGCTGGACGCTGTTCGACGTGGTCGCGCATGTGATCGGGACCGAGTCGTGGCTGCTCGGCGATACCCCGCCGCCGCACGATCCGTTGCGCCCCAAGACCGATGTGCGGACGCTGCCGCACGTGCGCAACGAGGTCGCGGTACTGAACGAGATCTGGGTCGACCGGTTGCGCCCGCTCTCCGGCAAGCGGCTGCTCGCCCTGTTCGACGAGGTGACCGACCGCAGGCGGGCGGCGCTGGCCGCGATGGACGAGCAGGCCTGGCAGGCGCCGACGGTGTCGCCGGTCGGGCAGGTCGCCTACGGGCGGTTCATGCGGGTGCGCCTGTTCGACTGCTGGATGCACGAGCTCGACCTGGCCGACGGGATCGGCCGCACGGTGCCCGAAGGCGGCGGGCGCGCGGAGACCGCGTTCACCGAGCTCACCCTGGGGCTGGGCCGCGCGGTGGTGAAGGGCGCGAAGGCGCCGGACGGTTCGCTGATCACCATCGACCTCAGCGGACCGGTCACCCGGCAGATCCACCTCGCGGTGGTCGACGGGCGCGGCGCGGTGCTCGACGCCGCCGAGGGCGAACCGACCGCCGTGATCAGCATGGATTCCGGGCTGTTCGCGCGGTTGCGCGGCGGGCGGACCACCGCGGCCGCGCACCGCGACGCGGTCACCGTCACGGGCGACACCGCCCTCGGCGAGCGACTGGTGCAGAACCTGGCCTTCACCATCTGATGCGGCTGTTCCTGGCGTCCTACCGATTCGGCGCCTTCGCCGACCGGCTCGCCGGGCTCGTCGGCGCACCCGGCCGGGTCGCGGTGATCCCGAACGCCTGCGACGCGTGGCCCGACGCCTGGTCCGCAGCGGTCACCAGCGATGTGAATCCGCTACGGCAGCAAGGTTATTCGCCCGAGGTGGTCGACCTACGCGACTACGCCGGGCAGCCGGGACAGCTCGAGCGGCGGCTGCGCGAGTTCGCCATGGTGTGGGTGCGCGGTGGCAACACCTTCGTGCTGCGGGCCCAATTCGCCCGCAGCGGTGCCGATTCCGTGCTGCCCGCGCTGCTTCGCGAGGACGCGCTGGTCTACGCGGGTTACAGCGCGGGGGCCTGCCTGCTCGGCCCCGATCTGCACGGACTGGAAACGATGGACGATCCCGCCGAGGTCCAGCCCGCCACCGGTGTCGAACCGCGGTGGGACGGATTGGGATTGGTGGATCGGCGCCTGGTCGTCCACCTCGATTCGCCCACCGATCCGGACGGCGAGGCGGCGAACATGCTGGCGCGCTGCCGGGCCGAGGGCGTCGCGCACTGGGCGCTCACCGACGACGATGTCGTCCTGGTGGACGGCGACCGCACCGAGGTGCTGCGCGGGCGGTCACCGGCCGGCGCCGACCGGATCCGCTGATCGCTTGCGCCGGAACACGATCCAGCGCATCGCGCAGTACATATATACCGCCTCGCAGGCACCTGCCAGCAGCCGCGCCACGTGGTACTCCACGCCGAGCGCGGCCAGCCCGGAGCCGACGCCGAGGATGAACGCCAGGTAGTTCACTCCCACCACGACCGCGTACACCGCGGCCTGCTTGCCCATGGGGGCGTGCGAGTGGAAGTTGAAGGTGCGGTTCAGCAGGAAGGCAAGGCCGAACGCGACGATGTAGGCCAGGCTGATGGACAGCCAGACGGGCAGGGCGAGTCCCTCGTGCAGCAGCGTCAGCAGCAGCAGGTCGACGCCGAAGGTGAAGCTGTTGATCAGCGCGAAGCCGAGGAAGGTCGCGGGCACATACCGGTTCAGCCCGAACGGCAGACGCGCGACGACGGCCTCGCACCAGCGGGTGAACCGGTCGGCCATCGAGTCGGTGACACTCGCGTGCTGCTCCACGGGGCCAGCCTGCCAGCGCGAGATGACGCCGAGGTGAGCAGACGGCAAACGGGTGAGTCGGCGGGCTCGGTACGGCAGGGCTACGGCCCGCGCGGATCCACCGACGGACGACAGCCGGGCTCAGTGGTGCAGGGCGACGGCCCGCGCCTGCGCGGAACCGGTGGGTGCCGCCGGACCGTGGTCGAACGTGGTCCAGGTGGCCAGGCAGCGGCGGCGGGTGAACTCGTCCGCCTCGGCCAGCAGGGCGTCGCGCAGCAGGCGCGGATCGGCGGCCCATTCGGCGGCGATCTCGGCCAGTGCGCGGATGCCGAACATCCCGGTCGCTTCCAGCGCCGACAGCCATTCCTCGTGCGCGCCCGCGTGGACACGGCCCATCGCGTCGGGGTCGATCCCGGCGTCGGCGAACTCGGCGGCCAGCAGGGCGCCGACCAACTCGCTGCGGTCCTGCGGTTCCTTCATCTTCCAGCCCTCCCGGCGAAATACGGTGCGACGCGGCCGCGTCGGTTGATGCGATGCGCGAGCGGGCGCACCGTAGAGCGGAATTCGAAACGCGCCGGGCGCGCGGCGGCGAATCGCCGTCGAACACACCCGTTATGGGCATTGTGACGGGTTGGACGCCGTATACACCAACCGAACGCACCGGATCACAATCATGCGGAAACTCACTTGGTCTGCAACACACCACCTCGGCGCTGATCTGGTCAGTCGACCACCACCCCCGAATGGTGGCCATACCTGCACCCCGAGCGTGCTGATCATCCGACAGGCGCGAGTGCCCGCGCGAGGCGGGTGGCGCGGGTTAGCGTTGACGAGTGGACGAGAGCAGGGTTGACCTCGATGCGTTGATTTCCGCGGTGTCCGAGGGCGCGGTGGTCATCGATCCCGATCTGCTGGCGGGGTACCGGCAGGATTGGGCGCGTGATCCCGATGCCGGGACGCCGGTCGCGGTGGTGCGGGCGCGCAGCACCGCGGATGTGGTCGCCACGCTGCGGTGGGCGCATGCCGGGCGGGTGCCCGTCGTGCCGCGCGGGGCCGGGTCGGGACTGTCCGGCGGGGCGACCGCGGTGGACGGCGGGATCGTGCTGAGCACCGAGTTGATGCGGGAGATTCGCGTCGACGCGGTCACCCGGACCGCCGTGGTGCAGCCGGGGCTGCTCAATGCCGAGGTGAAGCGGGCCGTCGCGGCGGAGGGGCTGTGGTATCCGCCCGATCCGTCCTCGTTCGAGATGTGCTCGATCGGCGGCAACGCGGCGACCAACGCGGGCGGGCTGTGCTGTGTGAAATACGGCGTCACCACCGACTACGTGCTCGGCATGGAGGTCGTGCTCGCCGACGGGACCGTGGCGCGCCTGGGCGGGCCACGGCTGAAGGACTCGGCCGGGCTGTCGCTGACCAAGCTGTTCGTCGGCAGCGAGGGCACGCTCGGGGTGATCACCGAGCTCACCCTGCGGCTGCTGCCCGCGCAGCCGCCGCAGGCGACCGTCGTCGCGAGTTTCGCCTCGCTCACCGCGGCCACCGACGCGATCCTGGCCATCACCTCGACCTTGCGTCCCGCCATGCTCGAATTCATGGACACGGTGGCGATCAACGCCGTCGAGGACGAGATGCGGATGGGGCTGGACCGCACCGCCGCCGCGCTGCTCGTCGCCCGCTCCGACGCGCCGGGCGAGTTCGCCGCGCACGAGGCGAAGCTGATGGTGTCGCTGTGCGAGAAGGCCGGGGCGACCGAGGTTTTCGATACCGAAGACCCCGCCGAAGGCGAAGCCTTCACCGCCGCACGGCGATTCGCTATTCCCGCGGTGGAGCGGATCGGGTCGCTGCTGCTCGAGGACGTCGGCGTGCCACTCCCCCGGCTCGGTGACCTGATCACCGGCATCGCCGCCATCGGGGAACGCAACGACGTGCTGGTGTCGCTGATCGCGCACGCCGGCGACGGCAACACCCACCCGCTGATCGTGCACGACCCCACCGACCCGGACAACACCGCCCGCGCGCACCGCGCGTTCGGCGAGATCATGGACCTCGCCATCGCGCTCGGCGGCACGATCACCGGTGAACACGGCGTCGGGCGCTTGAAGAAGGCGTGGCTGCCCGACCAGGTCGGCCCCGAGGTGATGGCGCTGACCCGCCGCATCAAGGACGCCCTCGACCCGGAAGGCATCCTCAACCCCGGCGCGGTCCTTTAGGCGTACCTCCGCCTTCGCTCCGGCCATGCGCAGGTCTGATGAGGGCTTCGCCCGCTGCACCACCAGTGGAACATCGGGCCGGGCGGCCGGGTTAGCATCCGGTATGACCACCAGGCTCGAGCACAACGTCGCCGACACTCGTTTCGAGATCTACCTCGACGACGTCCTCGCCGGCTACGCCGACTACGCCGAACGCGAGGATCCGAAGGTCCGCGACTTCCACCACACCATGACCTTCCCCGAATTCCGTGGCCATGGTGTCGCCGCCGAGGTCGTCGAATACGCGCTGCGCGACTCCCGCGCCAACGGCTACCACATCATCCCCACCTGCTGGTACGTCGAGAAGTACATCGCCGAGCACCGCGAATACGCCGACCTGGTGGCTTAATCGCGCAGATAGCCGGCCAGGATCGGGCCGATCACGGCGAGCGCGTCCGGGCCGGTGAGCCGGTTGTGTTCGTGGCCGGTCTGGTTGTCGATGATCGCGCCGCTGACGTAGGGGCGCCAGGTGCCGGCGTTGGCCTCGTAGCCGGGGCGGGCGCTGGTGCTGCTGAAGAACAGCAGATCACCGTCGAAGATCCCGGGTTCGTACTCGGCCGCCTCGCGCACGATCTGCTGGTAGTCGGCGTAGAGCCGCTGCAGATCCGCCGCGGTGAGCGCGCCGAGGAGACCCGCGATCGGGTTACCGATGCCGGCGCCGACGTCATTGTCGGCGCCGGGCAGCGGTGCGGCGGTGTACCGATCCGCCGCGGAATCGGCCGACGACGCTGGCGGCACGATTCGATCAGGAGCGGCGCCGGCGGCGCCGGCGCGCAGGAGTTCGGCGGCGTGTTCGGCCACCGGCCGGTCGCCGTCCAGCAGCGCCGGGTCCAAGCCACCGAACTCGGCGAGCAGGGTCTCCGGCGGTGGCAGTTCGGCGGCAGCGGCCGGGTCGACATCGGCGCGGCCGTCGAGGATGGTCAGCGCGTCGACCTCGGCGCCGCGGCGCTGGAGTTCGACCGCGACGGCGTGCGCGATCGGCCCGCCCGCGGAGTAGCCGAGCAGCCGGTACGGTCCGGCGGGCTGGATCGCCTGGATCTCGTCGGCGTAGTGGACGACCCGGTCCCGCAGTGACCGATCGGGTTGCTCGCTCGCGATTCCGGGCGACTGCAGGCCGTAGACCGGGAAGCCGGGATCGAGGTGACCGGGCAGACCCGCGTAGCACCAGGCCACGCCGATCGCCGGGTGCACGCAGAACAGCGCGGGGCCACTGCCGCCCGCGCGCAACGGCACCAGGTTCCGCAGGGCCGGGTCGACCGCGTCCCCGGTGGTGATGCGCTGGGCGAGCGCGTCCGGCGTCGGATCAGCGAACATCCACTGCACCGGCATCGCGACATCGAGGCGGTCACGGATCTGGGCGACCAGCCGGACGGCGATCATGGAGGTGCCGCCGAGTTCGAAGAAGTTGTCGTCCAAGCCGACCCGCGCTACGCCGAGGACGGACTCGAACGCGGCGACGACGGCCTCCTCGACGGGGGTGACCGGCGGCCGATAAGGCAGGTCGGCACGGTGTTCCGGGGCTCGGACGACGGGATACACGATGGTTCCCGGCGGCGCGGTGACGTCGAGTTCGCCGACGACGCGGCCCGGGTCGGCGGTGAGCGCGTCGAGCATGTCGACGAACCGGTGCGCCAGTGTCCGCGCGGTGTCTTCCTCGAACAGATCGCGGGAGAAGGTGAGCGTCCCGGACATGCCCGCGGGCGCGCCGTCGGGGCCGAAGTTCTCGGCCAGCATCCACTCGAGGTCGAATTTCGCGCCGACCGGCGGCATGTCGAGCGGGTCGAGCCGCAGGCCGGGCAGTTCCACCGCCTCGCGATCGAAGTTCTGGAAGACGAGCAGCACCTGGAACAGCGGATGGTAGGAGGTGGATCGGGTGGGTGCCATCACCTCGACAAGTCGTTCGAAGGGGATGTCGGCGTTGCCGAACGCGTCCAGGTCGCCGTCCTTGGTCGCGGCGAGCAGGGTGTCGAAGGTGGCCTCGGGGTGGACGCGGCTGCGCAGCACCAGCGTGTTGACGAACATGCCGACGAGGTCGTCGAGATCGCCGTCACCGCGGCCCGCGATGACCGAGCCGATCGCCACGTCGGTGGTGTCCGACAGCCGGGCCAGCAGTACCGCCAGCGCCGCGTGGGCCACCATGAACACGCTGACCCCGTGCCAGCGGGCCAGTTCCCGCAGCCGCACCTGGATCGCGGCGTCGATGTCGAATTCCGTCAGTCCCGCCCGGTGGGTGAGCTCCGCGGGCCGCGGATGGTCGCTGGGCAGCGCCGAGACCTCGGGCAATCCGTCGAGAGCGGTGCGCCAGAACGCCAGCTGCTGGTACGACACGCTGCCGGGATCGTCCTCGTCGCCGAGCAGTTCGTGCTGCCACAGCGCGTAGTCGGGGTATTGCAGCGGCAGCGGCGTCCAGGTGGGCGCGGCGCCCGCCCGGCGGGCCGCGTAGGCCACCAGCACGTCGCGGGTCAGCGGGGCCACCGACCAACCGTCGGAGGCGATGTGGTGCAACGTCGCCACCAGCACCCAGCGGTGGTGATCGATCCGGAACAGCTGCACGCGCAGGGGCACTTCGGTGGTGAGGTCGAATCCCTGCCCGATCTCGGTGGCGACCCGGTCCCTGACCTGTTCCGGTTCGATGGGGGCGACCCGAATCGGCACAGGCGCCTCGGCGACGGCACGGACATCCTGGTACGGCTCGCCGTCGGCGTCGACCGGGTACACCGTGCGCAGCGATTCGTGGCGGGCCACGACATCCATCAGCGCTGCCTGCAGCACCGCCACGTCGAGCTCGCCCTCGACCGCCAGCGCGATCGGCACATTGTGGGCGGGCGAGGCGGGGTCGTACCGGTTGAGGAACCACATGCGCCGCTGCGCCGCCGAGAGCGGGACCCGTTCGGGGCGGTGGCGGGGGCCGGGCCGCGGACCGGGTGCGGTGGCCGCGGTCCGTACGGCGACGGCCAGGTCGGCGACGGTCGGCGAGTCGAAGACCACGCGCACCGGGATGCGGGCGTCGAGGGCGGCACCGAGTCGCGCCGCGATCCTGGTCGCGATGAGGGAGTTGCCGCCGAGGGCGAAGAAGTTGTCGTCCAGGCCGACCTCGGGGACACCGAGCAGCTCGGCGAAGATGTCGGCCACCGTCCGCTCGGTCGGGGTGACGGGGGCGCGGAACCGGCCGGACCTGAGGTCGGGGGCGGGCAGCGCGCGGTGGTCGAGCTTGCCGTTGCCGGTGCGCGGCAACGCGTCGAGGACGACGATCGCCGTGGGCACCATGTAGGACGGAAGCCGCTGCGCCAGAGCTTCTTTCACCGCATCGAGGTCGAACTGGGCCGAGTGTTCCGGCACCAGGTAGGCGACGAGCAGTTCGCCGAGCGCGGCATCGGTGTGGACGGTGACCACGGCCTGGTGCACCGCCGGGTCGGCGGTGCACGCCGCTTCGATCTCGCCCGGCTCGATGCGCAGGCCGCGCAGCTTCACCTGGAGGTCGGAGCGGCCCAGGTACTCGAGGCCCTGCGCGCGCCTGCGCACGAGATCGCCGGTGCGATACATCCGCTCGCCCGGTGCGCCGTACGGGTCGGCGACGAAACACGCGGTGCTGAGGTCGGGGCGACCATGGTAGCCGCGGGCGAGTGCTGGTCCGGCCAGATACAGTTCGCCGGCGACGCCGTCGGGGACCGGGTGAAGCCGCTCGTCGAGCACGAGCGCGGCCAGGCCGGGAATCCCGGTGCCGATGGTGATCTCGGCACCGGGCACGAGCGGGCCCGCCCCGGTGGCCCAGATGGTGGCCTCGGTGGGGCCGTAGTCGTTGAAGTGCACGCGGCCCGGCGCGGCCCACCGCTGCACCAGCTCCGGCGGGCACGGTTCGCCGCCGGTGATGATCGCCCGCAGGTCCTCGTGCGCCACGGTATCCACCGAGGCCAGTGCCGAAGGGGTGAGCGCGATGTGGGTGACCCGTTCGCGGGCGAGCAGCTCGCCCAGTTCCGCGCCGCCGAAGGCGGTCGGTCCGGCGACCACCAGCGTGGCGCCCGCACCCGCGGCCAGCAGCAGTTCCAGCACCGCGGCGTCGAAACTGGGTGAGGCGACGTGCAGCACCCGCGATTCGCCCGTGGTGTCCAGCCGTTCCCGTTGCGCAGCGACCAGGTTCGCCAGCCCCGCATGCGTGACGACCACGCCTTTGGGGCGGCCGGTGGACCCGGAGGTGAAGAGGACATACGCCGGGTGTGCGAACTGCGGTGTGCCGTGGCGTTCGCCGGGATCGATCGGCGCGTCCGAGGTGGCGGAGAGCTGCGTCGCGAAACCTGGGTCGTCTAGCAGCAACCAGTGCGCGGAATCCGCGGGCCCGACATCGGT
The DNA here is from genome assembly GCF_042799895.1 of Nocardia sp. NPDC057663. Taxonomy (NCBI): domain Bacteria; kingdom Bacillati; phylum Actinomycetota; class Actinomycetes; order Mycobacteriales; family Nocardiaceae; genus Nocardia; species Nocardia sp. NPDC057663. Next base: position 56,686 of record NZ_JBHVHX010000027.1, on the reverse strand, counting down.
ACGCGTGGCGTCGGTCCATGGACGGATCGATTCAGCCTCGATCGTGGTGATGCCCAGGGACGCACCGGAGTCGGCGAGGATCTGGGCGATGCGTTCGGCAGGGTAGGCGGGGTCGACGGGGACGAACGCGGCGCCGGTTTTGGCCACGGCCCAGACCGCGAGGACCTGTTCGGCGCTGCGGCGGACGGCGATGACGATCAGCTCCTCCGGGCCCGCTCCGGCCTGGATCAGCTTCCGGGCCAAACGATTCGAGCGTTCGTCGAGTTCGCGGTAGGTGAGCCTGGTCGACCCGTCGACGATCGCGACGCCCGCCGGGTTCGCGGTGACGGCCGCGGCCAGCAGATCGGCGAGGACGGCGGGAGCGGCGACGGCGGGTAGTGCCGTGCCGGGCAGTACCTCGTGCTCGTGCTCGTCGAGCAGATCGATATCACCCACCGGCACATCGGGATTCGCCACGACAGCACGCAACAGGGTGAGCCAGCGGTCGGCGAAGCTCGCGGCGGTGCCCGCGTCGAAAAGGTCGGTGGCATAGCCGAACCGGACCGACAGCCCGTCCGCGGCGTCGTCGCCGACCGTGACGCTCAGGTCGAACCGCAGGCTCTGCTGGTCCAGGTCCACCACCTCGACCTGGAGTCCGGGCAGGGTGATCTCGCGGCGGCCGAGATTCTGGAATACCAGCATGGCCTGGATCAGCGGGTGCCGTGCCGCCGACCGAACGGGTTCGAGCAGGTCGACGAGCTGCTCGAAGGGGACCTCGGCGTGCGCGAAGGCGTCGAGGTCGGTGCGGCGCACGCGGTCGAGCAGGTCGGTGAACGACAGCGCGGCAGGCACCTCGGTGCGCAGCACCACGGTGTTGACGAACATGCCGACCACGTCGTCGAGTTCGGCGACCCCGCGTCCGGCGACCGGGGTACCGACGGCGACGTCGGCGGTGCCGCCGAGCCGGGCGAACAACACGGCGAGGGCGCTGTGCAACACCATGAACAGCGAGCACTGCCGCTGCGCGGCAAGCTGTTCCAGTCCGGTGCGCAGGTCGGGTTCCATCGTGCGCGCGACGGTGCCCGCGCGCAGCGACGCGACGGCGGGTCTCGGCCGGTCGGCGGGCAACTCGAGCCGATCCGGCAGTCCGGCCAGGGTTTCGGTCCAGTACGCCAGCTGCTGGGCCGCCAGCGACTCCGGATCGTCGGCGTCGCCGAGCCGATCACGGTGCCAGAGTGTGTAATCCGCGAACTGCACCGCGTGCTCCGGCCACTGCGGTGCGGTGCCCGCCGCGCGGGCGGTGTAGGCGGATATCACGTCGCGGGCCAGCGTTCCCATCGAGTACCCGTCCACGCTGATGTGATGCACCACCACAGCCAGGACGTGCTCCTCGGGGCCGAGCCGGAACAGCCGCACCCGCAGCGGGACCGCGGTGGCGACGTCGAAACCCTCGGTGACGCAGTCTAGAACGGCGGCGGGCAGGTCGGCGGCGGCGATGTCGATCGCCTCGACGTGGCCACCGAGTTCCGCCGGTGTGATGACGACCTGGTAGCCGATGCCGTCGTGATCGGGGTACATCGTGCGCAGCGCCTCGTGTCGGCCGACCACATCGGCCAGCGCCGCCCGCAGCGCGGCGAGGTCGAGTCGTCCCGTCAGCCGCAGGACGGCCGGGATGTTGTAGGCGCCCGAGGACGGGTCGTACTGGTTGACGAACCACATGCGCCGTTGCGCGGGGGCGAGCGGGATCCGCTCCGGCCGCTGTCCCGCGTGCGGGCCGCCGAGCGCGCCTGCGGGGAGCAAGGTGTCGCTGTCGAGCCGGGCGGCCAGGCCGTGCACGGTCGGCGCTTCGAACAGCAGCCGCACCGGCACCTCGACGCCGAGTTCGGCGCCGAGCCGGGCGGCCACCCGCGTCGCCGACAACGAGTCGCCGCCGAGGGCGAAGAAATCGTCGTCGGCGCCGACCTCGGGGTGCTCGAGCACCGCGGCGTAGGCCTGCGCCACCAGCCGTTCCGCACCTGTCGGAGCGACGTAGGGGGCGACGGTGGGCCGAGGTTCGGGCAGCGCGCGCACGTCGACCTTGCCGTTGCCGGTGACCGGCAGCGCGTCCAGCACCGTGACCGTCGCGGGCACCAGGTGCCGGGGCAGCCGCCGCACCAGGAACTCGCGCAGCGCGGTCGGGGTCAGCTCGACGCCGGCGACGGGGGCGGCATACGACGCCAGGGTCTGCTCGCCCTTCGGCCCGCGCCGCGGCACGGTGACAGCCAGCGCGACACCGGGCGCCGCGAGCAGCGCCGCGTCGACTTCGCCCGGCTCCACCCGGATTCCGTGCAGTGTGATCTGGGAGTCGTTGCGCCCGACGTAGTTCAGCCGGTCCGTCGACGCCCGGCGCACCAGGTCGCCGGTGCGGTACATGCGCTCACCGGGCGCGCCGAACGGGTTGGCCACGAAGCGTTCCGCGGTGCGCGCGACCGCGCCCGCATATCCGCGAGCCAGGCCGGGGCCCGTCAGATACAGCTCGCCGACCGCGCCGGGCGGCACGGGCCGCAGCCACCCGTCCAGGACCGCGAGGCCGCAACCCGGCAGCGGCGCACCGAGATCGCCCGCGTCGTCCTCGGCCGGCGGGGCGCTCAACGTCACCGCCACGGTCGCCTCGGCCGGACCGTAGGAGTTGAGCATCGTCCGTCCCTCGCTCAGCCGCGCGACCAGCTCGGGCGGACAGGCTTCGCCGCCGGTCACGATCGTGCGCACCCCGGCGACGGCGGCCGTCGGCAAGGTGGTCAGGACCGCGGGCGGCGCGACGAGGTGGGTGACCGCGTGGGCGGCGATGACCTCGGCGAGCGGTTCGCCCGCCGTGGCCTGCGGCGGCGCGACCACCAGCGTGGCTCCGGCATGACAGCTGGTCAGCCATACCAGGATCGAGGCATCGAAGGCGGGGTTCATGCACAGCAGGAGGCGGTCGCCGGGTGCGGGTCGTAGGCGCGCGGCGACGCCGTCGACCAGTCCGCTGAGACCGGCGTGGGTCACCATCACGCCCTTGGGGACACCGGTCGAGCCGGAGGTGTAGATCAGGTAGGCGGGATGCCCGGCGTGCAGCGGACTGACCCGTTCGGCGTCGGTCACCGGCCCCGCGGGGCGGGCCGCCACCCGGTCGGCCAACGACTCGTCGTCGATGACCAGCCAGGACATGGTGTCGGGCAAGTCCTTCCGGTGCGCGGCGACGGTGATGCCGAGGCGGGCACGGCAGTCGTGCGCGACGGTGGCGATGCGCTCGGCCGGATGGTCGACGTCCACCGGGACGAACGCCGCACCGGACTTGGCGATCGCCCACGCGGCGAGCAGCCATTCGGGCGAGCGTGGCACGGCGATCAGCACGGCTCCCTCGGGACCGGCGCCGGCGGCGATCAAGTTGCGCGCCAGTCGATTCGACCGCTCGTCGAGTTCGGCGTACCCGAGCTCCGCGCCGTCCCCGACGACGGCGACCCCGCCGGTGCGCACCCCGGCGGTGAGCAGCTCGGGCAGCAGGCGCGGAGACGGCGGCCGGGTCCGGACAACCTCGGCCCCGTCGACGCCACGCACCGCCGCGACCGGTAGTGCCGGATCCGCTAGCCGGGCGACGATGCGGGCCAGCCGATTCGCCAGCACGGTGGCCTCGGTGTCGTCGAAGTACCGGTCCGAGCAGGTGAGGTGGAGCCGCAGTCCGTCGCGCGCCTCGGCGGACAGGCACAGGGGATAGTGGGTGCCGTCGCGGCCGTGGAAGTCGCGGATCCGCAGGCGCGCCTGCTCGGAGGCCGACCGCAGCGCCTGCACGTCCATCGGATACGACTCGAAGACCATGCTGGTGTCGAACAGCGGACCGACCCCGGCGAGCGACTGGATCTCGGTGAGCCCCAGGAATTTCCGGTCGACGAGAACGCCCTGTTCACGCTGTACGCGGGCCAGCAGCTCGCCGACCGGCTCGTCCGGGACCAGGCCGATCCGCACCGGAACAGTGTTGACCAGCATGCCGACGATCCGTTCCGCCCCGGGCAGGTCCGGCGGACGTCCGGACACGGTGGTGCCGAAGACGACGTCGGTATGCCCGGTCAGCTCGGCCAGCAGCAGCGCCCACGCGGTTTGCACGACCGTGTTCATGGTGACGCCACGCTCGGTGCGATGGCGGGTGAGCGCGGTGACGACGCCCTGCGCCAGCGGCACCTCCCGGCGCAGCTCGCCGGGTTCACCGTCGTAGTCGAGTGGGGGGCGGACCGCCGTGATCAGCGTGGGACCGGCCAGTCCGGCCAGCGCTTCGGACCACGCCGTGCGCGCGCCTGCCGCGTCCTGGCGGCCGAGCCACTCCAGATACCGCAGATACGACACCGGTTCGCCGAGCTCGCTGTCCTCGGTTTCGTACAGCGCGAGCAGTTCACCCAGCAGCACCGGCATCGACCAGCCGTCGAGCACCAGGTGATGATTGGTGACGATCAGCCGGACGTCGCGCGGTCCGCAGCGCACGCACAGGAAGCGCAGCAGCGGCGGCCGTTCGGGGTCGAACGGGCGGGCGAGCTCGTGCGCGGCGATCGTGGCGCAGTCGGCCGGGCTCGCCTCGAGCACCTGCCACGGCACGGTGACCTCGTCGAGCACCAGCTGCGCCGCCGTGTTCGCGGTCGTCACGAAGGCGGTGCGCAGCGCGGGGTGCCTGCGCACGAGCGTCGTCGCGGCGGATTCGAGGCGATCGAGATCGACCTCGCCGTCGAGTTCGAAGACGGCTTGCACGGCGTACTTGTCGGTGTGCCCGGCGGTGAGCCGGGTGTGGAACAGCAGGCCCTGCTGAAGCGGCGCCAGCGGCCAGACGTCCTCGATGTCGTGGTAGCGGCGCTGCCACTCGGTGAGCTGAGTCGCGGTGACCGGCACCAGCGCGATATCCGACGGTGTCAGTCCGCCCGCACCCGGCTCGGCGACGGCATGCGCGATCGTCTCCAGTGTCGAGACCCAGTGCCGCGCAATCTGTTCCACCTCGTCGCGGGCGATGACCCCGGCCGGGAACCGCCACACCGCGTGCACCACGGGCCCGTCGGGCTCGTCCATGGTCACCGCGTCGACGGCGATGACCGCCGACGCGGGCAGCTCGGCGTCGACAGCACCGCCGAGCTGGCCGGCCACGTCGACCGGTAGCCACGGGATGCCCGCGTCGGTGCCCGAGCTCTGGCCCAGGTAGTTGAACCCGACCTGCGGCGTGCCCGCGGCCCGCAGGCGGTCGTCGGCGCCGAGGTGGCACAGCAGGCCGAAGCCGAGGCCGCCGTGCGGCACCGCGCGCAGCTGCTCTTTGACCGCGGCCACCGCGGACATCGGATCGGGGTCGGCGCCGAGGTCGAGCGCGATCGGGAACTGACTGGTGAACCAGCCGACGGTGCGCGACAGGTCGGCGCCGGGTACGACGGTCTCGTCGCGGCCGTGCCGCTCCAGCATGAGCAGCGTGGCTCCCGGCGCGCCGTGGTGCTCGGTCACGGCCGACACCAGGGCGGCGAGCAGCGCCTCCTCGACACCGCAGCGCAGTGCGGTCGGCAGGTGCCTGACCAGCGGGGCACTCGTCGCGGCCGGAATCCGGATCTCGATGCGGTCGACGGCCGCTCCGACGTCGCGGGCCGGATCGAGCGGGCGGGCACCCAGCCGTGGCTGCGCGGTGTCGAGCACGCCGCACCAGTAGTCCAGCTCATCGGTCCATTCCGCGGCGCTCGCGGCGGCGTCGAGCGCGTGCGCCCAGGTGCGCATGGAGGTGCCGACCGGCGGCAGCTGCGGGGCCCCGCCCTCGGCCACCGCGGCCCAGGCTGCCATCAGGTCGGCGATCAGGATGCGCCAGGACACGGCGTCGACGGCGAGGTGATGCACGGCGAGCACGAGTCGTCCGCCGGGACCGCCGGGGTCGAGCCAGGTGGCGGCGAGCACAACCCCCGCGCCCGGGTCGAGCCGATCGACCGCCGCCGCGGTCGCCCTTTCGATGGTGGCGGAATCGATCGGCGAGACAGGGGCACTCGCCGCCGGCTCGGCCGCGGCGCTCACGCAGACGACATGGTCGACAATGTCGGCCGCGTCGATCGTCGCGGGCGGGGCGACCTCCAGCTGATCACCGTCGACGACCCCCGAGCGCAGCATGTCGTGGCGGTCGATGAGCGCTTGCAGCGTGCGCACCAGCCGGCCGCGCTCGACGGCATCCGGCAGCGCCAGCACCATCGTCTGCGCGAACCGCTGCCAGCCGGGCTGGGTCAGCAGCCAGTCCACGATCGGCGTCCGTGCCACCGGACCCACACCGCCGCCGGGTATTTCACGCAGGACGGTCCGCTCCCCCGGCGCGCCGACGACCGCGGCCAGCCCGGCCGGAGTGGGATGCTCGAACACGTCACGCGCCGAGAAGACCAGGTCGGCGGACCGTCCGCGGGCCACCAGCTGGATCGACAGGATCGAGTCGCCGCCGAGGGCGAAGAACGACGACTCGGGGCCGACCTCCGGCACACCGAGCACCTCGGCGAACAGTCCGCTCAGCGTCTGCTCGACCGCGGAGGCGTCCGCACGGGGTGTCGTCGGCGTGGTGTCGGGCTCGGGCAGTGCGCGCCGATCGACCTTGCCGTTGCCGGTCAGCGGCAGCGCGTCCAGCATCGTGATGCTGCCCGGAACCAGGTGCGCGGGTAATCGTTGCAGGCAGAACTCCCGCAGCGCCGCGGCGTCGAGCTCGCCCGACTCGTGCGTGGGCACCACATACGAGGCGAGCATGGCCCGGCCCGACGCACCCTTGCGCACCACCGTCACCGCGAACTCCACACCGGGACAGGTGGTCAGCACGGCGTCGACTTCGCCCGGCTCCACCCGCATGCCGCGCAGCTTCACCTGGAAGTCGCTGCGGCCCACGAATTCCAGGACGAACGACCCCGCCGGTTCGTCGGCACGCGGCGTCGCCCCGACACCGTGGTCGCCGACCGGATCACCGGCGCGATCCAGCCCGGCGGAGGAGACCGGGGCATCGTCGGCCTGCTCGACCGCGCGCCAGCGGACCAGGTCGCCACTGCGATACAGGCGGGTTCCCGGCGCGCCGAATGGATTGGCGATCATGCGTTGCGCTGTCGCGCCGGTGCGGCCGGCGTACCCGCGAGCCAGGCCGGGGCCCGCGATGTACAGCTCGCCCGGGGTTCCGGCGAGCGCCGGGCGGAGCCGGTGATCGAGGACGTGCAGCGTGACGCCGGGTACCGGAGAGCCGATTCCTACCTCGAGGTGCGGGGTCAAGGGCGCTGTGAACGTCGCTGCCACAGTGGTTTCCGACGGACCGTACGAATTCACCATGGCCCGACCGGGTCCGAAACGCGCAACCACCTCCGGCGGGCAGGCCTCGCCGCCGGTGGACACCGCGCGCACACCGTCGAGGGCACCGGGCGGCAGCGTCGTCAGCACGGCGGGCGTGGAGCACAGGTGGGTGATCGACGAGTCCCGGATCACCGCGGCCAGTTCCGCGCCCGCCCCCGAGTCGGCGTCGGCGATCACCAGCGTCGCGCCGGCTGTGAAGGCGACCAGCAGTTCGAGCAGGGACGCGTCGAAACTCGGATTGAGACAGTGCAATACGCGCGACTGCCGATCCGCGCCATAGGCGTCGCGCACCGCCGAGGCCAGCGCGGCGATCCCCGCGTGGGTGACCACGACGCCCTTGGGAGTGCCGGTGGCGCCCGAGGTGAACACGATATAGGCGGGATTCTCGAGCCGCGGGCGCGGCAGCGGCCCGGTGTGGTCGGCAGTTGCGGTGACTTCGCCGGCGGCGAGCCCCTCGTCGTCCAGCACGATCCAAGTCACCGAGTCGGGCAACGCGGTCCGCAGGCTCGACGTCGTTATACCAAGCCGCGCACCGCATTCCGTTGCCATGGTCGCCAAGCGCTCGGCCGGGTTCGACACGCCGACCGGTACGTAGGCCGCGCCCGATCGGGCAACGCCCCAGAACGCCACCACCGACTCCGTCGACCGCGGCAGCGCCACCAGCACGGCGGACTCCGGACCGGCGCCCGCCGCGCTGAGCCGCCGCGACAGCCGGGCCGAAACCTGATCCAGCGCACCGTAGGTGAGTTCGCGCTCGCCGGACACCACTGCCGTCGCCAGGGGACCCGCGGTCGACAGTCCGTCGTCGAGCACGTCGGCGAGCAACCGCGGGGCAGGCGCGGGCGCACCGCGCAGACCCGCGCGCAGGGGCAGCTCATCAGGGAGGAAGTACCCGAGTGAACGCACCGGGGTGTCCGGGTCGGCGTCGATCATCGCCTCGAACAGCGCCAGGAACCGCCGGTGATGGCGGGCCAGGGTCTGCGAGTCGTAGAGGTCGGGGTTCGCGGTGAAGTCGACGTGGATGGGGGCGTTCGCGCCGCTCTGATAGAAGTTGACGAACAGGTCCTCGATCGGCCCCGAGGTCAGCAGATGCAGGCTCGTCTCGACATCGGTGAGGTCGACATCGGTCGGGAACAGCATGATGTTGACCACCGGACCGACGAAGCCACGCCCACCCGTCACCTGACCGTCCGCGTCGCCGCTACGGATCTCCTCGTGGCGGAACTGCTGATGCCGCAGCGCGCCCGAGACCTCCACCCGGATCGCGTCGACCAGGTCGGCGACGGTGCTGTCGGCCCGGACCGGCACCCGCAACGGCACCACATTGGCCAGCATGCCGCCGGATCGGCGCAGTACCGCCGTGGTGCGGCCGGACACCGGCAGGCTCAGCACGACGTCCTCGGTGCCGGTCGCCTGCGCGTAGTACACCGCCAGCGCCGCCATCGCCAGCCCCGGCGTCCCGACATCGAACCGCGCGGCGGCCGCGCCCAGGCGCGCCTTCGTCGCGGCCGACAGTTCCGCGCGGTGCTCGCGGCCGAGCGCGTGTGCGGGCGCGGCGGCGTCGACCAGACTGCACCGCTGCGGCATGTCCGCTATCCGCTGCGACCAGTAGTCGGCATCGGCGGTGAAGCGCGTGCTGTTGCGGTAGCGCATCTCCGCGTCGTACACCGTGCGCAGACTCGCGGCCTTGCATGGCGGCGGATCCCGCCCGGACAGCGCCGCGTTGTAGAGCTCGGCAGCCCGGTACATCTCGGTCGCGGCGGCGAAGCCGTCGATCGCGATGTGATGGCCGCGGGAGTACATCAGCACCCGCTGCGGTCCGATCCGGATCAGCGCGAACTTTCCCAAAGAGTCACCGAGCAGATCGATCGGCGCCTCGATATCGGCACGCATCCACCGGATCGCCTCGGACTCGGGGTCGGCGGCATCGCTGAAGTCCAGATAGGACACCGCCAGCTCGATCCGCCGGTCGACGACCTGGTGCGGCCCGTCCTCGGTGCCGACCAGCCGCAGCTGGCCTGACTCGAACTCGCGATTCACCTGCTGGGAGACCGCGAGGAGGGTGTCGATGTCGAGCGGACCGCGCATGTCGCAGTACAGCGCCTCGTAGAGCGGCACCGCCGGATCGAGTTGCTGGGCGTACCACATGCCGAGCTGGGCCGGTGAGAGCGGAAACTCCTCGACCACGGCCGGCTCGGCCGCCGGCGCGGTGGACAATTCGCGGATCATCCGTGTCGTCTCTCCGCACCGACCTTCAGCGGTTCCCGATCCTCGACGATGTGGTACTCGGGTACCTCGGTGCTGGTACCCGCGATGAGCCTGTCCACCACGATGTTGCGGACATGCGCGGGCAGGGCGGGCGCGAACTTCTTGACGTAGGCCGACATCCACTCCGGCCGCGAGAGCAGGAACGGGAAATCGGTGGCCATCATCGTGCGCACCACCAGCATCGGGATCGGCGCGTCGAGCGGGTGGTAGTCCTTGTTCCACAGGCCGGGCTGGGAGCAGCCGGGATAGAACTGCCCGAGCATGAGGCCGCGCTCCACGAACTCCGATTTGAGCTCGTCGTGCAGGTCGTCGATCAGCGAGTAGTCGTGCAGGTCGGGCAGGGCCGTCACCATGCAGCGCAGTACCGCGGCACCGCCATCGTCCGGTGGCAACTTCGGGAACAGCTCCAGCGCGTCCGAGAGCACCAGCCGCACATACGCGGGCCACGGTTGCACACCGGCCACCCGGCCGACCCAGATCAGGTCTCGGCGCATCGACGGCCTGACATACGGGCAGACCGGACCGTCACGGCCGATTTCGTCCAGCGGCTGGGTCAGATAGTCCTTCGCCCAGGTGCGCATCCGGTCGAGCATTTCCTGCGTGCATCGGGAGTTCTCCCCGGAAGTGGACAGCGGGAGCCAGCTCATTCCCGAACGGGATCCGAAAATTACTTCGGTCATGATTCACCTCGCCACATCACGAGGTCGAGCATTCTCCCAGTACACCGCTGAACACGCGAGTAGGGGGCCACTCGAATTCCGAGGGCAGCCCTCGCGGACAAGGTTCCAGCGCTCTGCATCATGTCGTCGACTCCTGCTGTAGACGGCCGAAGGGCCTGGTCACAGCCCTTCACTAGTCAGGAGGATCGACATCGGCCACATACCTGCACCCCGACGGCTCAGTTTGATCCCACCTGTCTTGGTATATTGCATTCAAGGGTCGAAACGAATCGCCGCAAAGCTACGAATAAATAACCCTCCGGTATCGGTTGAATCTATTGGTTGAGTGTCCGTTTAATTCGTGGACACATTTCGATCGTCATTCCCCCAGTAACCTCGCACGATCGAGGTAACGCCCCGGAATCGGCCCGTGACCGGCCTTTTTGCCGTGCAGTGCCTGCCTTGCGTCGCGGCGATGCTCCAGAAACGGCACGGCCCCTCGATGAGTCCATCGAGGGGCCGCGAAGGCGCTGAGGTGGTGGGGATCAGCGCAGGATCTGGCGGGACATCACCAGGCGCTGGATCTGGTTGGTGCCCTCGTAGATCTGGGTGATCTTCGCGTCGCGCATCATGCGCTCGACGGGGAAGTCGGTGGTGTAGCCGGCGCCGCCGAAGAGCTGGACGGCATTGGTGGTGACTTCCATGGCGACATCGGAGGCGAAGCACTTGGCGGCGGCGGAGATGAAGCCGAGGTTCTTCTCGCCGCGCTCGGCGCGAGCCGCGGAGGTGTAGACCATGAGGCGGGCGGCCTCGACCTTCATCGCCATGTCGGCGAGCATGAACTGGGTGTTCTGGAAGTCGGCGATGGCCTTGCCGAACTGCTTGCGGTCCTTGGTGTAGGCGATCGCGGCGTCGAGCGCACCCTGGGCCAGGCCGACGGCCTGCGCGCCGATGGTCGGGCGGGTGTGGTCGAGGGTCTGCAGCGCGGTCTTGAAGCCGGTGCCGGGCTCGCCGACGATCCGGTCGCCGGGGATGCGGCAGTTCTCGAAGTACAGCTCGGCGGTGGGCGAACCCTTGATGCCCAGCTTGTGCTCGAGCGGGCCGACGACGAAGCCCTCGTCGTCCTTGTGGACCATGAACGAGGAGATGCCGTTGGCGCCCTTCTCGGCGTCGGTCACGGCCATGACGGTGTACCACTCGGAGCGGCCGCCGTTGGTGATCCAGCACTTGGAGCCGTTGAGGATCCAGTCGTCGCCGTCGGCCTTGGCGCGGGTGCGCATGGCCGCGGCGTCGGAACCGGCCTCGCGCTCGGACAGCGCGTAGGAGGCCATCTTGCCGTTCACCAGGTCGCCGAGGACCTTGTGCTTCAGCTCTTCGGAGCCGTTGAGGATCAGGCCCATGGTGCCGAGCTTGTTGACGGCGGGGATCAGCGAGGAGGAACCGCAGACGCGGGCGACTTCCTCGATCACGATACAGGTGGCGACGGAGTCGGCGCCCTGGCCACCGTAGGCCTCGGGCACGTGCACGGCGTTGAAGCCCGCGGCGTTGAGCGCGGTCAGCGCCTCCTCCGGGAAGCGGGCGTTGCCGTCGACGTCCTTGGCGTAGGGAGCGATTTCCTTCTCGGCGAGGCCGCGGATGGCCGCACGGAGCTCATCGTGGAAGTCCTCGAGCTGGAACAGGTTGAAATCCGGGTTTCCCGCCATCGGGCACACTCCTGGTCGTGGTGGTGATCGCTGCGGTCAACAGCGCGTCTTGCATCGGCACCGAGTGCCAATCCGACTTGATTATACGCCCGGCACTCTAGCGCTACATGGGGATATACCGGTGGCACTCAGTGTCACGTCATGCTCGAGCTGCCGAAGCGGCGCTCACAGGCTACCGAGCTGGGCGGTGATCAGGTCCGCCACCTTGCGCGGCGGCATGTCCCGTGGGAACACCGCGACCACCAGCTCCTCACGCGGTGCCCGCTCCTGCCTGCCACGCGGGATCAGGGCCAGTTCGGTGCGCAGATCGGCGACCCCCGCCGCCGACTCGCCGCGCACCATCCGGCGCAGCAGATAGTTGTGCGTCGCGGTCACCGCCGCGGTGAACTGCACGCGCGCCAGATCCGGCACGTCCGGCAGCTGCGCGCGCAGGAAGTCGGTGAACAGGCGCTCGTACCGGAACACCGTCACGATCTCGCGCTCCCGCAACGCGGGCACCAGCCGCACCACCTGATACCGGCGCGCGGCGATGTCACGCCACTGCGTGAACCGCTCGAACACCCCGATCACGGCCTCACACACCGCATCCCACGGATCACCCTCCGCCCGCGCCAGCGATGCCTCGGCCAGCGCGAGCTGGAATTCGTGATCGGCGAAGATCACGTCCTCCTTGGACCGGAACTGCCGGAAGAAGGTCCGCCGGGAGATCCCCGCCGCCACCGCGATCTCGTCCACCGTCGTCGCCTCGTACCCCCGCTCGGCGAACAACCGCAACGCCTGATCCACCACCGTGAGCCGGAACTGCGCCGCATCGTCGTGTGCCACCCGACCACCGTAGTCACCGGCCACGACAGGTCCCGACCGGGTTCTAGCCCAGCAGCTTGGTGCGCAGGGCGGCGTCCTTGTCGAGGACCATCTGCTCGAGTCCGGCCTGGAACTGTTCCATGCGGGTGCGCAGCGCCGGGTCGTGGGCGGCGAGGATGCGGACGGCGAGCAGGCCGGCGTTGCGGGCGCCGCCGATGGAGACGGTGGCGACCGGGACACCGGCGGGCATCTGGACGATCGAGAGCAGCGAGTCCATGCCGTCGAGGTACTTGAGCGGGACGGGGACGCCGATGACCGGGAGCGGGGTGGCCGAGGCGACCATGCCGGGCAGGTGGGCGGCGCCGCCCGCGCCGGCGATGATGACCTGCAGGCCGCGGCCCGCGGCGTCCTTGGCGTAGTCGAGCATGCGCTGCGGGGTGCGGTGCGCGGAGACCACGCCGACCTCGAAGCGGATGCCGAACTCGGCCAGTGCCTCGGCGGCGGCCTCCATCGTCGGCCAGTCGGAATCGCTGCCCATGATCAGGCCGACCTGGGGTCCGGTGGTGGTCACATGCGCTCCTGTGTTGTCGGCGGCTGGCGCCGCGGGTTTTCGGCGGTCGAGGTGAGGTGGCCGGGTCTCAGGCCCCGTGCGGATCCCAGCCGTCGGTCCAAACGGCGTGCGACATCCAGTGCGCGGCGCGTTCGGCCTGCTCCCGCACCGCGGTGACATCGTCGCCGAGGACGTTGATGTGCCCGATCTTGCGGTCGGGCCGCTCGCCCTTGCCGTAGAGGTGGACCTTCGCCTGCGGCAGGCGGGCGAACAGGTGGTGCAGCCGCTCGTCCATCGACATCTCGGGTGCCTCGGCCGCGCCGAGGATGTTCGCCATCACCGTCACCGGCGCCAGCGGGCTGGTGTCGCCGAGCGGATAGTCCAGGACGGCACGCAGGTGCTGCTCGAACTGGCCGGTGCGGGCGCCGTCCATGCCCCAGTGGCCGGAGTTGTGCGGACGCATCGCGAGCTCGTTGACCAGCACCTCGCCGTCCTGGGTCTCGAACAGCTCGACGGCCATCACCCCGACGACACCCAGACCGGCCGCCAGTTCCAGCGCCATCGTCTCGGCGCGCGCGCCCAGCTCCTCGGACAGGTCGGGCGCGGGCGCGATGACCACGGCGCACTGACCGTTGCGCTGCACGGTCTCCACCACCGGCCAGGTCGCCGCCTGCCCGAACGGCGACCGCGCCACCATCGCCGACAGCTCGCGCTTCAGGTCGACCTTCGCCTCGGCGAGCAGCTGCACGCCGTGCGCGAGCTGGTCGGTGACCAGCCGCTCGGTCTCGGCCGCGTCGGCGGGCATCCACACGCCACGGCCGTCGTACCCGCCGCGCACCGCCTTGAGGACGAACGGCCAGCCGTGCTCGTCGCCGAAGGCGATCGCGTCGGCGGGCGCGGTGACCTCGACGAACGCGGGCACCGGCAGCCCCAGCGCGGACAGCTTGGTACGCATGGCGAGCTTGTCCTGGGCGAAGATCAGGGCCTGCGGCGGCGGCGCCACGTTCACGCCCTCGGCGACCAGGATCTCGAGGTGCGCCGTCGGCACGTGCTCGTGGTCGAAGGTCAGCGCGTGCGACCCGTTCGCCGCGCGACGCAGCGCGGACAGGTCGTCGTGGCTGCCCAGCACCACGTCAGGGGTGACCTGCGCGGCGGGGTCGTCGGGACGCTCGGCCAGCACCCGCAGACGCTGGCCGAGGGCGACCGCGGCCTGGTGTGTCATACGCGCGAGCTGGCCACCACCGACCATCGTGACGGTGGGCATGGCAGACGGATCGAACGAACGTGCACTCACGTCGTGCAATGTTGTCATGTCGAAAGCGAATCTTTGCTACCGGTACACTCGGAACTCGTGTCAATCGTCGACGACGTGGTCAGCGTCCTTCCCTCGCGCCTGCGCGAGCTAGCGTTCCAGCATAAAGAGCTGATCAAGTTCGCCATCGTCGGCGCCACGACGTTCGTGATCGACAGCGGCCTGTTCTACCTCCTGAAATGGACTGTGCTGGCCGAGAAACCGGTCACCGCCAAGATCATTTCCGGCGTGGTCGCGGTGATCGCCTCCTACATTCTCAACCGCGAATGGTCGTTCAAGAATCGCGGCGGGCGAGAGAAGCATCACGAGGCACTGCTGTTCTTCGGTGTCAGCGGCGTCGGCGTGATCCTGAGCAATATCCCGCTGTGGATCTCGAGCTACGTGTTCGACCTGCGTCAGCCGAACGTGAGCTTCCTGACCGAGAACGTCGCCGACTTCGTCAGCGCGTTCATCATCGGCAACCTGCTGCAGATGGCGTTCCGGTTCTGGGCGATGCGCCGCTGGGTGTTCCCCGACGAGATGAACGAGATCGTCGCCGAGCTCGAGGACCTGATCGAGGAAGAGCAAGAGCCTCTCGGCCGTAGCTAGTCAGCGGGGCTCGGTGAGTGTCGCGTTCGGCGGCCGGTTGACCTTCGAGCCGAGGAACACCGCGAACAGCGCAGGCCGGCGACGCTGCAGCTCCAACCGGCCACCGTCCGCTTCCACCAGGGCACGAGCCAGGGCCAGGCCGACGCCGGTCGACCCGCCCGCCGAGAACCCACGGTCGAAGATGTGTGGCGCGAGCTCGTCGCGGATGCCCTCACCCTCGTCGGCCACCTCGACGCAGATCAGCGGATCGCGTGAGCTCATCGTCGGCACCGTGCGCACCGACACCGTGCAGGTGCCACCGCCGTGCATCAGGGCATTGTCGACCAGTACCGCCACGGCCTCACGCAGCCGTGACCCGGTGATGGGGGCGCGCAGGGACTCGTCGCCGATCAGGCGCAGTTCGCGGCCCTCCTCGGTGAAGGGGTGGGCCCACTCGGCCATCACGCCGCGCAGTTCGGCCATCACCGGGACGGGATCGCGGTCGGCGGCGTCCTCGTCGCGGGAGGCGCGGACCAGGTCGTCGATCGCCTCGGTGAGCCGGTCGACCTGGGCCATCGCCTCCTCGGCCTCGTGCACGACCTCGGGATCGGCGTGCGTGGACAGCTCGTCCAGGCGCAGGCGCACCGCGGTCAGCCTGCTGCGTAGCTGATGTGAGACGTCGGCGACCAGCGCGTGCTCGCGTTGCAGGCGGCCCGCGATCTCGACCGTCGCCGAGTCGAGCACGTCGGAGACGCGGTCGAGTTCGGCGATGCCGTGCCTGCGCGGGTCGGGCCGGAAGTCGCCCATCGCCAGCCGGGCGGCGCGGGCGGCCACGTCACGCAGCGGGTCGGCGACCCGGCGCGCGGTCACCACCGCGACCGAGAACGCGGCGCCGAGCGAGGCGAGCACGGCCAGCGCGACCGCGGCCACGGCCTGCTCCTGCCGGGAGTGCATCGGCCCGGCGGGCACTTCGAGCCGCAGCGAACCCGAGGTGCCCATCGACAGCGATTCGACCAGCGGATCCTCGACGTGCTCGACGCCGATATCGGTGCGCGCGGCATTGTCGTGCGGCGCCGGGTAGACGATCGTGAGCTTGCCGCCCTCGGGCACCAGGGCCCGCATGGCGCGCACGTCGAGGCCGTCGGGCACGGTCCCGTCGACACGCTCCTGGGCGATCACCTCGGCGGCGACCCGTTCCAGGCGGCTCTGCAGATCGTTGCGGGTGATGTCCTCGACCCACAGCCATGCCGTGTAGATCAGCGGCACGCCGAGCACCACCGTGGTGATGGTCAGCACGGTCAGGATCGAGCGCAGGATGCGGCGGCGCACTGCCCGGGTCAGCCTCTGGCCGCGGACGGACCGTCGGTGTTGAGCCGGAACCCGACACCGCGCACCGTGACGATGCGCCGCTCCGCCATCGGCCCCTCGTCGCCGATCTTGCGGCGCAACCAGGACATATGCATGTCGAGGGTCTTGGAGCCGCGCAGATCCGCGTCGCCCCACACCTCACGCAGGATGGTCTCGCGCGCCACCACCTGACCGGCCCGGTCGATGAGCACCTTGAGCAGCTCGTACTCCTTGTTGGCCAGGTTCACCTCGGCCCCGTTGACCAGCACGCGCCGCGCCGCAGGCTCGAGCCGGATCCCGCCGACCTCCACCGCGTCGTCACCGATTCCGCTGCGCCGCAGCAGGGCTCGCACCCGGGCAAGCAGCTCGGCCAGCCGGAACGGTTTGCCGACGTAGTCGTCGGCGCCCGCGTCGAGACCGACGACGAAGTCGACCTCGTCGGTGCGTGCGGTGAGCATCAGCACCGCCAGATCGGCGCCGCTGGCCCTGACCTGCCTACACACTTCGAGCCCGTCCATGCCGGGCAGGCCGAGGTCGAGGATCAGCAGGTCGTGATTGCCTTCGAGGGCGCGGCGCAGCACCGCGGGGCCGAATCGCTCGACGGTGACGGTGTAACCCTCGCGGCCGAGGGCGCGCGAGAGCGGCGCGGCGATCGCCTCATCGTCTTCGGCGAGCAGTACGGCGGTCATGTGCTCAGATTACGGATGATGATCGCGGCGGGCCGCATGCTCACCGATAACCGCCCCACGACTGGTCACGGCGACTGCTGCCCGCCTCGAACACCTCGTGGTAGAGCAGCGCGTGCACCTGCTGCACCTGCGGGATGTCGTCGTATTCGAGCGGTTCCTCCGACGACGATCCGATGATCAGCGTGCCGGTGCCGAGTACCCGGTCGAACACCCCGTGCTCGAACTGCACGCTGGAGATGCGGCTGAGCGGGATATCGATGCCGGTGTGGGTGATCACGCCCTGGCGCACGAGCACGCGCCGGTCGGTGATGATGAAATGCGTGGACTTCCAGCTGATCACCTTGCCGACGCAGCGCCACAGGATGAGCCCGAACCAGATCAGCCCGATGAGCAGCAACAGCACGGTGCGCACCGAACCCTCGGTGTTGCGCCAGGCGAGCCCGCCAAGGAAACCGGCGATCGCGGTGCCGCCGATCAGCGTGACGACCGGCCACACCAGCATCTTCCAATGCGGGTGACGATGCAGAATCAACTGTTCGTCGGGCGCGAGAACGTCCTCCGGGTACCCCATGGCCGAACGATACCCCGTTGCGAGGCCGCATTTCCCGATGCCACGGCCGAGGCGATACTGTTGATTCCACGCTAGATGCCAGGTTTTGCCCAATTCTGCTTGCTCGACACCCGACAGTGGAGGCACGCGTGACCAAAGCTCTGACTCAGCTCGAAATCCTCATCGCCCTGGAGCCGGTGGCCGAACAGAATCTCAACCGGCACCTTTCGATCGCCAAGGACTGGAATCCGCACGATTACGTCCCGTGGGACGAGGGCCGCAATTTCGCCGCTATGGGCGGAGTCGATTGGGAGCCAGGACAATCCAGGCTCACCGATGTCGCCAAGGCGGCGATGATCACCAACCTGCTCACCGAGGACAACCTGCCCTCCTACCACCGCGAGATCGCCGAGAACTTCTCCCAGGACGGCGCCTGGGGCACCTGGGTCGGTCGCTGGACCGCCGAGGAGAACCGGCACGGCATCGTGATCCGCGACTACCTGGTGGTCACCCGCGGCGTCGACCCGGTCGCCCTGGAAGAGGCCAGGATGATCCACATGACCCAGGGCGCGCACGCGCCGGCGAACTGGGGCGGATTCCTGGTCAATGTCGCGTATGTGACGTTCCAGGAGCTGGCCACCCGGGTCAGCCACCGCAATACCGGTCGCGTCTGCGACGACCCGGTCGCCGACCGCATGCTGGCCCGCGTCGCCACCGACGAGAACCTGCACATGATCTTCTATCGCAACCTGTGCGCCGCGGCGCTGGACCTGGTCCCCGATCAGGCGATGCCCGCGATCACCAAGGTGCTCACCAACTTCCAGATGCCCGGCGCAGGCATGCCGAACTGGCGGCGCAACGGCGTGCTGATGGCCAAGCACGGCATCTACGACCTGCGCCAGCATCTCGACGAGGTCGTGCTGCCGGTGCTCAAGCAGTGGAACGTCTTCGACCGCACCGATTTCGGGCCCGCGGGCGAGGCGGCACGCGACGACCTCGCGCAGTTCGTGGCCAAGCTGGAGAAGGACGTGCTCAAGTTCGAGGAGCAGCGCGACCGGCTGCTGGCACGCGAACGCGAGGTCGCCGAGCGCAACACGGGGGTCGCTGCCCGCTGAATCCCGGCCTGGTGGTCAGGCGCGGTGCCTGACCGCCGGGCCACCAGGGGCCGCGAACACGCGGCACCAGCCGCCGTCAATACTGTCCGCGCAGGTGGGACACGTCGCCCGCCGAGACGGCCCGGTCGCCGATGAGCAGCCTGCCGGTGTCGTCGATGCCAGACGCGACACCGGTGACCACCTGGCCGCCGGGCAGTTCGGCGCGCACCTCGACGCCGACGGTGGCGCAGCGCTCGCGGTAGGCGGCCGCGATCTCGGTCGTCGCCCAGCCCGCTCGCTGCCAGGCGGTGAACCGGGCGGCGAACTCGGTCAGGATCGCGGCGACCAGCTCGGTGCGGTCGGTGTCGATACCGGCCAGGGTCAGCGAAGTCGCGTGCGGGACAGGCAGTTCGGATGCGTCGAGGTCGACATTGAGTCCGATACCGACCACCACGGCCGGTGCGGCGCCGGTCGCGGCGACCTCGGCCAGGATGCCCGCGAGCTTGCGGCCGTCGAGCAGAACGTCGTTGGGCCACTTCAGTTCCGCGGCGGCACCGGTCGAGCGGCGCAGCGCGTCGATCACCGCGACGCCGGTGAGCAACGGCAGCCAGCCGAGCGTGGTCGGATCGATATCGGGCAGCCGCACCAGGATCGACAGCGCGATCTGCGCGCGCGGCGGGCTCACCCACGTACGGGCGTGCCTGCCGCGACCACTCAGCTGCTCCTCGGCGAGCAGCGCCTGCCGGTCGACGGTCGAATCGGCGGCCCGGGCGACGAGGTCGGCATTGGTCGATCCGGTCGACTCGACGACCTCGATCCGGTCGTAGAACGACAGTGGCCCGCCGGCCGAGGAGCTGTCGAGACGCTGCGCATCGAGCGGTGCCCTGTTCATTCCCGGCACGCTACTAGGCCAGGGCGAATAGGCCTGGGGGCCGTACCTAGCTGGGGTTTCTCTACTGGCCGGTAGGCGAGACTGCCGTAGTGCGACGTGGTGTCACTCGTTACACTCGCAACCCATGACGAGTGTCCAGCAGCAGCCCGCATCGGAATCGGCGGGCGCCCCCGATATCCACACCACCGCCGGGAAGCTGGCTGACCTGCGGAATCGGCTGGAAGAAGCGCAACACCCGATGGGTGAGGCCGCGGTCGACAAGGTGCACGCCAAGGGCAAGATGACCGCGCGTGAGCGCATCCTCGCCCTGCTCGACGAAGGCTCCTTCGTGGAGCTCGACGCCCTCGCCAAGCATCGCAGCGTGAACTTCGGCCTGGAGCACAACCGCCCGCTCGGCGACGGCGTCGTCACCGGCTACGGCACCATCGACGGCCGCGACGTCTGCATCTTCTCCCAGGACGTCACCGTCTTCGGTGGCTCGCTCGGCGAGGTGTACGGCGAGAAGATCGTCAAGGTGATGGACCTGGCGCTCAAGACCGGCCGTCCGCTCGTCGGCATCAACGAGGGCGCGGGCGCGCGCATCCAGGAGGGCGTCGTCTCCCTCGGCCTCTACGGCGAGATCTTCCACCGCAACGTGCAGGCCTCCGGCGTGATCCCGCAGATCTCGCTGATCATGGGCCCCGCCGCCGGTGGCCACGTGTACTCCCCCGCGCTCACCGACTTCGTGGTGATGGTCGACCAGACCTCGCAGATGTTCGTCACCGGTCCCGACGTGATCAAGACCGTCACCGGTGAAGAGGTCACCATGGAGGACCTGGGTGGCGCGCACACCCACATGACCAAGTCCGGCGTGGCCCACTACGTGGCCTCCGGCGAGCAGGACGCCCTCGACTACGTCAAGGACCTGCTGGGTTACCTGCCGAGCAACAACCGCGCCGAGGCGCCGCGGCACGCGCCCACCGACCCGATCAGCGGCGCGATCGAGGACTCGCTCACCGACGAGGACATCGAGCTCGACACGATCATCCCGGACTCGCCGAACCAGCCCTACGACATGCACGAGGTCATCCGCCGTCTGCTCGACGACGACGAGTTCCTCGAGGTGCAGGCCGAGCGCGCGATGAACATCATCTGCGGTTTCGGTCGCGTCGACGGCCGCAGCGTCGGCATCGTCGCCAACCAGCCGACCCAGTTCGCCGGCTGCCTCGACATCGACGCCTCGGAGAAGGCCGCGCGCTTCGTGCGCACCTGCGACGCCTTCAACGTCCCGATCATCACCCTGGTCGACGTGCCCGGCTTCCTGCCCGGCACCGGCCAGGAGTACAACGGCATCATCCGCCGCGGCGCGAAGCTGCTCTACGCCTACGGTGAGGCCACTGTGGGCAAGATCACGATCATCACCCGCAAGGCCTACGGCGGCGCCTACGACGTCATGGGTTCCAAGCACATGGGTGCCGACGTGAACCTGGCGTGGCCGACCGCCCAGATCGCCGTCATGGGTGCTTCCGGCGCCGTCGGATTCGTCTACCGCAAGCAGCTGTCCGAGGCCGCCAAGAACGGCGCCGATGTGGACGCGCTGCGCCTCGAGCTGCAGAACGAGTACGAGGACACCCTCGTGAACCCGTACGTCGCCGCCGAGCGCGGATACGTCGACGCGGTCATCCCGCCGTCGCACACCCGCGGCCAGATCGTGTCGGCCCTGCGCCTGCTCGAGCGCAAGATGGTGACCCTGCCGCCGAAGAAGCACGGCAACATTCCGCTGTGATCGTGCGATATCCCCGGTAGGCCGCGCACACTGGTTGCAATGACGCAACTATTGATCGTCGCGTCCCTACCGGGAATGATCGCGTCAACCGCGCTGTAGACATCGAAGTACCCAAGCTTCGCACCGGGGAAATCTCCCGGACGAGGCAGGAAGGATCTGGCACTGTGACAACTGTGGCAGAAGAAGACGTGCTGACCGCCGCCGAGCTGGAGCTCGCCGTCGAACCACTCGTCGACGAGGTCGAACTGTCTGTGAGCGCGGTTGCCGACGAGCCCGCGGAGAGCCTCGGTGAGCCGATGTTCCGCATCCTCAAGGGCTCGCCGACCGACGCGGACATCGCGGCCCTGGTCGCCGTGCTGAGCGCGGCCGCCGCGAGCGCCCCTGCGGGCGGCGCGTCCGGTCCGAGCGACAACTGGGGCAAAGCGACGCTGCTGCACCGGGGTACGTCCCCGTTCTCGCCGTACGCGTACCCGATGCTGTCGCACCTGCGCTGATCCGGGTGACCCGGCTGGTCTTGGCCTCCGCGTCTCCCGCCCGTCTCGGGATCCTGCGCACGGCGGGTATCGACCCCGTCGTGCGCGTCTCCGGCGTGGACGAGGACGCGGTGTCGGCCGCGCTACCCCCTGATACCTCCGCGCACGACGTCGTCATCGCCCTGGCTCGCGCCAAGGCCGCCGACGTCGCCGCGTCGATTCCCGAATTCGCCGCCGACTGTGTCGTCGTCGGCTGCGATTCGATGCTGCTCGTCGACGGGCAGCTGCAAGGCAAACCGCACACGCCCGAGGTGGCCCGCGCCCGCTGGGCGGGGATGGCGGGCCGCAGCGCCGATCTGATCACCGGACATTGCGTGCTGCGGCTGCGCGACGGCGCGATCGTCGCCGAGTCCGAGGAGTGCAGCAGCACCACGGTGCATTTCGCGAAACCCGGCCCGGACGAGCTCGACGCCTACATCGCCTCCGGCGAACCACTGCAGGTCGCGGGCGCGTTCACGTTGGACGGGCTGGGCGGCTGGTTCGTCGACCGGATCGAGGGCGACCCGTCCAGCGTCATCGGGATCGGGCTACCGCTGCTGCGCAGGCTGCTCGAAGACGTCGGCGTCGGTGTCACGCAGCTGTGGCGGGATTCGCGGGCCTGACGGCGCGATCATCTGCTGTTCTGCGGTAGTCGATGATCCGGCCGCCTGCGCGGAGTTCTCGGCGCCCAGCGTCAGTTCCAGCCGCGCCGTGCACAGTTCCGGCTCGACGAACGGGTGCAGGCGTACGTCGACCCGGCCGCGGGCGCCGTTGCGCTCCAGCACTTCCCGCATGAGGCCCATGTGCACCCCGCACACCACTTCGGAGTGCGAGCGGGCCAGTTCCCGCAGCGGGCAGGCGGTGAGGTTGATCTGCACGTGCTCGGCGGTCTCCCCGACCGGGTCCTTCTCCGGCGCGAACCCGAGCTCCGACATCAGCGACATGGTGATGTCCCTGGCATCGGCCAGCGTCTCCACCGGATGCGTGCTGATGTCCATTCGCGCCCCCCAGGCGCGCCCTGCGGCGACGGCGGCGGCGGACCGGGTGATCGGGTCGGGTCCGAGGTGGTCGGCGAGGACCTGGGCGAGCTCCTGATATCCCACCGAGCGCTGCACGGCGCGATAGCCGATCCGCGGGCGGCCACGGCCGCGCGGCGGCTGCTGGAACTGCCGGACCAGCGATTCGCGGGTGAGCACATCGAGGTGGAATCGGACGGTGGTGACATGCTGTCCGGTGATTCTGGCCAGTTCCTGGGCGTCGAGGGGCTCGGTGGCGCCACGTAGGATCGCGAGCAGTCGCCGTCGCGGCCAAGAATCGGACATAGCTCACCCCTCCTCTCCAGAGACTTTATCGGACAGCTCTGCGCTTTATTCGACCATTGTGTCGATTCGTGATGTGCCGACACAGACATACCATCGGCTGCAACCTCAGCACACTGTCGCACCCGCCCATACTCTCGCGTGAAGGACCACACCGTGCCCGTCGCCCCGGATCCGCACCCCGCCTTCGGTTCCTACGCAGTCCCGCATCGATTGGTAACCACAGAATGGTTGTCCGCAAACATCGGGATGCCCGGTGTGAAGATCATCGAGTCGAACGATGACATCCTGCTCTATGACATCGGCCATGTCCCCGGTGCGGTCAAAATCGATTGGCGTGGCGACCTGAGCGACCCGGTGACCCGCGACTATGTCGACGGCCCCCGCTTCACCGAGCTGATGCGCGCCAAGGGTATCCAGCGCGACGACACCGTGGTGATCTACGGCGATCGCGGCAATGCCCAGGCAGCGCATACCGCCTGGATCTTCACCCTCTTCGGGCACGAGGACGTCCGCCTGCTCGACGGCGGCCGCGACGCCTGGATCTCCGAGGAACGCGACACCACCTTCGACCTGCCCTACCCGGTGACCAGCGACTATCCCGACGTCGTGCGCGACGACACGGTGGCGCGCGCGTTCCGCGACGAGGTGCTGGCCCGGCTCGGCGGCCCCCTGGTCGACGTGCGTTCCGAGCAGGAGTACTCGGGCGAGCTCGAGGACAAGCCGCTGAACCAGGAGTACGCCACGCTGCGCGGCGGGCACGTGCCGACCGCGGTGAACATCCCGTGGGCGCAGGCCTGCACCAGCGACGGCCGTTTCCGGTCCAGGGCCGACCTCGACGAGGTCTACGGCGCGCTGCCGGCCGAGGACCTGGTCGTCTACAGCCGGGTCGGCGAGCGCTCCAGCCACACCTGGTTCGTCCTGACATTTCTGCTCGGCCGCAGGTCGGTGCGCAATTACGACGGTTCCTGGATCGAATGGGGCAACTCGATACGGCTGCCGATCGCGCAAGGCGCAGAGCCGGGCCTTCCGAACCGAATCAATTGAAACATGTTCACATCACAGGGTGCCGCGTAGTGTGACCTGCGACCTACTCGACAGTAGGGCTAGCCGAGTTCGGGCCGAATTGGCAGACTGCCTACACTCGCCCGAGACGAAAGTTGTCGATACCGGGCACGGGGCCTACACGGCGACCCGTCCCCCGAAGCGACCAAAGATTGCACACAGGAGGCTCAGTGCCCAGCCATGCCAGCGCACGGATCACGAAGGTACTCGTAGCTAACCGCGGCGAGATCGCGGTCCGCGTGATCCGGGCTGCCAAGGACGCGGGGATCACCAGCGTCGCGGTGTACGCCGAGCCCGATGCCGACGCTCCCTTCGTGAAGCTCGCCGACGAGGCGTTCGCCCTCGGCGGGCAGACCTCGGCCGAGTCGTACCTCGTGTTCGACAAGATCCTCGACGCCGCCGCCAAGTCCGGCGCCGACGCGATCCACCCGGGTTACGGCTTCCTCTCCGAGAACGCCGACTTCGCCCAGGCCGTCCTCGACGCCGGGCTCATCTGGATCGGCCCCTCGCCGCAGTCCATCCGCGACCTGGGCGACAAGGTCACCGCGCGCCACATCGCCGAGCGCGCGCAGGCCCCGATGGCCGCGGGCACCAAGGACCCGGTCAAGAACGCCGACGAGGTCGTCGCGTTCGCCAAGGAGTACGGCGTCCCGGTGGCCATCAAGGCCGCCTTCGGTGGCGGTGGCCGCGGCATGAAGGTCGCCCACACCATCGAGGAGATCCCCGAGCTGTTCGAGTCGGCGACCCGTGAGGCCATCGCCGCCTTCGGCCGTGGCGAGTGCTTCGTCGAGCAGTACCTGGACAAGGCGCGCCACGTCGAGGCCCAGGTCATCGCCGACCAGCACGGCAACGTGGTCGTCGCCGGTACCCGCGACTGCTCGCTGCAGCGCCGCTTCCAGAAGCTCGTCGAGGAGGCGCCGGCGCCGTTCCTGTCCGACGAGGTCCGCGCCAAGATCCACGACTCCGCCAAGCGCATCTGCCGCGAGGCCGGTTACTACGGCGCAGGCACCGTGGAGTACCTGGTGCAGGGCGAGACCGTGTCCTTCCTCGAGGTGAACACCCGTCTGCAGGTCGAGCACCCGGTCACCGAGGAGACCGCGGGCATCGACCTGGTGCGTCAGCAGTTCGCGATCGCCAACGGCGAAGAGCTGTCGATCAAGGAAGACCCCACCCCGCGTGGCCACTCCTTCGAGTTCCGGATCAACGGTGAGGACGCCGGTCGCGGCTTCCTGCCCGCCCCCGGCCCGGTCAAGGTGTACCGCGAGCCCACCGGCCCCGGCGTGCGCGTCGACTCCGGCGTGGTCGAGGGCAGCGTCATCGGCGGTCAGTTCGACTCGATGCTGGCCAAGCTGATCGTCACCGGCGAGAACCGTGACCAGGCGCTGCAGCGCGCCCGTCGCGCGCTGGCCGAGTTCGAGGTCGACGGCCTGGCGACGGTCATCCCGTTCCACCGCGCGATCGTCGAGGACCCGGCGTTCATCGGTGACGGCGGGAAGTTCGACGTCTACACCAAGTGGATCGAAACCGAGTGGAAGAACACCGTCGAGCCGTACACGGCCGGTGGCGTCGCCGAGGACGACGAGGAGGACCTGCCCCGGCAGAAGGTCGTCGTCGAGGTCGGTGGCCGTCGCGTCGAGGTGTCGCTGCCCGGTCAGTTCACCCTCGGTGGCGGTGCCGCCGGTTCGGCCGGTAACGGCGTGGGTGTCATCCGCAAGAAGCCGAAGGCGCGCAAGCGTGGCGGCGCCGGTGCCGGTGCGGCCTCCGGTGACGCGGTCACCGCGCCCATGCAGGGCACCGTCGTGAAGGTCGCGGTCGAAGAGGGCCAGACCGTCGAGGCGGGCGACCTGATCGTGGTGCTCGAGGCCATGAAGATGGAGAACCCGGTCAACGCGCACAAGGCCGGTGTCGTCACCGGGCTGGCCGTCGAAGCGGGCGCCGCGATCACCCAGGGCACCGTCCTGGCGGAGATCAAGTAGCTCCCCCGCCTCCCCGCGACTTCTGCCGGTCGTGAGGCCCGCACACGTTTGCCGCCGGGCCGCCTGACACGCACGCAGTCGCGGACTGGGCGTACCCGGCGAGTTACCCATGT
The DNA here is from genome assembly GCF_042799895.1 of Nocardia sp. NPDC057663. Lineage (NCBI taxonomy): Bacteria > Bacillati > Actinomycetota > Actinomycetes > Mycobacteriales > Nocardiaceae > Nocardia > Nocardia sp. NPDC057663. The sequence continues at coordinate 30,193 of NZ_JBHVHX010000027.1, read as the reverse complement.
ATCAACGAAATCAGTTGGTCCGTGTGTGAACGGAAACTGAAGACCCGCTGCCTCGGGCAGCGGGTCTTCGGCGTTCAGGCTTATCGTGAACTGGTGACCAGCACTGCACGCATCGATCAGGATCCGACGGCTTCACCGGGCCCGGCCACGGTCGCCGAGGTGATCCGGGCTCGACGTGAGGCCGGGGACCGCAGCGACGGCCATCGTCTGGCACTGGTGATCGAGGGTGGCGGCAGCCGCGGCGTGTACTCCAGCGGCATGGTGCAGGCGCTCGAGGAGCTCGGCCTGGCCGGAGTGTTCGACGCCGTCTACGGCACCTCCGCGGGGGCGATCAACGGCGCGTGGCTGCTGTGCGGGCGCGCGGCGACGGGCATGCGGTCCTGGACCGACGCGACGATCATGCGCCGGGTGGTCGATCCGGTGCGGATCCTGCGCGGCCGCCCGGTCTTCGATCTGCGCTATCTGGTGCACCACGTCTACGACGGCATCGAGCCGATGGACTTCCCGGCGATCCTGGCCAACCCCACCACCTTCCACCCGATCGCGACCGACGTCCGCACCGGCCGGTCGGTGGACCTCGGGCCGCACATCGTGGACAAAACCACCCTGATGACCGCGCTACGCGCTTCCGCGGGCCTGCCCCTGCTCGCCGGTCCCCCGGTCGATCTCGGCGGCCGCAGCTACTTCGACGGCGGCCTCTCCGAGACCGTCCCGATCCGCACCGCCGTGGCGGCGGGCACCACCCACGCGCTGGTCCTGCGCACCCGCCGCACCGACGAAGTCCGCCCGCCCGCACCCCTGCTGCACCGCATCGTGGGCGGCGGCTACATGCGTGCCATCGCGCCCGGCGCCTTCCGGGCCTGGTCCCAGCGCCCCGGCCAGCAGGCCGTCGAGGACAGCTTCCTCGCCGACCTGGGCGACCGCGTCCTCCAGGTCCACCCGCCCGCCGGCGCCCCCGCCATCGACAGCGCCGCCCGCGACACCGACCTGCTCACCCGCGCCCTCGACATCGGCCGCACCGCCGTCCACACCCTCCTCGGCGCCACCCCCCGCCTCGCCTGACTCGGCGAACGCGAGGCGCCCCACCATCCAGCCCGCACGCCCCGACGGGGCCGCGACCTCGAGCGCACCAGCGCTCCAAATACACTGCTGACGTGGAACCGATCGAGATCAACGCTGGCTCCTGGTACCTGCGCGCCCTGCGAGCCGACGAGCGCATCGACGACCGGCCTGCCCTGGCCGACGGCGGCATCACCGATTCCGGGTACGTGGCCACCCGCTCGGCGCAATGGGCCGACGAGTCTCACTTCTCCTGGGCCGTCTGCGTCCCCACGACCGCCGAACTGGTCGCGGAGATCGGCGTGACACCCGGCCCCGGCAACACCGCGACCGTGTCCGGCTGGGCCCGTCCCGGCGAGGACGAAGCGCTGGCGGCGGGCCTGGCCTCGGTCCACCGTTTCGTCGCCGGCGCGCTCGGGCTGACTCCGGTACCCGCCTGACCCGCGGTCTACCGCATGACCCCCGTGTGCCCGGTGGAGTAGCGACCCGGCTGCGGCCACACCGTCAACCCGTGCGGCCCATGGCCGACCGGGATGCGCGCCAACAGCTTCCAGTGGACGATGTCGACCGCGTACACCTCGTTGTTGTGCCTGCCCGACACCCAGAACACCCGCCCGTCGGCGGAGATATTGCCCATGTCCGGGCTACCGCCACCGGGGATGAACCACTTGTGCACCAGCCTGGCGGCGCCGAAGTCCCACACCGAGATGCTGCCCTCGTGCCGGTTGGTGATCAGCATCTGCGCGGAGTCACGCGTCACGTAAAGTCCGTGCGTCCCTGTGCCGGTGGGGATGAAGCCGGTGTTGACGAAGGTGTGCGCGTCGAACGTGTAGACGCCGTCGGCCATCATGTCGGCGACGAAGAAGACGTGCCCGTCGGGTGAGAGCTTCACATCCTGCGGCATACCGCCGCGCCCGCCCGGCAGGTCGATCATCGTGATCAGCGTGCGCTGCGCGACATCGAAAACCGCCATCCGCCCGATGAATTCACAGCTGGCGAGGGCGAAGCGCCCGTCCGCGGTGAAATCCATGTGGTCGACACCAGCGCACTCGGGCACCGCGAGCGCGTGCAGCTTCTGCCAGGTCACCGGATCGTAGAAGTCCAGCGACTTGTCCGCTTCGGCGACGACCAGGGCGAACTTGCCGTCCGGCGTGTAATACATGTTGTACGGGTCGCGCACCGGAATCACCGGTCCCGCAGGCGCTCCGGTGCGCGGATCGATCGGCAGCAGGCTGCCGCCGCCGATCGGCAGATCGTTGGTGGCGTAGAGGGTCTGCATGTCGTAGGACGGCACCACGTGCTGGGGTTCGGAACCGCCCGCGGAGAATGTGTCGAGTACCTGGAAGGTGTTCTGGTCGATCACGGTCACCGTGTTGGACTTGCTGTTGGGCACGTAGACCAGCGGCCGGTGATCGGCGACCGACGGGCTGAGTTCCCGGTTGGCCGCGTAGATGTCGGTGGGCGACAGCGGCGGCGGCATCCCCGGCAGCAGGTCGGTCATGTGCGGCGGCATGGCGGTCGGCGAGGTGGTCGACGTGGGCGCTGCCGTCGGCGTATCGACGGTTACGGCTTCACTGTTCGCGCAGCCTGCCGTGACGGCGAGCAGCAAGGCGGCAGCAATTTGTCCGACTCGCTCGATTCGACGGATCATGCGCAGCACCGTTCCATGCCGTACTGACATCCAGATGACATGAAAGCGAAGCCTAGAAGCTGCGATAGCGAAAAGCTAGCTATCCCGCCTCTCCGCGATTTCAGCCAGACTCAGGCGCTACCACGGCAATACGGGCGGCCGGCGGCAATGCAGCCGCCGACGCAGCCCGTACCCGACGAGTTACCTATGTTCTCGCGTCAGCACGGCATCGAACGCATCAGCGACCTGCCCGAGCTCTTCCTCGGTGACCGTCAGCGGCGGACGGAACCGGATGCCACGCTCCCCGGTCCCCAGCAGCAGCACGTGCTGGCGCTCCCGCATCGCCGTCACCACCCGATCCCGCAGATCCGGGGTGGCCAGCGTGATCGCGCACATCAGGCCGCGCCCGCGCGGCTCGCTCACCTTGTCCGGATGCGCGGCGGCGAGCTGACCCAGCTGGTCGAGCAGATAGGCCCCGAGCGCCACCGACTTCTCGATCAGCCGATCCTGTTCCAGCACTTCGAGAATGCGCCGGGTGCGCACCATGTCGGTGAGGTTGCCGCCCCAGGTGGAGTTCAGGCGGGAGTGCACCCGGAAGACATTGTCGGGCACCTCGTCGACCCGCCCGCCCGCCATGACACCGCAGACCTGCGTCCTCTTGCCGAACGCCACCACATCGGGCGCCAGCCCCAATTGCTGGTAGGCCCAGGTGGTTCCGGTCATCCCGACGCCGGTCTGCACCTCGTCGAGGACGAACAGCGCGTCGTTGTCGTGGCACAGCCGCTGCATCGCCCCGAGGAACTGCGCGCGCAGATGCCGGTCACCGCCCTCGCCCTGGATCGGCTCGGCGATGAAGCAAGCGATGTCGTGCGGTTGGTCGGCGAAGGCCTGCGCGGCCTGCGCGATGGCCCTGGCTTCGAGCACTTCGATGTCGGGGCCCGCCATGGTGTGCGGTGTCTCGATGCGCGGCCAGTCGAACTTCGGGAAGCGCGCGGTCTTGATCGGATCGGTATTGGTGAGCGACATCGTGTAGCCGCTGCGACCGTGGAAGGCGCCGGTCAGGTGCAGCACCTTGGTACCGAGTTCGGGTGAGCGGCCGTGCGACTCGTTGTGCCTGCTCTTCCAGTCGAACGCGACCTTCAGCGCGTTCTCCACCGCGAGGGCACCACCGTCGATGAAGAACAGATGCGGTAGCCGCGGATCGCCGATCACGCGGACGAAGGTCTCGACGAAGCGAGCCATCTCCACGGTGTACATATCGGAATTGCTCGGCTTGTTCAGCGCGGCGGTGGCCAGCTCGGCGCGGAATCGCTCGTCACCGGCCAGCGCGGGATGGTTCATCCCGAGCGCGTTGGAGGCGAAGAAGCCGAACATGTCTAGGTAGGCCGTGCCGTCGCGCTCGTCGATGAGCGTGCGGCCGTGTGACTTGTGCAGATTGAGCACAAGTTCGAAGCCGTCCGCGAGGATGTGCGAGGACAGGATTTCGTGGACCCGGTTGGCGGGGGTGACCGCCGCGCCGGGGCGCTCCAGTTCGATGGTCACAAAACCGAGGGTACGCAAATATTTACGGAACCTCTACGGAATCGCGGAACTATTACGAGGAATCGTTACCTGTCATAGAATGTCTGCAGGATGATGGTGCTGCGCGTCCGCACATTCGCCGTGGCCCGGATCTCCTGCAGCAGCTGTTCCAGGTGCCGCGGCGAGGCGACCCGGACCAGCAGGACGTAGCTCTCCTCGCCCGCCACCGAGTGGCACGCCTCGATGCCGGGGATGTGTTGCAACAATGCGGGTGCGTCATCGGGTTGGGACGGGTCGAGAGGAGTGATCGCGACGAACGCCGACAACAGATGCCCGAGCGCTTCGGGATCGACATGCGCCGCGTACCCGCGGATCACCCCGCGCGCTTCGAGCCTGCGCACCCGTGACTGCACTGCCGAGACCGAGAGGCTGGCCTTCTCCGCCAGGTTCGACAACGTGGCGCGACCATCGCTCATCAGTTCTTTGATCAATAGTCGGTCGATGTCGTCGAGCTGGGGTCTAGCCGGTGTATCCGCCATCAGCGAAGGCTAACGCAGCACGGGGGTTGCGCGGGGAAAACTTCTTTCTGTTCCCCCACCGAATTCCACCGAACTTTTCCGTGAGCCGTACCAAAACAGCAGAAGGTGAGCAGCGATGACCAACACCGTGACCGAGCACTTCTCCGAGCAGCTCGCGCTGCGCGCCAGGGCCCTGCTGCACGGCCTCGGCGCGAGCGTCCCGGAGTCCGGACCGCTGCTCGCGCGCACGCCGATCTCGGGCGGCACCCTGCTGCCGCTGGCCGCTGACACACCCACCCAGGTCGACGCCGCGATCGGCCGGGCCGCCGCCGCGTTCGATGCGTGGCGCACGGTCCCCGCCCCGGTCCGTGCCGCGCTGGTGCGCCGACTGGCCCAGCTGCTGGTCGCACATCAGGGTGAGCTCGCCGAACTGGTCACGCTGGAGGCGGGCAAGATCGGGCCCGAGGCGCTGGGCGAGGTGCAGGAGATGATCGACGTCTGCGAGTTCGCGATCGGCCTCTCGCGCCAGCTCTACGGCGCGACGATGCCTTCCGAGCGGCCCGGCCACCGGCTCATGGAGACCTGGCATCCGCTCGGCGTCGTCGGCGTGATCTCAGCGTTCAACTTCCCGGTCGCGGTGTGGGCGTGGAACACCGCCATCGCGCTGGTCTGCGGTGACACGGTGGTGTGGAAGCCGTCGGAGACCACACCCTTGACCGCGCTGGCCTGTCACACACTGCTGCGTCGCGCCGCGGTCGATGTCGGCGCGGATCCCGAAGTGCACCAGCTGATCCAGGGTGACGCCGCGGTCGGTGCGGCGCTCGTCGACGACTCGCGGGTCGCGCTGCTCAGCGCCACCGGTTCGGTGCGGATGGGTGGTGTGGTCGCGCCGCGAGTGGCGGGCCGGTTCGGCCGCTGCCTGCTGGAACTGGGCGGCAACAATGCCGCGATCGTCGCGCCGAGCGCCGATCTGGACCTGGCGGTGCGCGGCATCGTCTTCGCCGCGGCGGGGACGGCGGGGCAGCGCTGCACCACGCTGCGCAGGCTGATCGCGCACAGTTCGATCGCCGATCAGCTCGTCGAGCGCCTCGCGGCGGCGTATGGCCAACTGCGCGTGGGCAATCCGCTCGACGACGGCGTGCTGGTCGGGCCGCTGATCAACGAGCGCGCGTTCACCTCGATGCAGAAGGCGCTCTCGCGCGCCGTGGACGAGGGCGGCGAGATCGTCTGCGGCGGTGAGCGCATCGAGTTGGTCGGCCCCGACGCCTACTACGTGCGGCCCACGGTGGTGCGGATGCCCGCGCAGACGGAGCTGGTGCGCGAGGAGACCTTCGCGCCGATTCTCTACGTGCTCACCTACGACGGCATCGATACCGCGATCGCGCTCAACAACGATGTGCCGCAGGGCCTTTCCTCGTCGATCTTCACCCTCGACCAGCGCGAGGCCGAACGATTCCTGGCCGGCTCGGACTGCGGCATCGCCAATGTCAACATCGGCACCTCGGGCGCCGAGATCGGCGGCGCGTTCGGCGGTGAGAAGAACACCGGCGGCGGACGCGAATCCGGGTCCGACTCATGGAAGGCCTACATGCGCAGGGCCACCAACACCATCAACTACTCGACCGAGCTCCCGCTGGCCCAGGGGATACATTTCGCCTGATCAGAAACCGATTTCGTCATCCGTGCCGCGCCGTGTACAGTGGTGTTTACGACGCGGGATGGAGCAGCTCGGTAGCTCGCTGGGCTCATAACCCAGAGGTCGCAGGTTCAAATCCTGTTCCCGCTACTAGGCGAAAGCCCCGGAGTTTCGACTCCGGGGCTTTCGTCGTTTCTAGCCGAGGCGCAGTGTCCAGTTCCCGCGGTAGTGCAGCCGGGTGACGCTCGCGGGTGGAACATCGATGCGCCAGAACGACTTCGGCGGCGCGTCGAGCACGACGAGCAGCACCGCCCTGATCACCGCCGGATGCGTCACCGCCACCGTGTCCCGCCCCGCCGAGGCGATCTCGGCCAGCCAGAACCGCGCCCGGTCCACCAGATCGGTCACCGATTCCCCACCGTGCCCGCGGAATTCTGGATCGGTGAGCCACGCGAACAGCTGATCCTGTGCGAGACTGCCCATCTCGGTCCCCCGCCACGAGCCGGAATCCAGATCCCGTAATCGCGCATCCAGCTCACCGACCAGCCCTAGCGCCTCCGCCGTCTCCCGAGCCCGCCGTTCCGGCCCGGTCCGCACCCGGGCACCGGCCAGCACCGCGTCCGCGCGCAGCGCACCGCGCCCCGACTCGTCCAGTGGTTCGTCGACAGGGAATCGCGCCTTCCGTACCGCCTCGGTCAGGCCGTGGCCGACGAGGTCGACTCTGAGCACCGTTTGCACGAGATCCCAGAGTAGCGCCGACCGGAATGACGGCGTGACCGAGGACACTGATCTACCGCATAGCCCTGTGGGTGTGCGACCGACTCAGGGACTATTCGCGGTAGCTGATCCGCCGACCGTCGTTGTCGTAAGCCGGTCGACCTTCCTTGTCGAACCATGCACCGGTGCTGGGATCGCGGGTCCAGCCCTCGAACTCCGTACCACCCAAGTCATCGGAGAACCGACCGCCGAACCCTGGCGTCGTCCCTGCAGGGGCCGGGCCGAGCGTTCGGCGCTTCTCCTCGAACTCGGCGAACATCCGTTCGCTGCGTGCGATATCCTCCGCAGAAGGTCGCAGCCCCTGCTGCTCGGTTTCCTCAGCGGAATAGAAGACCTTGCCACCGAAGTCTTCCGGCATGTGGGTTTCTCCCTACATTTCCGTCATCTTGATCACGGTCCGGCCCGTTGCCGGATCGGTGGTCTTGCTGTGGACGAAGAAGTTGGTCCCCGATGAGAACAGCACCTCGTCAGGGGTTCCGTACTCACTGTAGTCACGACCGTTCTTGCTGACGATCAGGAACTCGACCTGCGAGTTCTGCACCGTGAGTTCGTTCACCCCGCTCGGGTTCGTACTCGCCGAGGTGAATCCCTTCTCGGTGACCGATTGCCCCGGCTCGTATCGGGCGAGCTGCTCGGGGGTCAGATTGGTATTCCGCGTGACCAGCCCTTCGTGGGCAGGCATCTTTCCGAGTGCTTCGTTGAGCGCATCGATCTGGCGCTGTTGGTCGGGTGTCGGTGTTTCGCCGGTGCGCAGGATGTCGGTCAAGGACCGGCCGCGAAGGTCACTCGGCCCTTGGAGTAGGGCCCGGCGATCATCGTCGCTCAGCCCGGCAGCCTTGGGCGTCCGATCAGGGTCGCCCTTGCCTCCTAGCCGGTGATCTTCACAGACCACCGACGAGCCGACTCGACCGCTTTGGCGCCGGCGATCAGGCCACCGACACCGGTCAGACAGGTGGCGATCACCGTGACCGCTGCATCGATAGCAGCCTCGGTGATGATGGCTTCGATGAACTCCTTGATCTCGTTACGGAGTTCCTGGATCGCGCCCTGGTAGTCGGTGCACGACTTGCTGATCTGTTTACAGGTGTCAAGCAGCGCCGCGATCGACTTCTCGATCTTCTTCAGGTCTTCGCGGACCTGCATCGCATCATTGGAGGTCACGCCATCGAACAGGCTGGCCGCGATCGTGATCTTGTCTTTGGCGTTGGTGTTCTGATAGATCCTGCCGAGACGATCCCACGCGTCCGCCGCTTTCGCGAGAGTGTCGGTATTACCATCCGGGAGCGGACAATTGATCGTGTCGAGAACATCGATCGCGGTCTCTGCAAGACCTTGCGGAGTCCCGCCCGCCGCCGACGCGGGCAGAGCATACGGTCCGAACGTCGCCGTCGACGCCGAATCCGCCGGTCTTTCCGGTTGTGCTGTTCCCTTGATCGCGGCATCGGACTTCGCGTGCTCGAAACCGAGGTCGTTGAGCGCCGTGCCGTAAGCACGCAGCGTCTTATATGTCTGCCCGTAGAACGCGACAGCATCCCGAGCAGACTGGTCGTAGGAAGTCGCCCACGCTCGACCATCTTCGTCCCGGCCAGCCATCATGCCGTAACCGTTGAGTTCACCGAAGATATAGGTGAAGCTGTCGAACAGCGATGCGGCCGCGTCGAAGCAGTTGGTAGCCGCCTGGTAATAGACCTTGGGATCGACTTCCAGCTTGGTGACCGTCAGCGTCATACGCCCAGGATCTTCAGCGTCGTCGAGGCAGCATCGGTGTAGCTTTGGTGCGCGGTCTTCGCAGCCGTCTCCAATGCCGCCAAGCCTTCCTGCATATCGGTGACACCGGCGCGCCACTCGGTGTGCGCCTCGGTATAGGCCGCGGCCGCGTCACCGGACCACACGCCCTCGACCTCCTTGGCTTTGGTATCGAGCGCAGTCAGGACATCGGCGACCGCGGCCAGGTATCCGCGCATGCGGGTGGTCAACTGCTCGAGCTGGTCGAGGTCGACCGAGAACGCGGGAGGTTCGGTAGCCATCAGATGTCAGCTCCGGCTTCAGAGGTTCAGCGTGTAGGTCGCCGCGGCATTCGATTCATCGACCGCAAGCAGGGTTTCTGCAGTGATCCCCAACTTGTCCGCCAGCTCGAACAACGCATCCCACACCTGATCGGCACCCAGATGGAACTCCTCCCACCCCGCAGTGAACACACCCGCGTTGTTCCCGGTCCACGTCTCGATCGTGGCCCGCATATCGGTCACCAACGACGCGTATCCGGCCTGGCACTCCTTCGCCACCTGGAACGCCAAACGCTCCAGCGCTTTGACTTCCTCAGGCTCGACCGAAAGGGTCGAAGGATCTCCCGTAGTCATCAAAATCCCCCATCGAACTGCCCAGGCCGGGCGCGGTCTCTCACAGATCGTTGCCGGAAGACCATCTCCCGGATACAAGGTCGGCCGGCAGTGTAACCAGAAGCATTCCGCTATTGCCCTTGGTGGGATTGTCGGTGGCCCGGTGCACACTGAAACCTATGGATCGGTTCTCTCCCGCTACCGCGCAGTGGTTCGACGGGGCCTTCGCCGGGCCGACGTCGGCCCAGCTCGGGGCGTGGAAGGCGATCGCGGACGGGAAGCACACGCTGGTCGTCGCGCCCACCGGGTCGGGCAAGACGTTGTCGGCGTTCCTGTGGGCCATCGATCAGCTGGCCACGCGGGCAGCGCCGGAGCCGGGGACGCCGCGCGGGACGTCGGTGTTGTATGTGTCGCCGCTCAAGGCGCTGGCCGTGGATGTGGAGCGGAATCTGCGGGCACCGCTGGTGGGGGTCACGCAGACCGCCAAGCGGCTGGGGCTCGAGCCGCTCGACATCTCCGTGGGTGTGCGCTCCGGCGACACCACACCGGCGCAGCGGCGGGCCATGCAGCGCACGCCACCGGACATTCTCATCACCACGCCCGAGTCGCTGTTCCTGCTGCTCACGTCCGCGGCGCGGGAGACGCTGGCCCAGGTCGACACCGTGATCGTCGACGAGGTGCACGCCATCGCGGGCGGCAAGCGTGGCGCGCATCTGGCCTTGTCGCTGGCCCGGCTGGATCAGCTCACCGAGCGACCGGCGCAGCGGATCGGGCTGTCGGCGACCGTGCGGCCGCCCGAGGAGGTCGGGCGGTTCCTGGTGGGCTCGGCGCCGATCACCATCGTGCGGCCGCCCGCGCCCAAGACGTTCGATCTGTCGGTGCGGGTGCCGGTGGCCGATATGACCGATCCCGGTGACTCCGACCAGCCGGGCTCGATCTGGCCGCACGTCGACGAGGCCATCGTCGACCTGGTGCTCGAGCATCGGTCCTCGATCGTGTTCGCGAACTCGCGGCGGCTCGCCGAACGACTCACCGCGCGGCTCAACGAGGCCTACGCCGCCCGGCTGGGTGAGCCGGTGGACACCGAGCACGCACCGCCCGCCCAGCTCGGGCCGTCCACCGAGGTGATCCACGGCGCCGACCAGTTACTGGCCCGGGCCCACCACGGGTCGGTCAGCAAGGAACAGCGGGCGATCATCGAGGACGACCTCAAGAGCGGACGGCTGCGCTGCGTGGTCGCCACCAGCAGCCTCGAACTCGGCATCGATATGGGCGCGGTCGACCTGGTGGTGCAGGTGGAGGCGCCGCCGTCGGTGGCCAGCGGATTGCAGCGGGTCGGCCGGGCCGGGCACCAGGTGGGCGAGATCTCGCGGGGTGTGCTGTTTCCCAAGCACCGCACCGACGTCATCCACTGCACCGTCGCCGCCCAGCGCATGCTGGCGGGCGAGATCGAACTACTCCAGATCCCCGCGCACCCGCTCGACATCCTCGCCCAGCAGACCGTGGCCGCCTGCGCACTCGAACCCATCGACGTCGACGCCTGGTTCGACATCGTCCGGGCCACCGGCAGCTACGCGAACCTGCCCCGCTCGGCCTACGAATCCGTCCTCGACCTGCTCGCGGGCCGCTATCCGTCCGACGAGTTCGCCGAACTTCGCCCCCGCGTGGTGTGGGACCGCGACGCGGGCACCCTCACCGGCCGCCCCGGCGCGCAACGTCTGGCCGTCACCTCCGGCGGCGCGATCCCCGACCGCGGCATGTTCGCGGTGTTCATGGTGGGCGAAAAGGCTTCGCGGGTGGGCGAACTCGACGAGGAGATGGTCTACGAGTCGCGGGTCGGTGACGTCTTCGCGCTCGGCGCGACCAGCTGGCGGATCGAGGAGATCACCTTCGACCGGGTGCTGGTGTCGCCCGCCTTCGGCCTGCCCGGCCGGCTCCCCTTCTGGCACGGCGACGGCCTCGGCCGCCCCGCCGAATTAGGCACTGCCCTAGGCGAATTCGTGCGGAACGCAGGGCAGGTATCCGCCGACGAACTCACCCGCATCGTCGCTGGGATGGGCGCCATCCCCGCCGCCGACGAACTGAGCAAGCCGGCCGCCCGCCTCGACCAACTGGTCCGGAAAGCGGGCCTCGACCAGAACGCGACCGCGAACCTGGTCGGGCTACTCGAGGAACAGCGCGCCGCGACCGGCCAGCTGCCCACCGACCGCACGATGATCGTCGAACGCTTCCGCGACGAACTCGGCGACTGGCGCCTGGTCCTGCACTCCCCCTACGGCACCCCGGTGCACGCACCGTGGGCACTGGCCGTCGGCGCCCGGTTGCAGGAACGATTCGGCATCGACGCCGCGCCGACCGCCTCCGACGACGGCATCGTGGTGCGCCTGCCCGACACCACCGACGATCCGCCCGGCGCCGAACTGTTCGCCTTCGAACCCGACGAGATCGACGACATCGTCACCGAACAGGTCGGCGGATCCGCGCTGTTCGCGTCCCGGTTCCGCGAATGCGCGGCCAGGGCGCTGCTGCTGCCGCGACGAGACCCGGGCAAGCGCGCACCGCTGTGGCAGCAGCGGCAGCGCTCGGCCCAATTGCTCGATGTGGCACGCAAGTTCCCGGATTTCCCGATCCTGCTGGAGACAGTCCGCGAGTGCCTGCGCGATGTCTACGACCTGCCGTCGCTGCGCGATCTGCTGACCAAGGTCGCCCGCCGCGAAATACGCCTGATCGATGTCGAGACCGCGAGCCCGTCCCCCTTCGCCAACGCCCTGCTGTTCTCCTACATCGGCCAGTTCCTCTACGACGGCGACAGCCCACTGGCCGAACGCCGCGCCGCCGCACTGGCTTTGGACTCCAGCCTGCTCGCCGAACTGCTCGGCCGCGTCGAACTGCGTGAGCTCCTCGACCCCGCGGTCATCACCCTGACCGAACGCGAACTCCAGCGCCTCACCCCCGAACGCTGGGCCCGCGACGCGGAAGGCCTGGCCGACCTCCTGCGCCTGCTCGGCCCACTCACCCCCACCGAGGCAGCCGCCCGCTGCGTGCGACGCAGTGGCGCCCCGGCAGCCACTCACCGCGCTGAACCGCAGGACAGCGATGCCGATAGCGCGAGCGCTCGCGATCCGGCGGCCGACGGCTTACCTCGCCCCGCTGACCAATCTTTTCCTGGCATAGGCACACACGGCCCCAGAGCGCTCGACGTAGCAGCGGATCGGAGCACCGACGTCCTCCACACCGGGGCTGGCCTCCGGCCGCCGAACACAGACGCGGCCGAGGACAACCTCCTCTCCGGGGCGGACCTCCGAGCGTCGAACGCGGACACTCCCGAAGTCGACGACGCGGCCGAGGACCAGACCGCTGATGACATCCTCGCCGACTCCGATGCCCCCGCCTGGTTCGCGGAACTGCGTGATGCCCGTCGCGCACTGGAGGTTTCGTTCGCGGGCCGGACCTGGTGGGTGGCGATCGAGGACGCCGCCCGCCTGCGGGACGCACTCGGTGTGCCCCTGCCGATCGGCGTACCCGCCGCCTTCATCGAACCCGTCCCGGACCCGCTCGGCGACCTCGTCGGCCGCTACGCCCGCACCCACGCGCCGTTCACCACCGCCGACGTCGCCGCCCGCTTCGGCCTCGGATCCGCGGTCGCCGCGACCGCACTGCACCGGCTGCTGGCCGAGAAACGCGTGGTGGAAGGCGAATTCACGCCCGCGACGGCGGGCACCGAATGGTGCGACGCCCAAGTGCTGCGCCGGTTGCGCCGCCGGTCGCTGGCCGCGGCCCGGCACGAGGTGGAGCCGGTGTCCACCGCCGCCCTCGGCCGCTTCCTGCCTGCCTGGCAGCACGTCGGTTCCGGCGAACTGCGCGGCATCGACGGTGTCGCCACCGTGGTGGAACAGCTTGCGGGCGTACCGATCCCGGCCTCGGCTTGGGAATCGCTGATCCTGCCGATGCGGGTACGCGACTACTCCCCCGCCATGCTGGACGAACTGATGGCGAGCGGCGAGGTGATCTGGTCCGGCCACGGCGCGATCACCGCCCGCGACGGCTGGATCGCCCTGCACCTGGCCGATCAGGCTCCCTTCACCCTGCCACCGCCCGACGACATCGACCCCACCGACATCCAGCTCGGCCTCCTGGCAGCCCTCGGCGCCTCGCTCGAACCCTGGCCCCCACGCGCCGAGCGAACGCCGACAGTCGACCTCGACGCCCCCGGCCACACTCCGCCCACCACTGGCCGCAAGTCCAACAGCCGCAACGCAGCATCCGAGAGCGACGCCCCAACCCACCGAACATCCAGCGGGGACACAGATCGCCTGGCCCGAGACCGGGAAGCAGACCTCAACCGGGACGGGAACGCAGACCTCGACCGCGACGGAGACACAGGTCTCAACCAGAGCCGGGACGGGGGACGGGGCCAGGACCTCCCTCCGACTCCGCCAGCCGAGCAGGACAACCCGCGACGACTTCCGGCCACCCTGCACGGCGGCGGCGCCTACTTCTTCCGCCAGCTCTCCGACGCCACCGGCCTGCTCGACGACAAGGCCGTCGGCGAGGCACTGTGGCAACTCGTCTGGGCCGGCTATGTCTCCGGCGACACCTTCGCCCCGGTGCGCGCCCTGCTGTCCGGCACCGCACGCAGCACCACCGCGCACCGCACCCCACGCCGGGCCCCCCGCGGCCGCGCCTACCTCCCGCGCCCGTCCATGCCGACCCGCACCGGCCCACCGACCCTGGCCGGCCGCTGGTCGGTCTTGCCGGAACGAGTGCAGGACAACACCCTTCGCGCCCACGCCACCGCCGACCAGCTGCTCGAACGCTACGGCGTACTGACCCGTGGCTCGGTGCAGAACGAGGGTGTGCCGGGCGGCTTCGCACTGATGTACCGGGTGCTCACCGAGTTCGAGGACCGCGGCCGGTGCCGCCGCGGCTATTTCGTCGACACCCTCGGCGGCGCCCAGTTCTCCACCACCGACACCGTCGACCGGTTGCGCTCGTTCGACACCGACCGCGGCACCGCCGGGCCCGGCGTCGCGCTCGCCCTGGCCTCGTGTGACCCCGCCAACCCGTACGGTGCCGCGCTGCCGTGGCCGAAGGGCGACGCCGAGGGCGGACACCGCCCCGGCCGCAAGGCGGGCGCACTGGTGGTGCTGGTCGGCGGCGACCTGGTGCTCTACGTGGAACGCGGCGGCAAGACCCTGCTCAGCTTCACCGAGGACCCCGGCCTGCGACGGATGGCCGCGACCGCCCTGGCCGGTCTCGTGCACGACCGCAGGGTCGACGGGCTGGTGATCGACAAGGTCAACGGGGAAACCGTGCACGGCAACACCTTCGCCGACGTCCTCGTCGAGGCCGGGTTCTCGATGACACCGCGCGGCCTGCGACTGCGCAGGCAGGTGTAGCCGAATGCCCGAGGGCGACACCGTGTTCCGCACCGCCGAGCGGCTCCGCACGGCGCTGGCCGGTAAGGCTCTCACCCGCAGCGACTTCCGGGTGCCCAGGTACGCGACGGTCGACCTGGTCGGCGACGTGGTGACGGAGGTCGGCAGCTACGGCAAGCACCTGTTCATCCGCACCGACCGGGTGAGCATCCACACCCATCTGAAGATGGAGGGTGAGTGGCGGGTGTTCCACTGCGGCCAGCGCTGGACGAAACCGCGGGTCACCGCGCGGCTGGTCCTGGCCAACGACGAGGCCGAGGCGGTCGGCTTCGCACTCGGCAAGGTGCAGGTGCTGCCGCGCGCCGAGGAACACACCGTCGTCGACCACCTCGGCCCCGACCTGCTCGGCCCGAACTGGGACGCGGCCGAGGCCCTGCGCAGACTCTCCGGGTATCCGCGCCGCCCCATCGGCCTGGCCCTGCTCGACCAGCGCAATCTGGCCGGCATCGGCAATATCTACCGCAGCGAGATCTGCTTCCTGCGCCGGGTGCACCCGGCGACCCCGGTCGGCGACATCGCCGATCTGCCCGCGCTGGTCGACGAAGCCCATCGGGTCCTCGGCAAGGCCGCACACCAACCGCCCTGGCGACCGATGGCCTACGGCCGCACCCGTCGCCCGTGCCCACGCTGCGGCACCGCGATCGTCTCCCGCCTGCTCGGCGAGGACGACGACGCCGACCGCATCACCCAGCGCGAACGCGGCATCTACTTCTGCCCCCGGTGCCAGCCGCAGCCAACTAACTAGACCGGTCGTCATACTCGAGCTACGCTGATCCGGTGACCCCCCGCACGGACTCCCGGCAGCGTTTCCTCGACGCGGCCGCCGACCTGTTCCACACCCAGGGCTACCACGCCACCGGCGTCAACCAGCTGGTCAGCGCCGGCGGCGCACCCAAGGGCTCCTTCTACTTCCACTTTCCCGGCGGCAAGGAACAACTCGCCGCCGAGGCCGTCGTCCAGGCGGCCGACGCGCTGCGAACCCTGCTCGAAGCAGCGCTCGACACCGGCGACATCGACGGTGTGTTCACCGCCCTCGGCGCGATGCTCACCGACTCGAACTTCCAGCGCGGCTGCCCCATCTCCACCATCGCCCTCGACGCGAGCGACAGCGAGCTCATCCGGGCAGCCTGCGCCACCGGCTTCGACTCGTGGCGCACCGCCATCGACGACTTCCTGCGCGCCAAAGGAATTCCCGGCGAGCGCGCGGACCAGCTGTCTACGGTGGCACTGGCCATGATCGAGGGCGGGCTGCTGCTCGCCCGCACCCGACGCGACCTCACCCCCTTGCGCGCGGTCGCCGACCATCTGCGCACCACCCTCGAACAGGAGCTCCCCTGATGCGTATCCACCACATCGACGGCGGCACCATGCGCCCCTTCGGCGGCCGCCTCCTCGACGGCGTCGGCGGCATCACCCGCCGGGCCGAGATGGTCTGCCACTGCGTGCTCATCGAACTCGACGACCGCCTCGTCCTGATCGAAACCGGGATCGGCGAGGGGTCGGTCCGGCGTCCCGACGAGTGGCTCGGCCGCCGCTTCATCCGGATGACCCGCCCGGTCCTCGACCTCGAGCACACCGTGGCACGCCGCATCGAGGCGCTGGGCTACCGCCGCGAGGACGTCACCGACATCGTGCTGACCCACCTGGATCTCGACCACGCGGGCGGCCTCGCCGAATTCCCGCAGGCCAAGGTGCACGTCTACGGCGAGGAATTGCGCGCGCTCGACGGCCATTTCGGCCCGCGCGAGAAGTTCCGTTACCGTGCGGCGCAATTCGCGCACGGCCCACGCTGGGAGAGCTACGACGAACTCGGCGAGCCCTGGTTCGGCTTCGGCGCGGTGCGTCAATTGCGCGGTCTCCCAGCGGAACTGCTGATCATTCCGCTGGCCGGGCATACGCGCGGCCATGCCGGTATCGCGATCGATACCGGCGCGGGCTGGAAGTTCGCGGTCGGCGACGCCTACTTCCATCCCGGCCAGCTCGACCTGGAGCACCCGCACCAGCCGCCCGGCACCGCGCTGTTCGAGCGTCTCGTACAAACCGTCGGACCGGCGCGGATCGACAACCAGGAGCGTCTGCGCGAACTGCTGCGTGGCCACGGCGACGAGGTCGAGGTGTTCAGCGCGCACAATGCCGTCGAACTGCGCGCACTGCAATCGGCGAGCGTCTAGCGGTCCTCACCGATCCTGCGGCACCGGTTCGAGCAGCTGCGGTCGCGGTTCCGGCGCCGCCGCCCGCAGGGCGTCGGCGGAGATGTCGTCGGGCTGGGTCTGCGATTGGATCTCGGCCCGCACCCGCGCCTGATAGGTGGACACCTCGCGGTCGATATCGTCTGCGTCCCAACCGAGTACGGGCGCGACCAGATGCGCGACCTGTTCGGCGCAGTGCGCGCCGCGATCGGCGTACTCGATCGAGATGCGGGTGCGGCGGGCCAGGATGTCGTCGAGGTGCAGCGCGCCCTCGGCGGCGGCCGCGTACACCGCTTCGACCTGCAGGTAGGCAGGTGCGTCGGTGATCGGTTGCAGCAGTTCGGGTTTGCCGGTGGCCAGGGACAGCACCTCGTCGACCACCGAGCCGTAGCGGTCGAGCAGGTGTGTCATCCGGTACGGGTGCACGCCGTAGTGCTCGGCCAGCTGCACCGTCTGATTCACCAGGGCGAAGTAGCCGTCGGCGCCGAGCAGGGCGACCTTCTCGGTGATCGACGGCGACACCCGCGCCGGAATGTCCTGTGCCGCTTCGTCCATCGCGTCGGCGGCCATCACCCGGTAGGTGGTGTACTTGCCGCCCGCGATGCTCACCAGGCCGGGCGCGACGCGGGCCACGGCGTGTTCGCGCGACAGCTTGGAGGTCTCGTCGCTCTCCCCGGCGAGCAGCGGGCGCAATCCCGCGTAGACGCCGTCGATATCGGCCGGGGTGAGCGGGGTGACCAGGACTTCGTTCACCCGCCCGAGCAGGTAGTCGATGTCGGCCTTGGTGGCGGCCGGGTGCGCGAGGTCGAGGTTCCAGTCGGTGTCGGTGGTGCCGATGATCCAGTGCGCGCCCCACGGGATGACGAACAGCACCGAGCTGGTGGTGCGCAGGATGATCGCGGCATCGCTGACGATGCGGTCCCGCGGCACCACGATGTGCACGCCCTTGGACGCGCGCACATGGAACCGGCCGCGTTGACGCGACAGGCCCTGCACCTCGTCGGTCCACACGCCGGTCGCGTTGATCACCACATGCGCGCGCGCCTCGCCGGTGCGCCCGTCCTCGGTGTCGCGCATCTTCACGCCGACCACCCGATCGGCCTCCCGCAGGAACCCGACGACCTGGGTGGAGGTGCGGATGACCGCGCCGTAGTGGGCGGCGGTGCGGGCCACGGTCATGGTGTGGCGGGCATCGTCGACGACGGTGTCGTAATAGGTGACGCCGCCGATCATCGAGTCCCGGCGCAGCCCCGGAGCCAGCCGCATCGCGCCGTGCCTGGTCAGATGATGCTGTCCAGGAACAGATTTCGACCCGCCCATGGTGTCGTAGAGGGTCAGGCCCGCGGCCACGTACGGCCGCTCCCACACCCGGTGGGTCAGCGGATACAGGAAGCGCAACGGCTTCACCAGGTGCGGTGCCAGCGTCGACAGCGCCAGCTCGCGTTCCTTCAACGCCTCCCTGACCAGCCCGAACTCGAACTGTTCGAGGTAGCGCAGGCCACCGTGGAACATCTTCGACGACCGGCTCGAGGTACCGGATGCCAGATCGCGGGCCTCGACGAGCCCGACCGACATGCCACGGGTCGCCGCGTCGAGCGCGATGCCTGCGCCGACCACGCCACCGCCGACGACCAGGACGTCGAACCGATCCTTGCCGAGGCGTTCCCAGGCGGTGCGCCGCTGGTCCGGTCCGAGCTGACCTGGCCCGAGCCGGTCCCGTTGGCCGCCCGCGACCAGTTCCCCGGGGTGCAGGAACGGAAATTCCGGTGTCTGCGACATGCTCGACTCCTCGCCGCCGACCGCGGAACGGCCGGTCCCAGCCGACAGTGGGTCGACGCCGGTGCACGTTCCCGGCGCCGCTGCGTACAAGTTCAACGTAGTGCCACCTCGCCGCTCGTGCTGGATTCGGCGGGGCGTGCCTCCCGCCTTTCGGTAACCTGCACCAATGCGTCGCTATGTGGCCGCCATCGATCAGGGCACGACTTCGAGTCGCTGCATCGTCTTCGACCGGCAGGGCCGGATCGTCGGGACCGCACAGCGGGAACACCGGCAGATCTTCCCGAAACCGGGCTGGGTCGAGCACGACCCGGCGGAAGTGTGGCGCAATACCGAATGGGTGCTCGGCGCCGCGCTGGGCAACAGTGGCTGCTCGGCCGGTGATCTGGCCGCGATCGGCATCACCAACCAGCGCGAGACCACCGTCGTCTGGGATCGGGCCACCGGCGAGCCGGTGTACAACGCCATCGTCTGGCAGGACACCCGCACCGATCAGCTGTGCACCGAACTGGCGGGCGACCAGGGTCCGCAGCGCTATGCCGAGCGCACCGGACTGCCGCTGTCGACCTATTTCGCCGGGCCGAAGCTGCGCTGGATCCTCGACAATGTCGACGGCGTCCGCGCCCGCGCCGAGGCCGGAGACCTCTGTTTCGGCACCATGGACAGCTGGGTGCTGTGGAAGCTGACCGGCGAGCACCTCACCGACGTCACCAATGCCTCACGCACCATGCTGATGGATCTGCGCACGCTGCAATGGGATTCGCAGATCTGCGCCGAGTTCGGCATCCCGATGTCACTGCTCCCGCAGATCCGCAGCTCCTCGGAGGTCTACGCCGAGATCACCGCGGGGCCGTTCGCAGGCGCGCCGGTGGCGGGCATCCTCGGCGATCAGCAGGCCGCCACCTTCGGTCAGGCGTGCCTGTCCCCCGGCGAAGCCAAGAACACCTACGGCACCGGCAATTTCATGCTCCTCAACACCGGAACCACACCGGTGATCAGCAAGCACGGCCTACTCACCACCGCCTGCTACCAGCTCGGCGACCAACCGGCCGTGTACGCCCTGGAAGGGTCCATCGCCGTCACCGGTTCGCTGGTCCAGTGGCTGCGGGACAATCTCGGCATCATCGCCTCGGCCGAGGAGGTGGAACCGCTGGCCCGCAGCGTCGACGACAACGGCGGCGCCTACTTCGTCCCCGCCTTCTCCGGCCTGTTCGCCCCGCGCTGGCGCCCCGACGCCCGCGGCGTCATCGCCGGGCTCACCCGCTTCGTCACCAAGGCCCACTTGGCCAGGGCCGCACTGGAATCCACCGCGTTCCAGACCCGCGAGGTCGTCGACGCCATGCGCGCCGACGCCGCCGCCCAGCAGCTCGACCTGGAACTGACCACCCTCAAGGTCGACGGCGGCATGACCGGCAACGACCTGCTCATGCAGTTCCAATCCGACATCCTCGACGTGCCCGTCGTCCGCCCGGTAGTCCGCGAGACCACCGCCCTCGGCGCCGCCTACGCGGCGGGCCTGGCCGTCGGCTACTGGTCCGGCCTCGACGACCTCCGCGCCAACTGGACCGCCGACCACACCTGGTCCCCCACCATGCCGGACGACGAACGCATCCTGCGCTACAGCGAATGGAACAAGGCCGTCGAACGCACCTACGGGTGGGTCTGAGGGCTCAGAGGGCGCGAGCCAGCCTGGCCACGGCCTCGGCCAGGGTGGCCTCGTCGGACGTGGTGAAGCACAGGCGCATCGAGTTGCGGTAGGCGTCCGAGACGGCGAAGGCCGCGCCGGGGACGTAGGCGACACCGGCTTCGAGGGCCTTGGGCAGGAGGGCGGAGGTGTCGGTGCCGTCGGTGAAGTCGGCCCAGACGAACATGCCGCCCGCGGCGTCGGTGCAGCGGACGCGGTCGGCGAAGGTGGTGCGGACGGCGTCGACCAGGGCGTTGGCGCGGGTGCGGTAGGCCTGGCGGACCGAATCGACGTGGGCGGCAAGCCAATCGGTGTCGGTCAGCAGGTCGGTGGCGATCTGGTGGGTGAGGGCGGAGCCGCAGAGGTCGGCGCCCTGCTTGAGGAGTTCGACCGCGCGACAGACGCGGTCGGGGGCGACCAGCCAGCCGACGCGGAGGGCGGGCGCCAGGATCTTGGAGACGCTGGAGAGGCGGATCACCTGGGGTGAATAGGCGGCGACCGGGTCGGGCGCGGGCCGGTCGAACCAGAGCTCGCCGTACGGATCGTCCTCGATGACCCAGAAGCCGTGTGCCTCAGCGAGTTCCGCGAGACGGCGGCGGCGTTCGGGGGCGAGGGTGACGCCGCCGGGGTTGTGGAAATTGGAGACGGTGTGCACGACGGCCGGGCGCTCGCCCGCGGCCAGCAGGTCCTCCAGGACGTCGATGCGCATGCCGTCGGAGTCCAGCGGCACGGCGACAATGCGCGCACCCGCGGCCCGGAACACTTGCAGCGCACCGACATACGCCGGATCCTCCACGATCACCAGTGCGCCGGGATCGAGCAGGACCTCGGCGAGCAGTGACAGCGCCTGCTGGGAACCGTGGGTGATGAACACCTCGTCCACCGGCACCGTGCGGCCGATCCTGGCAGTCTCCCTGGCCGCGATCACGGCGCGCAGCGCGGGCAGGCCGGGCGACTCGGTGTACTGCAGGACCGCGGCATCGGCCAGCGCGGATTCGGCGGCGACGGCGATCCGCTCGCGCGGCATCAGCGCCGCGTCCGGCAGCCCGCCCGCCAGGCTGATGACGTCGGCGCGCGCGGTGAGTTTGAGCAGATCCCTGATCGCCGAGCTCTGCAAGCCCGCGAGCTTGCCGGCCAATGGAGTGGTCAGCGACATGGAAACCTCCGGGGTACACCAAGGGAAGCAATCATCCTACGATTGCATATCGCTCACCAGAATGTGAAACTGCACTCCCAAATAATGAGACGCTATCGAGTGGCGATGGAGCTGACCCGCCACTTTCCGTCGGTGTTCGTGGTCGTGATCACCTGCGGATAGGTGATCAAGTTGCCGTCGGGATGCCATTCGCGCAGTTCCACGTCGAACTGGCCCGGGCTGGTCTCGCGCATCTTCACGCAGTGTTTGGAGCCGACGGGGATCTGGGCATCGATCGCTCCCTGGATGGTCTCGGCCGGCGCAATGACCCCATCGGGCGCCGCGTACTCGCGCACCTTCGTACCGGAGCGGTCGACATAGAACGCGTATTGGAAGCCGAGGATCGCCTTGGCACCCGACGAGGTGTCGCCTGGACCGTTGCCGACTGTCACCGCCTGCTCCGACATCGGTGTGCAGCTGAAGCCAGGGATCGCGGCCGAGGTGGTCGGCGCCGCGGTGACGCCGGGGTCGTCCCCACCACCGCGCTTGACCAGCGCGATCGTGAGCACCAGCGCGACAACGAGCAGCACCGCGGCCACCGCGCCACCGATGATCCAGCGCAGCCGCTGGTCGGTTTCCTTCTTCTCGCTGACCGGTGCGACCGGGGTCTTCGGCGCGAGCCTGCGGGCGATCGGATCATCGGCCCAGGACAGCCCCTGTTCGGCGGGCGGCTTCGGCACCCCGCCGCTCTCGTCGGGACTGTTCCACCAGGCCCTGTCCTCGGCCTTGGCTTCCTCGGCGATCGGCGCGCGCGTGGTCTCGGGCGCGGGCTGGCGCACCATCTCCGGCGTGGACATGCGCACGGTCTCGGAGGCGGGCTCGGCGGGAGCTTCCGCGCGCGGTCCCGGCCGGCCGCGCCGGATCACCTCGGTGAGTTCGCGACCCGAGCTCACCGGCACCGAGTCACCGAAGGGCGAGCTGTCCCGGCGCTGCGGCGGCTCACCGGTGAATCGGACGGTCTGATCCTCCGACGGCGCGCTGACTCGCGGGTCGGGCGCACCGAACGGCGAGGCGTCGTTCCCGGGGCGCGGTGGGACACCCTGGGGCGGCGGCGTGACCACCGCATCGCCGAAGACCGAAGTCGGCGCGGACTGGTTGCGCGGCGGCTGAACCGGAGGTCGCGGCGGCATCGTGGGCGGACCGGGCGGCGGCGCGACAGGCGGTGTCCCGGCGACGGGCGCGCCGAACGGACCCGGCGCGGGCGCGGCAGGTGGACCCGACGCGGGCGGACCGGCCGGACGCCAGCCCATCTCCGGTAGCGAACCCGGCGGGGCAGGCGGCGGCGCCGCGGCGAGCGGCCCACCGAAACCGGCGGGCTCGTCGTCGACCGGCGGCCCGAAACCGCCTACGGGAGGACCGAATCCGGCCGCGGGTCGTTGATTCCCGCGCTCGTTGTCGTCACCGTCGGTGCCCAAGTCCAATCCTTTCCCCAGGACACACGTGTGGGGCGGTCGCACCCGACCGCCCCACACGACGTACTGCGTGTCAGTACTGGAGCGAGCCACCCCACTGGGTGGTGACACCTGCGACGTTCACCGTCTGAAGTAGCTCCCCCGGCACCGGAAGTGTAGCCTTCGCGGCGGCTTCCATCGCGGCAACGCCACCCGGCTGCGCCTTGATCCAGTTCTCGACCGCCGCCTTGGCCAGGTTGGCCTGGGTGGTGTCGAGGACGGTCACGGTGGTGTTGTCGGCACGGCCGTCGCCACCGTTGTAGGTGGTGACCTTGACCGAGTTCTCGCCGATGTACTCGACCGAGACGCCCGCGTCACCGTAGCCGGTCGGCGTGCGGTAGCCGACGGTGCCGACGTAGCCCGAGGCGTTGTTGTAGTGGTGGGTGTTCACGACACCGGGCAGCACGCCGCCGCCGTCGACGGAGAGACCGAGCTCCTGGTGCGGGCCTTCCATCTCGACGACCGGCGCGGCCGGAGCGTCCGAGAAGTGCGGCGCCTGCCAGGTCGGCGTCTGGACGAGCTTGTCGGAACCCTCGTCCTCGGCATCGGCGCCCGCGCCCTGGCCGGACGGCACGGTCGGCTGCGCCTGCGACGGCTGCGCGGGCTGGCCCTGCGACTGCTGACCGGGGGTTGCGGTGCCCGGCTGACCGGGGGTGGTCTCCTGCTCGGGCGTGGTGCCCGCGCGCTCCGGCGACACGGCAGGCTGCGCCTGGCTGCCCTGGCCGGTCTGACCCGGCACCGGCAGCGGTGCGACGCGCGGCGTGGTGACACCCGGCTGGCTCGGGGTCGGCTTGGCAGGCGTGGCCTGGCCCGGCTGACCCGGCGCGGGGCTGGTGACGCCCGGCTGGGCCGGCGTCGGCTTGGTCTCGCCCGGCTTCACATTCTCCGGGGTCTCCGGCTGCGTCTGCTCGGGGGTGCCGGTCTCCGGCACCTCGTTCGAAGGCTGCTCGGTGCCCGGCTGCGCAGGAGCCGGTGTGGCCGGCGTCGTCGGCTGGTCGCTGGGGACCGCGCCGGCGGGAGCCGCAAGAAGGGTTGCCACGGCGGCTGCAGCAGCCAGGGGCAACGACGTGCTTGCCATCGCTCGCTGCGCCCGACTCGGCTTACGATGCTTCACTTTTCGCTTATCCCTTTCCCGGAGGGAATCCCCCACTACTCCACCACACGATCACAATCTGATCGCGCCTCGGCCGTGAGTCAACCACATGAGCGCGGGACAGGCAACGCAGCAGTAAGATTCGCGCCGCCTGGGCAAACACCCGGGGAGATCACCGCCGGGGAACGGCGACGAACGTTGTCGAACAAGACAATTCGAAACCTGCCATGCCGGTGACCCGCCTCACATTCCGGCGGGCACGAGTCAGTCCAGGTCGTCGTGGCGCATCAGCAAACGACCGGCTTCGGTGACCGAACCGGTCAGCGACGGATACACCGAGAACGTCTGCGCCAGATCGGTGACGGTGAGGTTGTTCTGCACCGCCAGCGCGATCGGCAGGATCAGCTCCGAGGCGATCGGCGCGACGACGACACCACCGATCACCACACCCGTCGCCGGGCGGCAGAAGATCTTCACGAAGCCGCGCCGCAGCCCCGACATCTTGGCGCGCGGGTTGGTGTTCAACGGCAGCATCACCGTGCGCGCGGGCACCTCGCCGTTGTCGATGGCGGTCTGGCTGACGCCGACCGTCGCGATCTCCGGGCGGGTGAACACCGCCGAGGCCACCGTCTTCAACCGGATCGGGCTCACGCCCTCGCCCAGCGCGTGATACATCGCGATCCGGCCCTGCATGGCGGCCACCGAGGCCAGCGGCAGCAGGCCGGTGCAGTCACCCGCGGCGTAGATGCCGGGCACCGAGGTGCGCGAAACCCGGTCGACGCGAAGGTATCCGCCGCGATCGAGTTCGATGCCGACCCGGTCCAGGCCCAGGTTCTGGGTGTTCGGGGTGGAGCCGACGGTCATCAGCGCATGCGAGCCCGTCACGGTGCGCCCGTCGGACAGCTTCACCACGATGCCCTCGGCGGTGCGCTCGACCGCGTCGGCGCGGGCGTGCTTGACCAGTTCCACACCGCGCTCGGCGAGCGCCTCCTCCAGCACGAGCGCCGCGTCGGCGTCCTCGCCCGGCAGCACCCGGTCACGGCTGGAGACCAGCTTCACCCGCACGCCCATCTCCGTGTACGCCGAGACGAACTCGGCACCGGTGACACCGGAACCGACCACGACCAGGGTCTCCGGCAGTTCCGGCAGGTCGTAGAGCTGACGCCAGTTCAGGATGCGCTCGCCGTCGGGCTCGGCGCCGGGCAGCACGCGCGGGCTGGCGCCGGTCGCGATCAGCACGACCTCGGCCTCGAACTCCTCGGTGCTGCCGTCGGCCGACGTCGCGCGGACGCGGTGCGCCAATCCGGGGGCGGGACCGACCAATTCGCCCTGGCCCGACAGCAGCTGCACGCCCGCGGCCTGCAGCTTCGCCCGGATATCGGCGGACTGCGCCAGCGCGAGCGCTTTCACGCGTCCGTTCACCTCGGGCAGGTGAACCTTGGCCTGGTCGGCGTCGAGGGTGATGCCGAGGTCACGCGCGCGGCGCAGATCGGTGCGCAGACCGGTCGAGGCGATGAAGGTCTTGGACGGCACGCAATCCCACAGCACACACGCGCCACCGATGCCGTCGGCGTCCACCAGGGTCACCGACGCCCCGTGCTGGGCCGCTACCAGCGCCGCCTCGTATCCCGCCGGTCCGCCACCGATGATCGCAATCCGTGCCACAGCCACGCTCCCTGTATTCGCCTGATCGGCCGCGTCCCTTGTGAGGACCCGCCCGTACTGTCGCCCCATCATTTCAGGTGCGCAGTGACAGCCCCGGGTCGGATCGGTGAACAAGTTCGGCGTGTTCGGCCACGCCACGACTGTGACCGTCAGCCGATCTGGGTGGGAGACAGGAATTCCGCTGCGGTTATTGGCTACAGTTCGTCAGGTGCCGATCTATGCCGCTTACGGGTCCAACATGGACTCGACGCAGATGCTGGAACGCTGCCCGCATTCGCCCATGTCCGGGACCGGGTGGCTGGAAGGTTGGCGCCTGACCTTCGCCGGTGACGACATCGGCTGGGAAGGGCCGTTGGCCACCGTCGTCGAAGATCCGGGCTCCCGGGTATTCGTCGTCCTCTACGACGTCTCCCCCGAGGACGAGGAGCGCCTCGACCGCTGGGAAGGCTCCGACTTCGGCATCCACAAGAAGATCCGGATCCGCGTCACCGGCACCCAGGGCGAGTCCCGGCTGGCCTGGTTGTACGTGCTCGACGCCTACGAGGGCGGGCTCCCCTCGGCGCGCTACATCGGCGTCATCGCCGATGCCGCCGAAAAGGCGGGCGCCCCCGAGGATTACGTGCACGCCCTGCGCACCCGCAACAGCAAGAACGTGGGCCCGGGCGCTTGAAAGAAGTACATGGGTAACTCACCGGGTACGGAGTAACCCAACCGCCTCAGCTCCCGCCAGCCGCCGACGATTCGTCAGCGGCTGGCGAGTCCGGCCATGAGTCGCGGAGAGGCGGAACAGCTATGCCTGGAGAACGATGTTCGTGAGGGTTCGTACGCCGACTGCCAGTGCGCGTTCGTCGATGTCGAACGTCGGCTGGTGCAGGTCGAGCTGTTCGCCGGTGCCGGACCAGACGCCGAGGCGGCCCATCGCGCCAGGGGCTTCCTCCAGGTACCAGGAGAAGTCCTCGCCGCCGCCGGACTGCGGCGTGTCGGCCAGTGCGTCGGGGCCCATCGCCAGGACGGCGTTCTCGAACATCAGGGTCGAGGTCGGGTCGTTGACCACCGGCGGGACGCCGCGCTTGTAGTTGAGCTGGTAGCGCACGCCGGTCGGGGCCAGCAGGCCGTCGACTATCTCGCGGACCAGGGGTTCCAGCAGCAGCCAGGTGGCGTGGTCGCCGGTGCGGACGGTGCCGGTGAGCATGCCGGTCTGCGGGATGGCGTTGGGCGCCTTGCCCGCGCTCACCGCGCCCCACACCATCACGGTGCTGGTACGCGGATCGACCCGGCGGCTCAGCAGCCCGGGCAGCCCGGTGATCACGGTGCCGATCGCGTAGACCAGATCGCTGGTCAGATGCGGGCGCGAGGTGTGCCCGCCGGGCGAGTCGAGAACCAGCTCGATGGTATCGGCGGCCGAGGTGATCGCGCCGGTCCGCAGCCCGACCTTGCCGACCTCGAGCCGCGGATCGCAGTGCAGCGCGAAGATCCGGTCGACACCCTGCATCGCGCCCGCGGCGACGGCGTCGATCGCGCCGCCCGGCATCACTTCCTCGGCGGGCTGGAACACCAGCCGCACGCCGACCGGCAGCGTGTCCTGCGCCTCGGCGAGCGCGAGCGCGGTACCGATCAGCACCGTGGTGTGCGCGTCGTGGCCGCAGGCGTGCGAGACGCCCGGCACGGTCGAGGCGAAGCTCAGGCCGGTGAATTCCTGCATGGGCAGCGCGTCCATATCGGCGCGCAGGGCGATCCGCGGCTTGTCGGACGGCCCGAGGTCGCAGATCAAACCGGTGCCACCGGGCAGTACCTCCCAGGTCAGCCCGGCCTTGCTCAGCCAGCCCGTGACGAACTCGGTGGTGGCGAACTCCGCGCGCGACAGTTCGGGGTTTGCGTGGATGTGTCTGCGCCATTGCACGAGGTCGGCCGTGTGCTCGGCCAGCCACGCGTCGACGATTTCGGATCCTGACATGTCGATTCGTCCGGTGTCCGGCATGGTCGGACACGCCGCGTTCTCGCGCATCATCGAGTGGGCGCCCACGCCCACCGATAGCGCCTCTGCGCCTGCGCGCGCGGTGCCCGAATAGCCGGAAATGCTCACCGAATGTCCTCCTGTCGGTCGACCAGCCGTTGCAACAACCTGTCTCTGTGTACTTCATCGCGTGCTATTGCGACAGCGGTACGCGCCAGCGCCAGCGCGCCGTCGAGTACCGCCCGATCCGCCGAGGCGTTCACCGCGGCCGCGGCGAAGTCCGGCTGGTGGGTCACCGCGCCACCGGCATCGATGCCGATCACCGGGTGGATGCCGGGGATCACGTTGGTGACGTTGCCCATGTCGGTGCTCCCGAGTGGACGCAGCACCTCGAGCTCGGGCGCGATCGGCACCCTGCCCAATCCGGTGATCTGCGCGCGGTAGACAGCCGAAAGAACCGGATCGGGGGTGAGCTCGGTATAGGTGGGCGCGAGCGTCCGTATGTCGTGGGTGCAGCCGGTTGCCAGGGCGCCCGCCTCGAAACACGCTTTCGCTCGTCGCATCAGGTCGTCGAGTGACGCGGAATCGGCCGCGCGGAGGTAGTACAGCAACTCCGCCCGTCCGGGCACGATGTTGGGGGCTACGCCACCGTCAGCGACTATACCGTGCAGTTGCTGGCCAGGGCGTAAATGCTGGCGTAGCAAGCCAACGGCAACCTGGGTCAGGGTCACCGCGTCGCCGGCGTTGCGGCCGAGTTCGGGGGCGGCGCTGGCGTGGGCTTCCCGGCCGTGGAAGACGATGGACAGATCGGCCAGTGCCAGCGAGCGGGCGCCGACGATGTCGGCGGGGCCGGGGTGGACCATCATCGCCATCGCGAGGTCGTCGAAGGCGCCCGCGTCGAGCATGAGCACCTTGCCGCCGCCGCTCTCCTCCGCGGGCGTGCCGAGGACGACGACGGTCAGACCGAGCTGATCAGCGACTTCGGCGAGTCCGATGGCGGCGCCGACCGCGGACGCGGCGATGATGTTGTGCCCGCAGGCGTGCCCGATCTCGGGCAGCGCGTCATATTCGGCGCAGATGCCGACGGTCAGCGGGCCGCTGCCGTAGACGGCGCGAAACGCCGTCGGCAGGCCCGCGATGCCGGTGGTGACGTCGAAACCGCGCTCGGCCAGCGGGGCGAGGATCTTGGCGACGCTGCGCGTCTCGGCGAACGCGAGCTCCGGTTCGGCGTGGATCGCGTGCGAGAGGCCGATCAGCTCCGCCGAGGCCGCGCTGATGGCGGCATCGGAGGCGGTGGCCGAAAATTCGCCGGTGCGCGAGAGTGCCATACCCCCCAGTCTTGCATTACGGGGTGTCACGAGCGCACCGGCGAGCGGTCAGCTGCCGAAGGGGAGGTTCTCCGGGGTGACGGGGGTGGCCAGCGCGGCCAGGGTCTCGGCGTGCAGCGCGGTCTTGATGATCGGGGTGATCGGCTTGCGCAGGCTCGTCAGGGCGGCGGCGCGCCCGATGGCGGCGGGCAGCACCTCGTCGGCGTCGGCCTTGGCGTCGGCGATGCCTGCCGCGATCGCCTCGTCGGCGTTGAAGCGGTGGCCGGTGGTCATGGCCTGCACGCACACCTGGTTGCTGAGACGACCCTTCAGCAGGGCGTTCATGCCGATGGTGAAGGGCATGCCGAGGTGCACCTCGGGCAGCGACCAGAAGCCGCGGTCACCGCGCATCACCCGGAAGTCGTGGGACGAGGCCAGCATCGCGCCCGCGCCGAACGCGTGGCCGTTGACGGCGGCGACCGTCGGCATCGGGAAGGTCAGCAGCCGGGTGTACAGGGTGTGCACGCGGTCCAGGTAACCGTGGATCTTGTCGAGGTTGCCGAACAGCCAGTCGGTGTCGAGGCCGTTGCTGTAGAACTTGCCGGTCGCGACGGTGACCAGCGCGGCAGCGCCCTCCGAGCCCTCGACCTTGTCGAGTGCGGCGTGGAAGGCATCGATCCAGTCCGGCGAGAAACGGTTCTCGTTGTCGGTCTCACCCTCGTTCCCGAGGTAGAGGACGAACACATCACCGGAGCGCTCCAAATACGGCATGCGGGGAAGAATAATCCGCAGTTCGGAGCTACCTACTCGCGGGTACACACACCACACCGCGCCGTCGCTTCCAGCACTCCCGACCCCGCACGCCCCGACCTCGAGGAGGGGCAGGCCGCGAAGCGGCCGTCGGCCGCCGTCCCGCCGGTCAGGCGCCGTTGCGTAGGCGACGAAGGAGCAAGCAACGGTG
>NZ_JBHVHX010000026.1:0-78168 GCF_042799895.1 Nocardia sp. NPDC057663 | reverse complement strand
GCCCAGTTATCTCCCCCCCCCCCCCCGCCGGGCCGCCCCCCCCCCGGGGGGTGGGGGGCCCCGACCCGCGCCCCCACCCCACCGCCACCTGCGATTTTCCCGCCACTCAGGCGTTGGTACCGCCGTCGATCGTGATGACTTCCCCGGTGATCGTCCGGCCCGACGGTCCGGCCAGGAAGGCGACCAGATCGGCGACGTCCTCGGCAGCGCCGAACCGGCCGAGCGCGTTGAATTCGCGCTGTGTGGGCGCATGGTCGCTGCCCGCCGGGTTCATATCGGTGTCGGTCGGCCCCGGCTGGACCAGGTTGACGGTGATACCGCGCGGGCCGAGTTCCCTGGCCAGCGCCTTGGTGTAGCCGTTGAGCGCCGACTTGCTCAGGTTGTACAGCGCCAGGCCGCCGAAGAGCGCGCGGTCGGTCAGGTTCGAGCCGATGGAGATGATCCGGCCGCCCTCGCCGAGGTGAGCCAGGGCGGCCTGGCCTGCGACGAACGGTGCGCGCGCGTGGATGTTCAGCGCGCGGTCGATCTCGTCGAGCCCGAATTCCTCGTACGGCTTGGCCGGGAAGATGCCCGCGTTGTTCACCAGGACATCCAGGCCGCCCAGGTCTCGCGCGGTCCGGTCGACGGCGGCGACGACCTGGGCGGCGTCGGCGCTGTCGGCCTGGATCGGCAGCGCGCGTCTGCCCAGCGCCTCGATGTCCGCGGCGACCGACTTCGCCGCGATCTCGTC
The DNA here is from genome assembly GCF_042799895.1 of Nocardia sp. NPDC057663. Taxonomy (NCBI): domain Bacteria; kingdom Bacillati; phylum Actinomycetota; class Actinomycetes; order Mycobacteriales; family Nocardiaceae; genus Nocardia; species Nocardia sp. NPDC057663. The sequence continues at coordinate 77,438 of NZ_JBHVHX010000026.1, read as the reverse complement.
GCGCTGGTAGGTGAACGCCACATCGGCGCCGCCCGCGGCAAGCTTGCGGGCGATGGCGGCGCCGATCCCCCGGCTGCCGCCGGTCACCAGGGCCACGGTGGTGCTGTTCGTCATCTGGCATGCTCCAATTCTGTAGTGGTCGATACATAAAAAGACAAGCGCACGCGAGAACCGGCGTCAAGAGTTTCTTATCGATCGTCACAGAAAGGTTCGAACCGCTGTCGGACGCGGTATATTTGCCGATCGGCACAGAAAGGTTTGTCATGGCAGAACGCGGCCGCCCGCGCGGCTTCGATCGCGACGTCGCCCTGCGGCGGGCCATGGAGGTGTTCTGGGAACGCGGCTACGACGGCGCCTCGATGGCCGATCTCACCACGGCGATGGGCATCAACTCCCCCAGTCTCTACGCCGCGTTCGGCGACAAGGAGGCCTTGTTCCGCGCCGCCGTCGAGCTCTACGGCCGCACCGAAGGGTCGCGCACGGCGCGGGCGCTGCGCGAGGAACCGACCGCCTACGCCGCGATCGAGGCGATGTTGCGCGACAACATCACCACCTACACCGATCCCGGTCTGCCGCACGGCTGCATGGTGGTCCTCGCCGGCGCCACCTACACCACCCGGACGGCAGCGGTCCGTGAATTCCTCGCTGAGGCCCGCCGCCACACCACCGCGGACATCCACGCCCGGCTCGACCGCGGTGTCGCCGACGGCGACCTGAAACCCGACACCGACTCGGCCGCGCTGGCCGCGTTCTACAGCACCGTCCTCTTCGGCCTGTCGATCCAGGCCAGGGACGACGTCGACCACGCCGAACTCAGTGCCGCGGTGGACAGCGCACTGCAGGTTCTCTCAGCGGCGACGACGATCTAGGCACCGAGCTCGGCGGCCGCTGTCGAACGCGGCGGATCACTCGACAGATACCGCCCGCGATCCTGGGCGACCTCCACATCGGCACGCAGCGAGCCGCCACGGTGACCGCGGCGCCGTCGTCGCGGTCCGCAGTCGGCACCGTGACCGCTACCGGCGACGCAGTGCCGCGATCCGCTCACCCAGCTGGTCGACAGACGCCAATGCCGTGGGGGGACCGCCACATTCGCGGCGGAGTTCACCGTGGATCACGCCGTGCGGCTTACCGGTGCGGTGGTGGTGCATCGCGACCAGGCTGTTGAGTTCGCGGCGCAGTTCACCCAGCTTGTCGGAGGTCGCGATTCGTTCGGCGACCGCGGCGGGCGCGGGTGCGGCCTCCTGGGCGGCGCTGCGGTCGGCGAGCTGACGGGTCTGCCGGTCGCGCAGCAGGGCCCGCATCTGGTCGGCGTCGAGCAGGCCGGGGATGCCCAGGTAGTCGGCTTCCTCGTCGCTGCCGGCGATGGTGGCGGTGCCGAAGGAGGAGCCGTCGTAGATCACCTGGTCGAGTTCGGCGTCGGCGGCCAGCGCGACGAAGGACTTCTCCTCCTCGCCGGGCTCGTCCTTGGTCTTGTTCGCGTCGATCAGCAGTTCGTCGTCGAGGGCGTTCTTCTCGCGGTGCGGCTTGCCGATGACGTGATCGCGCTGCAACTCCAGCTGGGCGGCCAGGTCGAGCAGCACCGGTACCGACGGCAGGAACACACTCGCCGTCTCGCCCGGCCTGCGGGCACGCACGAAACGGCCGATGGCCTGCGCGAAGTACAGCGGCGTCGACGCGCTCGTGGCGTAGACGCCGACGGCCAGCCGCGGCACGTCGACACCTTCGGACACCATGCGCACCGCCACCATCCACGGCTGCGTGCCCGCGGCGAACTCACCGATGCGCTGCGAGGACTGCGGGTCGTCGGAGAGCACCACCGTCGGCCGCTCCCCCGAGATGTGTTCGAGCAGTTCGGCGTAGTCGCGGGCCCGTTCCTGGTCGGTGGCGATCACCAGGCCACCGGCGTCGGGGATGCCGGAGGCGCGCAGCTGGCGCAGGCGGGTGTCGGCCGCGCGCAGGACCGCCGAGATCCAGTCACCGGCCGGGTCGAGCGCGGTGCGCCAGGCACGCGCGGTCTGTTCGGCGCTGAGCGGTTCGCCGAGGCGGGCGGTGTGTTCCTCGCCCGCGCTGTCGCGCCAGTGCGCGTCGCCGGAATACGCCAGGAACACGACCGGGCGCACGACGCCGTCGGCGAGCGCGTCGGCGTAGCCGTAGGAGTGATCGGCGCGCGAGCGGGGGAAACCGGCCTCGTCGGGCTCGTAGGTGACGAACGGGATCTTGGAATCGTCACTGCGGAACGGGGTTCCGGTCAGCGCGAGGCGGCGCGTCGCGTCGCCGAAGGCCTCCTCGGTGGCCTCGCCCCAGGTCTTGGCGTCGCCCGCGTGGTGGATCTCGTCGAGGATCACCAATGTGCGGCGATTCTCGGTGCGCACCCGATGCCGGGTGGGGTGGGCCGCGACCTGCGCGTAGGTCACCACCACGCCGTGATAGTCACCCGAGGTGCCGCCGGTGGAGTTGGAGAACCGGGAATCGAGCTGAATGCCCGAGCGGGCGGCCGAGCCGGCCCACTGGTGCTTGAGGTGCTCGGTGGGCGCGACGACGGTGATCTGATCCACCGTACGGTCGGCCAGCAACTCTGCGGCAACCCGCAGCGCGAAGGTGGTCTTACCCGCGCCCGGCGTGGCGACCGCGAGGAAATCGCGCGGCTTGGTGGCCAGGTACTTCGTGAGCGCGCGCCGCTGCCACGCGCGCAGGGAACCCCCCGACGCACCCCCGGCAGCCGCATCGCCCGGTGTACCCGCATCCCTCGCCGCAGCGGCGTCACCCGACCCAGTCACGCAGATGACCCTAGCCGCCCGGTGCGGCGTGTCGCCAAACCGACGCGGGGTGGGCGACAGGCATCACAACACCGCCCGAGGTCACCGGCCATTTACCTGTTACCCGCCGACACGATGCCTGGCCCGTTCCCCACGGATCCGGTTCGTGCGGGATGCTTGACGCGAGATGAACAACGACCAGGTCCGGGCAGCCGACGCGGCGCACCCACCGCAGGCGCACCAGCCGAGCGGTTCCCCCGCGCTGCCCGCGACCGCCGCAGAGCCCGTCGGGCAAAGTCTCCGCGAACACGCGTGGTGGGTGCGCTGGCCCGCCGTGGCGTGGCGGCTGGTGGTCCGGGTGGCGCTCAAGAGCTGGAACAACTCCATTTTCGCCAAGTCCGCGGCGGCCGCGTTCTGGCAGACACTCTCGCTCGCGCCGCTGCTGCTCGGGCTGCTCGGCAGCCTCGGCTATGTGGGCGGGCTGTTCGGACCGGACACGGTGCAGATCGTGGAAGCCAAGATCATCGCGTTCAGCCGGGAGTTCTTCAGCCCCTCGGTCGTCTCCGACCTGATCGAGCCGACCGTCGACGACGTGCTCGGCCGCGGTCGCGGCGCGGTGGTGTCGGTGGGTTTCGTGCTGTCGCTGTGGGCGGGTTCCTCGGCGATGGCGACCTTCGTCGACGCGATCGTGGAGGCCCACGATCAGCAGGACGCCCGCCATCCCGTCTGGCAGCGGATCTTCGCGCTGCTGCTGTACGTGCAGTTCCTGGTGGCGGCGGTACTGATCCTGCCGGTGATCGCGCTGGGCCCCACCCGGATCGGCCGGGTCCTGCCCGACACCTGGCGTGAACCCGGGCTGCGGTTGATCGACACGTTCTACTACCCGATCGTCGGCCTGCTGCTGATCGTCGGGCTCACCACGCTCTACAAGCTGGCCCTGCACAAATCGCTGCCGTGGCATCGGCTGTTCGGCGGCGCGCTGGTGGCCGGGGTGTTCTTCATGGGGGCCAGCGATCTGCTGCGGCGCTACCTGTCCTGGATCACCGCCACCGGCGTCAGCTACGGCGCGCTGGCCACCCCGATCGCGTTCCTGCTGTTCACGTACTTTCTCGGCTTCGCGGTGATTCTGGGCGCGGAGTTCAACGCCGCGGTGCAGGAGTTCTGGCCCGCGCGGGCGACCAGGATGGAGCAGGTCAAGGAGTGGCTGACCAACCAGGTGCGCGGCGACGAGGAACCGGCCGACGCCTCACCGGAGGCGCCGGCCATGCCGGCCGCGGAAACCGCTCAGTCGCCGCCCTTGCGCAAACCGTCGTAGACCTTCTTGCAGTCCGGGCACACGGGCGAACCGGGCTTGGGCGAGCGCGTCACCGGGAAGACCTCACCGCACAGTGCGACGACCATCGTGCCCATCACGGCACTCTCGGCGATCCGGTCCTTCTTCACGTAGTGGAAGAACTTGGGGACGTCGTCGCCGGTCGTCTCGTCGGTCGTGGTTTCCGGGCGTACCAGAGTGTCTGTACTCACGCCTTCCATGATGCCGCATCCCGGCCGTGCAGCGCTGACCAGCCGCGTGTGCGTTCGCCGGTGCCGAGTGGGAGACTCGGGGTATGCAGTCCTACGGCGAGCCCTCCGGCGCCGACGAGCCGACCCCGGACCCGGAGGTGACCAGGCCGGCCGCGCCCAGCTCGCGCGGCTATTTCCCCGGCGCCGATGCCAAGCACCCCGTGCTCATCACCGAGGCCGCGCCTTCGCTCGACGATCAGCATCGCGCCAGGGTGCGCCGCTACACGATCATCATGGCGTTCCGCATCCCCTGCCTGATCCTGGCCGCGATCGCCTACAGCGCCTTCGAGAACCCGCTGCTGTCGATCCTGATCATCGTCGCCTCGGTGCCGCTGCCGTGGATCGCCGTGCTGATCGCCAACGACCGGCCGCCGCGCACCAAGAACGAACCCAGCCGCTGGGACGGCCGCAACAACCAGATCGCCTTGGAAGCTCGACAGCACAAGGCCATCGAGTAGCAGGCTGACTAAGCGGTTTTCGCCGGTCGGCGCACGAGCATCGACATCAGCGCCGCGAGCCCGCACAGGGCGCCCGCGAGATACCAGGCCAGGTCGTAGGAACCCTGCAGGTCGCGGATGAGCCCCGCGCCGGTGGCCGCGACGGCAGCGCCGACCTGGTGGGCGGCGAACACCCAGCCGAAGGCGATCGGGCCGTCGGCGCCGAACAGTTCCCGGCACAGCAGCACCGTCGGCGGGACGGTCGCGATCCAGTCCAGACCGTAGAAGACGATGAACACCCACATGCTCGGCTGGGTGTGCGGGCCGAGCAGCGAGGGCAGGATCAGCAGCGACAACCCGCGCAGCGAGTAATAGCCGAGCAGCAGGTAGCGCGGATCGACCCGATCCGAGAGCCAGCCCGAGGCGATCGTGCCCGCCACGTCGAAGATCCCGACCAGCGCCAGCAGTCCGGCCGCGGTGGTCGGCGGCATCCCGTGATCGTGCGCCGCGGTGACGAAATGCGTGCCGACCAGGCCGTTCGTCGATGCTCCGCACACCGCGAAACCGCCTGCCAGCAGCCAGAATCCGGGCCTGCGCGCGGCCACGGCCAGTACCCGTAGCGCCCGGCCGGCGCCCCCGGTACTCGGGACCCGCGCACCGGCGTCCGAGCCGGGCGGTGCGCCGTAGGCCCGCACCCCGGCGTCGCTGGGATAGTCGCGCACGAACAGCCACACCAGCGGCACCACGGCCAGCGCGACCGCGGCCACGATCAGCGACGGCAACCGCCAGCCGTGCGCGTGCGCCAGCATCGACACCAGCGGCAGGAACACCAGCTGACCGGTCGCGCCCGCCGCGGTGAGCACACCGGTGACCAGACCGCGGCTGCGCACGAACCAGCGCCCGGTGATGGTGGCCACGAACGGCATCGACATCGACCCCACGCCGATCCCGACCAGCAGCCCCCACGTCGCCACCAGCTGCCAGGCCTGGGTCATGAACACCGTCAGCCCGCTGCCCGCCGCGATCAGCACCAGCGCCGAGCACACCACCCGGCGGATGCCGAAGCGATCCATCAGCGCGGCCGCGAACGGCGAGATCAGGCCGTAGAGCAGCATATTCAGCGAGACGGCGGTGGAGATCGTGGCGTGCGACCAGCCGAACTCGGTGTGCAGCGGGTCGATCAGGACGCTGGGCACCGAGCGGAACGCGGCGGCGCCGAGCAGGGCGACGAAGCCGACGCCCGCCACGATCCACGCGGGATGGAGGGTCGAGCGACCGCGCGGGGCCGCGTCGATCTCGCTGTCCGAGGGTCGATCGATGGCCGCCGGAGCGCCGTCCTCGATATCCGTGACGGAGCGAGGTGCGGGTATGGCCCATTCGGCCGAGTCTTCGTCGCCGGTGGACGGCAGGGGTGCGCGGAGGTCGGTCACCCGGAACAGGGTGCCGCATCTGTGCGCCACGAACGAGTGGCCGGGATGCCATCTTTCATCAACATCCTGCCATCGGCGGGAGGCCCGCCGAGCAGGCCGAGCTCGTCCGCCTTCTCGTCCAGCTCACGCTTCTCGTCCAGCTCACGGGAATCGGGTCGACAGCGTGCGCCGGGACGCCTACCGTTCGTGTCGGCGCGGTACCGGACCGGCCGAGGTCTCTCGACCTCGACTCCCGGACGAGCGATTGCGCTGGGGCCGTTCAGGATTCGGCCATCGACCCACGCCGCCGGCCGGCTTCACCGAGGTCACGGCGGAACGCGCAGCGCCATCGCACCCGCGGCCTGGGCGTCGGCGCCGATTCCCGATCCGGCCGTCAGTGCCGACGAGCTGGATAACCTGATTGTCATCGGTAACCCCGTGGTGTGGCGGGCTGCTAGGGAGGCAACATGATTCGCTGGATGTGGGCGTTCCTCGATCGGCCTGCCGGCAGTTTCGACGAGTCTGTCCGATTCTGGGCGACGGTCACCGGCTCCACGGTGTCCGCGCCCCGCGGCGAGCACGGCGAGTTCGTGACGCTGCTGCCCGCCACCGGGCCCGCCTGGGTCAAGATGCAGGCGGTCGGTGACGACGGTGGGATCCACCTGGATCTCGATGTCGACGACATCCCCGCCGCGGTGGCGACCGCGACCGGGCTCGGCGCGCACATCGTCCTGGTCGCGCCCGACTACACCGTGCTCGAATCCCCTGCCGGACAGACATTCTGCTTCACCCCGGTCAAGAACGACGCGCCCCCGCGGCCGGTCACCGTGTCGACAGCACCGGATGGCACCGTGACCCGCCTGAACCAGATCTGCCTCGACCTGGCCCCCGCCGGCATCGCGACCGATACCGCCTTCTGGCGGTCGCTGACCGGCTGGACGCACCAGACGTCGCGCCGCCCCGAATTCTCCTGGTTGCGCGGCGTCGACGAGCCACTGCAGCTGTTGCTCCAGCGCCTCGACGATCCCCGTCCGGCCGGTGCGCACGTGGATCTGGCCTCCACCGACATCGCCGCCACCGCCGCCTGGCACGAATCTCTGGGAGCGGACCGCGTCGCCGAGGCCGAGCGCTGGATCGTCATGCGCGATCCCGGCGGCGCGCTCTACTGCGTCACCGGCCGCGACCCGTACACCGGCTGACGCGCCCGCGTTCCTCCCGGCGCTCGCATCACCTCCGCGCCGCCTCCCCGCGTGCCGCAGTACCGGCGCTCCCACCCGTGCGCCGTCCTCCCCGCGTGCCGCCATACCGGTACTCACACCACGCCGCGACACGCGCTCGGAGCGGGTCGTTCGCCCGCTGCGCGGCCCTGGCAGAGTAATCGGGTGCCTTCGAACCCCGCCGCCACCGGTTCCCTGCTCACCGCGCTGTGCCCCGCCCTGCGCACGGCGCTGATCCGGGTCGGCTACGACGCCGACACGCTGGTCGAGGCGCTCGGCCCCGATGTGCATGCCGCACTGGGTCGTTCGGAGCCGGTGCCGGTGCGCCGGGCGGCGCGGGCGGCCGGTGAGCTGGGCACGCTGATCCGGCTGCTGCTGCTCGGCGACGCGCTGCCGGAACGCGAGGTCGCCGCGGCGCTGTCACCGGTGCGGATCGACGATGCCGTCGCGGCGGGTCTGCTGACCCGCGACGGCGACGAGCTCAGGGCCGCCCTCGATCTGCGCCCGCTCGACACCGGCGCGGGTACCCGCTGGATCCTGTCCGACCTCGACGATTCGATGCGCAGACGCACCCTGACCGAGGACCACGTGCTCGGTGTGGGGCACGCGTCGCTGTCGCTGCTGCGGGCGACGCCGACCGTGCCGGTGGGCACGGTGCTGGATCTGGGCACCGGCTGCGGCGTGCAGGCCGTGCACGCCGCGGGGTACGCGGGCCGGGTCACCGCCACCGACGTCAACGCGCGGGCGCTGTGGCTGGCGCAGGCCACGGCCGCGCTGAACGAACTCGACATCGAACTGCTCGAAGGGTCCTGGTTCGAGCCGGTGGCGGGCCGCCGTTTCGATCAGATCGTGGCCAATCCCCCGTTCGTCGTCGGGCCTGCGCGCATCGAGCACACCTATCGCGACTCCGGGCTCGCGCTCGACGGCGCCAGCGAGCTGGTCATCGGGCAGGCGCCCGAGCTGCTCGCACCCGGCGGCACCGCGGCCATGCTGGCCGCCTGGGTGCACGTCGAGGGCCAGGACTGGCGGCAGCGGGTGTCGTCCTGGCTGCCCGCGCACGGCGTCGACGCCTGGGTCGTGCAGCGCGATGTCGCCGACCCGGCGCTCTACGTCGGCACCTGGCTGCGCGACGCGGGCCTTGACCCCCGTGACCCGGCCGCGCAGGCCCGCGCCGAGCAGTGGCTGGCGGCGTTCGACGCCGCCGACGTGGAAGGAATCGGATTCGGGTTCGTCTACCTGCACGCCATCGACGGCCCGACCGAACTGATGGCCGAGGATCTCATGCACGGTTTCGACGATCCGCTGGGCAACGAGGCGGCGGCCTATTTCGCGCGGTCGGCGTGGCTGCGCGGCGTCGCCGCCGACGAAAGCATCGCCTGGACATCCCGTTTCGCGCCGAGCCCGGCGACCGCGCTGGAACGGGTGTATCTGCCCGGTGAACACGGCTGGACCGAGGAGGTGGCCCGGCTGCATCGCGGCGACGGTCCCCGCTGGCAGCACGAGGTCGACGAGTCGACGGTCGCCCTGGTCGCGGGAATGCGACCGGATGGTCTGCCGTTGTACGAACTACTCGAACTGCTTGCCCTCGCCGACGGCGCCGAACAGGTGACCCCTGAATTCGCCGCCCAGGCCCTCGGCGTCGTCGCCGGATTGGTACGTCACGGACTGGTGCAGCCCGTGTGAGCCGTACGGCCGGTGGGGACCGAGTTCCGCACACGGAGCTCTTCTCAGGAACTTCTCAGCCGTAAGGGTGGGAACCTGCAGCTCAGAGCGGTTTATCACCGACGGAATCGGGAACTTTCTCTAAGTCGGGTCCGTTGATCGGAGTGAGACACCACCGACAGGAGGCAAGTCATGACAAGCCCCGCCACTACTCGTGTGCGCCCCAGCGAGTCCGATATCGACGCCCAGAGCCCCGCAGCCGACCTGGTACGCGTGTACCTGAACGGAATCGGCCGCACGGCACTGCTCACGGCGGCCGACGAGGTCGAACTGGCCAAGCGTATCGAGGCGGGCCTGTATGCCCAGCACCTGCTCGAGACCGGTAAGCGGTTATCGGCGACCCGCAAGCGTGATCTGGCGATTCTGGTCCGTGAAGGGCAGTCCGCCCGCTCGCATCTGCTCGAGGCCAACCTGCGCCTGGTCGTCTCGCTGGCCAAGCGCTACACCGGCCGCGGTATGCCGTTGCTCGACCTGATCCAGGAAGGCAACCTCGGACTCATCCGCGCGATGGAGAAGTTCGATTACGCCAAGGGCTTCAAGTTCTCCACCTATGCCACCTGGTGGATCCGCCAGGCCATCACCCGCGGCATGGCCGATCAGAGCCGCACCATCCGGCTGCCTGTGCACCTGGTCGAACAGGTCAACAAGCTCGCCAGGATCAAGCGTGAACTGCACCAGCAGCTCGGTCGCGAGGCCACCGACGCCGAACTCGCCAACGAATCGGGCATCCCGGTGGAGAAGATCGCCGACCTGCTCGACCACAGCCGCGACCCGGTAAGCCTGGATATGCCTGTCGGCAACGACGAGGAAGCCCCGCTCGGCGACTTCATCGAGGACTCCGAGGCCACCTCCGCCGAGAGCGCGGTCATCGCGGGCCTGCTGCACCACGACGTGCGCAGCGTCCTCGCCACCCTCGACGAGCGCGAACAGCAGGTCATCCGCCTGCGCTTCGGTCTCGACGACGGCCAGCCGCGCACCCTCGACCAGATCGGCAAGTTGTTCGGCCTGTCCCGCGAGCGGGTTCGCCAGATCGAGCGCGAGGTCATGTCCAAGCTGCGCAAGGGTGAGCGCGCCGACCGGCTGCGCGCCTACGCCAGCTGATCCCTACTCGACGGCCCCCTCAGGGTCGTCTGCCGAAACGCCGACCGGTGTCCGCGACCTCTCCCCTCCAGGGTCGCGAGCCGGTCGGCGTTGTTCGATCAGGCCAGGCGGCGGGGACCGGTGTCGAAGCGGCTCGGTTCCGGGCCGATCCTGGCGCGGGCGTAGATGATCTCCGCCGACGCGGGCGCGGCGAGCACCGGGTCGCAGGACAACTCGCGCATCTGCGGGATGTCGTCGAACAGGGCCGAAATACGTTGCGCCAGTTCGGCCAGCGCCGCCTTGTCGACCGCGGGACCCGCCGGGCCGCCGGACAGCAGCGGCGCGGCGCGCGGCGCGTCGATCAGTGCGGCGGATTCCTCGGCGGTCAGCGGGAGTGCCCGGTAGGCGCGGTCGCCGAGCAGGTCGATGATCATGCCCGAGAGGCCGAACTCGATCACCGACCCGAACGAAGGGTCGTCGGTGACCCGCAGGACACAGCCGACGCCCTTGGTCGCCATCTTCTGCACGTGCAGCAGCGGATCGCCGCAGATCGCCACCAGGTCGGTGTAGGCCTGGCGCACGGCATCGGGCGCCCACAGATCCAGTCGCACCCCGAGCAGATCGGGCCTGCGCCGCCACAGCTCGCCCGTCGCCTTCGCCGCGACCGGGTACCCGAGTTCCTCGGCCGCCGCGACGGCCTGCTCGGCGTCACGCACGGCCCGGAACTCGACCACGTCGATGCCGTAGCACTCGAGCAGCCTTGCCGCTTCCTCGTCGGTGAGCCAGCGCCCGCCCGATTCGGCCAGCCAGCCCTCCACCAGCGCCGCGGCGGCCGCGGTGTCGATGCCGGGTGGCCGGACCACCGGTGAGACGGGCCGGTCGCGCCAGCGCGCGTACCGTTCGACCCTGGCCAGTGCCCTGGCCGCGCGTTCCGGGTCGGGGTAGGACGGGATCGAGCCGCGTGCGGGCGCGCCGCCGGTCGTGCGGACCGCCAGGAGCTTCGGAATGCCCGACTCGGCGACGAAGGTCGTCAGCACCGGCTTGTCCTTGTCCGGTGCGGCCGCCGCGGCGGCGCGCAGCGCGTCGGCGAATCCGCCCATGGGTACCGGCACCGGCGGGGCGACGACGACGATCACGGCGTCGACCTGGTCGCTGCGCAGCGCGGCCAGTACCGCTTCCCGGTAGTCGGCGGGGGTGGCCTCCGGCCCCAGATCCACCGGCCCGTCGACCGGCGTGCCGCCGGGGCCGCGCTCGGTCGGCCGGGCGCCCGGCCCGCGGTCCACGGCGGTCACGGGCCGGTGCACGCCCAGGCCCTCGCTGTGCGCGGCGTCGATGGCGAGCCAGTTCAGCGCGGCGCTGTTGCCGACCACCGCCACCCGAGGGCCCCGGGGCAGGGGCTGACAGGCCAGCAGCGCGGCGCAGTCGAACAGTTCGGAGATGGAGTCGACCTGGATGATCCCGGCCTGGGTGAACAGATCACGCACCACGGTGCGATCCATGTCGGCGCCCGCGGCGAGCCTGCCGCTGCTCACCGCGACGATCGGCTTGCCCCGCGCCACCCGCCGGGCCAGCCGGGAGAACTTTCGCGGGTTACCGAAGCTCTCCAGGTACAGCAGGATCACCTCGGTGTCGGCGGCGGTGTCCCAGAACTGCAGCAGATCGTTGCCGGAGACATCGGCGCGGTTGCCCGCCGAGACGAAGGTCGACAGGCCCAGGTTGCGGGCCGCGGCCTCGCCGAGAATCGCCGCGCCGAGCGGGCCGGACTGGCAGAAGAAGCCGATCCGGCCCCGCTCGGGCAGTACCGGCGCGAGGGTGGCGTTGAGGCCGACCGCGGGGTCGGTGTTGGCGATGCCGAGGGCGCTGGGGCCGACCACCCGCATCCCGTGGCCGCGGGCCGCGGCGACCAGGTCGTGTTCGGCGGCCAGACCGGCCGGACCGGTCTCACCGAAGCCCGCGGTCAGCACCACCAGGCCCTTCACGCCCTTGGCCATGCAGTCGTCGAGGACCGACCCGATCGCCGCGGGCGGCACCGCGACGACCGCCAGGTCGACCTCGTCGGGAATCTCGCGAACGGTCGCGTAGGCATGGACACCCCGCACCGACCGCCGGTTCGGGTTCACCGGGAAGACCGGCCCGCGGAACCCGCCGGCGAGCAGGTTCGCCAGCACCGCGCCGCCGACCCTGGTCCGCTCCGGCGACGCGCCGATCACCGCCACCGAACCGGGCGCGAGCAGATTGCCGACACTGCGTGCCTCCGAGGCGGCCTCGCGCGCGTCCCGGACCGTGCGCAGCGCTTCGGTGGGGTCGATGGCGAATTCCAGGTGCACCTCGGCTCCGTCGCGACTGCGCTGCAGCTGGTAGCCGGCGTCACGGAACACTGTGATCATCGCCTCGTTCTCGGCGAGCACCTCCGCGACGAACGCGACCACCTCGTTCTCGGCCGCCGCGCCCGCGAGGTGTTCGAGCAGCACCGATCCCAGGCCGCGGCCCTGGTGCTCGTCGGCGACGACGAAGGCCACCTCGGCCGCGCGCGGGCCGGGCCGGTCGAGCAGTTCGTAGCGGGCCACGCCGATGATCGCGTCGCCGAGCAGCGCGACCAGTCCCACCCGGTCGTGATAGTCCACGTGGGTGGTGCGATACATGTCCTTGGGCGAGATCTGCGGGTACGGACCGAAATAGCGCAGATAGCGGGTGCGGTCCGACAGCCCGGTGTGGAACACGGCCAGCGACGCGGCGTCGGCGGGCATGATCGGGCGTACCCGGACCACACCGCCGTCGGCCGCGAGCACGTCGGCGTACCAGTGTTGCGGTGGCGCAGGCGGATTCGCCGGCGTATCGGGGGTGTCGGGTAGCAATGGCTCAGTCACGGGGATCCTCCGGGTCGAGCCCGAGCAGGCCGAAACTCGCCCGCCGGGTGGCTGTGATGGCGGTGTCGACCGCCCGCTGGGCACGGATCTGCCCGGCGTCGCCGATTTCGGGGGTACCGCCGGGACCGTCCCACGGCCGGTAGTCCGTATCGCCCCCGTCCCCCATGCTCGTCGGCGGCTGCACGCGCGGGGACGCGGCGCGCACCTGGTCGATCCACTCGTCCGGGACCGGTGTCTGCGGCGCCAGCGGCCGGTCCAGCGCCGCGGCGAGCAGGTGGGTCCAGGCGCGCGGCACCACCCGCACCACGCCGTATCCGCCGCCGCCGACGGCCAGCCACCGCCCTTCGGCATGGCGGTCGGCCAGATCGCGCATGGCCAGGAAGGCCGCGCGCTGGCCGTCCACGGTGAGCTCGAGATCGGCCAGCGGGTCCTCCCGATGGGTGTCCACCCCGCATTGGCTGACGATGATCTGCGGCCGGAACGCCGCCACCGCGCCGGGCACCACCGCGTGGAACCCGCGCAGCCACTGGGCATCCCGGGTGCCGGGAAGTAGCGGCAGGTTGATCGAGGTGCCCTCGGCCGCGCCGATCCCGGTCTCCGTCGGCCAGCCGGTATTGGGCCACAGGGTCGCCGGGTGCTGGTGCAGCGAGATCGTGAGGACCCGCGGGTCGGCGTAGAAGGCGCGTTGCACACCGTCGCCGTGGTGGACGTCGACATCGAGGTAGGCGATGCGGTCGTACCCGTGATCGAGCAGCCACGAGATCGCGATCGCGGCATCGTTGTAGATGCAGAAGCCGGCCGCCGAATCCGGCATGGCGTGGTGCATTCCACCGCCGATGCTCACCGCCCGCCGCGTGCGTCCCGCCGCGATCTCCCTGGCCGCGGCCAGCGTGCCGCCCACGATGACCGAGGCCGCCTCGTGCATGTGCGGGAAGACCGGATTGTCGGCGGTGCCCAGGCCGTACACGGTGTCCTCGGGCGTCGCAGGCCCGGCATCGGCCCGGCGCACCGCCTCGATATAGGAGCTGCTGTGCACCCGCATGAGGTCGGCCTGGGTCGCCGCGGCGGGTGCCAGCGGCTCGACACCGTCGAGCACGCCCAGACTTTCGGCCAGCGACATGGTGAACTGCAACCGCGCCGGTTTCATCGGATGCTCGGGAGTCCAGGTGTAGCCGAGGAATCGCTCGGTCCACACGACGGTCCCGGACTCTGCGCTGCGCGACGGCGTGACCATGCTCGCCACGCTAGCCGGAAGCAGCAGACCCCGTGTGGCGTTGACATGCAGTAGAAATAGGGCCGCCGGTCCGGCGGGCGGACGGGCGTTCGCGCGTGGGTAGAATTCGTGCCGACGAAGGGGTAACAGGTGAAGGATCTGGTCGACACCACGGAGATGTATCTCCGTACCATCTACGACCTCGAGGAAGAGGGCGTGGTGCCGCTGCGGGCGCGGATCGCCGAGCGGCTCGAGCAGAGTGGTCCGACGGTGAGCCAGACGGTCGCGCGGATGGAACGCGACGGCCTGCTGCTGGTCGCCGGCGACCGCCATCTCGAACTGACCGACAAGGGCCGCTCCATGGCGGTCGCGGTGATGCGCAAGCACCGGCTCGCCGAGCGGTTGCTGGTCGACATCATCGGCCTCGACTGGGAGAACGTGCACGCCGAGGCGTGCCGCTGGGAGCACGTGATGAGCGAGGAGGTGGAGCGGCGCCTGATCGAGGTGCTCAACCATCCGACCACCTCGCCCTACGGCAATCCCATCCCCGGCCTGGACGAGCTCGGCCTCGGCGATTCCCCCGCCGCCGAGGAGACGCTCGTGCGCCTGTCCGACCTGCCCCACGGCACGCTGCACGCCGTGGTGGTGCGCAGGCTGGCCGAGCACATCCAGACCGACCCGGAGGTCATCGGCAGGCTGCGCGAGGCGGGTGTGGTGCCCGACGCGCGTGTCACCGTGGAGACCAAGCCGGGTGCGGTGCTGATCACGGTGCCGGGGCACACCGGTTTCGAACTGTCCGAAGAGATGGCGCATGCCGTCCAGGTGAGGCTGGTCTGATTCGTGAAACTTCTGGTCACCGGCGGCGCCGGCTACGTGGGCGGCGTCTGTGCCGCCGTCCTGCTCGAAGAAGGTCATGAGGTGGTCGTCGTCGACGACCTCTCGACCGGTAACGCCGACGGTGTCCCCGCGGGCGCCCGGTTCGTCGACGGTGACATCGCGGTCGCGGCGCCGGAGCTGCTGCGTGCCGAATCCTTCGACGGTGTCCTGCATTTCGCGGCGCAGTCGCTGGTCGGCGAGTCGGTGGAGCGGCCGGAGAAGTACTGGCACGGCAATGTGGTGAAGACCCTCACGCTGCTCGAGGCGATCCGCGAGACCGCGACGCCGCGACTGGTGTTCTCCTCCACCGCCGCGGTGTACGGCGAGCCCGAGCAGGTGCCGATCACCGAGGACTCGCCCACTCGCCCCACCAATCCCTACGGCGCGAGCAAACTGGCCATCGATCACGCCATCACCTCCTACGCGGTGGCGCACGGCCTGGCCGCGACGAGCCTGCGCTACTTCAACGTGGCGGGCGCCTACGGCGGTCTCGGCGAGAACCGGGTCGTGGAAACACATCTGATCCCCCTCGTGTTGCAGGTGGCGCTGGGCCACCGCAAGGCCATCTCCGTGTACGGCACCGACTGGCCGACGCCGGACGGTACGTGTGTGCGTGACTACATCCACATCCGCGATCTGGCGCAGGCGCATCTGCTCGCGCTGTCCTCGGCGCAGCCGGGCAGCCACCGGATCCTCAATCTCGGTTCGGGCACGGGTTTCTCGGTGCGCGAGGTGATCTCGGCGTGCGAGCGGGTGACCGGCCTGCCGATCGAGGCGATCGACGCGCCGCGCCGGGCAGGCGATCCGGCGGTACTCATCGCCTCGAGCGACCGCGCGATCGCCGAGCTGGGCTGGCAGCCCGAGCACAACGATCTCGACGAAATCGTCACCGACGCCTGGGACTTCCTGCGTTCGCTCGGCGACAAGGCGCACAGCGCACGCTGATCCGGCGGCGGAACCGGTTGCGTCACAGGTCGATCGGGCCGATATCGACCCCGAGGTCCGCGGCGATCTGCTGACCGCAGTGGGCGAGTTTGCGCAGCCGCTCCGGGCGCAGGCCACTCTGTAGCGAGGTTTCCAGCAGTACCGCCATCGGGTGGGTGGCGTCGGCTTCCACCGCGGCGGTGAGGGCGACACCGGCGAACGGCCCGTCGCCGCGCACGTAGGCGCTGAATCCCAGCAGCGCCGCGGCTTCGGCGCGGTCGGTGCCGGGTGTCGCCCGCGCGAGCTGGGCCCACAACTGCTCGGCCGCCTCGGCGTGATCACCCAGCGCCAGGCCGTACATCGCGTCGCGGATCGGCCGGTCGCGCAGCGTCGCGGCCAGTCGCGCGAGTTCACGGTCGGCCCGCGGCGCACCGGACGCGGTGTCGGCGATCTGCCACAGCACCCATTCCAGGGAACGGCGCTGAAACGCCACGCCGTTCCCTGCTCGCACCGCGGCGGACAGCTCGCCGCGGTGCCGTGCCACCGCGGGGCCGAGCCAGGTCAGGACCTGCGCGCACAGTTGCCGGTCGGGCACGACCAGAGCCGTCAGTTCGCCGCGTGAACGGCGGATCTGCCTGCCGTCGAGCACGTGCGACAGCGCGACCAGCGAGGCCGCCGGGTCACCGACGACACCTCCGGCGGCCCGGTCGAACAGGCTACGACACCGTGCGCCCGCCACGATCGCGGGCACCGACCAGGCCCCGCGTACCGCGATTCCCGCCGCGCCGAGCGCATCGAGCAGCGCCGCGTCGCGCAGCGCCCCTGTCACCCCGGATTCCGCACGGTCGTCGACGAAGATCGCCAGGATCCCGGTCGCCTGTTCGCGCACACAGATCGACCCCACGCACGCGGTGAACTGGTCGATGCGCCGCGGATCGCAGACCCCGTCCAGATCGAAGCGCACGACCGCTTCGATCGCGGCGGTGCCGCCGCGTCCCGATCCGTGCAGGACGGCGACGACAAGCGAGCGTTCGGGAACGAAGCCGAGCATCGCGGGCAGCGCGGCGATCAGCTCGCCGGGGTCCTGCACCCGCAAGGGCGGCTGTGGCAGACCGGCGGGGTAGGCGGGGGTCGATTCGGCGCAGGTGAGCGCCCGGGGGAAGGGACCGGTGCGCTTGGCGCGGCGGGTGGAGTTCGTCGACGGTGTCATGGCTCCCACCGTGCCCGCCGCCGACACCGACCCCAGACCCGCGACCTGGGCTTTCTGCTGCCCTGTTGACGGTGCCGCGGCTGTGGAGCGATCCCGGTCCCGGCCTCGCCGCCGCGACGAATCTGTCACCGCCGCGTGGTAAGCGCCCTCAGCTGCCGCGCACGCCGCGCACGGCGGTCGCGAACATCTCCTCGACAGCGGCGCCGTCGGGCTGCCCGGCGCCGAAGGTCATCGACGTCACCGTGATCCGCACGTCACCGATCTGCCCGATCGAGGTCTGCATCGTCTGTGTCAGCCCGGCCCCACCGACATCGGGAACCACGGTGCGCCGCAACGACACCGCATCCTCGGCGCCCACCGGGACGGTCTTGCCGAGCACGGTCGTGACGGTCGACTCCGCACCGGCCCGGCCGACACGGATCTGCTCGCACTCGCCGAGCCGGTCGCGCAGCCGCGCGAACTGTTCGGCGGTCCTGGACAGCTCGACGGTCAGCGTCGCGCGGCTCGCGTCGTCGGAACCGACCACGACGGCCGCCGGTTCGGCGCCCGCCTCGGGCTCGGGCGGGGTGCAGTCGGCCGGGCTGACGGTGGCGCCCGCCCCGACCCCGTCGAGATCCCCGGCGGCCGCGGCCGCCACCTGGGGTGGCAGCACCACCGCCGGATACCGGGCCGGGAACTGCTGCGGACCGGGCAGCAGATCGGCCAGCGCGCCGTCGACGTGCCGCACCGCCATCGCGCTCTGGGCGACCGGCGTCCCGCTGATGCTCTGCCCGCACCCGGCCAGCGCCGCGACCGAGACCGCCGCCGCGCAGGCGAGCACCCGGCGCCGCGTCCGGGAGCGCCCCGCGGCGCCCGTACCGGTCGGTGTCGTTTCGGCCACGTTCACACCATCCACTGTGCCCCACCGGGCCGATCCGAGACCTGGCGCCACGCCGCGCGGGAATGTCGAGGCCGCGGCGGCTGTTGTGCAGCAGGACGAGCCGTCCTCCGGCCGTGTGCGATGCGTCTGCTCGCGTGGGGGACAATGGAGAACGCCTCCCCCGCCGCGAGCGTTGGTGGACCGCGCAGGAAGGAGTACGCGATGGATGATCAGTCGCACATGTACGAGCTGGAGTTCCCGGCACCGCAGCTGTCGTCGGACGACGGCGCGGGCCCCGTGCTGGTGCACGGCCTCGAGGGTTTCACCGACGCCGGTCATGCCGTGCGCCTGGCGACCACCCATCTGCGCGAGAGTCTCGAATCCGAGCTCGTCGCCTCCTTCGACGTGGACGAGCTGCTCGACTACCGCTCGCGCCGTCCGCTGATGACGTTCAAGACCGATCATTTCTCCGAATACGCCGAGCCCGAGCTGAACCTGTGGGCCCTGCGCGACACCGCGGGCACCCCGTTCCTGCTGCTGGCAGGCTTGGAACCGGACCTGCGCTGGGAGAAGTTCACCACCGCGGTGCGGCTGCTGGCCGAACAGCTCGGGGTGCGGCGCACGATCGGCCTGTCCGCGATCCCGATGGCGATCCCGCACACCCGCCCGCTGGGCGTGACCGCGCATTCCTCGGACCGCTCGCTGATCGGCGAGCACCAGCGCTGGCCGGGTGAGCTGCAGGTGCCGGGCAGCGCGTCCTCGCTGCTCGAGTTCCGGATGGCCCAGCACGGGCACGAGTCGCTCGGGTTCTCCGTGCACGTGCCGCACTACCTGGCCCAGACCGACTACCCCGAGGCCGCGCAGACCCTGCTGGAGAACGTGGCCGACAACGCGGGCCTGGAACTGCCGCTGGCGGCGCTGGGCGAGGCCGCGGCGCGTGTGCGCGAGCAGGTCGCCGAGCACATCGCGGGCAACGAGGAGGTCGAGACGGTCGTCACGGCGCTGGAACGCCAGTACGACAGTTTCGTCACCGCCCAGGAACGCCAGTCCAGCCTGCTGGCCGGCGACGGCGAACTGCCCAGCGGTGAGGAGCTCGGCGCGGAGTTCGAGCGCTTCCTGGCCGAACAGGGCGGCTACGACGACACCTCCGGCGACGACAAGGCCTGACCCGCGCAGGTCTGACGAGGGCTGCGCCCGCTGCGCCCACTAGGGTGGTCGGAGTGGATCTGACCGACCTGCTCGAAATACCCGGGACCGACGCCGACGCGCTCTACGAGTCGTTCGCGGCGTGGGCCGCCGAGCAGGGCACCCCCCTGTATCCGGCGCAGGACGAGGCGCTGATGGAGCTGGCCTCGGGGTCCAACGTCATCCTGGCCACCCCGACCGGCTCCGGCAAGTCTCTCGTCGCGGTCGGGGCACACCTGTTCGCGATGGCCAACGGGCAGCGCAGCTACTACACCGCGCCCATCAAGGCGCTGGTGAGCGAGAAGTTCTTCGCGCTGTGCGAGGTGTTCGGCGCCGAGAACGTCGGCATGGTCACCGGCGACGCCGCGGTCAACGCCGACGCCCCGATCATCTGCGCGACCGCGGAGATCCTGGCGAATCTGGCGCTGCGCGAGGGCGCGGCCGCCGAGGTCGGCCAGGTCGTCATGGACGAGTTCCACTTCTACGCCGACCCCGATCGCGGCTGGGCCTGGCAGGTGCCGATCGTCGAACTGCCGCGTGCGCAGTTCCTGCTGATGTCGGCGACGCTGGGCGAGGTCGATTTCTTCGCGACCGATCTCGAACGCCGCACCGGCCGCTCGACCGCGGTGGTCGCGGGCACCGAACGCCCTGTCCCGCTGATGTTCTCGTACGTGCGCACCCCCATCACCGAGACCATCGAAGAGCTGGTGACCACCAACCAGGCGCCGGTGTATGTCGTGCATTTCACCCAGGCCGCCGCGCTGGAGCGCGCGCAGGCACTGACCAGCGTGAATTTCGCCACCCGCGCCGAGAAGGACGCGATCGCCGCCGCCCTCGGCGAGTTCCGCTTCGCCGCGGGCTTCGGCAAGACCCTCTCGCGTCTGATCCGGCACGGCATCGGCGTGCACCACGCGGGCATGCTGCCCAAATACCGCAGGCTGGTGGAGAAACTCGCCCAGGACGGGCTGCTCAAGGTGGTGTGCGGCACAGACACGCTCGGCGTCGGCATCAACGTGCCGATCCGCACGGTGCTGCTGACCGGGCTCACCAAGTTCGACGGTGTGCGCACCCGCAGGCTCAAGGCGCGTGAGTTCCACCAGATCGCCGGACGTGCGGGCCGAGCGGGCTACGACACCATGGGCACCGTGGTCGTGCAGGCGCCCGAGCACGAGGTGGAGAACGCGCGCCTGATCGCCAAGGCGGGCGACGACCCGAAGAAGCAGCGAAAAGTGCAGCGCCGCAAGCCGCCCGAGGGTTTCGTGTCCTGGAGCGAGGAGACCTTCGACCGTCTGGTCCCCGCCCAGCCCGAGCCGATGGTGTCGCGCTTCGCGGTGACCAACGCCATGCTGCTCAACGTGATCGCCCGGCCCGGCAACTGTTTCGCCGCCATGCGGCACCTGCTCGAGGACAACCACGAGCCGCGCGCCGCCCAGCGCAAGCACATCCTGCGCGCGATCCGGCTCTACCGCGCCCTGCGCGATGCCGGTGTGGTGCAGCAACTCCCCGAACCCGACGCCAAGGGCCGGATGGCCCGGCTCACCGTCGACCTGCAACGTGATTTCGCCCTCGACCAGCCGCTGTCGCCGTTCGCGCTGGCCGCCTTCGAGCTGCTCGAGCGCGAGAGCCCCTCCTACACGCTGGATGTCGTCTCGCTGATCGAGGCGACCCTGGAGGACCCGCGCCAGCTGCTGATGGCCCAGCAGCACAAGGCCCGCGGCGCCGCGGTCGCCGAGATGAAGGCCGACGGCATCGAATACGAGGAGCGGATGGAGCTCCTGGAAGAGGTCACCTGGCCCAAGCCACTGGCCGAGCTGATCGACCCCGCGTTCGAGACCTACCGGGCCGGGCATCCGTGGGTCTCGGAGTTCGCGCCGTCGCCGAAGTCGGTGGTACGCGACATGATCGAGCGCGCGATGACCTTCGCCGAACTGATCTCGTTCTACGAACTCGCCCGCTCGGAGGGCGTGGTGCTGCGCTACCTCGCCGACGCCTACCGGGCGCTGCGCCGCACGGTGCCCGACGCGGCCCGTACCGAGGAGCTCGACGACCTCACCGAATGGCTCGGCGAGCTGATCCGCCAGGTGGATTCGAGCCTGCTCGACGAATGGGAGCAGCTCACCAACCCCGGCGCGGAGAACGACGCCGAGCAGATCGCGTTCGGGGCGGAGTCGGTGCGCCCGATCTCGGCCAACGAACGCGCCTTCCGGGTGATGGTGCGCAACGCCATGTTCCGCCGGGTCGAGCTGGCCGCCCGGCAACGCTGGTACGACCTGGACGAACTCAGCCCCGGCCCCGACTGGGCGCAGGACTTCGCGCCCTACTTCGAGGAGTACGCCTCGATCGGCACCGGCCCCGACGCACGCGGCCCGCAGCTGTTCCAGGTGGAGCAGCGACCCGGCTTCTGGCATGTGCGCCAGGTGCTCGACGACCCCGCGGGCGACCACGGCTGGGCGCTGAGCGCCATCGTCGATCTGGAGGAGTCCGACGCCGCGGGCGAGGTGGTGTTCGACGAGGTCACGGTAGCGGCGGGCTGAACCATACCCGTTCGCTATCACGGAAAATGACGAATGTTTGACGGATTCGTTGTTGGGTAGGCGCCGCTGATAGTCTCTCCCGGCCGCCGACCGAAAGTTCAACTATGCCCGAATCCCCGTACCTTGTCATCTACCCCGATCGGGTACGTGCCAATTACCGAGCTCTCGCAGCCGCCGTGTCGGCGCGGCGCACCCAGGGCACCCGGATCAGGTACGCGGTGAAGGCGGCACCGGTCGACGAGTTGCTGACGCTGCTCGACGCCGAGGGCGCGGAGTTCGACGTCGCCAGCATCGGCGAGATCGACCAGGCCGTGCGCCTCGGCATCGACCCGGGCAAGCTCTGCTACGGCAATCCCATCAAGAAGAGCGCCCACATCGCGCGCGCCTTCGCCCTCGGCGTGCGCCGCTACGCCTTCGACACCGAAGACGACCTGCTGCGCATCGCCGAGCACGCCCCCGGTGCCGAGGTCGAGTGCCGGTTCCTGTCCTCGGCGCCGGAGTCGCGCACCCCCTTCGGCACCAAGTTCGGCTGCGCGCCGGCCGAGGCGCTGCGGCTGCTGGTACGCGCCCGCGATCTGGGCCTGGTGGTGGGCGGCCCGTACTTCCACGTCGGCTCCCAGCAGCTGGACCCCGCCGCCTGGCGGATCGGTATCCGGCAGGCCGGTGAGATCGTGACGGCGCTGGCGGACAAGGACATTCACGTCACCGCGGTCAACGTGGGCGGCGGTCTGCCGATCTCCTACGCCGACGCGGCCCCCGAACTCGACGCGATCGCCGCCGCCATGACCGGCGCGGCCGCGGAGTTCCTGCCCGAATCCACCGGCCTGGTCGTCGAACCCGGCCGAGCGCTGGTGGGCAACGCGGGCACCATTCACGCCGAGGTCGTCGGCGTGCGTTTCGCGCCGGATGGCCGGCGCTGGGTGTATCTCGACGTCGGCCGGTACAACGGTATGGCCGAGACGGAGAACGAGTACATCGCCTACCGTTTCGTCACCGATCGCGACGGCGATCCGGTGGGCGAGGCGGTGGTCGCGGGTCCGACCTGCGACGGCGACGATGTACTGTATCAACGCACGAAGGTCCTTCTGCCGACCACGTTGCGAGCCGGTGATCAGATCCAGATCCTCGACACCGGCGCCTATACCGCGAGTTATTCGTCGGTGTCCTTCAATGGTTTTCCGCCCTTGACCGTTCATGTCTCGGGCGCTGAGCGAGAGTGAGTTTGCCCATGACGGCGGAATTCACCGGCTGGCACGTGCTGGCCGAGTTCGGTGGTGTCGACACAGACCTGTGTGACGATCTCGAACGACTCGAATCGGCGTTGCGTGAGTCTCTGATTGCGGCGGGCGTCACCATCTGCGATGTCGTTCACAAAAAGTTCGATCCGCAGGGGGTGACCGTCCTCGCCCTGTTGTCGGAGTCCCACGCCTCGATTCACACTTATCCGGAGTCCGGCGACATCTTCGTCGACGTCTTCACCTGCGGCAGCATCGGTGCGGGCGCCACGAAGGCTGTGGAACTTCTGCGAGACAAGTTGTCTCCCGAGAACGTTCGGATGCAGGTCGTCCAGCGCGGCCACGGTGCCGAGAAGATCTACGAACCGGTGGGCGACGGCCTGACCCGGATCTGGGATCTGCACGAGGTGATCGTGGACACGAACACCCCGTTCCAGCACATGGTGATCGCGCGGACCGATCAGGGCATCTCCCTGTTCTCCGACGACGATCGCCAGTCCACCGAGTTCTCCCAGGTCACCTACCACGAGGCCATGATGGTCCCGGCGTTCGTGCTCGCGGAGAAGCTCGATCGGGTGCTGATCATCGGTTCCGGCGAGGGTGTCGCCTCGCAGATGTCGGTGGCGGCCGGGGCGACCCACGTCGACCACGTCGACATCGACCAGCTCGAGGTGGAGTTGTGCGCACAGCACCTGCCCTACGGCTACACCACCGCCGAGCTCACCGCCGCGGTGCAGGGTGAGGGCCCGGTGCACGTGCACTACGCCGACGGCTGGGACTTCCTGGCGAAGTCGCAGGAGGCGGGCACCCGCTACGACGTGATCGTCATCGATCTGCCGGACGAGCGCGTCGAGGACGCCCAGCACAACCGCCTCTACGAGTCGGAGTTCCTGTCCCGATGTAAGGCACTGCTGGCCCCCGGCGGCGTGCTGTCGGCCCAGGCCGGTTGCGCGACCATGTGGCGCAACGAGACCCTCAAGCGTTCGTGGGGCCGTTTCCACGAGCAGTTCGCCACCGTGGTCCCCTACGGCAGCGACGAGCACGAGTGGACCTTCCTGTTCGGCCTGAACGAGAAGATCGAGGACCCGGTGCGCGGCATGGCCGATCGCCTGGCCCTGCTCCCCTACCGCGCCGAGACCATCGACGCCCGCGCCCTCGAGCGCGGCGCGATCGAGCCGTACGCCCTGCGCGGCTGAGCTCGGTCGAGCGACAGACACCGACGGCGGTGATCCGGATTCCCGGGTCACCGCCTTCGTCGTTTCCGGCGGCCGATGACCATCGGGCTCTCGATTCCGGTGCCGCGGGGCACCGAATGTTGGCACTATGCGAGGTGCGCAGCTTCGAGGAGAATCGAGTCCACCCATGACGCCGACACCGTTGTCCGCCGACGGTTTGATGCCGGTCCGCTCTCCGTCCGGCCACCGACCCCGCCTGGACGCGCTGTCCGAGGCGGGCATCGCCGCGTTCCGCGCGTTGTTCGCCGCGGCGCCCGACGTGACAGCGGCCGACTTCGCGCGGCTCGACGGTGACGTGACGATGCGGTCGTTTCCCGGATCCGGCGAGCGGGTGCTCGCTCCGGTGATGGCGCGGCCGTCGTACTTCTGGGTGGCGAAGTCGTTTCGTCACGTGGACGGCGGCGTCGCTGTCGGCCACAATGTCTTTCGCCTGCTGGGCGGCATGCGCGCGCTGAATTTCGTGGCGACGGTGGGCGATTCCGTGATCGACGGGCGGCCCGCGGTGCTGTTCGACTACGACGACCCGCGGGTGGGATCGCGGCGACCGGCCCGCCGGATCTACGACGAACTGCGCGAGGTCGAACCGGATCTGTGGCTGGGCCCGAGCTACTTCTCCACGCGGGGGAAACGAATCCCCATGGGCTGGTTCGCACTCGACGCCTCGGTGCCGTTCGACGGACCCGCCTGAACGCCGGTGAGCCGGGCGCGGGGGGACCCGCACCCGGCTCGCCGGAAAGGTGTCAGCTTTGCGCCGCGCGTTGCGCGCGATACTCGGCGACGTTGACCCCGCCCACACCCCAATCCGTCAGCGGCACTTCGTCGATCACGACGTAGGTGCTGTCGGGCGCCTTGCCGAGGACGTCGAAGAGCACATCGGTGACGCCCTTGATCAACTGCCCCTTCTGCTCCGGGGTGACCCCTTCATCGGTGACCTTGATATTCACATACGGCATGGCTGGTTTCCTTTCTACGCCGCTCTACCTGCAATGAACCCGCCGTCGACGGGGAGGATGTGGCCGGTGACGAATTCGGCGTCGGCCAGATACAGCACGGCCGCGGTGGTGTCGGCGACCTCGCCGATCCGGCCGAGCAGTGCCGCGCTCGCGGCCGCGCGCACGTCGCCGGCACCGAACAGCGGGGTGCGGATGATGCCGGGAGCGACCGCGTTCACCCGGATCCGGGCCGGCGCGAGTTCGGCGGCCAGGCTGGTGGTGAGCGCGTGCACGCCGCCCTTGCTGATCAGCGCCGCCGACGCGGGCAAGCCGGTCATGGCGTGGTCGATGAGCACGGTGCCGATGTTCACGATGCTGCCGCCATCGCCCTGCGCGAGCAGCTGTCGCACCACGGCCTGGGTCGTGAAGTAGGTGCCCTTGAGGTTGCCGCCGAGATAGCGGTCGAGCTCGGCCTCGGTGACGTCCACGAACGGGGTCGCACCGAACACACCCGCGCTGTTGACCAGCGCGTCGACGCGGCCGAACCGGTCCAGCGCGGCCCGCACGTACGCCGATCCCGTTGCGGGCGAGCCGATATCGCCGACCACCGTGGCCACCCGGTCCGGGGCGGCCAGCTCGGCGGCGACGGCGGCGAGCTTGTCCGCGTCGCGCCCGCCGAGGACGACCGCGTCACCGCGGGCGACGAAGGCGCGGGCGATGTCGCGCCCGATTCCACTGGACGCGCCGGTCACGATGACCGTCTTGGGTGTCGACATGGACTGGTCCTTTCGGGTTGATATACGACCGGTCGTCTATGAATGGGCGACCGAAGAGGCCTGGGCCGACCAGGTCGGCGGTCAGGTCAGGATGGCGGCGCGATCACGGCCGGAAGTAGTCGTCGAGGAAGCGGCGCAAGCATTTCTCGAGCGGCTCGACCGTGCGGTCGATCTTCATCCGGATCACCGCACCCTCCCAGGATTCGAGCAGGATATCGGCGAGATCGACGGCATCGATGTCGGTGCGCACCGCGCCCTCGGCCTGCGCGGTGCGCAGCGCACCGGCCACGCCGTCACGCCAGTACGCCCACGCGGCCGACAGCGCCGTCCGCAGCAGCTCACTGCCCTCCAGTTCGCCGCCGAGATTGGCGATCAGGCAGCCGCCGGTGTAGTCGGCGGCCACGAAATCGTCGATCAGCGCGCCGAAGAACCGGCGCAGACCGGTGAGCGCGTCGGGGGCGCCGGCGAACGCCGCGGCCAGGTTGCGCTGCACGCACAGCGAGTGATGCTCGATCACCGCGTGCGCGAAGCTCTCCTTGCTGTCGAAGTAGTTGTAGAACGACCCTTTCGGCACACCGACCTTGTCGAGCACCTGCTTGATACCGGTGCCGTGGTAGCCGTTGGACAGCAGGCCGGCCGCGCCCTCCTCGATGAGGAGTGCTCGCGTGTCGTCGCTGCGCCGTGGTCGTGCCATGCACCGAACTATACGACCGGTCGTCTACTAATGGCAAGCGCGCTGGTCAGTCGTCGTCCACACCGCGGGCGGCCAGTGCCTCGCCCATCGCGTCGGCCGTGCGCAGCGCCCGCACCAGCACGGGCGTGACCAGGGCCGTCGCCGACCAGGAGACGCCGCGCGCCCGCCGCGCCTCGGCGACGTCAGCCACGATCTGCGCCAGCAGCGGCACGCACCGGATGGCCAGCGCCAGCAGCAGACTCACCCGTTCGGGATTCACCCCCACGCGGCGCAGCGGTTCGAGCGCGCGGGTCAGCGCGTCGAGCATGTCGGTGACGCGGGTGGTCACCGTCACCAGCGCCGCCAGCGCCACCGAGACGAGCAGTACGCCGCAGACGACGACCGCCCGCGCGGGCGAGGTGGTGAGCAGCTGGAACACCCCGATGATCAGCGTCATCCACAGCACCGGGCGCACCTGGGCCAGGGCCACCCGCCAGGAGATCCGCGCGAGCGCGAACAGGCAGGCCACGACGACCACGGCACCGCCGACCCCGAGCGGACCGCGCACGAACACCGTCATCGCGACGATCGCGAGCACCAGCAGCGCCAGCTTCACACCCGCGGGCAACCGATGCAGCACCGAGTCGCCGGGGTGGTACAGACCGATCATTCGACCAGGCGCCGATAGGCGCCGACCGCGTCGGCCGGGGTGCCGTCGAAGGCCACGGACCCGCTGTCCAGCACCACGACCCGATCGAATCCGTCCAGCAGCGCGAGCTGGTGGGTCACCACGATCACCTGCTGGTCGAGGGAGTTCAGCGCCTCCGACACCCGGCGGGCGTTGCGCAGGTCGAGCAGCGTGGTCGGCTCGTCGGCGACGAT
This sequence comes from Nocardia sp. NPDC057663, assembly GCF_042799895.1. Taxonomy (NCBI): domain Bacteria; kingdom Bacillati; phylum Actinomycetota; class Actinomycetes; order Mycobacteriales; family Nocardiaceae; genus Nocardia; species Nocardia sp. NPDC057663. The sequence continues at coordinate 49,850 of NZ_JBHVHX010000026.1, read as the reverse complement.
CACCTCGGGCTCGCGAATCAGGGCGGAGCCGATCGCGAGAAGTTGTTTCTGCCCACCCGAGAGCAGGTGCGCCGGATGGTCGGCGTGCGCGCCCAGCCCGAAGCGGTCGAGCATCCGCGCCACCCTGGCCGCGATCTCGGTCCGGCTCAGGCCGCTGCGCCGCAGCGAGAACGCGAGATCCTCGGCGACGGTCGGCATCACGATCTGGGTGTCGGGATCGGTGAACACGAAACCGACCTTGCGCCGGACCTGCGCGCCCTTGCGGGCGGCGTCGATCCCGTCGACGGTGACGGTGCCCGACGCCGGTTTGAGCAGACCGTTGAGCATCCGCGCCAGCGTCGACTTCCCCGAACCGTTGGCACCGATGAGGCCGACCCGCCGTTCGGTGATCCGCAGATCGATGTCGCGCAGCACGGTCCGATCACCGAAATGGTGGCCGACCGAGTCGAGGACGATCTCGCTCACGACAGCCGCCCCGCCGCGCGCTCAGCCACGGATCAGCCCGGGGTACGCGCGGTGCACACCCTTGGCGACGACCGTGGCGACGACGACCTTGGCCAGATCGCCTGGCACGAACGCGAAGTTGGCCGACACCGCGGCCCACACCCCGAGATCGGTACGGATCAGCAGACCGGCGGTCCCGAACAGGTAGATGACCACGAGCCCGCCGAACGCGTTGATCAGCAGGCCGAGGGCGATCGGATACTTCGGCAGGATCGCGGCGGTCAGCGCGCCGATCACCAGCGTCGCCGGGATCCAGCCGATGAGGTAGCCCGCGGTCGGCGAGGCCAGCGCCGTCAGGCCGGTGCGGCCGCCGGAGAGCAGCGGCAGACCGATCAGGGTCAGCGCGATGAAGACCGCGACCGCGGCCGTGCCCTTGCGCGCGCCGAGGATCGCGCCGGTGAGGATCACCCCGAGGGTCTGCAGCGTGATCGGCACACCGCTGAACCCGACGGTGATCGCGCCCGGCAGGCCGAGGGCGGCGATCAGCGCCGCGAACACCGCGATCTGCGCCATGTCCCTGGCGGCGAAACCGAGCGCCGGCTTCGGGGACTTCTCCACATCGGGCACAGCAGACATCCTTCACAACGGAATTGAACGACGTTCAAGGTAGCAGGTGGAGCACGATCATTTCGCTACGCCCGATGATCGACTAGGATCCCAAGGTTGGGAGCTTCTCGGAGGGCGTTCGCCGCGCAACGGCATCGCACCGACCCACCGTGGCCGAGGAAGGGCCATCATGTCGATTGCGCTACAACGTTTTTCGAACTTGATCGCCGCGATCTACAGCGCAGGCAACGACCCGGCCCGATGGGACGAGGTGGTCCGCGAGATCACGGATACCTTCGGCGCGGTCCACGGCTTTCTCGTCATCGCCGACCCGGCCCGCGAACGGTGGGCGATCAAAACCTCGGGCAACGGCAGCTCGCCGGACCTGTCTTCCTCGCTCGACCGGGTCGCCGAACACATGCAGCGCCTCCCCGCGGGTTCGGCCACCACCAGTGACGAGCTGTTCGACCGCGTGAGCGCGAACGGCCTGGCCAACAGTTTCCTGGCCCGGCTCAGCGACGATCGGCCGCCCTCGTGGATCTGCCTGACCATGCCCGACCACGGCGCGATCAACGGTCACTCGGCAGGGCTGGCTCTGCTGCGGGCGCTCGTGCCGCATCTGCGCGGGGCGCTGCGCACCCAGTCCAGGCTGGTCGAGTTGTCCCGCGAGCGGGCCTTGGCGCTCGCGACACTGGAGCAGGCGCACTACGGCATCATGATCGTCAGCGCCGACGCGGCACTGGCGTTCGCCAACTCCATGGCCGGGCGCATCATCCGGCAGACCGACGGGCTGACAGTGGATACCTTCGGCCGGCTGCGAGCCAGGTCGTCGTCCGCCCAGCCGCGACTGCGCGCGCTGATCGAACAGGCCGCGGAATCGCCGGACGGCGGTGGGAATGTGGCGGTCGCGCGCGCCTCCGGTCTGCGGCCGCTGATCGTGCGGGTCTCGCCGCTGGACGGCATCTCCGGAGCCGGGGACGGCCCCTGGCATCGGGCCGTTCTGCTGCTGATCGCCGACCCGGACCGCGATCCGGAACCGGAACCGGAAGCGCTGCACGACCTGTACGGCTTGACCGACGCGGAAACATTGGTCGCCTTGGCGGTTCTGCGCGGCGACGGGTTGCAGGCCGTCGCCGATGAGCTCTCGGTCTCGGTATTCACCGCGCGCACGCATCTGCAGCATATTTTCGCCAAGACGAAAACACACCGGCAGGCCGAATTGGTCCGGCTACTGTTGACCACCGCGATGTCGGCGCAATAACCACAGGTCTGCCCTGTTGTTCGTCCTTCCCTTGCACGCGACGGCCGGGAACTGCGCGGGCAGACCGATTCCGGTGATCGAGGTCCCACGCCACTCAGAAGGGTCGCTTCGAGCGGATCACTGCCGCAAGGTATTCGTAATCCTCGGCCCGTGCCGACGAAGCGCGGAAGGCGAGACCGATGGTGCGCCCCGGCGCCGGATCGGCGAAGCGGGCGGTATCGAGAGTGCCGCGCGCGGTTTCGGTGGCCACGGCCATCTCCGGAATGAGGGTGACGCCGAGACCGCCTGCCACGCACTGCACCACCGTCGTCAGCGAGGCGGCGCGGGTGTCGCCGACCGTGCCGGGATGCACCTCGGCGGTGCGGCACAACTCCAGGGTTTGATCGCGCAGGCAGTGGCCCTCGTCCAGCAGCAGTAGCGGCATGTCGGCCAGGACCGGCGCGGCCAGGTCGGTGCGCCCGGCCAGCTCGTGCCCGCGCGGGGTGACGAGCACGAATTCCTCCGAGTAGAGCGGGATCTCGACGAGCCCCGGCGCTCCGGTCGGCAGGGCGAGCAGGGCGACGTCGAGCACACCCGTGCGCAGGCCCTCGAGCAGCCGGGAGGTCTGGTCCTCCACCACGTGCGGAACCAGGCTGGGCAGTTTGCGGCGAAGTTCGGGCAGCAGCTCCGGCAGCACGTACGGCGCGACGGTCGGGATGATGCCCAGGCGCAGCACGCCGCCGAGGCCGTCACCGGTCGCCGAGGCCACGAACCGGTCGGCGGCTTCCAGCGTCGCCATCGCCTGCGGCAGCAGTCGCATCCCGGCCGCGGTCACCAGCACCCGCCGCGTGCTGCGCTCGATCAACTGGAGCCCCAGTCCGTTTTCCAGTGATGCCAGTGCCTGCGATAACGTGGGTTGGCTCACAGTCAAACGCGCTGCGGCGGTGCCGAAATGCCGGTACTCGGCGACGGCGACGAACGCACGCAGCTGCGACAGGGTCGGCTGATAAGTCTGATCAGTCACGCCTATCAGTGTAGAGCAAGCGATCGGCTTTACCTTTCAGTACGTTTTCGGCAAGATCCCCGACGAGCTCACACGATGAGCAACCACACCACGAATGAGGAGACGCGCATGGCTCTGCTGACCATCGGCGACCAGTTCCCGGCATACAACCTCAAGGCCGTCATCGGAGGTGACCTGTCGAAGGTCGACGCGCAGCAGCCCGACGACTACTTCACCCAGATCACCAGCGACGATCACGCGGGCAAGTGGCGCGTGGTGTTCTTCTGGCCCAAGGACTTCACCTTCGTGTGCCCCACCGAGATCGCGGCGTTCGGCAAGCTGAACGACGAGTTCGCCGATCGCGACACCCAGGTCCTCGGCGCCTCGGTCGACAACGAGTTCGTCCACTTCCAGTGGCGCGCCCAGCACGAGGATCTCAAGACCCTCCCCTTCCCGATGCTGTCGGACCTCAAGCGTGAACTGGCCGCGGCCACCGGCGTTCTGAACGCCGACGGTGTCGCCGACCGCGCCACCTTCATCGTCGACCCGAACAACGAGGTGCAGTTCGTGTCGGTGACCGCCGGTTCGGTCGGCCGCAATGTCGACGAGGTGCTGCGCGTCCTGGACGCCCTGCAGTCCGACGAGCTGTGCGCCTGCAACTGGAAGAAGGGCGATCCGACCATCAACGCGGGCGAACTGCTCTCCGCCAGCGTCTGATCCACCCTTCCCGCCGATTCACCTGTAAGGAGCCCCACTGTCATGAGCATCGAGAACCTCAAGAACTCCCTTCCCGAGTACGCCAAGGACCTCAAGCTCAACCTGTCCTCGCTGGCCCGCACCACGGTGCTCAACGAGCAGCAGCTGTGGGGCACCCTGCTGGCCTCGGCCGCCGCGACCCGCTCGGCGACCACCCTGCGCGAGATCGCCGAGGAAGCCGCCGATGTGCTGTCCGCCGAGGCCTACGAGGCCGCGCTGGGCGCCGCGTCGATCATGGGCATGAACAACGTGTTCTACCGCGGTAAGGCGTTCCTGGACGGTCGCTACGACGACCTGCGCGCAGGCCTGCGGATGAACATCATCGGCAACCCCGGTGTCGACAAGGCCGATTTCGAGCTGTGGTCGTTCGCGGTGTCCTCGATCAACGGCTGTGCCCACTGTCTGGAGGCGCACGAGAAGACGCTGCGCGAGGCCGGTGTGTCGCGCGAGGTGATCTTCGAGTCGCTGCGTGCGGCAGCCATCGTCGCCGGTGTCGGCCAGGCGGTGCAGTCCACCGAGTCGCTGGCGGCCGCTGCCGTCTGATGTGCGTCTCGCCGCGGCCCCGATCGGACTCCTCCGATCGGGGCCGCGGCCGTTTCCCAAGGACACGACCGGGCTCGCGCGGTCCGGTCGCCCCGTGACCTGGCCGGTAGGCTCGCGATCATGAACGCACACGAGGTGCCCGAAGCCCCGGATATCCAGGTCGAGGTCGTCAGAGTGTTCACCGACCCCGCCGGGCAGCTCGGCAACGCGCTCGGGATCGCCCGCGCGGGCGATGTCGTCGCGCTCGACGAGCAGGAACTGGCCGCGCGCCTTGGCTTCAGCGAGACCACCGTCGTCGAGGATCCCGTCGACGGCGTGGCGCGGGTCCGCATCTACACCCCCACCGTCGAACTGCCGTTCGCCGGCCACCCGAGCGTGGGCACCGCGTGGTGGCTGGCGGTACAGCGCACGCCGGTGCACACCCTGCAGATGCCCGCGGGTCCGGTCACCGTCGACCAGACCGACGGCATCACCTGGATCACGGCCCGCGCCGAGTGGGCACCGGATTTCACCTTCCACCAACTGGATTCGGTCGAGGAACTGGCGCTGCTGCAGCCCGGCGACATCACCGAGGGCCAGCACTACTTCTGGGTGTGGACCGACGAGCCGCGCGGCGCGCTGCGGTCACGGATGTTCGCGCCGGCGATGGGTATCGCCGAGGACGAGGCGACCGGGGCCGCCGCGGTGGCGCTCACCGGGCAGCTGCGTCGCGGGCTGGTGGTGACCCAGGGTCAGGGTTCACAGCTCTACACCGAATGGGATTCCGACGGCTGGGTGCGCCTGGGTGGCTGGGTCGCCGAGGACCACGTGGTGGTGCTCTGACCTCAGTGTCCGAGCTGGCCGAAGCGGCGCAGCCACGGCGGCCGGGTCGTCCAGGTCCCGCGCCGCGGCGTCTCGGCGGTACTCAGGTCGGCGAGGATGCGGGTCTCCAGATGCCGTGGCGGGGTGCGCCGGTCGTCGACGGCCAGGCGGGCGAGCATGTCGTGCACGCCGCGGACCCGGGTGGCGAACTGCGCGAGCCGGTGCGGGGCGACCGCGGCGAGTTTGTTCTCGATGTGGTGATACTCGAGTTCGGCGACCGCGTCCAGGGCGTAGGCGTCGGCCAGGGCGAGGATCGAGCCGGGCGGGCACCAGGCCTGGGTGCTGCCGACGCGGACGATCCGCTGCTCGGCGAGCCGTTCGACACCCTCGGCGAGCAGCCGGGTGACGACCGGCAGGCGCAGGCCCAGTTCCCGGCTGATCGCCCGGTAGGTGCGCCCGCCGTAGTAGGCGAGCACGAACACTTCGCAATGGCTGTCGAGCGGATCGGCGAAGCCGAGGCGAGCCGAGGCCGCGAGCCAGGGTATGTCGTCGCCGTCGTGGCGGTCCAGCCGTAGCCGCTGCACCGCGAGCCGATGGACCTGGGCGAGCAGCCATGTCTGGTCGGCGCTGAACACCGCGTCGTCGCGGCCCGCACACGAGGACGCCGCCGTAGGCTCGCCGGGGTGCTCGGCGCCTGGTCCGGTCCGGGCGCCGTCACGGTCGTAGACCGCACCGTGGCCGAACGTGGTATCGCCACCGGTCTCGGTACCCAGGCCGGCGGCGAATGCAGAACGGCCCCAGGGTGTCCCGAGGTCGGGGACGGGCGGCTCCTCGACAGCGATCGGCGCCGCGGCAGCAAGGCTCGGGACGGCGTCGTCGACCGGCCACGGCGCGGCACGCAGGCGCTGATATCCCTCGCGGACAACATCTTCGGCCGATCCACGGCGATGCAGGACGCGCAGCGCGAGCCCGAAGGCGGCGGCGCCGGTGGCGCGGTACAGCGCACGCAGCGCGTCGCGATCGTCGGCGCCGGACGGGAACTCGGGAACGGGCAGCGCGACGCCACCCGGCGCCGGGTCGGGACCGCGCTGCCGATTCATCGTCGAATTCCTGTCCACACAACGGCAATTCGCAGCGCGGGCGGTTGTGGATCGGTATTCACCGGCCGATCGCGGCGATCAACATGAACGCGGTACCGATATCCATCACCACGTGGGGCACCAGCGCCGAGGTCAGCGGGTGGGCGCCGGCGGGGTGCACGAACCGGTGCCAGCGGGGGCCGTGACGGGCGGTACCGAGCGCGAGCAGGGCGTCCACCGTGAACAGGGCGGCCAGTGCCAGCGCGGGCCAGGGCGCCGGACCGGTCGCGTGGTCGCCGCCGTGACCGGCCATCGCGTACAGCATGGCCGCCGCGGCCACGGTGTGGTAGCCGATCGCCATGACCCCGTCGGGGCCCGCCGTCGCGCCGGTGCGCCACCCCACGATGCGTTCGGCCAGCAGGATCGCGAACGCGACGGTGAGCGCGGTGAGCACGCCACGGACGGCGTGGGGGTCGGTCGCGGCGGGGAACACCAGCATGGCCAGCATCACCAGGCACATGAGCAGGTGCGCGCTGTCGGCCGCGGTGTCGACCCGGTGGGTGGGTGGTGGCTGCCTGATCAGCCGCGCCACGACGATGAGCGTCGCTAGCACGAACGCGGCGACGACCGGCCAGCGTACGAGTGCATAGTGCTCAACGAATTCGGCCACACCCCACCACCTTCGAGTCGCCACCCGCGCCTCACCATGCTCGCATCGAGGCGGCGCCCGCGGGCGGTTTCCACCCAGGCGACGTCGCCGTCATAGCGATGACGGATCATGGACCGATGTCCGATACACAGTCCGTCGCCGCGAGGCAGGCGGTGCGCGTGACGGTCGACGACCTCACCGGCGCCCCGATCCGCGACCTGCTGACCGGCCACCACACCGAGATGGCCGCGAACTCCCCCGCCGACAGCATGCACGCGCTCGATCTGAGCGCTCTGCGCGATCCGGCGGTCACGGTGTGGAGCGCCTGGGCAGACGACGAGCTGGCCGGCTGCGGGGCGCTGAAGGACCTCGACGCGCGCCACGGCGAGATCAAGTCCATGCGCACCGCAGCCGGATTCACGGGCCGCGGGGTCGCCGCGACGGTGCTGACCCACATCGTCGACGAGGCCCGCCGGCGCGGATACACCCGCCTGAGCCTGGAGACCGGGTCGGGCGAGTACTTCGCGCCGGCTCGGCGCCTCTACCTACGCCACGGATTCACCGAGTGCGAGCCCTTCGCCGACTACGTCCTCGACCCGTACAGCCAGTTCTTCACGCTCGCGCTCGCGGCAGGGGTCAGCCCAGAGCGCGGGTGAAGCCCTCGACGAGATCGGCGACCTGAGCGTCGGTCATCACGAACGACGGCGAGATCTGCATCGCGCCCTGCCCGGCGGCGCGGCCCGAGATGCCGTGTTCGCGCAGGGTTTTCACCAGCGCGGGCCCCTCGGACGGGTCGGCCAGCTGGACCGCGGCCACCGCGCCGAGACCGCTGCGGACCTCGGCGACGCGCGGATGCTCGGCCAGCGGCGCGAGCAGGGTGTGCAGCGTGCGCTCCAGCCGGGCCGCTTCCTCGAGCAGCCCTTCGCGTTCGATGATGGCGAGGTTGGCCAGCGCCGCGGCGGCCGCGCCCGCGTGCCCGCCGTAGGTGTAGCCGTGCCGCCACCACACGCCACCGGAGAAGAAGGGTTCGGCCAGGTGCGGGGCGATGAACACCGCGCCCATCGGCAGGTAGCCCGAGGTCAGGCCCTTGGCCGTGGTGACGAGGTCGGGTTCGAGGCCGAACCGGGTGGAGGCGAACCAGCTGCCGCCGATTCGGCCGAAGCCGGTCACCACCTCGTCGGCGACGAACAGGATGTCGTGCTCGCGGCAGATCTGGCGCACCTCGGCCAGGTAGCCCTCCGGCGGCAGGTACACCCCGCCCGCGCCGATGATCGGCTCGCAGAAGAACGCCGCGATCTGTTCGGCGCCGACCTCCTCGATCAGGGCGAGCAGCGACTTCGCGTCGTTCCATTCGACGGTGCGGGTGTCGGCGACGAGCTCGCCGTAGCCCTCGGTGTTGCCGGCGAGGCCACCGATCGAGGTGCCCGCGTAGTGCATGCCGTGGTAGGCCAGGCGACGGCCGACCAGGATCTTCTTGTCGGTGCGACCCAGTTCGTGCCAGTACCGGCGCGCCAGTTTGGCCGCGGTCTCCACCGAGTCCGAGCCGCCGGAGGTGAAGAAGATCTTGCTGCCGGGGACCGGCGCGATGGCTGACAGCTTCTCGGCGAGTTCCTGCGTCGGCGGCTCGGTGAGGTCACCGAAGTTCGAGTAGTGGGCGATGGTGCGCAACTGCTCGGCGACCGCGTCGGCGATCTCCGCGCGACCGTGCCCGACGTTGGCGAACCAGAGTCCGGCCGTGGCGTCGAGATACCGGGTGCCCGCGGTGTCGTAGACGTAGGCACCGTCGCCGCGGGCGACGACGAACGCACCGTCACGAGTGACGGCACCCATATCGGCGAATCCATGCCAGAGCGCATTCATGGCTCCACACATACCCGAACCGGCGGGGTCGCGCTCGCCGGACTCGCGGATGTCTCAGTCCTCGGACTCGCGTTCCCGCCACCAGGCAGGCAGGTCACCCAGCGACGCCATGGCAACCGCCAGCACCGCGAACACCAGGGTCAGCACGACCAATCCGAGGGCCATCGACACGTAGCCCTGCTGGCGCGGGTCGATGAACGGGTACGGATACCAGTCGACGATCGGACCGCGGATCAGGCTGTAGATGCCGTAGATCAGCGGGAAGAGCAGCCACTGCCCGATCAGCTGCGGGCTCGGGCGCAACCGCTGCGGCATCGCGACCAGCATCCAGTCCAGCACCAGGATCAGCGGCAGATACCGGTGCATGATGTCGTTGATCCACTTGTCGTTGAGCATGACGTCGATCCGCGCCAGCAGGACCGCGTAGACGACCATCGTGATGAGCATGTACAGCGTCACCGCACCGCGGAACAGGTGCCAGCCGCGGCCCTGCGGTGCGAGCAACCCGCCGACGAACAAGACGATCACCCCGAGGATGTTCGATTCGATGGTGAAGTAGCTCAGATAGTTGGTGAGCGAGAAGGTCGCGGAGTCGATGTTGCGCAGCGGAATCCACAGCAGCGCGACCAGCCCGAGCGCGGCGAACCCGATCCGGTAGGCCCTGATCCACCACGCCGTCCCCGCTGCTGCGCTCATGTCCGGATCCTCGCACGCGCCACCCGCGTCGACCTGCAGATGTGGCGATGCCGGGGCTGCGCGTCGCGGCTGGTCGAGGCGGACGCGCGGACGCGACCGCACAGCGTGCCGGTGTGTCGTTGGTCTCCGCCGCCCCGCGCACCGGGAGCGCGAGCGGAAAACCGGTGGCGGGCTTCGCTACGCTGGTAGGCGCAATGACCAGGACAGCTAGCACCGGAACCCGCGCGCTGCGCACCCGCCTGGCGGAGGTCTCGCTGCGCGACGAACACCGGCTCCGGCGCAAGCTCGACCGGGCGCGCCCCGACGATCTGCCCGCGCTGGACGCAGAGATCGCCGCCGCCGCGACCCGCGTGGCCAATCGCCGCGCGGCGGTTCCGTCGATCCGGTATCCGGAGCAACTACCCGTCTCCGCGCGCCGCGACGACATCGCCGCCGCGATCGCCGAGCACCAGGTGGTGATCGTGGCCGGCGAGACCGGCTCCGGCAAGACCACCCAGATCCCGAAGATCTGCCTCGAGCTCGGTCGCGGCATCCGCGGCACCATCGGCCACACCCAGCCGCGCCGGCTCGCCGCGCGCACCGTCGCCGAACGCATCGCCGAGGAACTGGGCACCGAACTGGGTGACGTGGTGGGCTACACCGTCCGCTTCACCGATCAGGCCTCGGACCGCACCCTGGTCAAGCTGATGACCGACGGCATCCTGCTCGCCGAGATCCAGCGCGACCGGATGCTGCGCCGCTACGACACGATCATCATCGACGAGGCGCACGAGCGCAGCCTCAATATCGACTTCCTGCTCGGGTATCTCAAACAGCTGCTGCCCCAGCGCCCCGACCTCAAGGTGATCATCACCTCGGCGACGATCGATCCCGAACTGTTCGCCCGCCATTTCGCCGACGCCGAGGGCACGCCGGCGCCGATCGTCGAGGTGTCGGGCCGGTCGTATCCGGTGGAGTTGCGGTATCGCCCACTGTCGCTGGAGCTGCCCGGCTCCGACGAAGAGGACGAGGACACCCGCGTCGTCGACCGCGATCCCACCGACGCCGTCGCCGACGCGGTCACCGAGCTGTTCGCCGAGGGCGACGGTGACGTGCTGGTGTTCCTGTCCGGCGAACGCGAGATCCGCGACACCGCCGACGCGCTGCGCGACCTGAGACTCCCCCGCACCGAGATCGTGCCGCTGTACGCGCGCCTGTCCGCCGCCGAGCAGCACAAGGTGTTCGCCCCGCACACCGGCCGCCGGGTGGTGCTGGCCACCAACGTCGCCGAGACCTCACTCACGGTGCCGGGTATCCGCTACGTGATCGACCCCGGCACGGCGCGCATCTCGCGGTACTCGATGCGCACCAAGGTGCAGCGGCTGCCGATCGAACCGGTCTCGCAGGCTTCGGCACGGCAGCGGTCGGGCCGGTGCGGTCGTGTCGCCGACGGCATCTGTATCCGGCTCTATTCCGAGGACGACTTCGAATCGCGGCCCGCGTTCACCGAACCGGAGATCCTGCGTACCAATCTGGCCGCGGTCATCCTGCAGATGACGGCGCTCGGCCTCGGCGACATCGAGAGCTTCCCGTTCGTCGAGGCCCCCGATCGGCGCGCCATCCGCGACGGCATCGCGCTGCTCGAGGAACTCGGTGCGCTCGCGCACGGCAGCGCGAAAGCCGTGGACGGCGAAGCGCATTCGGGCGGGCACCTCACGCTCACCCCGACCGGCCGGGAGATGGCGCAGCTGCCGGTGGATCCGCGGATGGCGCGCATGCTCGTCGAGGCGCACCGCAACGGGTGCCTGGACGAGGTGCTGGTGATCGTGGCCGCGCTGTCCATCCAGGACGTGCGCGAACGCCCCGTCGACCACCAGCAGGCCGCCGACACCCAGCACGCCCGTTTCACCGTGGACGGTTCGGACTTCCTGGCCTACCTGCGTCTGTGGGACTACCTGACCGAGCAGCGCAAGTCGCTGTCGTCCAACCAGTTCCGCCGGATGTGCCGCGACGAGTTCCTGCACTACCTGCGGATCAGGGAGTGGCAGGACCTGCACGGTCAGCTGCGCACCATCACCCGCGGGCTCGGCTGGAACGACGGGGGCGCGCAGCGGGCGAACTCCGACAGCCCCCCGGCGGCCGAGGACGGCGCGGGCTCGAAGCGGAACCGCCGCGGCCGGGGCCGCACTCCCGAACGCGGACCGCGGTCGGCCGCCACCGATACCTCGGACGCCGCGGCCGGAAACGACGACCGAGCGCCGGAGTCGGCGCGGCAGCACGCCGGCCGTTCCCGGCGCGGGCGCGGTAACGACGCGGCGCAGCGGGCACCGCAGCCCGAGCTGCGTCCTGGCCAGGGCACTTCCGCGACGAAAGCCGGTCGCGGGTCGGCGGATTCGGCAGCAGCGGAGGCCGAGGCCGCGATGCCGTGGCCCAGCGCGCAGATCCATCAGTCCCTGCTGGCAGGCATGCTGTCGCATATCGGTGTGCGCGAGGCGGAGTCGCGAGAGTTCCTCGGCGCGCGCAATGCCAAGTTCATGATCTTCCCCGGCTCCTCGCTGGCGAAGAAGCCACCGCGCTGGGTGATGGCGGCCGAACTGGTGGAAACCTCCCGGCTGTGGGGCCGGATCGCGGCGAAGGTGGAACCCGAATGGGCCGAGCGGCTCGCGGGTGATCTGGTGAAGCGCACCTATTCCGAGCCGCATTGGTCGTCCAAGCGCGGTGCGGCACGCGCCTACGAGCGGGCCACGCTCTACGGCGTGCCGCTGGTGACGGGCAGACCGGTCGACTACGGCCGCATCGATCCCGAACTCTCCCGCGAACTGTTCATCCGGCACGCGCTGGTCCAGGGCGAGTGGCAGACCAGGCACGGCTTCTTCGCGCGCAACCGCGCCCTGATCGACGATGTCGCCGATCTCGAGCACCGGGCCCGCCGCCGCGACATCCTGGTCGACGACGAAGTGCTGTTCGAGTTCTACGACCAGCGCCTGCCCGCCGACATCGTCTCGGTACGCCATTTCGACAGCTGGTGGCGCAAGGCCGAACGCACCGACCCGGCGATGCTGGACTTCTCGACCGACACCGTGGTCAACGCGGGCGCGGCCGCGCTCGACCCCACCGACTTCCCCGATGCCTGGCGTCAGGGCGAACTCAGCTTCCCGCTGACCTATCAGTTCGAACCCGGGCAGGATGACGACGGTGTGACCGTGCGGATTCCGGTCGAGCAACTCGCGCACGTGCGGGCCGTCGGCTTCGACTGGCTGGTGCCGGGCATGCGCGAGGAACTGGCCGCCGCCTATATCAAGACCCTCCCGAAGGCATTGCGCCGCACCGTGGTTCCCGCGCCCGACTTCGCCGCGGCGGCGCTGCGCGAGCTGACCCCGCGCGCCGAGCCGTTGCGCACCGGACTGTCCAGGGAACTCTCGCGACTGGGTTCGGTCACCATCTCCGCCGACGACCTGTCCCCCACGGCACTGCCGGATCATCTGCGGATGACCTTCGCCGCGGTTGATCAGCGCGGCACGGTACTGGCCAAGAGCAAGAATCTCGCACAGCTGAAATCGACACTGGCCGAGCAGGTTTCAGCGTCGGTTGCCCGCGCCACCGCGGGTGCCGAACGCGCACCCGCGACGGTCTGGACCTCCGAATCCCTCGGCGCGGTGGCCCCGACGGTGCGGCGTGAGGTGGCCGGTCAGACGGTGACCGGATACCCGGCGCTGGTGCCCGAGGGCGAGGGGGTGGCCGTGCGCGTGCTCAGTTCCCCCGCCGAGCAGGCGGCCGCCATGCGCGCCGGTGTGCGAACCCTCCTGCTGGCCGCGATCCCGACCTCCACCCGCGCGGTCACCGCCGGAGTGCCTGCCGCCGACCGGCTGGCCCTGAGCCAGAATCCCGACGGCTCCCTGGACAAGCTCGTCGAGGACTGCCGGGTCGCGGCCGCCGACGAGCTGATCGCGGCAGCGGGTGGCCCCGTGCGCACCCCCGAGGAATTCGACAAGCTGGTCGCCGCCGTCCGCCCACAGCTGGCGACCGCGGTCACCGGCCTGATCCGCGCGGTGGCGCCGGTCCTGTCGGCCGCGCACCAGGCGCGCGCCGCCCTGGCCGACACCGCCGAGACCGATATCGCCGACGATGTCCGTCAGCAGCTCGACGACCTGCTGTTCCCCGGCTTCGTCGCCGAGTGGGGCCGCGCCCGGCTGCGCGAACTCCCCCGCTATCTGCTCGCCGCGGCGCAACGACTGGAATCGCTGCCCGGCTCGGCGGTGCGTGATCGTCAGGGCATGGCCGAGGTCGACCGGATGCTGGCCGCCTACGACAAGCTGGTGCGCAGCCTGCCCGAGGGCCGCAGGAACGCGCGCGACGTCACCGAGATCTGGTGGATGGTCGAGGAACTGCGCGTCAGCCTGTTCGCGCAGAAGATCGGCACACCGTACCCGGTGTCGGCCAAACGGATCGAGAAGGCGATCGGCGCGATCCGGCGCTGATCGTCAGTCGGTCGCGGCGACCGCGGTCGCGCGGGCCTTGCGCATCTCGGTGATCTCGCGTTCGAAATCGGCTGCGCTGGTGAAGGATCGGTACACCGAGGCAAATCGCAGATAGGCCACTTCGTCCAGATCGCGCAGTGGGCCGAGGATAGCCAGACCGACCTCATGGCTCGGCACTTCGGGAGATCCCTTGGCGCGCACCGTGTCTTCGACCTGCTGGGCGAGCAGGTTCAGCGCGTCGTCGTCGACCTCGCGGCCCTGGCACGCGCGCCGGACACCGACGATCACCTTCTCGCGGCTGAACGGCTCGGTGACGCCGCTGCGCTTGACCACCGACAGGATCGCGGTCTCGACGGTGGTGAACCGGCGACCGCAGGTCGGACACGACCGCCGGCGGCGGATCGCCGTGCCCTCCTCGACTTCACGCGAGTCGACGACTCGCGAGTCAGGGTGTCGGCAATACGGGCAATGCATCCGAGGGTTCCTTCGTCGATGCGACGTCTACTCCATGGCACTTGACAGAATACCTGTCACTGGTGCCACACCTGCCACTGCGTGGTCAGGTCCGCGATCAGCTCCGGCAACCGGCCCAGCATCCGGCCGCGGGTGAGCTTGGCGGGGAAGGGCTCGGAGTACACCGTCACCGCGTGCGCCGCGTCGGCGGTGAGGTCGAGATGGCGGGGCACCAGGTCGGCGGTGAGGTAGGCCCAGCGGGAGTCGCGGTCGGCCCAGTTGAAGTCGGGCAGCGGCATCCGCAGGCCGAGCCCGCCTGCGCGCACCGTCGCGGGGGCGTACACGCCGGGCGCGCGGACACCGGGGACGGCGGGTTTGCCCGCGATCGTGGTGACGTAGGTGAGCACCCGGCCCATGCCGTCGCGTCCGGCCGCGGTCGCGTCCCATTGGTCGGCGACGATGTGGTTCTGCTCCCGGTCGGTCATCCGGACCAGCGCGTCCGCGCGGCCCGCCGCGGTGCCGCCGTCGATGCCGACCCAGGCGGTGCGGATGCCGTCGTCGATCAATCCCGCCGCGAACAGCTCATCGATGCCGGCCATTCCGTCGGCGAGGTAGGCCTCGTGCATCGGGACCAGGTCGGTGAAGATGTGCTTCTGCATGATCATCAGCCGGATCTGATACCAGGCGAGGTCGGCGGCGCTCAGGCGGGGGCCGTTGACGGCCAGGCCCGCGATATCGGCCGGCACCCCCGCGACGAGCTCGGGTGGCGTGGCCCGCAGCAGCTCGGCGACGGCGGTGCCGAGTTCGTGGATCCCGCCGACAGACAGCACCGCGCCGACATCGCCGACGTCGAAGAAGCCGGAGGCGAAGGAGCCGCCCGCGATGCCGGCCAGCCCGGCCCAGTAGAAGTCGGGGCGGGCGGCGGCGATGCGGAAGTAGTTGACGTACACCTGACCGAAGGTCGCCGTATTGGCGGCGACGCCGCGAGAGGGCTCCCAGGCAACGAGGTCGACGGCCGCGTTGTCGGTGGCGACGACGAGCCAGTACTGGTGCAGCAGCGTGGCATAGCGTGACGGTGCGATGCCGTCGGCCCGCGCCTGCGTCAGTGCGGCCCGCAGCGGTGGTTCGCTCAGTGGTAGCGCCGGATGCAGGCCGCCGCCGAACTCACCCTCGCCATTGATCGCGGGGAGATCGAGGTACTCCGCGTACGCGGGGACCGCGCGGGCGGCGGGCGCGAGCAGCGCGCCGAGAACGAGACTGAGCAGCAGAGCGATCCAGCAGCGGCGCACCGTGACCTCGCATCCGGACTTCGGCCGGGGGTCCGTACCCGCCCCGGCTCAGGATGCACGTCACCGTAGCAACGCGTTCTAGTTTTGGTGCGCTTTTCGTCCAGCCGGCCGACCCGTCAGGTCTCGAATTCAGCGCGGAAACCGTTCCTGTACAGGACTTTTCACCCTATCGAACTGTCCCGGACAGTTCTGCCGACGGAGCGCCCACCTGCTCGGAAATCCCGGCGGCGGCCGGATCGAACCGGTCACCGAAACTGCCGGCCCGCATGTGCGCCAGACCGAGGAACGCGACGACGATCAGCGCGGTCACCAGCGCCGCCACCGCCAGCACCGCGAACCCGACCTTTGCCTGTTCGACCCGGCGCACCGGATGCACACCACGGGCAGGCCGAGCACCGCCGACGCGGGCGTACAGCACCGCCTCGCCGCGGGGCCCGGTCGCTCGCCGACCACGATCGGCGCGCGCCGGGCGCACGACCCGCGGCCGCGGTGAATCCGTCTGCGGCACCGTGGCGAAGGCGATGTCGAGCGCCGCGTCGGCGGGCCGCGCCGCCGCCTCCGCGAGCACGCCACGCGCGGCGGCCAGACCGTCCATGCCATAGGCGGCGAACACCTCGGCGGCGGGCCCACGCGACACCTCGGGACGAGCGATCGCGGGCCGCGCCGCCTGCGCGGGACGACGCCCCACCGGGCTGCCACCCGCGCCGCGCACGAGGGAGAACGGCCGTCGCGCACGAGGGTTGCGGCGACGCCGGGTGATCGGTTCGGGATAGGCGGCGGGGTCGTAGGACTGCAGGGCGCTGGTCGCTGTGCTCATCGGAAGAACCTCCGGGGTGGTGTGCTCCGCTGCTGAAGGAATAGCTGGTGAAGCCGCTGTGTCACACATTGTTCGAACATGTGTGCGACGAACTGATGTTCGATTTCTACCACGCCGCGACGGCGATGTCAGCACGAAACGCCCGACATGCTCGAACAGATGTTTGATACTTCGGCGTGGCACGACTAGCCTCGGAAAGGCGAAATCGACCAGCGGAAGGGCGGGACACGGTGACCCACACAGACGACACGGGTGACGAAAGCGCTACCGGCACCGTCACATCGGGATCCGGTGCGGATCTCACCGTGCGTCAGCGCACGGTCCTCGACGTCATCCGGACCTCGGTGACCGAGCGCGGCTATCCGCCCAGTATCCGCGAGATCGGCGACGCGGTCGGGCTCACCTCCACCTCCTCGGTGGCCCATCAACTCCGGGCGCTCGAGCGCAAGGGGTATCTGCGCCGCGACCCGAATCGCCCGCGCGCGGTGAACGTCCGCGGGCTCGACGAGGCCGTCCGTTCGGTGACCACGCTGCCCGCCGAACCGGCCGACGACGTCGACGCGAGCAGGCCGACGCCGACCTTCGTCCCGGTCCTCGGCCGGATCGCCGCCGGTGGGCCGATCCTGGCCGAGCAGGCCGTCGAAGACGTCTTCCCGCTGCCCCGCGAGCTCGTCGGCGACGGTTCCCTGTTCCTGCTGAAGGTCGTCGGCCAGTCGATGGTCGACGCGGCCATCTGCGACGGCGACTGGGTCGTGGTGCGGCAGCAGAATGTCGCCGAGGGTGGCGACATCGTGGCCGCCATGATCGACGGCGAAGCGACCGTGAAGACGTTCAAGCGCACGGGCAAGGACGTGTGGCTGATGCCGCACAACCCGCACTTCGAACCGATCCCGGGCAACGACGCGCAAATCCTCGGCAAGGTCGTCACCGTCATCCGCAAGATCTGAGCGCCGCGCTCAGCGGCGCGCGGACGCGTCCATTTCCCAGATCAGCAACTCGGCGGCGGTCAGCGCGGTGACGCGGTGGCCGCCCGCTGCGGTCAGGCGCACGGCGTCGCCCTGTTCCAGGGTGCCGGTGTCCTCGAAGTCGACGGAGCCGCGCGCGACGAACACATGACCGTAGGGCGCGTCCGGAACGGTGATCGCCCGACCGGGATCCAGTCGCGCCACATGGAACGTGGCATGCCGGTTGCCGATGCCGATCGCGGCCTCGCCGCGGTATCTCGGCATACCGGAGGCGACGGGCACCAGGGTGTTGCGGCGCAGGTCGCCCTCGATGTCGAGTTCCTGGTAGCTCGGTGCGACGCCAGGGGTGTCGGGCGGAATCCACATCTGCACGACATGCAGGCGTTCCCGCTCCCGGTATCCCGCGCCGTTGCGTTCGGAGTGCCGGATGCCGGTGCCCGCGCTCATCCGCTGCGCCAGCCCCGGATGGATCATCCCGGAACGGCCCGCCGAATCCTGATGCACGACCGTGCCTTCCAGGACCCAGGTGAGGATCTCGGTGTCGCGGTGCTGATGGGTGTCGAAACCCTCGCCCGGGCCGACGGTGTCCTCGTTGTGCACCAGAAGCAGGCCGTGCGCATGGTCCTCGAGCGCGAAGTTGCCGGTCGCCGGGAACGACTGCCGCGAGTCGAGCCACTCGTTCCACCAGTGCGCGCGGTCCGCGCCGGGTACCACCTGAACCTGGGACGTCACCATCGTCGCCACCTTCCACTATCCGGACTTTGGTCCGTATAGCGGGTAACGCGGTCGGCGCCGCGGGCATTCCACGGCGCCGACCGGGCTCAGAAAGGCAGTGCGCCGCGCAGACGGCCGACCAGGGTGCGGCCGGAATCGCGGTCACGCTCGGCGAACAGGAACTGCAGTTCCTCCTCGAGCCCCTTGCGCACCACATCGCGCAGATCGGCGGCCGCGGCATCGAGATCCTCGGCCTCGAGCCACGGCGTCGGGTCGATCGGCGCGCCCGCGGAGTAGTAGAAGCGTTCCGGCCGCGGCAGCGGGGTGGGGCCGATGCCCTTGACCATCGGCGGGTTCAGCTCCGGGTTGATGCCGAGCAGGCTGCACGTCCAGCGCAGCGGGCGCATCACCGGATGCTGGCCGTCGAAGACGATGTCGAACGCATCGTCGACACCGATCATCGCCAGCGGCACGATCGGCACCCCCGCCTGGATCGCCATCCGCGCGAACCCGGTCCGGCCCTCCCACTTGAGCACGTACTTCTCGCCCTTGCGGCGGATCGCCTCCCTACCGCCACCGGGGAACACGACAACTGCTTCACCCTGCTCCAGCAGCGCCAGGCAGTTGTTGCGGGTTCCGCGCACGGCGCCGAAGCGGTGCAGGATATGGCGCACACCGGGCACCATCAGCACATGCTCGGCCAGTCCACGCACCAGTCTGCCGCGTGCCCGCAGGATCGCAGGCATCAGCAACGGCGCATCGATTCCGCCGAGCAGGTTGTGGTTGGCCACGATCAGCACCGGGCCCTCGGCCGGAATGTTGTCCAGGCCGTAGAACCGCGGGCTCGCCCACGCGCGCACCGGCGCGAACACCGCCTCGAACGCGCGGATCTCCCATTCGCTCGGCGTCGGGTTCGACGGCGCGTTGTCGGAGAGGATCCGGTCGCCCTGCTCGACCGATCCCGCCCTGTTCCCGTTCACACTCTCTGGACCCCGCTGGTCATTCGACATAACACCCTCCTGCTGTCGACAATCGACCATAGCGCCCGAAAATGGCTGTGTCGCATCAATGTTGGCCGCTACCCGGCGGCAAACCCGGCTGGTCGGATCAGCTCGGCACGACTTCGGCCGGACCCGAATGGGCGTACTCCGACAGGGGGGCGGCCAGTGCCTGTGGCACGCGCGCCCGGACCCGGGTGCCGCCTTCCTCGTGCTCGGTGGAGATGATCCGGCCGTCGGCGTGGATGCGCGCGAGCAGATCACCGCGGCTGTAGGGCAGCAGCACGCTGATGTCGACATCGAGCCCGCCGAGCACCTCGGAGAGCCGCTCGCGCAACTCCGCCACCCCGGCGCCGGTCTGCGCGGAGACGAAGGCCGCGTCGGGCAGCAGCCCGCGCAGCCGGGTGAGCTCGTTCGGGTCGGCCGCGTCGATCTTGTTGACCACCAGCAGTTCCGGCGGTGCGGCGGTGCCCTGCTCCTTGATCACGTCGGTGATCACCTCGCGGACCGCCCTGATCTGCTCGAGCGGCAGCGGATCGGATCCGTCGACGACATGCAGCAGCAGGTCGGCGCCGGTGACCTCTTCCAGCGTCGAGCGGAACGCCTCGACCAGCTGGGTCGGCAGGTGGCGGACGAAGCCGACGGTGTCGGTGAACACCATCTCGCGGCCGTCGTCGAGCGCGGCCCTGCGCGTGGTCGGATCCAGGGTGGCGAACAGCGCGTCCTGCACCAGCAGGCCGGCGCCGGTGAGCGCGTTCATCAGGCTGGACTTGCCCGCGTTGGTGTAGCCGACGATGGCGATCGCGGGGACGCCGCTGCCCGCGCGACGTGCGCGCATGGTGTCGCGGGCGGTCTTCATCTCCCGGATCTCGCGGCGCAGCTTGGCCATCCGCTCGCGGATGCGGCGGCGGTCGGTCTCGATCTTGGTCTCACCGGGACCACGCAGACCCACGCCACCACCGTTGCCGCCCGCGCGACCACCGGCCTGCCGCGACATCGACTCACCCCAGCCGCGCAGCCGCGGCAGCATGTATTCCATCTGCGCGAGTGCGACCTGGGCCTTGCCCTCGCGGGAGGTGGCGTGCTGGGCGAAGATGTCGAGGATCAGCGCGGTGCGGTCGATGACCTTCACCTTGACGACCTTCTCCAGCGCGGTCAGCTGCGCCGGGGTGAGTTCACCGTCGCAGATCACGGTGTCGGCACCGGTGTCGAGGACCACGGTGCGCAGTTCCTCGGCCTTGCCGGAACCGATGTAGGTGGCCGGGTCGGGCTTGTCGCGGCGCTGGATCAGGCCTTCGAGTACCTCGGAACCCGCCGTCTCGGCGAGGGCGGCCAGCTCGACCATGCTCGCCTCGGCCTGGGCGGAGCTGCCGGTGGTCCACACACCGACCAGCACGACCCGTTCCAGGCGCAGCTGCCGGTATTCGACCTCGGTGATGTCGGTGAGTTCGGTGGACAGCCCGGCGACGCGGCGCAGCGAGGAGCGCTCGTCGAGCTGCATCTCGCCGACCGTGGGTTCGGGCGCCCAGCCGGGACGCTGCATGCGGGCCGCGTGGCGGGCGAGCGCGTCGTCGACGTCGCCGCGGTCGGCGGCCACGTCGGGATCGGCCGCGGTGGTGTGCTCGGCCGAGGTGGGCTCTGTGGGGGGTTTTGATTTCGTCATACGCCTTCTATGCTGCCACGTCACGGTGACAGCGCGCATCCGGTTATCGGCCTACTGCGCGTCCCACCAGTCCCGCGACAACGTGCCGGCGGCGAGCAGCACCGACGGACCGCGCAGCCAGGCCCGGCCCTGGTCGATGGTCACCAGTACCTGACCGCCGGGCACCCGCACCGTCACCGCGCCGGACCCGGTACCGACCGAGACACCGGCGGCGGTCAGCGCGGCGGCCGCCGCGGCGACGGTTCCCGTTCCGCAGGACCGTGTTTCGCCGACGCCGCGTTCGTAGACCCGCATGTCGACGGCGTTGTCGGGGCCCAGCGCGGTGAGGATCTCGACATTGACCCCGTGCGGGAACAGATCGGGATCGAAACCCGGTGCGACGGCCAGATCGAGCTTGGCCAGCGCGTCGGCCGTGAGTCCGTCGTCGACGCAGGCCAGATGCGGATTGCCGACATCGATGCCGATCCCCGGCAGCGCCCAGCCGCCCAGGGTCGCGGTGGACGGGCCGAGTTCACGCACCACACCCATGTCGACGGTGACCTCGCCGTCGACCGGCCCCGCCGCGTGCACCACGACAGGCCGGGCGCCGGCACGGCTGCCGACGACGTACTCGGTGCGCGATTCCATTCCGGACGCGTTCAGGTAGTGCGCGAACACCCGCACGCCGTTGCCGCACATCTCGGCGATCGAGCCGTCGGCATTGCGGTAGTCCATGAACCAGTCGTCGGCGCCGACGCCGTCGGGCAGCGCCGCGAGCACCCCCGCAGCGACGAGTGCGCCGGTCTTGGCGACCCGCAGCACGCCGTCGGCGCCGAGGCCACGCTGCCGGTCGCAGAGCGCGGCGACGCGGTCGGCGGTCAGGTCGAGCCGGACCTGCGGGTCCGGCAGCACGACGAAATCGTTCTGGGTGCCGTTGCCTTTGCTGAATTCGATGTCGGACACGGTCGTCATTCTCCTCTCGGCCGCCGGGCGCCGCGCTACCGGGCGAAGGTGCGCCGCTGGCGGGCGATCTCGTAGAGGCTGATCGCGCCCGCCGACGGCGCGCCCAGCGAGCTGGCGGTGCCGCCCATCGGGATGGTCACCAGGTCGTCGCAGGCCTCGGCCCAGGCCGAGCTCATCCCGGTGGTCTCGTTGCCGACCACCAGGATCGTGGCCTCGGTGAAGTCGTAGTCGTAGATGGTGCTCGGCGCGTCTTCGTCGGTGCCGACGATGCGGGTGGGGATGCCGCGCGCCACCTGGCGGTCCCGGAATTCGAGGACCTGTGCGGGCCCGGCGGCGCGCAGGACCGGGACGGCGAACAGCGAACCGGTGGAGGCGCGCACGGCCTGCGGATCGAACTGGTCGGCGCCGTGCCCGGTGACGATCACCCCGGACGCGCCGAAGGCGTCGGCGGAGCGGATCAGCGTGCCGAGGTTGCCCGGCGAGTTGGGGCGGTCGAACACGACGACGACCGGCGCGTCCTCCCCCGGGTCGCCGGGCTCGTAGTCGGCCAGGTCCGGCTGCTGGGAGACCGCCACCGCGACGATCTCCGGCACGCTCGCCGCCTTCTCCCCCAGCTCGGCCATGAGCTCGGGCACCAGCCCGACCTGCGGCACGTCGGCGGTGTCGAGTACCTCGCGCGCCCAGCTGGACAGTTCGGGGGTACCGAGCCGGTAGAGCAGCGTTTCCAGGGGCCAGTCGTTGGCGAGCGCCTGGGTGATCGGGCGCACGCCCTGCACGAGGAACCGGCCGTCACGATGACGTTTCGTCCGGTTGTTGAGATAGGCCTGCCACACCTGCACCGAGGCGTTGCGGGTACTCACTCGTCGCGTCACTGCGCTGTCCGTCCTGTCGGGTCTGCTCGGTGCTGGGAGAGCAGCGCCAGCGCGGTCGCGGCGAGCTCGGGATCGGCGCCGTCGACCCAGGCGACCCTGGGATCACGGCGGAACCACGACCGCTGCCTGCGCACATACCGGCGGGTGCCGATCAGGGTGCGCTCGCGGGCGTGGGCGAGGTCGTACTCGCCGTCGAGATGGGCCAGCACCTGGGCGTAGCCGATCGCGCGGCGGGCGGTCTGGCCGTCACGCAGCCCGAGTTCGATCAGGCCGCGCACCTCCTCGACCAGGCCGGTGTCGAACATGAGGGCGGTACGTGCCTCGATGCGGGCATCCAGGGCCGCGGTCTCCCGGTCGACACCGAGGATGGCGGTATCCCAGCGTGGCGGCCCGATCGTCGGCGCCGAGGCTGCGAAGGGCTGCCCGGTCAGCTCGACCACTTCGAGCGCGCGCACCATCCGCCTGCCGTCGGTGGGCAGGATGGTCGACGCCGCGACCGGGTCGGCTTCCTTCAGTGCGGCGTGCACCGCGTGCACCCCGCCCTCGGCGAGCAGCGCCTCCCAGCGGGCGCGGACCTCGGGGTCGGTCGCCGGGAAGTCCCACTGGTCGAGCAGCGCCTGCACGTACATCATCGAGCCGCCCACGATCACCGGGATGCGTCCGCGGGCCATGATGTCCTCGACGATCGCGCTCGCGGCACTCTGATAGGCGGCGACCGTCGCGGTCTCGGTGACGTCGAGGACGTCGAGGAGGTGGTGCGGGATACCGCGGCGCTGGTCGGGCGGCAGTTTCGCGGTGCCGATGTCCATCCCGCGATAGAGCTGCATCGCGTCGATATTGACGATCTCGCCGCCGAGCCGTTCGGCGAGATCGAGCGCGAGATCGGATTTCCCGGTGGCGGTGGGGCCGACCACCGCGATCGGGCGTCCCGGCCTGCTCGTCACTCGTCGATACCTTCCTGTCCACCCGGTTGCCACACGCTCACGTCGTAGCCGACGCCATAGGGTGCGCCCTGATAGAGGGTACGCACCCGCGGATCGGCCGGATCGGCGGTGAACAGACCGCCGAGTACCTGGTAGGCGGCGCGTCCGTCGAGCAGCAGTTCGGCGCACAGCGCGGGGTCGAGCACGGCCAGTCCGGACCGCGATCCCGAGCGCAGCGAGGCGTCGAGGGCCTGCTGCACCGTGGCCGCCCGCTCGTCCAGGTAGCCCGGCGCCGTGACGGTCAGCGTCGCCGCACCGTCGGCGACGACGAGCACCGCGTGCGGCACCGGATCAGCGTCGAGTTCGGCCCGCAGTGCGGCGCCGGCGCGCGCGCACTCCGACGGCGAAGAGTCGGCGGCGAGCAGCCGCGCCCGCACCGAGATCCCCGGCGCCACCTGCTCGCGCAACCACCCGGCGACCAGCACGGGCAGGGGAAGCTGGGCGTCTGCTGGGCCCGGATCCTCGCCCGCGGGGCCGAGTCCCACGACCACGTCGGCGCCGAAACCACGGAACGTCCCTCTGGTCGTGGCAGGGAAGTTCTGGTCGTGTGCGCCGACGCCGACGACGGTCCAGCGGGCGGCGGACGCGGCGAGCGTGGCCGCGGCCTCGAGGGTGGCGGCGCGCAGCACCGCGATCGGGTCGTCGGGATCGCTGCCGGACGCGACGGGACGCCCGCACAGTTCGGGCACCAGCATCGGCGGCGACGGGACCAGGGCCGCTATCGAGAACACGCCGTAACCGTAGCCGTACCGCGCGGGCGGCCCGGCACCCGCCGCACCGCGACCCGGCTGCGGTCTGCGAGTGTCCGGCGCGGTGATGCGCACCGAGATTGCTAGTGTTTTCAGGTGCGACTACCCACGTCGTCCGGGACGAAATCCCAGGAAATCCGGCATCCGATCCCCGCGATCGATGGTTTCCTCGGCTCGAACCGGGTTCAATGGGATGTGCTAGGGCGTAACCAGGCAGCCGTGACGCGCGGCAGGGACGGAGAGCAATGACCGACAGCAACGGAACCGCGAAGCCCACCCCCGGTCCGGGCCCGCGACCGTCCGCTAGCCCCAAGCCCGGCGGAAAGTCTCCGCGTCCGCCGAAGCCGCACGCCGTGAAACCGGCGCCGGGACCCGATCAACCCCATCCGCATCCCGTGGTCGTGCCGACCGTCACCGACCCGAGCAAGTGGGGCCGCGTCGACGAGGACGGCACCGCCTGGGTGAAGACCGCCGACGGCGAGCGTGTCATCGGCTCCTGGCAGGCGGGCGACGCCGCCGAGGGGCTCGAGCACTTCGGCCGCCGCTTCGACGACCTGGCGACCGAGGTCGCGCTGCTCGAGGCCAGGCTCGCCGCGGGCGCCGACGCCCGTAAGACCAAGGCCGCCGCGCTCGCGATCGCCGAGACGCTGCCCACCGCGGCCGTCATCGGCGACATCGACGGTCTGGCCACGCGCCTGCAGGCCATCACCGAGCACTCCGAGGAAGCCGCCGCGCACGCCAAGGAGGAGAAGGAGCGCGCCCGGCACGAGCACACCGAGCGCAAGGAAGCCCTCGCCGCCGAGGCCGAGCAGATCGCCGCGGAGTCCACCCAGTGGAAGCACGCGGGCGATCGGCTGCGCGAGATCCTCGACGAGTGGAAGTCCATCCGCGGGGTCGATCGCAAGGTCGACGACGCACTGTGGAAGCGCTACTCCAAGGCCCGCGAGGCGTTCAACCGCCGCCGCGGCGCGCACTTCGCCGAGCTCGACCGGGAACGCGCCTCGGCGAAGACCCGCAAGGAAGAGCTGTGCGTGCGGGCCGAGGAGCTGTCCGGGTCCACCGACTGGACCGGCACGGCCGCGGTGTTCCGCGATCTGCTCACCGAGTGGAAGGCCGCGGGCCGCGCGCCGCGCGAGGCCGACGAGGCCCTGTGGCGCCGGTTCAAGAGCGCCCAGGACGTGTTCTTCGCCGCCCGCAACGCGGCGGTGTCCGAGCGCGACGCCGAGTTCGAGCACAACGCCACCGCCAAGCAGGAACTGCTGAGCGCCTACGAGCACATCGACCCGGCCGCCGGACTCGACGCCGCCCGCAACGCGCTGCGCGAACTGCAGGACAAGTGGGACGCCATCGGCAAGGTGCCGCGCGAGCGCATGCAGGAGCTGGAAGGCAAGCTGCGCGCCATCGAGAAGCGCGTGCGCGACGCCGCCGACCAGCAGTGGCGCCGGACCGATCCGGAGGCCGTGGCCCGGGCCGCGCAGTTCCGCGAGCGGGTCGCCCAGTTCGAGGAGCAGGCCGCCAAGGCCACCGCGGCGGGTAAGAAGCGCGACGCGGAGAAGGCGCTCGAGCAGGCCAAGCAATGGCGCGAATGGGCCGAAGCCGCCGAGGGCGCCGTCAGCAATCGGTAACCGCCTCCCCGCGACTTTTGCCGGTCGTGGGGAGCGGGCTGGGTCGGCAACCGGACTCGCCGGAGTGCGCCGATAGTTCTGGGCGTACCCGGCGAGTTACCGATGTACTGACGAAATCAGTCGCCGCTGATCGGCGGATCTTCTCTTATTCGCCGGTGAGGCGCTTGCGGTCGCGCTCTTCGGCTTCGCGGGCGGCGTTGCGGCGCTGTTCTTCGGCGGCGAGCTGAATTGCGGTGCGGCTCCACACGACGCGAACCCAGTGGAAGGTGAGCACCATGATCGCGATGGTGCCCAGGATCAGGCCGATGCCGGGGCCCGCGCCTTCGTAGTTGCCCAGCCCGGGGGTCTGGCGGTGCCAGATCGACAGCACGCCGAACACGCTGCCGACCGCCGAGCCCGCGCAGGCCAGCCAGGCCAGCACCCAGCGGCGGGTGGTCAGGGCGAGCAGCGAGAAGCCGACACCGAAGACGATGACCAGCCAGACGAAGATCCGCGAGGGCAAGCCGATGTGCTCGACTCCCGCGGCGTCGGTATCGAGCAGCACATCGAAGCCGCGTGCGGTGCCCGCGGTCGGCAGGACAAGCGAGATCAGCAGCGCGAAGACCGCGCCCGCCACGACCAGCGCCCGCGCGCCGGGATCGATCTCGCCGGCTATGCGGCGTTCCACCGCGTCGAGTTCGCCGCGGAACTGTTCGAATTCCTTGTCGTCCACCCGGTTCACCGCGTCGTCGCTCCTGTCCGCAGGCTGATCGTTGCTGGGCTCGTGTGCGCCGGGCTCTACTGTGCCATCCCCGGATGGGCCGCCCGCACCCGACCCACTACGATCGGTAGTAGGTTCGGGTTCGTCCGCCGAGGAGGTCACGCTGTGCCATCCCGCGGCGTGGCGGGGCGCCTTGCGTGATCACACTGGGCTGCCGTCGCCGAGCGCTGACGGTTCACGCCGAACACCCGGTCGAGCAGCCGTCGACCACGGGCTCGATGACCGGGGCGCCGATCCGGGGCAGGCCGAGGCCGACACCGATCGGCTCGGTCTTGGGCGTCACCCCACGCTCGTGCGCGTCGCCCGCCTTGGTGCGCCGGTGCGACTTGACCACACCGTCGGCGATGAGGTGATGCGGCGCCGCCTCGGTGATGTCGACGGTGACGATGTCGCCGGGCCGGATCCCCGCGTCGGCGCCGGGCCGGAAGTGCACCAGCCTGCCGTCGCGGGCGCGACCGCTCATCCGGGCGGTGACCGCGTTCTTCTTGCCCGCGCCCTCGGCGACGAGCAGCTCCACCTCGGTGCCGATCAGCGCCTGGTTGGCCTCCAGCGACACCTGCTCCTGCAGCGCGATCAGCCGGTCGTAGCGTTCCTGCACGACCGCCTTGGGCAGCTGGTCGGGCAGTTCGGCGGCGGGCGTGCCCGGCCGCTTGGAGTACTGGAAGGTGTAGGCGCTGGTGAACCGCGCGCGGCGGACCACGTCCAGGGTCTCCTGGAAATCCTCCTCGGTCTCGCCGGGGAAGCCGACGATGATGTCGGTGGTGATCGAGGCGTGCGGCATCGCGGCGCGCACCTTCTCGATGATGCCGAGGAAGCGTTCCTTGCGGTAGGAGCGGCGCATCGCCTTGAGCACCCGGTCCGAGCCGGACTGCAGCGGCATGTGCAGCTGCGGGCAGACGTTGGGGGTCTGCGCCATCGCCTCGATCACGTCGTCGGTGAACTCGGCCGGATGCGGCGAGGTGAACCGCACCCGCTCCAGGCCCTCGATCTGCCCGGCCGCGCGCAGCAGCTGGGCGAAGGCGCCGCGATCACGCGGCTGCTCCGGGTCGACGAAGTTCACGCCGTAGGAGTTGACGTTCTGGCCGAGCAGCGTCACCTCGAGCACGCCCTGGTCGACGAGTGCCTGCACCTCGGCGAGCACGTCACCGGGGCGGCGGTCGACCTCCTTGCCGCGCAGCGCGGGCACGATGCAGAAGGTGCAGGTGTTGTTGCAGCCCACCGAGATCGACACCCAGCCCGCGTACGCCGATTCCCGCTTGGCGGGCAGGGTGGACGGGAAGGCCTCGAGCGATTCGAGGATCTCGACCTGGGCTTGTTCGTTGTGGCGGGCCCGCTCCAGCAGCACCGGCAGCGAGCCGATGTTGTGCGTGCCGAACACCACGTCGACCCACGGCGCCTTGCGCACGACCGTCTCGCGGTCCTTCTGCGCCAGGCAGCCGCCGACGGCGATCTGCATGCCGGGACGGCCCTGCTTCACCGGCGCCAGATGGCCGAGGGTGCCGTAGAGCTTGTTGTCGGCGTTCTCCCGCACCGCGCAGGTGTTGAACACCACCAGGTCGGGGGTGTCCGACGGCGCGGCCTTCACATAGCCCGCGTCTTCGAGCAGGCCGGACAAGCGTTCGGAGTCGTGTACGTTCATCTGGCAGCCGAAGGTGCGGACCTCGTAACTGCGCGCCTGCGTCACCGCGCGCTCCGTCGCGTTCTGTCCGTTCGAATCCACCCGTCCAGGGTACGGCCACCACCGGATGTGGTCTGCGTCGCGGTCGGGAGTCGGCCATGGTACCGGCAGGTTACCGGCCGGTGTCGTTTCGGCGTGCCGCGGCGGCGAGTCACGGAAACCCGGGCAAATCTCCGAAGAACGCCTAAGGTTTCTGACCATGACCGACGACGCCGCACCCGCGACCGGGAACGCCGACGCCGCCGCCACAGCTGGCGCGCCGCCGATGATCTCGATGCGCAACGTGGACAAACACTTCGGTGATCTCCACGTTCTGCGCCACATCAACCTGGAGGTCCCCCGCGGGCAGGTCGTGATCGTCCTCGGCCCCTCGGGTTCGGGGAAGTCCACCCTGTGCCGCACCATCAACCGGCTCGAGCCGATCGACTCCGGCGACATCGCCATCGACGGTGTCGCCATGCCCGCCGAAGGCAAGGCACTGGCCGCACTGCGCGCCGAGGTCGGCATGGTGTTCCAGTCGTTCAATCTGTTCGCGCACAAGACAATTCTCGAGAACGTGATGCTCGCGCCGATGAAGGTGCGCGGCATCAAGAAGGACGCGGCGCGCAAACACGCCCTCGCCCTGCTCGACCGGGTGGGCATCGCCAACCAGGCCGAGAAGTACCCGGCTCAGCTGTCGGGCGGCCAGCAGCAGCGCGTCGCCATCGCCCGGTCGCTGGCGATGGACCCGAAGGTGATGCTGTTCGACGAGCCCACCTCGGCGCTGGACCCGGAGATGGTCAACGAGGTGCTCGAGGTGATGGTCTCCCTCGCCAAGGAGGGCATGACGATGCTCGTCGTCACCCACGAGATGGGCTTCGCCCGCCGTGCCGGGCACCGGGTGCTGTTCATGGCCGACGGTGAGGTCGTCGAGGACACCTCCCCCGACACCTTCTTCACCGCGCCGTCCTCGGATCGCGCCAAGGACTTCCTCGGCAAAATTCTCAGTCACTGAGCTCACCCATCCATCACCAGGAGAAGGACACTCGATGAGGATCAATCGTGCGATGCGGGTCGGAATCGGCGCCGCGGCACTGGCATTGGCTGCCACGCTCACCGCGGGCTGTGGCGGCGGTGACGAGGGGTCGGTGCTCGACCACGCCAAGGAAGGCAAGCTGACGGTCGGCATCAAGTTCGACCAGCCGGGCCTGGGCCTGCGCAACACCGACGGCACCTACAGCGGTTTCGACGTCGAGGTGGCCAAGTATGTCGCCGACAAGCTGGGCGTGAAGCCGGAGAACATCACCTTCAAGGAGTCGCCGTCGGCGCAGCGCGAGACGCTGCTCGAGAACGGTCAGGTCGACTACGTCGTCGCGACCTACTCGATCACCGACAAGCGCAAGGAGAAGGTCGATTTCGCCGGCCCGTACTACGTCGCCGGTCAGGATCTGCTGGTGCGCGCCGACAACACCGACATCACCGGCCCCGAGTCGCTGGCCGGCAAGAAGGTGTGCTCGGTGAAGGGTTCCACCCCGGCCCAGAACATCAAGGACAAGTACCCGCAGGCGCAGCTGCAGACCTACGACACCTACTCGCTGTGCATCGAGGCGCTGCGTGGCGGCGCGATGGACGCGGTCACCACCGACAACGTCATCCTCGCCGGCTACGCCGCGCAGTCGCCGGGCGCGTACAAGCTGGTCAACAAGCCCTTCACCACCGAGAACTACGGCATCGGCATCAAGAAGGGCGAGACCGAGGCCCGCACCAAGATCAACGACGCGATCGAGGCGATGATCGCCGACGGTTCCTGGAAGGCCGCGCTGGAGAAGTCCTTCGCCGGCACCGGCTTCGCGATTCCGCAGCCGCCGACCGTCGACCGCTACTGATCACCACCGCGACGGTGGCTCGGAAATCCCGGGCCACCGTCGCGGTTGATGTCCTGCTGGCCCTTACACACCGATCGGAGGACGCGCGTCCGTGCTCGACCTGATCTCGAGGTATGACACCGAAATCCTCGATGCCTTCTGGGTGACCATCAAGCTGACGTTCTTCTCCGCGATCGGCGCGCTGATCCTGGGCACCCTCGTCGCCGCCATGCGCGTGTCTCCCATCCCGGTCGCGCGCTGGGTCGGCTCCGCCTACGTCTCGATCTTCCGCAACACCCCGCTGACGCTGATCATCGTGTTCTGCTCGCTCGGTCTGTACACCACGCTGGGCTGGAAGCTGGCCGGTGATTCGCTGTCGGACAACAATTATCGCTGGGCGATCGTCGGCTTGAGTGTCTACACGGCGGCTTTCGTGTGCGAGTCGCTGCGCTCGGGAATCAACACGGTGGCGCTGGGCCAGTCCGAGGCGGGCCGCTCGCTCGGCTTCGGTTTCGCGCAGAACCTGCGCCTGGTGGTGCTGCCGCAGGCCTTCCGCGCGGTCATCGCCCCGCTGGGCAGTGTGCTGATCGCATTGACGAAGAACTCGACGATCGCCTCGGTGATCGGCGTCGGCGAGGCCGCGTTCCTGATGAGCGAGATGAACGAGAACGAGGCCGCGCTGCTCGCGATCGGCGCGATCTTCGCCCTCGGCTTCGTCATTCTCACCCTGCCGACCGGCCTGTTCTTCGGCTGGCTGGCCAAGCGATACGAGGTAGCCCGATGAGCGCAGCTTCGGTCCTGTTCGACGCGCCGGGGCCGCGCGCGCGCGTCCGGCATC
The DNA here is from genome assembly GCF_042799895.1 of Nocardia sp. NPDC057663. Lineage (NCBI taxonomy): Bacteria > Bacillati > Actinomycetota > Actinomycetes > Mycobacteriales > Nocardiaceae > Nocardia > Nocardia sp. NPDC057663. Next base: position 18,526 of record NZ_JBHVHX010000026.1, on the reverse strand, counting down.
GCCTCTACTCGGTCCTGGTCGTCGTCGCGCTGGCCGGTTTCGGCTGGTTGCTGTACGACGCGTTCGCCGAGCAGGGCCAGTTCACCGCGGCCAAGTGGAAGCCGTTCCTGGACGCGGGAGTCTGGGAGACCTACCTGCTGCCCGGTCTGCGGGGCACCTTGACCGCGGCGGTCATCTCGATCGTGTTCGCGCTGATCTTCGGCATGATCTTCGGCATCCTGCGGTTGTCGGATCATCGGTGGATCCGCTGGACCGCGGGCGCGGTCGTCGAGCTGGCCAGGGCGATCCCCGTGCTGATCCTGATGATCTTCCTGTTCGCCGTGTTCGGCGAGTACAAGGTCTTCCGCTCCGACGACCTGGCGCTGGCCGCGGTCGTCATCGCGCTGGTCATCTACAACGCCTCGGTCATCGCCGAGATCGTGCGCGCGGGTATCCGGTCGCTGCCCAAGGGCCAGACCGAGGCCGCGGTGGCGCTGGGCCTGCGCAAGACCCAGCTGATGCGCCTGATCCTGCTGCCGCAGGCGATCACCGCGATGCTGCCCGCGCTGGTGTCGCAGATGGTGGTCGTGCTCAAGGACACCGCGCTGGGCTACCAGATCACCTATGTGGAGCTGGTGCGTGCGGGTCAGCAGGAAGGCGCCTCGCAGCAGAACACGATCCCCGCGCTGATGGTCGTCGCGCTGATCATGATCTCGCTGAACCTGGCACTGACCTTCCTGGCGACGACGCTGGAGAAGCGCCTGCGTTCCCGGCGCAAGAAGGGCGGCGGCACCGTGCTGGCCGCCGATTCGATCGTCACCGACGCCGCTCCCGGCGTGGACATCACCAAGAACTAGATCGGCGAACACACCGCGGGGCCCGGTCTGGACGGATCGGGCCCCGCAGTGTGTTTCCTGGTCCTCGCCGATGAGGCCGAATTCGCGCAGTAGCGGCCCGATCTCGGTGTCGCCGAGCTTCGTCAGCAGCCGGTTGCGGACGAATTCCGGTCCGGGCGGGCTCATCTCCTCGCTAGCGGGACTACGCGGGGTAGCGGTAGAACCCCTCTCCGGTGGCTACGCCGAGCTTGCCCTTGGCGATGTAATTCTCCTGTAGCCAGGCCGCGAGCTTCTTGTCGGCGTCGCGGCCGTTGATCAGGATGTTGTACGGGGTGGTCAGGCCGATGATGTCGAGGATCTGGAACGGGCCCATGGGCGCGCCGGTGGCGATGCGCCAGGTCTCGTCCACCGCGGCGGGCTCGGCGTATCCGCCTGCGGCGAGCGCGATTCCGGAATTCAGGAACGGCACCAGCAGCGAGTTGAGGACGTAACCGGCCTTCTCCTTGTGCAATTCGATCGGCACCATGCCGATGGCCTTCGCGAAGTCGGCCACCGCGCGGAACACCGCCGGATCGGTCTGCTCGGTGCCCATGACCTCGGCGGTGTTGAACTTCCAGACCTGGTTGGCGAAGTGCAGCGCCAGGAACCGGTCGGCGCGGCCGGTGTAGTCGACGATGTCGCTGGGCAGCAGCGTCGAGGAGTTCGTCGCGAACACAGTGCGTTCGGGCGCGAGCGCACCGAGCTTGCCGTACAGGTCGCGCTTGATCTCGAGTACCTCCGGCACCGCCTCGATGATCAGGTCCGCTTCGGCCACCGCGGCGGCCAGATCGGCGGTCAGCGTGATGCCCGCCGCGGTCGCAGTGGTGTTGCCCGCATCGGCGCCTGCCACGTCCCGCTGGTAGACCGTGGCGAGGTCGCCGAAGCGGGTGCGGGCGGCGGTGAGCGCCTTGTCGTCGATGTCGTAGGCGGTCACGTCGAACCCGTGGAACGCGGTCTGGAAGGCGATCTGGGATCCGAGCACCCCCGTACCCAGAACGGTTACCTTGCGGAATTCGATGGTCATACGTCATCCTCCCAGTCGGTTTCCGGTGTCACCACCGCCGTCCATCATGGTCGGAAGCTGAGTCCGTGGCGTGAACGACCCACGCGTTTCGGGCATCTCGGGTGAGACGCTGGTAACAGTTCGGCCAACCGCCACGGTGGATCAGCCCGCGGTGACCAGCCCCTCGGCGACCATCCAGTCGCGCGCGACGTCGGCCGGTTCGCGGCCGCCGATGTCGACCTGCCGATTGAGTTCGGTGATCACCGCGTTGGTCAGGCGCGCGGAGATGGGTTCCATGATCTGCGCGACCTGCGGATGCGCGTCGGCGAAGCCGCGGTGCATGACCAGGGCGGCGTTGTACTTCGGGAAGAAGCCGCGATCGTCGGTGAGCAGCACCAGGTCCAGGGCGGGGATGCGGCCGTCGGTGGCCGCGACCGAGCCGAACCGGCATTGCTTCGCGTCGGCGGTCGCCTGGTAGACCAGCGCGTCCTGGACGATCTGTTTCTGTACGGTGCCGACGTCGATGCCGTACTTGCGCGCCATACCGGGGTAGCCGTCCTGGCGGACGTTGAACTCGGTACCCACACAGGTCGAGGCCGCGGCGGGATCCTTGGCGATCAGTGCCGCGTAGTCCGACAGTGTGCGCACCCCGGTGTCCTCGACGGTGCGCCGGGCGGCGACGAGCGCGTAGGTGTTGTTCATCGGTGCCATCGCGGCCCACACCATGTCGTGCTGGGCGAGGTCGGCGTCGCGGACGAGTTCGAACTGGCGGCGCTCGTCGGGCTCCGGTGTCTCGTTGCCCAGGTAGTTGATCCAGCCGGTGCCGGTGTAGTCGTAGGCGATGTCGACCTGGCCGTGCAACTGGGCGTCACGCAGGCTGTTGGAGCCCTGGATGTTGGTCAGGTCGCGCACGTTCGCGCCCGCCGCGGTGAGCGCGAATTCGATGAGGTAGCCGAGGATGTTGGCCTCGGTGAAGTCCTTGGAGCCCACCGTGACCGCGACCCCGTCGAGCTCCGGGACGGCCACGATGCTGCCCGGCCCGACCGGCAGCGGCACCGAACTCCCCGATTGCAGACCACAACTCGCGAGCAGCAGCACGCCGACCACGGGGGCGAACCCGCGCATCCATCGGGTGATCCTCACCGCAACCCCCTCGGTCCGAGGAACTGTTCGGCCAGCGCACCGAGCCAGTCGACGAACAGTGCCAGTGCGACGGCGAGCACGGCGCCCACTGCCAAAGTGACGTTGTCGCGCAGTTTGTAGCCGGTGTCGATCAGGATGCCGAGTCCGCCCGCGCTCACCAGGAACGACAGCGTCGCGGTGCCGACGGCCAGGACCAGCGCGGTCCGCAGCCCGGCCAGGATGTAGGGCACCGCGAGCGGAAACTCGATGCGCCGCAACACCTGCACCGCCGACATGCCCTGCCCGCGCCCGGCGTCGATGAGGGTCGGGTCCACCTCTTGGTAGCCGAGGATCGTGTTGCGCAGCACCGGCAGCAGCGAACAGAACGCGATGGGCGCGACCCCCACCCAGAATCCCGTGGTGCGGGTGACCAGGTAGCACAGCACGATCAGGCCGATGGCGGGCGCCGACGCCCCGATATTGGCGATGCCGACGAAAAACGGGGCGAGGCGGCGGAATCCGGGCCGGGTGAGCAGGGTGCCCAGCGGCACGGCGACCACGACGACGATGAGTACCACCGCCGCGGTGATCAGGATGTGCTGCCAGGTGACCTCGGCGATATTGCCGACATTGACGCTGGCCTGCTGAGTGAGCGTGAGATCGCGCCGGAATGCCCACACCAGTACCCCGACGGTGAGGATCAGCACGATCACCGGCTGGACGAGCAGACGCAGAAACTCGGCGCGGCGCTGAGCGGCGGGCGCAGCCATTGCGGCGGGCGCGGCCACCATCGAACCAGGCTGGACGGTACCGGGATTCGTCACGCGGCTGCCCTCCGCGCTCGGGTCGACCGGCCGGTGGCGACATCGGCTACCTGGACGGAGAACACCTGAGGTCGCACGCCGCGAGCGCTGTCGCCTGGCTGTGCGGGACTCCGGGGCGCGACCGGTGTCCGGACCGTCACCGTGGTCATGCCTGCACCGTCGCGGTGGAACCCTCAGCGGCCAGATGACCGATCAGGGTGTCGACGGTGACCACTCCGGCGAACGAGCCCGCGCTGTCGACGACGACCGCCGAGGCGGTGCGCTCGGTCAGCAGGATGGCGAGAGCGTCCTGCAAAGTCGCCTCGGCGGGCAGCGTGGCCGCGATCGGTGTTCCCAGGTCACGCAGCGAATCCGCGTGGGCGAGTTCAGCCGCCGGGACCCGGCGCACCGGTCTGCGCTGGGCGTCCAGGACAATGCCCCAGTCCTGTTTCGCGGTGTGCAGGCGGTCGGTCAGATCGGCCGGTGCGGTGTCCTCGGCGACGGCGATGCCCTGGTCCAGGTCGAGGTCGGCGAGGACGGCGAGACCGAGACGGTCGATGGTGGCGGTGGCGCCGACGAAGCCGGCGACGGTGTCGTCGGCGGGGGCGGCCAGTATCGCCGCCGGGGTGTCGTATTGGAGAATGCGGGAGCGCTCGCCCAGCACCGCGATCCGGTCGCCCAGTTTCACGGCCTCGCCGAAATCGTGGGTGACGAAGACGATGGTCTTGCCGAGTTCACCCTGCAGGCGCAGCAATTCGTCCTGGAGCAGGGCGCGGGTGATCGGGTCTACGGCGCCGAACGGCTCGTCCATCAGCAGAACCGGCGGGTCGGCCGCCAGCGCTCTGGCGACACCGACGCGCTGCTGCTGACCGCCGGAGAGCTGACGCGGGAAGCGGTTGCGGTAGGTGGCGGGATCGAGGCCGACGAGAGCGAGCATCTCGTCGACGCGAGCGCTGGTGCGGCGCCGGTCCCAGCCGAGCAGTCCCGGGACCGTGGCGATGTTCTTGGCGACGGTCAGATGCGGGAACAGGCCGGCCTGCTGGATGGAATAGCCTATGCCGCGGCGCAATTCGTCGGCGTCGATCGCGGCGGCATCGCGGCCGCCGATGGTGACGGTGCCCGAGCTGGGTTCGATCAGCCGGTTGATCATCCGCATCGTGGTCGTCTTGCCGCAGCCCGACGGCCCGACCAGAACCACGATCTCGCCGGCCGGGATGGTCATGCTGACCTCCTCGACCGCCGGATCACGCTGGTCCGGATAGCGTTTGGTCACCCGGTCGAGCACGATCTCGACTCCGGAGACCGCAGCTGCCGCTGCCCCGGTGCTGGTTTCGCTGTCAGTCACGAATTCCCCTCGATATGGTGAGCCGGCCGAGTGCGACCAGGACGCCGTCGAGCGCGAGCGCGAGCACGACGATGAGGACGGTGCCGGTGAGCGCCTGCGGCACCGCATTGGGGCTGCCCAGCCGCGAGAGCCCCGAGAAGATCAGGTTGCCCAGGCCGGGGCCTTTCGCATAGGCAGCCAGCGCCAGGATGCCCATGATCATCTGCGTACTGACCCGCATCCCGGCCAGAATCGACGGCCACGCCAACGGGAGCTCGATAGCGGTGAGCATCCGCAACCGGTTCATCCCGACGCCCCGCGCCGCGTCGACCACTGCCGGACCCACGGCGGACAAGCCGAGCACGGTGTTGCGCAGGATCGGCAGCAGCGCGTACAGCACCAGCGCCACGATCGTCGGCCCGACCCCCAGCCCGAGGAACGGAATCAGCAACCCGAGCAGCGCGAACGACGGCACGGTGAGGATCGCCCCCGCGGTCGCGGTCGCCGCCGCGGAACCGAGCGGGCTCCGGTACACCAGCACCCCGACGACCACCGCGACGATCGTCGCCAGCACCAGTGACTGCACCACCGCCGACACATGCAGATACGAATCGACCAGCAACTGCTCGCGCCGGTTCACCACGAACGACCACAACGCGTCCAGGGTCCACCTCCGTTACCTGAATTGTGAGTGTTTGTTTGACAACCCATGTCAGGCAGCCCCTCCTTGCGAAGAGGCAGTCCCCGTCCGACCCACCAACCCGCGGCGGTGCGGGGTAGACGTTTCAACGCCTCCTGCCTGTCCCACCCATTCGGTGGGACAGGTCTTCCGGTTGGCTCCACGTCCTTCTCCAGCCGTAACGCTGGCGGCCGGGCTACTCCCGGTACCGGTCCCCGTTACATCACCGAAATCGGTGGTGTCGCCGAGGCGAGCGAGGTTGATCGCCGCGTTGGTATCCCGATCGATCGGCGGGCAACCATTGCGGCAGTGGTAAACACGGTCGCGCAACGCAAGCTTGGTTATCGCCTGACAACGCGAACACGTTCGAGTGGAAGGAAACCAGCGGTCTGAGGTGACGAGCCTGGTCTGGTTCCAGCTGGTTTTATAACCGAGCAGGGCGGCTATCCGGCCGAGCGCGGCGTCACCGATCGCACGGTTCAGCCCGCGCTTGTATGCACCGCCACCGCGGCCCATACCCGTCACGTTGAGGTCTTCGACCACGATAACGTCGTGGTTGCGAGCAAGTCTGGTGGTGGCGGTGTGTAGTTCGTTGCGGCGGATGTTCGCCACGCGGGCATGGGTTTTCGCGATCCGAGCTTGAGTCCGAAGCCACCGCCGCGATGGGTCGTGGCGGGTTTGCGACACCGGATTCCAACGACCCTGCTGCCGGGCGGCCTTGCGTTGCAACACCCGCAGTGTCATCTGTGCGGCGGTGAGTGGTTTCGGTGCCGACACCCGCTCGATCTCGGCACTATCTGGCGCCGCGACCACCAACAGGTCCTTGACCCCGACGTCGATTCCCACGATCGGATACGCGGACTGGACCCTGCGCGCGGACCGCTGCTTACCTTCCACAATCACCCCGAATGCGCAATACCAGCGGCCGCCCTCGCATTTGACAGTAGCTGACAGAATCCGCGCGGTTCCCGCCTCGATCCGTCGCGCCAGTTTACGGGTGGATTCGTGAGTGTGGATCGAACCGAGTACCGGCAGGACGACATGATGTCGATCAGGGGCCACTCGGATCGCGCCGGTCGTGAACCTGACCGAGTTCACCGCGCGATGCTTGGACTTGAAACGAGGGAACCCGACCTTGCCGCCCGCCCGCTGCCCTGTACGCGATGTGGACCAAGCGTCCAAACCTCGGGCAAGGCCGTCCAGTCCACTACTGTAAGCCTCTTTCGAGTTCTGCGCCCACCACGGAGCGACGGCACCCTTTCGGGAATTCCATGGTTTACGCAACGCCACAAGACTCCATCCCAATGCGGGAGTCAACTCGTTCTCGGGCACACCGTAGGAGCGTTCCGCGGCCCGCTGGGCGGTGACTGCTTTCACCAGCGCCAGCATGTGATTGTGAGCGAACCTCGCTGCCCCGCAATGGGAGCGAATTGCACGTCCCTGGGCCGGAGTGGGATCCAACGCGAACCGATACGCCTGGGCGGTCCAGCCGTCGGGCACCTGAAACCTAGCCATGTCGATCTACCTCGCCCCGGCAGAATCGGGATCGGGATCGAATGCCTGACCGCAATAAGCGATCACGACGACGCACACCCCCGCCACTTCATCCCCCAGGTCCATGCATTCGTTGACAGATACTCACATTCACGCATGTTTCGCCGAGCATTTTGCTACTATCCCCGCCTGGGGTGAAGCCTGCCGTCCCCACACCCGCATCGGCGGATCTATACACCGAATTCGCCTGCGAGAAGCCCTGTTTCACCGCCACGGTCATCCTACGCCTCGCGAGCAACCGCCGCGGCAATTCGGTTCTCATCGCGCCACCCGATACCTCCCATCACCTCGCCCGTCACGCCTCGGTCGCTGTGACGCGTCACCGGTCCGGAATCACTTGACGTGCACTACCGCGCTTCTCATTGCGCTCATCTATCTGCCTGCGACAGTTCGGTTTTCACCACTGCAAAGGCGGTGGTTGGGCTGTACCCGCGGCGGGCGAGCATGTCGACAAGGCGGCGGGTGGCTTTAGCCCGGTCGAGGTCGGCGGGCATGGCGCGGAGTTTGCGGCGGACCAGGTCGATGGCGGTCTGATCGTCGCCGGGGACCGGCCTACGGGGAGATCGGCTGGTCGTCGTCTCCGACTCCGGTGTGTCGGCGGTCGACTCGTCGACGGTGTCCGCCGAGGTCGTCGCTTCCGCAGTCGCGTGATATCGGCCCGCGCTGCGCGGCGCGGCCGGGGCGCGGTCGAAGCCTGCCTCGTCGAGGGCGGCGGTGACGACGGCGAAGGCGGTGGACTGGTCGTAGCCGCGGCGGGCGAGCATGCCGACAAGGCGGCGGACCGCCTTGTCGCGGTCCAGGTCCCGGGGCAGAGTCTGGAGTTTGCGGCGGACCAGGTCGGTGGCGCGAGCGCGCTCGGCGTCGTCGGTGACGATGGCCAGGGCGTTCTCGGCGTCGGCGGGGGCGACGCCCTTGTCCCGAAGTTCGCGCTGCAGCGCCCGCTTTCCCCGGCCGGAGTACGTGTGGCGCTCGTGCACCCACTGTTCGGCGAAGGAGCTGTCGTCGATGAGGCCGACCTCGGTGAGCCGGTCGAGCGCGGCCTCGGTGACCTCGACCCGGAAACCCTTCTCCCCGAGGCGCTTCTCCAGCTCGGCGCGGCTGCGGGCGCGTACGGCCAGCAGATTCAGGCAGGCGTCTTTCGCCTGGTCGACGGTGGCCTTGGGACGGTCGCCCGGGGCGAGCCGGCGTGTGCCGGCTCGCCGGTCGGGCTCTCCCGGCTGGGATCCGGCCGCCACCGGATCCGCCTGTCGTCCGTTGTCACCACCGACGCCGGTCGACAGGGAGTCTGCGTCGCGCCGGGTGGACCTGCGTCCACGCCGGGCACGGCGGGGTCGCACCCCGCTCCCCCACTCTTCATGATCATCCCCAATCCGCGCAGCGGAATTGGGTGAATTGTCACCATCGGCGAATCCGGTCGGGTGCGCGCGCTGCGGATCGCCCGCACCCGACCGAATTCCCTGCGCGTCCGGATCGACTCGTTCGTCACGAGCCGATCGGACGAGTTCGGTGGCCGCGCCCCGCTCGCGCTCCGCCGCGGACGACGTCAGCGCGGGCGGCTCGACCTCGATGCCGAGGCGAGCCAGCTGCCGTCGCATGTCCTCGACCGGATCGGCCGAGTCGCGGGGTGCGCGGCCGGGGTTCGGCGTGCGCATCGGCTCAGAAGTCGGCAGGCGCGTCGGCCTCGGCGGTCAGGTCGGCGCCGATGCCCAGCTTCTCCTTGATCTTCTTCTCGATCTCGTCGCGCACATCGGTGTTCTCCAGCAGGAACTTGCGGGCGTTCTCCTTGCCCTGGCCCAGCTGGTCGCCCTCGTAGGTGTACCAGGAGCCGGACTTGCGGATGAAGCCGTGCTCGACGCCCATGTCGATGAGCGAGCCCTCCTTGGAGATGCCCTGGCCGTAGAGGATGTCAAACTCGGCCTGCTTGAACGGCGGGCTCACCTTGTTCTTGACGACCTTCACGCGGGTACGGTTGCCGACCGCGTCGCTGCCGTCCTTGAGGGTCTCGATGCGGCGCACATCCAGGCGCACGGAGGCGTAGAACTTCAGCGCCTTACCACCGGTGGTGGTCTCCGGCGAGCCGAACATGACGCCGATCTTCTCGCGCAGCTGGTTGATGAAGATGGCGGTGGTGCCCGAGGTGTTGAGCGCACCGGTCATCTTGCGCAGCGCCTGGCTCATCAGGCGGGCCTGCAGGCCGACGTGGCTGTCACCCATCTCGCCCTCGATCTCGGCGCGCGGCACCAGGGCGGCGACGGAGTCGATGACGATGATGTCGATGGCGCCGGAACGCACCAGCATGTCGGCGATCTCCAGCGCCTGCTCACCGGTGTCGGGCTGGGAGACCAGCAGCGCGTCGGTGTCGACACCCAGCTTGCGGGCGTAGTCGGGATCCAGGGCGTGCTCGGCGTCGATGAACGCGGCGACACCACCCGCGGCCTGGGCGTTGGCCACCGCGTGCAGCGCGACGGTGGTCTTACCCGAGGATTCCGGGCCGTAGATCTCGACGACGCGACCGCGCGGCAACCCGCCGATGCCGAGCGCGACGTCGAGCGCGATGGAGCCGGTCGGGATGACGGAGATGGGCTGGCGGGCCTCCTCGCCCAGGCGCATGACCGCACCCTTGCCGAAGCTCTTCTCCACCTGCGCCAGTGCCAGCTCCAGCGCTTTGTCGCGATCGTAGGCCTGCGGTGCCATGATGTGGTCCCCTTCTCGAGGTGAGTGTCTCTCTGGTTGGCGCCCACAGTAGAGGCCGGCACCGACAAGTTCTGGCGCCCAGATTAGTCGAACACCCATTCGAGTCAAGCGACGCGCCCAGCAACACGCGAGGACCCGCAAACCCGGCGCACATCCGCAGGCCCGCCGCCTACCGCTGCGGCAGCACCGAGTCGTCACCCTCGGCGCGCGGCCCGAAGATCCGCCGCTGCGATTCCTCGATGCGCACGTCGTTGATGCTGGCCTCACGCCGCGCCATCCGCCCGTCCGGCGCGAACTCCCACTGCTCGTTGCCGTAGCTGCGCCACCACTGCCCGGACTCGTCGTGCCACTCGTACTGGAAGCGCACCGCGATGTGGTTGTCATGGAAGGCCCACAGATCCTTGCGCAGGACGTAGCCGTTCTCGGCCGACCACTTGCGGGTGAGGAAGTCGACGATCGCGGCGTGGCCGGTGAAGAACTCGTCGCGGTTACGCCACACCGAATCCTCGGTGTACGCGGCGGCGACCCGCTCGGGATCGCGGGTGTTCCAGGCATTTTCGGCCGCGAGCACCTTGGCGCGCGCGGATTCGAGGTCGAAGGGTGGCAGTGGCGGTCGCACGGTGGAACCTCTCCCGGAATGATAACTACCTATTCAATGTTGACAGGTTAGACAGTAGGGCGACCGGGCAGCACCGTCAACCCGTGAAATCGCGACAGTGGTCAGGAGGCGAGTTGGTAACCTCAGGCATGCGCGATCCCCGTCCGCACACCGGCGAACCACCGGCTCTGGACCTGCTCAACACCCGATGGGCGGGCGCGACCCCGGGTGATCTGCTCACCGATCTCGACGGCCTGCGGCTGTGGCTCGAGCTCACCGGGCTCGCCGATCGCGTCCCCGTCGACGAGCACACGCTGACCGCGCTGCACGCGGCCCGCGATGCCGTCCACGCGGCCGTCACCACCGCCGACCACGCCGCCCTGAACCGGGTGCTCGACCACGGCCGCATCCGCCGCGAGCTCACCGACGACGGACCGCGCGACGACCCGGAGGTCACCGATCCAGCCTGGCTGCCCGGCTGGCTCGCCGCCGACAATCTGCTGCACCTCATCGCCGAGGCGCCGCACCGGATCCGCCAGTGCGCCCATCCCGACTGCGTGCTGTTCTTCTACGACACGTCCAAGAACGGCACCCGCCGCTGGCATTCCATGGCGACCTGCGGCAACCGCACCAAGGCCGCCCGACACTACGCCAAGAGCAGCTGAGCGCGATCCGCCTACGGCGTCAGAACAATTCGTCGAGCAGCCGGTAGTACTCGAGCTTCGCGCGATCGGGGCCGGTCAGTCCGTAGGCGGTGAAGAACGCCACCACCGCGTCGATGCCGAAGTCCTCGGCCAGATCGCGTTCGGCGAGGGCGAGATCGCGATAGCGATCGGCCACGCCCAGCGCTCCGACATCGATCAGCACGCCACCGGCCAGCACATTGCCCGGAGTGAAGTCGCCGTGCGCGACGACGAGATCCTCGTCGGAGGGGCGCTGCGCCAGCAGGTGCTCGTGGATCGCGGCGGGGGTGAGCTCGCGATGGTCGGCGTCGAAATCGGCGGTGTCGACGAAGCCTTCGACGACATTGCGCCGGGTCTGGGCGAGCGTCACGTCGAGGCGGCCGTCGAACGGGCAGTCGGTGACCGGCAGCGCGTGCAGCGCGCGCAGGGTCTGCCCCATCAGTGCGCCGACCTCGGCCGCGTCACCGGCGAGGTCGGTGAGCGACCGGGCTTCGGCGTCGGCGAGCACCAGGATGTCCTCGGCGAAGGCTGCCACCGCGGGTACCGCGATGCCCTTGTCGCGCAACCAGTTCAAGCGATCGTGCTCGGCGACGGCCCGTGGTCCGTGTTTGATCCAGTACCCGCCCGAGCGGACGAGATTGCCGCCGCGGCCTTCGTGCTCATCCGACCACGCGGGCACCGGCCCGAGCAGCTCAGCGATCTCGGGCGGCAGTGGCAGGGCCAGCTCTTCGAGGTGGTCGAGGGCCGCGCGGGTGGACTCGATGAGTTCGGAGTCGCCGTCGGCCACCCGCAACCGCATCGCCTCGTTGAGCAGTTCCCGCGCCTCCCGCGGGCGGTGCTGTTCGGCCAGCGATTTGCCCAGATGGTGGGCGGCGAAGGAGACGAGATCGGGGTCGAGATCGGGGTCGAGGGCGCGGCTGGCCTCGAGCGCACGCCGGTACAGGATCTCGGCGGGTGTGGGTTCACCCTGGTAGCGGTACACGTCGCCGAGATTGATCCAGACGGTGATCCGCCGCTGCTCGGTATCGGCCAGCTCCAGTGCCTGATCGAGCCGGTCCAGGGCCTCGTCGTGGCGGCCGAGCAGCATCAAGGCGATGCCGAGCCTGCGTAGCCCGCCGAAATCGTGGGGATCGGCGACCGCGACCCTGGCCGCGAGCGTCTCGGGGTCTACCGGGATCATCCGCAACCGCTCGTCGAACCGATATGGTCGGGTGTCCGGGTTCTGCGCTGTCACTGCCATGACCTGCTCACCATCGGGTTCGGGGAACATCGAAGTCGGCGCAGAGGGCGCGCCACACATCACGCGGATCGACACCGGATTCGATCGCGGCAGCGCCGGTCCGCCCGAGCGCCGGTATCACGTGATCGGCCAGCATGGCGTCGGCGCGCGCCACGCCGAACTCGGTGTGCATCAGCTCCTGGAATTCGGTCAACCGCACGAAGCCCAAGATACTCGCGCTCGGCGACACCCGACAGTGCCGCCGGAGGCGGGCGCCACCCGGCGGGCGCTACCGCTTCGCGGCGTCGTGACAGATATCGACCGGATCCTCGACCGCGGACAGCCCCGCGGCAGCCTCGCGGGCCGCGGCGGCGTAGGCCGGGTCGTCGAGCACCTGCCGCACCGCCGCACCGACCGCCTCGGGGGTCAGCGGGCGCACCAGCACCGAACTGCCCTGCCGCACCGCGCGATTAGCCAGTTCCCACTGGTCACCACCGCCGGGGACAGTCACCACCGGCACCCCGGCGGCCAGGGATTTGGCGAGCAGTCCGTGTCCGCCGCCGCCGACGACCACCGCGGCCTTGGTGAGCAGTTCGTCCTGGCGGCCCAAGCCGGCGGTCGCCCAGTCGGGCAGGTCGGCCGGTGGGGTGTCGAGCATCGAGATGGCCGCACGCACACCGAGTCCGGCCAAACCGGCCAGCACGGTCTCGGCCATAGCGGCCACCCCGGTATGCGCGGTCGAGGGCGCCACCATCACCAGGGGCGCCTCGCCCGGCGGCACCGGCAGGATCGCGTCGGTCGGTTCCCACAGCAGCGGCCCGACGACATGGGTGTCGGTGGGCCAGTCGGGACGGTCCAGCTCCAGCGCGGGCAGCGTGGCGACGAGCCGCGCGGTCGGACCCGGATCCTCGGCGGGCAGGCCGATGGTCTCGCGCGCGGCCGAGCGCTGCCGAGCGCCCACCCGGACCGCGCGCGCGGTCATCGTGCGCAGCACCCCGTCGCGCACCCGGCCGCGCACGCCCTCCCCCGGTGCGAGCCCACTGCCGATGGGCGGCAACGCTTTCGAGGGTAGATACAGCGGATGCGGCGACAGTTCCACCCAGGGCAGCATCAGCTTTTCGGCCGCCATCCCGCCGCCCGCAGTGAGCACGTCCGAGACGATCAGGTCCGGCAGCATCGCGCTCAGTTCGGGCAGGTTCTCGGTCGCGATGTGAGCGGCGCGCTCGTGGATCCGGGCGCCCGCGTCGGTGTCGTCGTCGGTGGGGCGTGGGGCCAGCCCTTTGAGCCTGCGCACGCTGATTCCGGCGGCTCTGGCCGCGTCCAGCCAGCGTGGACCGGTGAACAGCACCGGCTCGTCTCCCGCCTTCAGCAATCGCAGGCACAGCGCGATCGCGGGAAACGCATGCCCCGGATCGGGCCCGGCCACCACAGCTACTCGCATGCCGCCAGACTGCCATATCCCTCGGCATGGTCGGCCGCGCCGCCGCGGGGTCGGCGTGTGGTGGCCGTGCAATGGCGCCCAGCGCCGCTAGCTTGCGGCCGGGCGCACCGCGGTCACCAGGCGAAGGTGAACAGCTCGAAGCCGACCGCGTGTGCGGCGGGGAACCCCTCCTTGGGACCTGTTGCGCGCGCGATGATCTCGTCGACCTGCTGCTCGACCGGCACCGAGCTGAGCACCTGCAGATAGCGCCGGTGCGCGGACAGCGAAGCCCGCGCCTGCTCCAGGTGGGCGCCGACATCGACGGCGTGAGTCATGACCGGACCGACCACGGCGGCCCAGCGTGCCGACCACGGTGCCAGGTCGGCGATCTCGGGGAAGATCCACTCGTTGCCCGCGTCGGAGATGGCGTCCATCGCCGAGCGGCCCACCGCCCGGTGATCGGCGCTGTTGACGAACCCGGGCGCCCAGGTATCGCCGAAGTTGAACAGCACCACCATCTCCGGGCGGTGCCTGCGCAGCGCGGCGGCCAGTTCGCGCCGCAACGCGAGCCCCTCTTCGATCCGGCCGTCGGGATGGCCGAGGAATTCGACGGTGTGCACGCCGACTTCGCGAGCGCCCGCGATCTCCTCGACCTCACGCAACGGCCCGGCCTGCGCGGGCGGCATTCCCGCGATTCCCGCTTCACCGCGGGTGACCAGCAGATAGCGAATGTCCTTGCCCTGCGCGGTCCATCGCGCGACCGCGGCCGCCGCGCCGTATTCGATGTCGTCGGGATGCGCGACGATCACCAGTCCGCGCTGCCAGTCTTCAGGTACCTGATCCACCCGGCCCATGCTAAGCGCAGGCCGGATTACGGCTTGGCGAGCGGGGACTTGTCGTTCGACCCGGACACCGCCTTGTACAGCAGGTACAGGCCGGTACCGATCGCGGCGATCACCAGGACCGGCAACAGCGCCTTGATCAGCGCCCCGATGATCCAGAACGCGATCAATGCGACCACGACGATGCCGATGACTTTCCAGACCATGATGTGCTCCTCGCCAGTTCCGTGACCGCCCTCCGGCGATCCGACACCTTCGATGCTCCCACCCACGATCCGATAAATCACCAGGTCAACCCGGAAATCGGGGGCGATCTCAGGGTTCACCCCGAGACCGGATCATCGGATTGCACGCCTGCGGAGCGGCTACCGTGAGTGAGATGGACTACCTGGCTCTGCTGCGCGCGAAACTCACGTCCTTCGGTGAACTCGTCACGGCGGACTCCGACCTCGCCACGCCGGTCCCTTCCTGCGGCGACTGGACCCTCTACGACCTCGTCGACCATGTCGGCAGTGGCAACATGTGGGTCGTCACCGCGGTGACGGAGCTGCGCGGCGATTACGCGGGCGATCCCGCCCCGAAGGACACTGCGGCGCTCCGCGATTGGTACGAGACGACCGCCGACGCCCTGGTGACCACACTGTCGGCCGATCCGGATCGCGAGGCATGGACCTTCACCCGGACCATGCCGCGCACGGTCGGGTTCTGGCGCCGCAGACGCGCGCACGAGACGCTCATGCACCTGTGGGACGGCCGCAACGCGCTCGGTGCGGCCGAGCCGTTCGACCCCGAGATCGCGGTCGACGGCATCGACGAGGTCTTCGAGCTCTTCGCACCCCGGATGATCCACCGTGGCCTGGCGACCGCACCGGAGGTCGCCCTGCGCGTGCGCGCCACCGACGCCGACCGCAGCTGGACCTACGGTCCCGGTGAACCGGTCGCCGAGCTCGCCGGCACCGCCTCGGATCTGCTGCTCGCGCTCTGGGCGCGCAGGTCGGCGTCCGACCCCGCACTCGCCTGGACCGGCGACCGCGCCGCCGGCGAGCGGGTACTGGCCGGGCCACTGGTCCCGTAGCCGGGGCACCGTCCCGTCCGTCCGCCAAACGACTGACGGCGGCCCGGGCGCGCGCCCATAATCGGGGCATCAGCGAGGAGGAGTCCATGGAACCCATCGTCACGATCGCGAGCGGCGCGGTGCGCGGCCGGACCGAGGCGGGCGTCATCCGTTTTCTCGGGGTGCCCTACGCGGCGGCGCCGGTCGGCGCGAAACGTTTCCAGCTGCCCGAGCCCGCGCCCGCCTGGGAGGGCGTGCGGGAGGCGACGGAGATGGGCGGGACCTGCGCGCAGTCGCCGTATCCGGCGCCGATCCACGCGCTGATCGGCAGCGACGGCATCCCCGGCGACGAGTACCTCAACGCGAACGTATGGACGCCGGACCCGGCCGCGAGCGGGCTGCCGGTGCTGGTGTGGATCCACGGCGGGGCGTTCGTGCGCGGGTCGAACGCGCGCGCCATCTACGACGGCACGGCGTTCGCGCGCGACGGCGTGGTGCTGGTATCGATCAACTACCGGCTCGGGATCTCCGGGTTCGCCGCGCTCGACGGCGCCCCGCTCAATCGCGGCCTGCACGACCAGCTCTTCGCGCTGCGCTGGGTCCGCGACAATATCGCCGCCTTCGGTGGCGACCCGGACAATGTGACCATCTTCGGGGAGTCGGCCGGCGGGATGAGCGTGGCGGCGCTGATCGCCGCGCCGCAGTCGGCCGGGCTGTTCCGGCGGGCGATCATGCAGAGCGGCAACGGGTCGGTCGCCGCCGACGCGCAGGACGCACGGCGGGTGGCGGCCGCGCTGGCCGACGAACTCGGCATCGCGCCGACCGCGGCCGATTTCGGCACACTCGGCCCGGACGAGCTGCGTGCCGCGCAGAACGCGGTCGCACTCGCGATGATGACCGATCCGGACCCGCAGCGCTGGGGCGCCTCGGTGATCGGGCAGGGCATGGGCATCATGAGCCTGTTCCCGGTGCTCGACGACGACATCGTGCCCGGCGCGCCCACGGCGGTCCTGGCCGAGCATCCGGAGCGCGCGGTCCCGCTCATCGCGGGCACCACCGCCGACGAATTCCGCTTCTTCACCGTCCCGACCGGCATCACCGCCGCCGTCACCGCCGACACCCTGCCGTTCGTGCTCACCCGCTACGGCATCGATCCGGCTGTCGCGCAGACGTATACGGCCCAGCGGCCGGACGCCACGCCGGCCGAGATCTTCAATGCGATCCTCACCGACTGGTGCTTCCGCGCCGGCACCGTCGACTTCGCCGAGGCGAACGCGGCGGGCGCGCCGACCCATGTCTACGAATTCGCCTGGCCCACCGGTCTTCCCGGCTTGGGCGCCTGCCACGTGCTGGAGGTGCCGTTCGTCTTCGACGCCCTCGACGGGGCGCATTCGCTGACCGGACCGAACCCACCGCAGGCGCTGGCCGACGAGATCCACGCGGCCTGGGTGGCTTTCGCGACCGATGGCGACCCGGGCTGGGCACCCTTCGACAGCGCGGACAAGCGGGTACGGATCTTCGACATCCCGGAATCGTCGACCGTGGCGGATCCGCGCGCGGTCGAACTCGACGCGCTGCGCCAGACCATCGCCTGACACGAACCGGCCCCGCCACCGGAAGGCGTCGGGGCCGGAAGTCGTTGTGCGGCTGGGGCCTAGCGCGGCCGGTGGACGGAACCGTCGGCCAGATCGGCGAGGGCCTGGGCCCAGCCGTCGAGCCGGTCGGCGGCCTCGCGCAGGTCCGCGACGATGCCGTTGAACTGGTAGGCCACCACCGTGTCCTCGGGGACGGCGAGAATGCGCGCCGCCGCGGCGACGAGCTGTTCGTATTCCATGACGCCGGTCTCCAGCCGCGCGAGCACCCCGTTGACGGTGACTTTCAGCGCGGCGACGGTGTCGGGATTGGCGCGCCCGACGGTGTCGGCGGCCTGTTCCATCGCCATGATGTCGGTGGCCAGCGCGTGCAGGGCGGCCGCGCCGGAGCGGGCCGTCTCGAGCAGGTCGCGCAACTCGTCCTCGGGCAGGCGCCGGGTGCGGGCGATCTGGGCGCCCAGACCGTGCAGCGCGCGTTCGGCGCGGATCAACCGCTGGATCGGGCCACGGGCCACCGAGCGCAGACCGGGTGACTTGCGGGCGACGAACGCCGCCTGGGGCAGCGGCTGACCGCGCAATTGCAGATACCGGCGGGCACTCAGCGCGGTACCGGTCACGAAAGCGACAGCGCCGCCGCCGATCACGACGACCGCCCAGGCCGGGGCCGACACCACAGCCAGACCCACCGCACCGACCGTCGTGATGCCCGACGCGGTGCCGAGCTGGAAACTCCGCCTGCGGGCCCGGCGCCGGCGGCGCAGCTCCCGCTCCCGCGGATCGGCCCAGCGCCGCACGGCGACCATCGCCTGCTCGCCGACCTCCCGCAGGGTCGCGGGCACACCACCGGTCGCGGTGGGGCGCGTCAACGCCGCCGGATCGACGATCTCGGCCCGCTCGCGCCGTGTTCTCCCGCTCATGCCCTCATCCTTCCGCCGCACCGGCAAGCTCCGCAGCGCCCAGGTCTACCACCTACCCCTGACAAGCCCACAGCCACCGAACCAGCCCCGCACGACCCGAGCTCGAGGAGGGGCCGCCGCGCAGCGGCGGTTCGCGGCCGTCCCGTCGATCAGGCGCCGTTGCGTAGG
>NZ_JBHVHX010000025.1:0-79482 GCF_042799895.1 Nocardia sp. NPDC057663 | reverse complement strand
CTCTTCTACCCCCGTCTCGATTTTTTTTCTGTTCTTCCCGGCGCGCTACATCTGCTCCCCCCTCTTTTTCTCTGTTTTTATTTTTTGTGCTCGGGGTCGGGCCTGGGGGGGGGGGGCCCGGCCCCCCCCCCACCGCTACACACTTTCGTGGGGACTACTTGACCTCGTACATCCAGATCTGGATGTTGGCCAGCTCGCCGGTCCCGCTCCACTGGTACTGGCGGGCGACACCGGTGCCGTTGTAGTTACGGACGTAGTCGACGAGCTCGGCGCGGGTGACCTTGCCCGAGTCGATGCCCTTGAGCAGGATCGTGGTCAGGTCGTAGCCCTCGACGGAGTAGACGCCGGGCGCCTGGCCGTTGAGCGCCTTGTACTCGGTCGCGAACTTCTCCGGCGCCGGGCTGCACGGGCACGACAGCAGCGCGCTCTCCGACGAGCTACCGGCCTGGCGCACGAACTCGGGGTCGTTGCTGCCGTCGGCGGAGACGAAGGTCGCGGTCACGTTGCCGGAACGCAGCTGCTGCACGAACGGCGCCGCCTCCGCGTAGTAGCCGGCGTAGAAGATGGCGTCGGGCTTGGCCGCGGACAGCTTCGACACCGCGGCCGAGAAGTCCTTGTCACCTTCCTTGACGCTGACCGCGCAGGACGCGTCAGCGGCCGGGCCTGCGGCGGTGTTGAACGCCTTGGCCAGACCGGCGCCGTAGTCGGTGTTGTCCTGCACAACGCAGATCTTCTTGTAGCCCTTCTCGCCGGTCAGGTAGTTGGCGACGGCCGGGCCCTGCGAGTCGTCGTTGCCCAGGCCGCGGAAGAAGGTCCTCCAGCCGTTCTGGGTCAGCGTGGGGTTGGTGGCCGAGGCGGTCAGCGTAGGCATGCCCGCCTCGCTGAGGATCTGGCCGGTCGCCTTGGTCTCACCCGAGAAGGTGGGGCCGACCAGCGCGACGATGCTGGGATCGCTGACGATCGTGGGGATCACCTGGCTGGCGATCTGCGGCTTGCCCTCGGTGTCGAACTGCTTGACCGACACCTGACAATCCGGGTTGGCCTTGTTGTGCTGGTCGAGCGCCAGCTTGACGCCGTTGATGATGTTGATGCCGAGCGCGGCGTTACCGCCGGTCAGCGGGCCCGCCATCGCGATCGTCTGGGGCGCACACTTGGCCTTGCCGTCACCCGCGGGATCGGCGGCCGCGCCCGCGTCGGTCTGCGCGACGGCCTTACCCTGGGTGTCGAGCTGAACTACCGGCTGGATCGAGAGATCGGTGTTGCCGCCACCGCCGCCGTCGGACGACTTGTCGCTGCATCCGGACAACACCAACGACGCGGCAGCTCCGATTACCAGAACTCCTCGCGTCGAACGACTGCGCCATGTCGAACTGAGCACGTCTCACCTCTATGTCCTGTGCTCCCCGGGGTCACCGAGGGGGCCGACCACGTTCAGCCCGGACAGAACATATCGCCGGTTTGTTAGATCCGCATCACATTCGCATCATGTCGGACGCATCTTGTCCAGTCGTAGTTCACATTATTGTTTCGCTTGCGTAAAGTTTTCCGGCTTTCGACGCGAGACCCGAAGCGGCGCGTTCCAGCGTCACTGCGGGGTGAGGTTCTCCAGCACGACTTCGGCCACCGCCTTCATGGTCGTCCGGCGATCCATCGCGGTGCGCTGAATCCATTTGAACGCCTGCGGTTCCGACAGACCCTGGGTCTGCATGAGCACACCCTTGGCCCGCTCGACCAGTTTGCGCGTCTCCAACCGGTCCGACAGATTCGCGACTTCTGTTTCCAGCGCGGTGATTTCGTGGAAACGGCTCGCCGCGAGTTCGATCGCCGGCACCAGGTCGGATTTGGTGAACGGCTTGACCAGATAGGCCATCGCGCCCGCGTCGCGGGCCCGCTCGACCAGGTCGCGCTGACTGAACGCGGTCAAGATCACCACGGGCGCAACACGTTTCGACGCGATCTCGGCGGCGGCGTCGATGCCGTCGCGGCGCGGCATCTTGACGTCCATGATCACCAGATCGGGGCGCATCTCCTCGGCCAGCTCGACGGCCTGCTGACCGTCGCCCGCCTCACCGACAACCTCGTAGCCCTCTTCTTTGAGCATCTCCACGAGGTCCATCCGGATGAGGGCCTCATCCTCGGCGACGACGACGCGCTTGGCCGCGGCCTCACGCGTGGCGCCGGCGCCCGCTGCATTCATGCTCATAGGTTCGACCCCTCTGGATTCCGATGCCTGTCGATCACACCACGACAGACGACGGCACCGGGCGAGCCGGCCGACAACCCGTCGTGGGTGACCGAGTGATGTAAAGAGTACCGTTCGCTTCCGCACAGAATGCAGTGAGCGGTCCGAAACCGCCGGTGAACGCGAGCGCGGTGACGTCGCGCACACCCCGCGACCGATACTCCCCCGCGGAGCGCGGCCGATGCCGCGCTTCCGCCGTGGTGCCGAGTGTGGGACTCGAACCCACACGTCCTTTCGGACAACGGTTTTTGAGACCGTCGCGTCTGCCAGTTCCGCCAACCCGGCGCACCGCGGTCACTATAGCGCCTCGGCGCGCCGGGAAGCGAACCGCCGGTCGAACCGTGCGGACGGCCACGTCGTTGCACCAGGTCGGCACCGCACCGGCGGTGGCGGCAGGAGTGCCGGGCGTGGCCGGATACTCGCCACCCGCGGCCGGATGCAGGGCCGCGCACCCCCGGCGCCGCCGGTTATTACCGAATCGAATTATCGCGACACAAAAGAGTGATGATCGACACATATCGCTCGCAGGTTTCCGGCTCATATCTCGCGGGTATCACGGTCACGCACAACGGATTTCGCACAGCATTCGTGTACAGGATTCAACCGAGAGGTGAATAAGTAGCGCCGCGTCTGTGATGGTTGTAATTCCGACCCACTACACGACAATCGACCCGATTACGGTGTCGGTATGCACGTGTTGTTCGTCTGCAACTCCAACGTCTGCCGCTCGGTGATCGCCGAACGGCTCACTCGGGCGTTCGCGGCGGACAACGGCCTACCCGGGCTGACCGCGGAGAGCGCGGGGACGCGCGCGCTGGTCGGCTTTCCACCGGAACCGCTGGCCGCGGAGACCATCGCCAGCCTCGGCGGTGACGCCACCGGATTCAAGGCACGCAAGCTCAAGCCCGAGATGGTCGACCGCGCCGACCTGGTGCTCGCGATGACCGAATCGCTGCGCGACAAGGTGGCCGAGCTCGCCTTCGGTGTCGGGCCGCGCACCTTCACCCTCGCCGAGGCGCATCGCATCGCCAAGGTCACCGGCGCGAAATCCATTGCCGCGCTGGACCGCGCCCGCAACGATCTGGCCTACGTCGGCCGGGAGAACATCGCCGACCCGATCGGCCTGTCCCCCGAGGCTTTTCTCGAGGTCGGCGACCAGATCGCCGAACTGCTGTTCCCCCTGCTGCAGGCGCTCGCGCCGCACGAGCAGGCCGAACTCACCGGCGACGACGAGCGCCCCGGCCTGGTCATCGAACCGGCGCCCGCGCGTCCGCTCTCGGCCTTTCTCGCCGCCCAGCGCAGGCGCTGAGCGCAAGGCTGTTCGCCGGACCGCCCGAGGTATTACACTTCGGCGCGGACGTGCTGTTCCCTTTACTGGTTCGACACACGACAGGAACTCAGACATGCCGAAACGCATTTCGGATGTTTCGCTCCATGTGTATGTGACACCGGAAATCCTCGACCGCATCGTCGCCAGTGTCCGGACGGTCCTCGACGACCACCTCCAGGACCGCGATGTGTTCGCCTGGCGGTTCACCCTGCCCGTCGACGCGGCCGACCCCGTCCATCAGGAACTCGAATCACACTGGCGCGGTGCGCATCCCGGCGCCGAACCGAGCACCGAGACCACCTCCGAGATCGCACTCAGCCTGGTCGGCGATCCGGCCGACCTCACCGACGCCGACATCGCCGACCTCGAGCACGGACTGGCGCTGGCCGTGTACGGCGCGACCACCCGCGCCGTCCCGTTCGTACTGCGCGCGCATCAGCGCACCGATGTCGCGCTCGAACTCGACCGCGAACACCGCTGAGGCGCGCGCTCAGCGGGCCGGGAAGTGCCGGATGACGCCTTCCTGGACCGTGGTCGCGAGCAATTCCCCGCTGCGCGAATAGAATCGGCCGGTCGCCAGGCCACGCGAGCCCGCCGCCACGGGTGATTCGGTGGCGTAGAGGGTCCAGTCGTCGAAGCGGAACGGGCGATGGAACCAGATCGAATGGTTCACCGTGGCCGCCAGGATCCGGTCCAGCCCCCACGACAACCCGTGCGTGGTGATGATCGAATCGAGCACCGTGGTGTCGGAGGAGTAGCCCAGCGCGGCCACGTGCAGCAGCGGATCGTCGGGCAGGGTGCCGTCGGTGCGCATCCACACCCGGTTGTGGTTGAGCTTCTCGCCGGTGCCCTTGAGAATCCACGCCGGATCGTTGGTGTAGCGCATGTCGACCGGATGCGGCGCGTTGATGAACATCTCCAGCTTGTCCTCGAAGCCGGCGAAGCTCTCCTCGATCCGGGGCAGCGTCTCCGGATCGGGCACCTGGGGGCCCTCGTGGGCGTGCTCGAGGCCCTTGCCCCAGTCCTGGAAGGCCGCCAGCATGACGAACAGCTCCTGGCCGTCCTGGCTGGCGGTGACCGTCCGGTTCGCGAGCGCGCGGCCGTCGCGGTGCCGCTGCACGTGATACTCGATCGGCTTCTTCACGTCGCCACCGCGCACGAAGTGCGCGTTGATCGCGTGCAGCGGCCGCTCACCGGCGGTGCGTCCGGCAGCGACGATCGCCTGCGACACCAGCTGCCCGCCGAAGGTGCGGCTCCACACCTTCTCGGGATGGTTGCCCAGGAAGACGTCCTCGCCGATCGATTCGAGGTCGAGCAGGTCGAGCAGTACCCGCAGATCGGGTGACGGCTCGCCTTGCACGGTCTCGGCCTCGATCGATCCGCCTGCCGAACTACTCACGACTAGTGGTCCTCCTCGCCGATGCGATGAACGTGGATCAGGTTGGTGGAACCGACGGTACCCGGCGGGGAGCCGGCGACGATGACCACCAGGTCACCCTTGCGGTACCGATCCATCGACAACAGCGCCTGGTCGACCTGATGGATCATCGCGTCGGTGCTCTGCACCATCGGCACGATGAAGGTCTCGGTGCCCCAGGTCAGCGTGAGCTGGCTGCGCACCTCCGGCAGCGGGGTGAACGCCAGCAGCGGCAGCGGGGTGTGCAGCCGGGCCAGGCGGCGCACGGTGTCACCGGACTGGGTGAAGGCCACCAGTGCCTTGGCGTTGAGCCGCTCGCCGATGTCGCGGGCGGCGTAGGAGATCACGCCGCGCTTGGTGCGCGGCACGTGGGTCAGGGGTGGCACCCGGTGTGTCTCGGACTCCACCGCGGTGACGATGCGGCTCATGGTGCGCACCGCGTCGATCGGCCACGCGCCGACGGAGGTCTCGCCGGAGAGCATCACCGCGTCGGCGCCGTCGAGCACCGCGTTGGCGACGTCGGAGGCCTCGGCGCGGGTCGGGCGGGAGTTCTCGATCATCGACTCCAGCATCTGGGTCGCGACGATGACCGGCTTGGCGTTCTCGCGCGCCATCTGGATGGCCCGCTTCTGCACCAGCGGCACCTGCTCGAGCGGCAGCTCGACGCCGAGGTCGCCACGGGCCACCATCACCGCGTCGAAGGCGAGCACGATCGCCTCGAGGTTGTCGATCGCCTCGGGCTTCTCCAGCTTGGCGATGACCGGCACCCGGCGGCCGGCCTTGTCCATGATGTCGTGCACCAGCTCGATGTCGGACGGCGAGCGCACGAACGACAGCGCGATGAAGTCGACGCCCAGTTTCAGGGCGAACTCGAGGTCCTCGATGTCCTTCTCGGACAGGGCGGGCACCGACACGTCCATGCCGGGCAGCGACAGGCCCTTGTTGTTGCTCACGGGGCCACCCTCGGTGACCCGGCAGACGACGTCGTTGCCGTCGATGCTCTCCACCGTCAGGCCGACCTTGCCGTCGTCGACGAGCAGGCGGTCACCGGCCTTGGCGTCCTGCGCGAGCTGCTTGTAGGTGGTCGAGACGCGGTCGTGGGTGCCGTCGACCTCGTCGACGGTGATCCGGACCTGCTCGCCGTTGGCCCAGGTGGTGCGGCCGTCGGTGAACCGGCCGAGGCGGATCTTGGGGCCCTGCAGGTCGGCTAGGATGCCGACCGCGCGGCCGGTCTCGTCCGAGGCCGCGCGGACCATCTTGTAGTTGTCGGCGTGGTCGGCGTGCTCGCCGTGGCTGAAGTTCAGCCGCGCGACGTCCATGCCGCTTTCGACGAGCTCACGAATACGGTCCTGGGTCGCCGTGGCCGGCCCGAGGGTGCACACAATTTTCGTCCGTCGCATCACACCGGCAAGCCTAGTACTCCCCCGCCTCCCCGCGTACTTTGCCGGTCGGGGGTGCAAGGCCCCTACTCGACCGGACCGGCGGATATCGGCGGGGCATGGGCCGGGCGTTCCCGGCGAGTTACCCCTGTGTTCACGAAATCAGTTGTCACCGAACGGCGACGTGCCTCGACAGCCGCGTTTCCAGGCGGGTCTGGCCCACGCCGAGAATCAGGCAGATGACCCAGTAGTAGAGGGCCGCGACGCCGTAGAGGGCGAAGAAGTCGAAGGTCGGCGCGGCCGCCAGCTGAGCGGTGCGCAGCAGTTCGGTCACCAGGATGGTGGAGGCCAGCGAGGTGTCCTTCACCAGGGAGATGAGCGTGTTCGACAGCGGCGGCACCGCGATCCGGGACGCCTGCGGGAACACGACGTACCAGAGCGTCTGTGGGTAGGTCATGCCCAGCGACTCGGCCGCCTCCCACTGCCCGTGGGCGACGCTCATGATCGCCGAGCGCACCACCTCCGCGGCGTACCCGCCGACATTGAGGCTGAACGCGATCACCGCCGCCGGGAACGGATCGATGACGATCCCGAACTGCGGCAGCGCGTAGAACACGATGAACAGCTGCACCAGCAGCGGGGTGCCGCGGATGATCGAAATGTAGAAGCGGGCGGGCAGCGACAGCACCCGCTTCGACGACATCCTGGCCAGCGCGACACCGACCGCGATCGCCAGGCCGAGGACGAAACTGATCGCCGTCAGCGGCAGCGTCGCGGTCACCGTGGCCTTCAGCATCGGCCACAGGTTGTGCCAGATCAGCTCCCTGGTTGCGGGATCCATCCGCTACTTGCTGACGTCGGTGCCGAAGTACTTCTCCGACAGCCTGGTCAGCGTGCCGTCGGCGCGCAGCTGTTCGAGTGCGGAGTCGATATCGGCGATCAGCGCCGCGTCGTCCTTGCGGGCGGCGAAGGCCTGCTTGCTGGTCTCACCGGTCCTGGCCGCGATCTTGATGCCGGTATCGCCGGTCTTCTTGGTGTACTCGCCGACGGCGAGGGTGTCGTTGACGGTGGCGTCGACGCGACCGGCCTTCAGCAACTGCACCGCCTGCACGAAGCCTTCCACCGCTTCGACTTTCGCACCGGCGCCCGCGGCGACCTTGCTCCAGTTGCTGGTCGAGGACTGCGCGGTGGTCTTGCCCGCCAGATCGGCGAGCGAGGTGATGGTGGTGTTGTCGGCCTTGGTGACGATCACGCCCTCGGAGGTCGTGTAGGGCTGCGACAGCGAGTACTTGGCCGTGCGCTCGGGGTTGACGGTGACCTGGTTGGCGACCAGATCGAAGCGCTTGGACTCCAGGCCGGCGAAGATCGAGTCCCACGGCGTCTGCACGAATTCGACCCGCTTGCCGAGCTTCTCGCCGATCGCCCGCGCGACCTCGACGTCGTAACCGGTGAGCATGCCGCTGTCCTGGTAACTGAACGGCGCGTAGGTGCCTTCGGTGCCCACCTTCAGCACATTCGGGTCGGCATCGGACGAGCAGGCCGACAGACCTGTCGCGGCGACCACGGCGAGTACGGCGGCGGCAAGCATTTTGCGCACGGTCAATCCCTTCCTCCGCTGCGCGCATCAGGCACGCGCAGGCCAAGCGACGCTACGGCGCCGGCACAGACGGACACAGAGTATCGCTCACCATGATCGGAATCCCGGTGGGAAAACGCGAAACGGGCACTCCGCGCACTGCGGAGCACCCGTTCGTCGGTGCGGTGCCGGGCGATCAGTCGCGCAGCGGACGGCCCTGCGCGTCGGGCACCTTGCCGGTGAGCATCATGATGCCGTCGATCAGCGGCCAGATGGCGCCGATGCCGCAGGTCAGCCAGACGACCGCGATCTGGGCGATGCCCAGACCGGTGTAGCCCAGGTAGAAACGACCGACGCCGAAGCTGCCGAGGAAGATCTCCAGCAGACCGGCCATCAGCTTCTGCTTGTCCGAGAACGGGACGCCGTACATGTCGCGGCCGTACGGCGCTTCCGGATCGGCCGGGTTGTAACCCTGCGGCATGGCGCCGTACGGCGCGGCGCCGTAGGCGGGCTGCGGCTGGGCGTACGGGTCGGCGGGCTGACCGTACTGGGGCTGGCCGTACTGCGGCTGACCGTACCCCGGCTGCGGCTGACCGTACCCCGGCTGCTGCTGGCCGTAGCCCGGCTGCTGCGCGTACGGGTCCGAGGGCTGGCCGTAGGCAGGCTGACCGTACTGCGGCTGCGCGCCGGAGTCGGGCTGCTTGCTCAGGTCGGGGCCGTACTGGGGATTGGGGTTATAGGGGTCGGTCACTCATGTCCTCCATCATTCGTGCGGGTACCCGTCGTGGCCCCCGGCCAGTGGCGATCGGCCGAACGGCGGTGCGCCCGCGACGATCACCGGCCATTGTGGTCATAACGACCGGCCGTTGTCTCCTCGGGCCCCACACGAACGGTCCTCGACACTCTGCCGGAATATCGCGACGGGCGCCCGGAATGTTGCCGGACGCCCGTCTGATTCGAGTCGAAGGCCCTCGATCAGGCCTTCTTCGCGCCGGACTGCTCCGGCTCGGTGGTGTCTGCCGCGTCGGCGGCCGGTGTGTCGTCGGCGGTCGGCGCCGGGTCGGCCTTCTTCAGCGTCGGCTCGGCGTCAGCGCTGTCGGCCGCGTCATCGGTGGTCTGCTCGTCCGCGGCCTCGGCGGAGTCCTTCGCGGCGGCCTCGGCGGAATCCGTTGCCTCGGTGGACTTGCCGGCCGCCCCGGCGGCCCGCAGCGCCGAGAACTGCCACGGCCACGGCCGCGGCTCAGCACCGGGCTGCAACTGCACCGGCGTCTCGCGGCCCTTGGTCGCCAGCGCGAAATAGGCCATGGCGCCGAGGAATACGAGGGCCGCGGTGAACGAGTTGATCCTGATGCCGAGGATCTGGGTGGCTTCGTCGCTGCGCATCAGCTCGACGAAGAAGCGCCCGAAGCTGTAGCCGGCGACGTAGAGCGCGAACAGGCGGCCGTGGCCGATCTGGTAGCGCTTGTCCAGCTGCACCAGCGCGATGACGACCAGCACGTTCCACACCAGCTCGTACAGGAACGTCGGGTGCACGACCTCGAGCACCTGGCCGGTCGAGACGCCGTTCATCATGTCGCGCGCGCCGGTCTCCGGGTCGAAGCGCTCGTAGATCTCGAGACCCCACGGCACCTCGGTGGTGCGGCCGTAGAGCTCCTGGTTGAAGTAGTTGCCGAGGCGGCCGATCGCCTGCGCGAGCAGCACGGCGGGCGCGATCGCGTCGCCGAGCGCGGGCAGCGGGATCTTGTAGACGCGGCAGCCGATCCAGGCGCCGATGCCACCGAGGAACACCGCGCCCCAGATGCCGAGGCCACCCTGCCAGATGTAGAGCGCCTCGATCGGGTGCTTGCCGGGGCCGAAGTACTTCTGCCAGTCGGTGGCCACGTGGTACAGCCGGCCGCCGATCAGGCCGAACGGCACCGCGAACATCGCGACATCGAGCACCGCGCCCTGCTGGCCGCCGCGCTGTTGCCACCGGCGCTCACCCCACCAGATGGCGACGACGATGCCGAGAATGATGAACAGCGCGTATGCCCGGAGCGGGAAAGGCCCGAGGTGCCAGACACCCTGCGGCGGACTCGGAATGTAGGCCAGGACTGAGTTCACGGCCCCCAGGCTAGTTGAATGCAGTACCGGCACGTTGCCGCGACCCTGACAGCACATGCCGGGGCGGTGACAGCCGATGGGCCCGGCAGCACATCGGCTGCCGGGCCCATCGGTGCACGACTAGGAGCGAACGGTCGCGGAGCGCACGCCTTCGGCGAGCTCTCTGGTCAGCACGCGCACGGCGTCGAGGCCCTCGGCCGCGGCCGAGACCAGCGCCGATCCGACGATCACGCCGTCGGCGTACGCGGCGATCTCGGCGGCCTGGGCACCCGAGCGCACACCGAGACCGACGCCGATCGGGATGTCGGAATGCGCGCGGACCCGCGCGCACAGCGCGGGCGCGGCCGAGGACACCACGTCACGCGCGCCGGTCACACCCATGGTCGAGGCGGCGTAGATGAATCCGCGCGAGGCTTCCAGCGTCTTCACCAGGCGCTCCTCGGTGGACGACGGCGCGACCAGGAAGATGCGGTCCAGGTTGTGCGTGGCCGAGGCGATGAACCAGTCATCGGCCTCGTCGGGGATCAGGTTCGGCGTGATGATGCCGGCACCACCGGCCGCGGCCAGGTCGCGGGAGAAGGTGTCGACGCCGTACTGGAGCACCGGGTTCCAGTAGCTCATCACCACGGCCTGACCACCCGCGTCGGTGATCGCCTCGACGACGGAGAACACGTCGCGCACCCGCACGCCACCGCGCAGCGCCTGCTCGGCGGCGGCCTGGATGGTCGGGCCGTCCATCACCGGGTCGGAGTACGCCACGCCGACTTCGATGATGTCGCAACCGGATTCGACCATGGCCTTGCACACCTCGATGGAACCGGCCAGATCGGGGTAGCCCGCGGGGAGGTAGCCGATCAGGGCGGCCCGGTTCTCCGCGCGCGCGGCGGCGAAGGTGTTGGCCAGACGAGACTGCTGACTCACTGCTGGTTCTCCTCGGCGGCGTCGTCGTCGAACAGACCGAACCAGCGGCCCGCGGTGTCCATGTCCTTGTCGCCGCGACCGGACAGGTTGACCAGGATGATCGCGCCCTTGCTGAGCTCCTTGCCGAGCTTCAGCGCGCCGGCCACGGCATGCGCGGACTCGATCGCCGGGATGATGCCCTCCGAGCGCGAGAGCAGCAGCAGCGCGTCCATCGCCTCGACGTCGGTGATCGGCTCGTACTCGGCGCGCCCGATGTCCTTGAGGTGGGCGTGCTCGGGGCCGACGCCCGGATAGTCCAGACCGGCCGAGATCGAATGCGATTCGATGGT
Source organism: Nocardia sp. NPDC057663 (assembly GCF_042799895.1). Classification (NCBI taxonomy): domain Bacteria; kingdom Bacillati; phylum Actinomycetota; class Actinomycetes; order Mycobacteriales; family Nocardiaceae; genus Nocardia; species Nocardia sp. NPDC057663. The sequence continues at coordinate 68,185 of NZ_JBHVHX010000025.1, read as the reverse complement.
CTGGCCGTCCTCGTCCTGCAGCAGGTACGAGTAGGCGCCCTGGAACGCGCCGGGCGTGCCACCGGTGAACGTGGCCGCGTGCCGACCGGTCTCGACGCCGTCACCGGCCGCCTCGTACCCGATCAGCCGCACGCCCGCGTCCGGGATGAAGGCGTGGAAGATGCCGATGGCGTTGGAGCCGCCGCCGACGCAGGCCACGACCGCCTCGGGCAGCCTGCCCGTGCGCTCCTGGATCTGCTGACGCGCCTCGATCCCGATGATGCGCTGGAAATCGCGCACCATCAGCGGGAACGGGTGCGGGCCCGCGGCGGTGCCGAAGCAGTAGTAGGTGTCGTCGGCATGGGAGACCCAGTCGCGCAGCGCCTCGTTGATGGCGTCCTTGAGGGTCTGCGAACCGGTGGTCACCGAGATCACCTCGGCGCCGAGCAGCCGCATCCGGGCCACGTTCAGCGCTTGGCGGGCGGTGTCGACCGCGCCCATGTAGATCACGCAGTCCAGGCCGAGCAGCGCGCACGCGGTCGCGGTCGCGACACCGTGCTGACCGGCGCCGGTCTCGGCGATGACGCGGGTCTTGCCCATCCGCTTGGCGAGCAGCGCCTGGCCGAGCACATTGTTGATCTTGTGCGAGCCGGTGTGGTTGAGGTCCTCGCGCTTGAGGAAGATCCGCGCGCCGCCCGCGTGCTCGGCCAGGTTGAGGCACTCGAACACCGGCGAGGGACGCCCGGTGTAGTCGCGCTGGAGCCGGTCGAGCTCGTCGAGGAAGGTGTGGTCGGAGCGGACCTTGTCGTACTCGGCGGTGACCTCCTCGATCACCGCCATCAGCGCCTCGGGGACGTGCCGTCCGCCGTAGACGCCGAAGTGGCCGCCCGCATCGGGTTCGTAGTCGCTGTGCTGGGCGACGCCCGCACTGGCCTGGGGCAGAGCGGTCACCGGATGCTCCGCCGGGCCGGCTTCGGGCAGGACGGGTGGGTACCGGCGGTCACCAGTTCCGACACCGCGGCACGCGGGTTGCCGCTGGTCACCAGGCCCTCGCCGACGAGCACCGCGTCGGCGCCCGCACCGGCGTAGGCCAGCAGGTCGGCGGTGCCGCGGATGCCGGACTCGGCGACCCGGATGACCTCCGACGGCAGCCCGGGGGCGATCCGCGCGAACACGTCGCGGTCCACTTCCAGGGTCTTGAGGTTGCGCGCGTTGACCCCGATCACCGACGCGCCGGCTTCCAGCGCGCGATCGGCCTCTTCCTCGGTGTGCACCTCTACCAGGGCGGTCATACCGAGTGATTCGGTGCGGTCGATCAGCGAGGACAGCACGTCCTGCTCGAGCGCGGCCACGATCAGCAGGATCACGTCGGCGCCGTGCGCACGGGCCTCGTGGATCTGGTACGGGCCGACGACGAAGTCCTTGCGCAGGACCGGGATGTTCACGGCGGCGCGGACGGCATCGAGATCGTCGAGCGAACCACCGAAACGACGGCCCTCGGTGAGCACGCTGATGATGCGCGCGCCACCGTCTTCGTAGGCCTTGGCCAGGACGGCCGGATCGGGGATGTCGGCCAGCGCGCCCTTGGAGGGGCTGGCACGCTTCACCTCGGCGATGACACCGATCCCGTCCTCGTGCAACGCGGCGCTAGCGTTCAGCGGCGCCTTGGCGGCGGCCGCTGCGGCTTTGATCGCCTGAAAATCGAGGAGGGCTTCGCGAGCGGCAACATCCGCCCGAACCCCGTCGAGAATCGAGTCGAGTACCGTCATCTGGCTCGAATCCTTTCTGGGGAGACGAACTTCTCACCTGAGAGTCCCCTCAGGCGCTGTCTCACCGATGCTGGACAAGAATAAATGGCCGCCGCGCGTGTCACTGCGGCGGGGGTGCCGGGGGTCACTACTGCGGAGCAGCCCGGCGTCACTGTGGTGGATCCGTGGCGGGTCACGGCGTGCGACCTGTCGACTTGCCGTCGTCGTCCGGTCCCTCGGCGGTGTCGGTCGGGTCGGTGCCCGCGTCGAGTGCGTCCCACAGCACCCGGTCCGACAGCGGCGCGGCGGTGCCGGTCTCGTCGCGCTGCTTGCTCACCTGGGCGCTGGCGTCGGCACGGCGGAACACCGGGTTGTCGTAGGTGCCGGAGAGCTGGGCGTTCGCACCGGTCCGGCGGGTGAGCAGCACACCGGCGAACAGCGCGAGCGCCGCGGCGACGATCGACAGGACCGCGGGCGCCGGATGCACGTCGGCGCTGCTCACGACGGCGCGTACCGGCAACTCGGCCAGCGTGCCCGCCCGTTCCGCGGTCCGCCCCTCCCCCACGACCAGCGCGAACCCGGGCACCGCGGCGACCGCGGCGACCACCGCGATCACCACGCCGAGCAGCTGGCGCAGTCCGCCCTTCACCGCGAACACCGCGGCGATCGAGGCGACCAGCACCAGGGCCAGCGGGGTGAGCGCACCGAACCAGGTGGCGCCGTCGAGGTCGTCGGTGCGCGGTTCGGTGAGCCCGTCGGCGGAGTGCACCGTCACCCAGGTCATCCGCGACGACGCCCACAGCCCCGCCGCCGCCAGCGCCAGCAGCGCCACCGGGACGACCGGCTTGGCGGCGCGTGCGGGAGCGGGAGCATCGCTCATGAGGCGCCGCCGTCGTAGGTGCGCAGGGTCTGCGCCGCCGCGATCGCCTTGAGCACCGCCATGGCCTTGTTGCGGGCTTCGGTGTCCTCGTAGACCGGATCGGAGTCGGCGACCACACCCGCGCCGGCCTGCACGTAGGCCGTGCCGTCCTTGAGCAGCGCGGTGCGGATGGCGATGGCGGTGTCGGCGTCACCGGCGAAGTCGAGGTAGCCGACGACGCCGCCGTAGACCCCGCGCCTGGTCGGTTCCAGCTCCTCGATCAGCTCCATCGCCCGCACCTTCGGCGCGCCCGACAGCGTGCCCGCCGGGAAGCAGGCCTGCACCGCGTCGAGCGCGATCTTGCCCTCGGCGAGCTGCCCGGACACCGTCGAGACCAGATGCATGACGTGGCTGTAGCGCTCGACGTGGCGGTACTGGGTCACCCGCACCGTGCCGGGGCGGCAGACCCGGCCCAGGTCGTTGCGGCCCAGGTCGACGAGCATCAGGTGCTCGGCGTTCTCCTTGTCGTCGGCGAGGAGGTCCTTCTCGAGCAGGATGTCGTCCTCGGCGCTCTGGCCGCGCCAGCGAGTGCCCGCGATCGGATGGGTCGTGGCGACCCCGTCCTTCACGGTGACCAGCGATTCGGGGCTGGAGCCGACGATGGAGAACGCGGTGCCGCCGTCGCCGTCGGGGATGTGCATCAGGTACATGTACGGGCTCGGGTTCGAGGCCCGCAGCATCCGGTAGACCGCCAGCGGCGAGCCGGTGTAGTCCATCTCGAAGCGCTGCGAGAGCACCACCTGGAACGCCTCACCCGCCTCGATCTCCTTGATCAGGCGCAGCACGCCCGCACCGAATTCCTCGGTGGTGCGCCTGCGCAGGAACTGCGGCTCGGGCTGGTCGAAGACCGACACCGTCGACGGCGCGGGGGTGGCCAGCGCGGCGGTCATCCGGTCGAGCCGGGCGACGGCGTCGTCGTAGGCGGCGTCGGCGTTGTCGTCGGTGCCGTTCCAGTTCACCGCGTTGGCGATGAGGGTGATCGCGCCTTCGTGATGGTCGAACGCGGCCAGGTCGGTGGCCAGCATCAGGACCAGTTCGGGCAGCTGCAGATCGTCGGCGGCCAGCTCGGGCAGCCGTTCGATCCGGCGCACCGCGTCGTAGCCGAGGTAGCCGACCAGGCCCCCGGTCAGCGGCGGCAGGCCGGGCAGCCGTTCGGTGCGCAGCAGTTCGAGGGTCTCGTGCAGCGCGCGCAGCGGATCACCGCCGGACGGCGCGTCGGCCGGGACGGCGCCGAGCCAGGTCGCCTCACCGTCGACGACGGTCAGCGCCGACGGACTGCCCGCGCCGATGAACGACCAGCGCGACCACGATCGCCCGTTCTCGGCGGACTCGAACAGGAAGGTGCCCGGCCGGTCGTCGGCCAGCTTGCGGTAGGCCGAAAGCGGAGTTTCGGAGTCCGCCAGCACCTTTCGGGTCACCGGGACGACCCGGTGCTCGGCGGCGAGCAGCCGGAACTGGTCGCGGGTCGTGGTGGTTGGTGTCGACGCGCCCTGCATGAACCCATCATCCCAGGCGCGCCGCGGCACCCGTGCGCTGACCCGACCCCGCGCCGCAATGCGGGGTGATCGGCATCACTACACTCGCGCGCGTTCCATGTCGCATGCGGTATTCCCTTTCCTCGAGAGGAGCAATGTTGTACCCCTCGCATCAGGGCGCACTGGACGGCCGGTCGGTCGTCCCGTCGCAGCAGCACTACGGTCCCGGTCAGCTGTCCGCGGCGAACGCGCTCACGTCGTTCGTCACCTACGCCAAGGCCATGCAGGATCTGGACGAGAAGATCTTCCCGGCCGAGTACGCCGGGCACCGCGACCGCATCCGTGAGCTCGAGCCGATGCTGCGCGTGCACGGCATCCTCGACGTGATGGAGATCCGCAACCCCGAGATCAAGGCGCTGCTACAGCGCTAGAAACCGCTCGGCGGGTGCGGTCCGTCGGGGGCGGCGCCGGCCGATCACGAACCCGATCCCCGTTCGCTTCGGTGGGCGGGGATCTTTCGCGCTCGGCGGCCGGTCGATAGGGTCGGGTCATGCAGCCAGGCCAGCGCGCTCCGCAGTTCGAGCTCCCCGACCAGTCCGCCAAGCTCCGCACGCTCGACGGCTTGCTCGCCGACGGCCCGCTCGTGCTGTTCTTCTACCCGGCGGCCAACACCCCGGTGTGCACGGCCGAGGCCTGCCACTTCCGCGATCTGAGCGCGGAGTTCGCCGCCATCGGCGCCTCGTGCGCCGGCATCAGCACCGACAGCACCGAGGTGCAGGCCGGTTTCGCCACCAAGCAGCGCCTGGACTACCCGGTGCTCTCCGACGCCGACGGCGCGGTGGCCGCGGCGTTCGGCGTCAAGCGCGGGCTGCTCGGCAAACTCGCCCCGGTCAAGCGGCACACCTTCGTCATCGACACCGACCGGACGATCCTGAAGGTCGTGACCGGCGAACTCCGCGCCGCCGTGCACGCGGACGAGGCGCTGGCCTTCCTGCGCGCCCGCAGCACCACCGGCGAGTAGCCGACCGATCCGACAAACGCCGGGCGCCGGATCGGCGTCCGGCGTCCGCACCGCATCTCCGCTCGGCACAGGACAACCGGCGAGGTGCGGTCGAGCGGTCAGAAGCCCACGATGACCGTGTGGCGCAACCGGGCGATCATCACAGTCGCCACGGCCGCCGTCCTGGTGATCGCCTACGTCATCCTGGCGTCGTTCATCCCGCGCTGGTGGGCACAACGGCCGGCGAGCACGGTGCACGGCCCAGCAACACACCCTCGCGGCGCGCTTCCGATTCCGCCGAGGTGTCCTAAGCTCCGGTCTCATGCGCGTGGCGAGCACCGATCGCACCACCGCGGTCCTGGTTCTCGGCGCTGGTCCGGCCGGCTTGGTCCTCGGCAATATTCTGCAAGCAGCCGGGATAGATTCCGTGATCGTCGAACGGCGCGATCGCGCGCACATCGAGCAGCGAGCGCGGGCCGGTTTCCTGGCGCCAGGCAGTGTCGCGGTCCTGCGTGAGCACGGCCTCGACACCGGCTTGCGCCAGCGCGGACACACCCATGGGACTTGCGAATTCCGTAGTGACACCGGACGTTTCGCGCTGTCTTACGACGAGCTCGGACGACGCGAGGTGCACACCGTCTACCCGCAGCAGCACCTGGTGACCGATCTGGCCGCCGAGTATCTGCGCCGCGGTGGCGACCTGCGTTGCCTGACCACCGCCGAACGGATCGGCGACGAGCACAGTGATCGTCCGTGGGTCCTTGCCCGCGCCGCCGACGGCAGCGCGTATCGGATCGCCGCCCGCTATCTGGTGGGTTGCGACGGCGCGCGTGGCGTCGCCAGACACGCCGTCGCCGTTGCCCGATCGACGTGCGACTACGACATCACCTGGCTCGCACTGCTGGCTCAGGCGCCACCGACGTCCGAGACCGTCGTCTACGGCGTGCATGCCGACGGCTTCGCCGGGCAGATGCCGCGCAGTCCGGAGATCACCCGCTATTACGTGCAGTGCTCGCCCGACGAGGATCCCCTGAACTGGAGCGAGGACCGCGTGTGGGCTGCCCTGTCCACGCGACTTCGCGCCGACCGGTACGGGCCGCTGCGGACCGGCCCGATCGTCGAGCGCGGCCTGGTCCGGCTGCGGTCGGAGATCCTCGACCCGATCCAGCAGGGACGGTTGTTCCTTGCGGGCGACGCGGCCTCCTCGATCAGCCCGTCGGCCGCCAAGGGCGCCAATCTGGCCATTCTCACCGCGCAGTCGCTGGCGCTCGCGCTCGTCGCCGCCGTCGAACGCGGAGACGAGTCGGGCCTGCGGCGACATTCGGCCGTGTGCGTGCCGCGCATCCGCCGAGCCCACGAGTTCTCGCACTGGATGATCGGCCTGCTCCATCCGCCCGCCGGACCACAGGCGGCCTTCGAACGCGAACTCCAGCGTGCCCGGCTGCACAGCCTGGCCACCTCACGGACACACCAGGACTTTTTCGCGGAGAACTACGTCGGCATCTGAATCCAGGAGGACGCGTGACCCGTTCGCCGGCAGTGCAGCCCCGGATCGACCCCCTCGATCACGACCGCGTGGAAGCGGCCGTGCACTTCGTCAGAACACAGGACACCGACAGCGTGCTCACCCGGCTGCTGCCCCACCTGGGCGAATCCGAACGCAGGGCGATCGCAGGCCGCTGCCGGTTCGACCATGTGGGGGTGCTGGTGTTTCCCCCCGACCTCGCGGCACTGGACGAGATGCCGGCGATGCACGATCTCGCGGTGGCATCGACCGGCCCCAGCGTGGTTGTCCGCCGGCGATTGGCGGCGCGGCACGGCCTGGATCCGCGGCATGTGCCGGTCCAGATCGTGCGGGCCGCACTGCGCGCCGCCGATGGAACACCCTGCGGGATAGAGATTTTCGCGCTGCCCGAGGCACCGGCACAGGTGTCGGCCGCCGAGCGTGCCGACGCGCGCGAAGCCCACATCGCGCTGGCCACCGGCCCCATCGACGACGTCGCCCTCGCCGGGCTGTGCGCGCTGCTCACCGGGCCGGGCGGACTCCGTCCCGACGGCGGCGGCTACAACGACCGGGAGGACGCGACCAGCTTCTATTTCGCCCGGCCGGGCGCGCGAACCGACCGGATGGAACTCCACGTCGCCGGTGCCCACCCACGCGCGCTGGCGAGGCACATCGGCGAGTCCGACGACCCGGCGACACGGCTGCTGCGGCTGCTCACCGGAGCCTGGGCCACCCAGGCGCTGGCCGTCACCGCCGAGTTCGGGATCGCCGACCGGCTCGCCGGGGCACCGGGCAGCCCGGTGCGCGAGCTCGCCGCGAAGACCGAGACCGACCCCGGCGCACTCGCCCGGCTGCTGCGCTATCTGGTCCAGCTCGATGTCGTCGAGCCGAGCGGGGCGGGCTACGCACTCACCGACGTCGGCGCGCTCCTCGTCGCGGACGCCCGTCCCTCCCTGCATCCGCTGGCCCGCCTGTACGGCGGCGCGTTCTACGAATCCTTCGGCGAACTGGGCTACGCCGTGCGCACCGGGCGGACGGCATTCGACCACCACTTCGGATTGCACCATTTCGACTACTTCGGCACCGACCCCGCCCGCGCGAACCTGTTCGACAGCGCGATGGCCGCCGGCGCGGCGATTTTCGGCCAGGTGGCAGATCACGTCGGTGCCGCCACGGCACGCACGGTGGTCGACATCGGCGGTGGCAACGGCGAACTGCTGGCACGCGTGCTGGCTGCGCATCCGCACCTGCGCGGCATCCTGTTCGAACGGGAGACGACCCTCCCGCGCGCACGAACCACCATCGACCGAGCGGGTTGCCTTCCGCGCTGCGAGTTCATCGGCGGCGACTTCTTCACCGCCGAGGTACCGACCGGCGGCGATATCTACCTGCTCTCGCGAGTACTGCATGACTGGGACGACGCCGACGCCCGGGCCATCCTGCTCCGCTGCGCGACGGCGATGCCCGAAAACGCCCGGCTCTACCTCGTCGAACGGCTGCTCCCCGAGGACGAGTCCCGTTCCCTGGTACCCGCCTGGGACCTGCACATGCTGTGCAATGTCGGCGGTCGCGAACGAACCGGCGCGCACTACCGAGCCCTGCTGAAGTCGGCCGGACTCGACCTGATCGCCCACGAGGAGTTGCCCCTCGGTTTCGCGATGCTGCATGCCCGACGCGCTGGTTGAACAGGCTCGTGCCCCGCTGCGGCCCGTGCGATAGATCGCGCGGGCCGCTGTGAGTGACCTCACGACCACCGCCAACTCGCGGACGCCACAGCGACGTCGTGGCAAACTCGGTGCGGTGCGCGCCCCAGTACACCAGCCCTGCCGTCCGACCGCGAGGCAGTGTCGGCGATGACCCAGTGGCTCGACCCCGTCGAACAGCGGGCGTGGCAGGCGATCGTGGCGCTCATGGCCCGGATCCCGGGCGCACTGGATACCCGCTTGCAACGTGAGTCCGGGCTGACCCATTTCGAGTTCCGGGTGCTGAGCCTGCTCTCCGAGGAAGCGGGCCATCGCCTGCAACTGAGTGATCTCGCCCACAAAGCAAATGCGTCGCTATCGCGACTGTCGCATGTGGTCTCCAAGCTGGAGCGGCTGGGCTGGGCCCGCCGCGACACCACCGCGGGCAGGCGCGGGGTGCATGCCGTGCTCACCGACGCCGGTTTCGAGAAGGTGCTCGAGGCGGCGCCCGGGTATGTGGACGCTGTGCGCAGACTGGTCCTGGACGGCCTCGACGCCGAGCAGACCGCCCAGCTGGCCGAGCTCGGGAAAACCCTGTCGGACCGGCTGAACCGCGTGCTCGCCGAGGACGGCGACTAGTCGGCCGCCAGCAGCACGTCGGTGTCGAAGCAGGTGTGCGTGCCGGTGTGGCAGGCCGCGCCCTCCTGATCGACGATCAGCAGGATCGTGTCGCCGTCGCAGTCGAGCCGCACCTCGTGCACGTACTGGGTGTGGCCCGAGGTCTCGCCTTTGACCCAGTACTGCTGCCGCGAGCGCGAATAGTAGGTGCCCTTGCGGGTTTCGATGGTCCTGGCCAGCGCCTCGTCGTCCATCCACGCCATCATCAGCACGTCGCCGGTCGACTTCTCCTGGGCGACGGCGGCGACCAGACCCGCCTCGTTGCGCTTGAGGCGTGCGGCGATGGCGGGATCCAGACTCATGCCTCGTTTATAACAGCCGCACCGTGGCGGCCCGGCTGCCCGGTCTGCAGCTCGATCGCCACCAGCAGTTCGACCAGGTCGTTGACGCTGCGCACATTGCGGCCGGTGAGTTCCTGGATCCGCCCGAGCCGGTACTTGGCTGTGTTGAGGTGGATCCGCAGGGTGTCGGCGGCCTCGCGCAGGTTCATGTCGGCGGCGGCGAAGGCGCGGATGGTCTCGGCCAGCGAGCCGCCGCGGGCGCGGTCGTCGGCCAGTGCGCTGCCGATGCGCGGGTCGACGAGCTGGCGGGTGGTGTCGTCGGCGCGCAGCAGCAGGTACCGGAACGGCGTCATCTGCGGCAGGGCGAGGACGCCGCCGTCCTCGGGCAGCAGGGCGAGCGCGGCCTGGGCCTGCCGGTAGGCGCGCGGAATCTGGGCGACCTCGGTGACCGCGGTGCTCACGCCGACGGCGAGCGCGATGCCCTCGGCGGCGAGCTCCGCGCGCATCGCGCGCAGTCGTTCGCACAGCTGCTCGGCGGAACCGTCGCGCCCGAGCGCGGGAATCGCCACGATCTCGCCGCCACGCACCACCGAGAGCGTGCGCAACCCGTTGACGCCGACTCGCGCCGCGGCGGCCGATACCAATTGCCTTGTCTCGCCGAGTCCGTCGGCGGAGTCGGTCCGCACCCCGTCGAGCACGACGGCGGTCACGACGACCAGCGGCGTGGTGCGCTCGGCGCCGATCCCGTGCGCGGTGGCCACCGACAGATGCGGCCCGCCCGCGGGCAGCGTTCCTTCGAGCAGTGTGTCCATCAGCGCCTGGCTGTCCCGGCCCGATTCGGCCGCCACGTACTGCTGGAACTCCAGGTAGGCGTCGGTGGCCTGGGTGCTGATCAGGTCGGTGTAGCGGGCCAGCGGGCCGGCCAGTGACAGCACGGCCTCGCGGCCCGCCTCGGTGTCGCCGGCGTGGGCGAGCAGTGATTTCCAGATGGCGCGCTGACCCAGCCGGAACGCGGCGATGTAGTCGACCAGCGGCAGACCCGAGCGCGCCCGGCGCGCGGCGGCCTGCCTGGCGTAGGTGACATCGGCCGGGGTGACCCGCTTGCGCTCGAGCAGCGCGCCAAGGCCGGTGCGGCTGAGCCGGGCCAGCTGGTCGTGCACGTCGGCGAGGAAGCCGGGGTCGGCGGTCCCGTAGCCGGGCAGCTGGGCACGCAGCTTGGTCATCACGTCGTCGGCGATGTCGTCGGCGTGGTCGTAGGCGCAACTGACGATCCGCGCGCGCTCGGCGTGCACCGGGTCCGAGTTCGACGCGATGAGCAAATGTGATCCAGCCGACATGTCCGGGGAGTTTGCATGTCCGGTTTCCCGGTGTCAACCAGGTCCGGCCATGTCCGCAGCGGACGAGATCGCGCGAAGAATTTGGTCCGCAACGTCCGATGTGGCCGGTGACCTGCGAACTTACCGTCGTCGCATGCTCGAAATAACCAACCTGACGGTGCGCTTCGGCGGGATCACCGCCCTGCGGGAGGTCGGGTTCGCGGTCGCTCCCGGCGAGATGGTCGGCCTGATCGGACCGAACGGCGCGGGCAAGACCACCCTGTTCAACTGCATGACCCGGCGTAACCGCCCGACCTCGGGCACCCTGCGCTATCGCGACACCGACCTGTCGACCGTCCGGCCCGACGCGCTGGCCGGCCTCGGTATCGCCCGCACCTTCCAGAACCTCGGCCTGTTTCCCCGGCTGTCGGTCCGCGACAACGTCCTCGTCGGCGCACACCACCGTGCCACCGCCGGTTTCGTCTCGGCCGGCCTGCGCCTGCCGAAGGTCCGCCGGGAGGAACGGGCGCTGCGCGCCGAGGCCGACGACCTGCTCGAGCGGCTCGACCTGACCGCGGTGGCCGACCATCCGGCGGCGGGCCTGCCCTTCGGCACGCTCAAACGCATCGAGCTGGCCAGGGCGCTCGCGGTCCGGCCGCGGCTGCTGCTGCTCGACGAGCCGGTCAACGGCCTCAGCCACGGCGAGGTCGACGAATTCGCCGAACGCCTGCGCGCCCTCCAAGCCGATCTGGACCTCACCGTCGTGGTCGTCGAACACCACATGGGTTTCGTCATGGGCACCTGCGATCGCGTGGTGTGCCTCGAGTTCGGGCAGGTCATCGCCGAGGGCGAACCCGAAGCGGTGCAACGCGATCCGGCCGTCATCCGGGCCTATCTGGGAGCGGCGGCATGAGCGGTCAGCGGCCGGAGGCGGCAGCGGAGCGTGACCACGGAGGCCGCCCGAGCATGCCGAAGGGATCCAGCATGAGCGATTTTCTGTCCGTCACTGATCTGCACGCCGGCTACGGCGCGGCGAAAGTGCTCCACGGCGTGAGCTTCTCGGTCGCCGAGGGCGCGGTGTGCGCGATCCTGGGCCCCAACGGCGCAGGCAAGACGACCCTGCTGCGCGCCCTGTGCGGCATGGTCAAGGTCCGCGGCACGCTGCGGCTGGACGGCACCGAGGTGACCGGCCGCGCACCGGAGGCGATGGCCCGCCTCGGCGTCGCCCACGTCCCCGAGGGCCGTGGCACCTTCGCGCCGCTGTCGGTCGAGGAGAACCTGCGCCTGGGCGCCTACATCCGGCGTGACCGCTCGGGCACCGAGGCCGACCTGCGCCGCATCTACGACTACTTCCCGATCCTGCGCGACAAGCGCCGCGACCCGGCCGGCGGTCTGTCCGGCGGCCAGCAGCAGATGCTCGCCATCGGCCGGGCGCTGATGCTGCGGCCCCGGCTGCTGCTGCTCGACGAACCCTCGCTCGGGCTTTCCCCGCTGGTCACCCAGGAGCTGTTCGGGATCGTGCACACCATCAACGAAGAGGAACGCACCACCGTGATCGTCGTCGAACAGAACGCTCACCTGGCACTGGGCATCGCCCACCAGGCGCATGTGCTCGAGACCGGGCGCATCGTGTTGTCGGGCACCGCGGAACAGATCAGGGCTGATGATCAGGTCACCCGCTCCTACCTCGGAATCCGGGTGCAGCCGTGACCGAATTCGTGCAGCAGCTCGTCGAGGGACTTTCGGCGGGCGCGATCTACGCCGGCCTGGCGCTGGCGCTGGTCCTGATCTACCGGTTCACCGGGATCGTCAACTTCGCCCAGGGCGAGCTGGCCATGTTCTCGGCGTTCCTGGCCTGGCAGCTCAGCCAGACCATGCCGTTCTGGGCGGCGCTGCCACTCACCCTGGCCATCTCCTTCGCCGCGGGCATGCTCATCGAGCGGGTGATCATCCGTCCGGTCGAGGGCGCCCCCGAGATCACCCTGGTGATCGTCACGGTCGGATTGTTCTTCACCGTCCACGCGGTGGCCGGCTGGATCTGGTCGTATCAGGTGAAGTCGTTCCCGAATCCGTTCCCGGACGGTGCTTTCCGCACCGGTGGCATCAGCATCGGCTACGGCAGCCTCGGCATCTTCGCCGTCGTCGGTGTGGTGATGGGACTGCTGTATCTGCTGTTCCGCTACACCGGGATCGGCTTGGCGATGCGGGCTGTGGCGTGTAATCCGCAGTCGGCCAGGCTGGTCGGCATCCGGGTCGGCACGGTGCTCGCGCTCGGCTGGGGCCTGGCCGCACTGGTCGGCGCGGTCTCCGGTGTGCTGTCGGCGCCGCTGCTGTTCCTCGAACCCAACATGATGGGCGGCGTCCTGATCTACGCCTTCGCCGCGGCCACCCTCGGCGGATTCGACTCCCCCGGCGGCGCGGTGGCGGGCGGCCTGATCGTCGGCGTCGCCGAAACCCTCACCGGCGCCTATGTCGACGCGATCGGCACCGAACTCAAGATCGGTGTGCCGCTGGTGATCATCCTGGGCGTGCTGTTGCTGCGCCCGCAAGGTCTGTTCGGACACGCGGCGGTGGAACGAGTATGAGCGAAGTAGAACTCTCCGACAAGACAGTGACGGCCGCTTCCGCTGTCCCGCAAGCGACTTCAGTCCTGACCAGGGTGAGCGCATTCCGGTGGCCGCTGCTCGCGACGGCGGCACTGCTGGTGCTCGCCTGTGCAGCCCCCTTCCAGCTGGTGCCCTTCCACACCTTCCAGCTCGCCATGGCGATGGTCTACGCGGTCACCCTGCTCGGATTGAACCTGCTGGTCGGCCACACCGGTCAGATCTCGCTCGGCCACGGCGCGTTCTTCGCGGTCGGCGCCTACACCGCGGCGGTGGCGATGGAACGTTGGGACACACCGTATTTCGCTACCATCCCGATCGCGGCCGCGGTGACCTTCGCGCTCGGATTCGCGCTCGGCATCCCGGCGCTGCGGCTGCGCGGGCTGTACCTGGCGCTGGTCACCCTGGCGATCGCGATCTTCCTGGTGCCGCTGCTCAAGCGGTTCGACGGGCTGACCGGCGGCTCGATGGGGCTCACCATCACCAAGCCGGTGGCGCCCGCGTGGACCGGACTGGCCGAGGACCAGTGGCTGTACTTCCTGGCCCTGGTCACCACCGTTGTCAGCTTCGTACTGGTCGCCGGGATGCTGCGGTCCCGGGTGGGGCGCGCGCTGCATGCCGTGCGGGACAACGAGATCGCCGCCGAGGTGCTCGGCGTGAACCTCGCCCACTACAAGACCCTCGCCTTCGCCTGGAGCGCGCTGCTGGCCGGTGTCGCGGGCGCTGTCTACACGTGGGTGATCGGCTTCGTCTCGCCGGATTCGTTCGCGCTGACCCTGTCGGTGACGCTGCTGGCCGGGCTGGTCGTCGGCGGGCTCGGCACCACCTGGGGCCCGGTGCTCGGCGGGTTGTTCGTGATGTTCGTGCCCAGCTTCGCCCAGGACGTCAATCAGGCGGCGCCCGGCGTCATCTTCGGACTGCTGATCATCGCGGTCATGTACCTCGCGCCCACGGGACTGGCCGGTCTGGCCGGCCGGCTGGCGCAACGGCTCGAACATCTCGTTCGGAAAGGGAAAAAACATGCGCACTAAGGCGATTCACTCGCTCGGCATCGCGGCGGCGCTGCTCGCGACACTCACCGCCTGCGGTGGTCGTGGCGCCGATACCGGCACCGTCGGCCTCGGCGACTGCCAGGGCCAGCAGACCACGGGCATCACCGACACCACCATCAAACTCGGCGGGGTGTACCCGCTGTCGGGTCCGGCCTCGGCGTACAGCGAAGTCCCCAAGGGCATCAAGGCCTACTTCGACTACGTCAACGCCGAACAGGGCGGCATCGACGGCCGCAAGGTCGAGTACCTGGTGCGCGACGACAGCTACCAGCCACCCAAGACCGTCGAGGAGACGCGCCGCCTCGTCGAGCAGGACCAGGTGTTCGCGGTCTTCCAGACCCTCGGCACCGCCACGTCCTCGGCGGTGTGGGACTACCTCGGCCAGCGCAAGGTGCCGCAGGTGTTCGTCGCCACCGGCGCGACGAAGTTCGGCGCCGACGCCGAGCACCCGTGGACCATGGGCTGGCAGCCCAGCTATCGCACCGAGGGCCTGGCCTACGCCCAGTACGTGAAGACGCAGCGCCCCGACGCGACGGTGGCGGTGCTGTACCAGAACGACGACTTCGGCAAGGACCTGCTCGCCGCGTTCACCGAGGGCGTCGCAGGCAGCGGCGTCAAGGTGGTCGCGCAGCAGAGCTTCGAGGTCACCGATCCCACCGTCGACGCGCAGGTCCGCAATCTGGCGAACTCGAAAGCCGATGTGCTGCTGAACTTCTCGACCCCGAAGTTCGCCTCGCAGGCGCTGGCCGCCGATGTGCGCAACACCGACTGGAATCCGCTGCACGTGGTGACCCAGGTGTCGAACACGATGGCCACGCTGCGGCCGGTCGGCCTGGAGAACGTCCAGGGCACGGTCACCGCGGCCTTCCTCAAGGACCCGGCCGACCCGCGCTGGGCCCAGGACGCGGGCATGCAGACCTTCAAGTCGAAGCTGGCGCAGTACGCGCCCGGCGCCGATCCGGAGAACCAGCACGCCATGGCCGGCTGGACGATGGCCGAGAGCTTCCGCAAGACCATGGAATCGGCCGAGTGCCCGACCAGGGAGGGCCTGCGCGACGCGATGCGCTCCCTCGACAACGTCTCGGTCGACCTGCTGCTGCCCGGCATCACGATGAAAACCGGTGCGAGCGACGGCTATCCGCTCGAAGCCGTCGGCATCCAGACCTTCTCGGGCAACCACTGGTCGCTCACCGACGGCCTGATCGACACCGGCAAGTAGCCCCCATCGTTCCGCGGCACGCCGCGAAACACCCGAAGTACACCTCCGATCGATGAGGATCACCGATGAAGATGTCCACCACACTCGCGACCGCCGCCATGACGGCGCTGACCCTGTGTATCGGCGCGGGCACCAGCCACGCCGACCCGGCACCGGCGCAGACCGACGTGCACTACGAGGTCAGCAGGCAGGGCGACGCCGCCGTCCTGACCACCACCGACGGCAAACTCCAGGTCGTCGGCGACCAGCTGGTGCTCACCACCGGCGCCGACGTCCCGGTCGCCGCGCTGCCGCTGTCCTACCGCATGGACGACAAGGTCTTCCCGATCGCCGCCACGATCGACGGCGGCAAAGCCACCCTGACACCGTCCAAGGACAACGGTGCCACGGCGGCCGCCGCGACGAACGTGATCACCCAGGACTCGGCCGTGAAGCAGGTCGCCGAATCCTTCACCCCGCGTGACCAGACGGCGCTCGGCATCTTCGCCCAGCGCCTGACCATCGGCAGCGCCGTGGCGGCCATCATCGGCGCCGTGCTGGGCGGCGGTATCGGTTGCCTGGTCGGTGGCGCGGCGGGTGCGGCCATCGCCAGCCCGGTGATCGTGCTGCTGGTCCCGTGGGTCGGCGCCACGGTCGCCGGGTGTGTGCTCGGCGCGGCCACCCTCGGCGCGGTCGGCGGCATGGTCGGGCTGGTCACGGTCGGCGGGCCGCTGGCGCTGTTCGCGGCGTACCAGTACTTCTCGACGATCGTCGCGCCGTGCCCGGCCGAACTCGGCGCGTACTGCAAGGACCCCGCGGTGCCCGCCCCCGCGAAGTAGCACCGTCCCACCGCACCCCGCCGGCCCGCCCGATCCACGTTCGGGCGGGCCGGCTCGTGGCCGTTCCCGGCCGGTAAGGAATTCCT
The DNA here is from genome assembly GCF_042799895.1 of Nocardia sp. NPDC057663. Classification (NCBI taxonomy): domain Bacteria; kingdom Bacillati; phylum Actinomycetota; class Actinomycetes; order Mycobacteriales; family Nocardiaceae; genus Nocardia; species Nocardia sp. NPDC057663. Next base: position 51,825 of record NZ_JBHVHX010000025.1, on the reverse strand, counting down.
GATGCGCAGAACAGTTTTCGACGCCGATCACGCCGCGTTCCGGGCGACGATGCGCGCGTTCATCGAATCCGAGGTCGTGCCGAGTTTCGGCAAGTGGTACGAGGACGGTCTCGTGCCGCGCGAATTCTATTACCGGCTGGGCGAACTCGGCGTCTTCGGGCTCGAGGCGCCGGTCGAGTTCGGCGGGGCCGGTCGCGAGTCGTTCGGCTACCGGACCGTGCTCGCCGAGGAGATCGCGCGGGCCGCTGTCTCCTTCGGGGGTTCGAGCGCCCACGTCACCCGGTGCCTGCCGCTGGTCAAGACGCTGGCGACACCGGCGCAGCAGGCACGGTGGATGCCCGGAATCGTCACCGGCGACACGATGTTCGCGCTGGCGGTGGCCGAGCCCGGCACCGGTGCGGAGCCGACCGGCATGCGCACCACCGCGCCACTGTCCGTCGACGCCGGCACGTACGTGGTGAACGGATCGAAGACCTACGTCACCGGTGGCGTGCACGCCGACCGGGTCATCGTGTGCGCCCGCACGGCCGCGCCGCGCCCCGGCGACCCGTCCTACGGTCTGTCCCTGCTGGTCGTCGACGCGACCGCCGCGGGCTTCCGGGTCGGGCGCCAGCTCGACACGCTGGGCCGAAAAGTCAGCGGCACCGCCGAACTCACCTTCACCGATGTGCGGGTGCCCGCCGCCGACCTGCTCGGCACGCCACACCAGGCCATCGAACATCTCGCCGGACAGCTGCCGCAGGAACGCCTCGGCATCGCCGTCGGCGCCTACGCCCAGGCCAAGGCCGCGATCCGCTTCGCGCGCAAGCACACCCAGGAACGCATCGCCTTCACCCACCCCGTCTCGGCCTTCCAGAACACCAAGTTCGAACTCGCCGCCTGCCAGACCGAGGTCGACGCCGTCGAGGCGGTCGTCGATCGCGCGCTCGCCGCGCACGACCGCGGCGAACTCGGCGACGCCCACGCCGCCTCGGCGAAACTGTTCGCCACCGAAACCGCGGGCCGGGTCATCGACCGCTGCCTGCAATTGCACGGCGGCGCAGGCTATCTCACCGACTCCCCCATCGCCCGCCTCTACGCCGACCACCGCATCGACCGCATCCAGGGCGGCAGCAGCGATGTGCTGCGAACGATCATCGCCGCCGAAATGGGGCTGTAGTTCCCGACATCGGCGGTTGTCTACAATCAGTCCGACATTTTCATACGAGGGGGGATTGACGAATCCGCAGCGGTGAATCCGAAGTTCACGGCCGTCGCGGCCCCCGGCCATCGGATGAGCGCGCACTACACCCACGACGCGATGCACCTGCAGCAGACCACCGGACAGGTCACCATCCGCTACGCCGACTTCAAACGGGTGATCACCCAGGGCGACGTAGTGTTCCTGCAGCCCAAGGGCACTCAGGGATTCGTCGTCCCCGGCGAGGTCGTGCCCGACGCCGCGCTGACCCGCCTGCGCGGCGCCCTCGCCTGAGGATGTGTCAGCGGACGGTGATGCCGTCCGCGCGCATGGCGTCCTTGACCTGGCCGATGGTGAGGTCGCCGAAGTGGAAGACGCTGGCGGCCAGGACCGCGTCGGCGCCCGCGTGGACGGCCGGCGGGAAGTGCTCGACCGCGCCCGCGCCGCCGCTGGCGATCACCGGGACACTCACGGCGGCGCGGACCGCGGCGATCATCGGCAGGTCGAAGCCGACCTTGGTGCCGTCGGCGTCCATGGAGTTCAGCAGGATCTCGCCGACGCCGAGTTCGGCGCCGCGGATGGCCCATTCGACGGCGTCGATGCCTGTGCCGCGCTTGCCGCCGTGGGTGGTGACCTCCCAGCCGGACGGGGTGTCGGGCTGGCCGTCGGGCACGGTGCGCGCGTCGACCGAGAGCACGATGCACTGCGCGCCGAAGCGCTGCGACATCTCGAACAGCACCTCGGGGCGGGCGATGGCGGCGGTGTTCACCGACACCTTGTCCGCGCCGGCGCGCAGCAGCCGGTCGACGTCTTCGACCGTGCGCACGCCGCCACCGACGGTGAGCGGGATGAAGATCTGCTCGGCGGTGCGGGTCACCACGTCGAGCATGGTGCCGCGATCGCCGGTGGACGCGGTGACGTCGAGGAAGGTGAGTTCGTCGGCGCCCTGGGCGTCATAGGTGGCGGCCAGCTCGACCGGGTCGCCCGCGTCGCGCAGGTTCTGGAACTTGACACCCTTGACCACCCGGCCCGCGTCGACATCCAGGCAGGGAATCACGCGGACGGCCAAGGTGCTCGGCGCCGCCGTGTCCGGCCGTTCGTCAGTGCGCGGTGTCATGGTGTTCACCCTCGTTCCTCTTCGCTGACGGTGCAGATCATGTCCAGGAGTTCTTCGTGCACCCCGGGCGCGGCGGCCAGCACCGAACCGGAGGTGATCGTCCACGGTGCGCCCGCCAGGTCGGTGACCACGCCGCCCGCGGCCCGCACCAGCGCGACACCGGCCGCGTTGTCCCACGGATGGTGCCCGAACACGACCGCGCCGCCGAGCACGCCGGAGGCCGTGAACGCGAGGTCGATGCCGGTGGCGCCGTGCATGCGCACCCGCGAGGACAGCCTGCTCAGCGCGCCGAGCAGATCGAACCGGAACTGACCGGGGATACGGCCCGCCGAGTCGAGGTTGAAGGCGCCGAACCCGATCATCGCGTCGGCGAGCTTGCCCGGTTCCAGCGGCGGCATCGCGACGCCGTCGACGAGCAGCGGACCGCCCGCGACCGCGGAATAGCGGTGTCCGAGCAGGGGCAACCAGGTCAGGCCGATGACCGGTTCGCCCTCGTGCACCAGCGCGAGCAGCGTGCCCGACATGGGGTGGCCGGAGGAGTAGTTGAAGGTGCCGTCGATCGGGTCGAGCACCCAGGCCGTGCCCGAGGTGAGCGCGGGACCGCCGAATTCCTCGCCGTGCACCGCGATGCCGGTGCGCTGCTGCAGTTCGGCGGTGATGGTGCGTTCCAGCTCGAGGTCGAGTTCGGTGGCGAAGTCGTTGCGGCCCTTGGTGACCGCGCTCGGCGCACCGATCCCCTCGACGAAGCGCGGGACGACCCCGTCCAGTACCTGGGTGGCGACGGCCAGCAGGTCGGTCAGTTCGGCGGTGCTCGGTGCGGCGGTCATCGTGGGTGTCAGCGCACCGCGGCCAGGGCCTCGGGCAGGGTGAACCTGCCCGCGTAGAGCGCCTTGCCGATGATCGCGCCCTCCACGCCGTCGGCGGCCAGGCCTGCGATGGCGACGAGGTCGTCGAGCACCGAGATACCGCCGGAGGCGACCACCGGCGCCTCGGCGGCGTTGGCGACCTCGCTCAGCAACTCGAGGTTGGGGCCGGTCAGCGTGCCGTCCTTGGAGACGTCGGTGACGACATAGCGCGCGCAACCGTCGCGCTCGAGGCGTTCGAGCACTTCCCACAGGTCGCCGCCGTCGGTCACCCAGCCGCGACCACGCAGCCGCCATTCCCCGTCGATCTGCTTGACGTCGAGCCCGACCGCGATCCGGTCGCCGTACTCACCGAGCACCCGCGCACACCACTGTGGGTTCTCGATCGCCGCGGTACCGATGTTGACCCGCGCGCACCCGGTTGCCAGCGCCGCCTTCAGCGAGTCGTCGTCGCGGATACCGCCGGACAGCTCGACCTTGACATCGAGCTCACCGACGACCTGGGCGATCAGCTCCCGATTGCTCCCCTTGCCGAATGCCGCGTCCAGGTCGACCAGATGCACCCACTCGGCACCGGCCTGCTGCCATGCCAGCGCCGCGTCCCGCGGCGACCCGTAGCTGGTTTCGCTACCGGCCTCCCCCTGCACGAGGCGCACAGCCTCACCATTGGCGACATCGACAGCGGGCAACAGCACAAGACTCACATGATCAGACTAGTAGGTCTGCGCCGCCGATCCCGCCACCGGTCCGTGCGGGTGAGGTCCGTGTCACTGCGCTCAGGCGCAGCGGCGGCGGAGTTCGGGAACGCCGCCGCCGGTGAGTTCGTCGAGGACGACGGTGCGGCCGACGACAGCGAGGGCGATGGCCTCGCCGGGGCCGCGGACTTCCGGGCCGTCGCCCCAGGACCATCCGATATCGGTGGCGACGAACCGCAGGCCCCTGGTCCGCTTACCCGGGGAGGCGAACGGGTCCGGATAGGACAGGACGGCGATCAGCCGATCAGCGGGAATGGTGCGCGGGCGATGCAGTGGCCGTCGGATGTCCTGCTGGTGCACCATCAGGTCCGACAGCATGAGCCGCGGCGAGAATCTCGACAGCCTGCCCGATTCGTGTTCGAACTTGTGCACCAGCTGCGCGGTCGGCAAGTCCGCGAACGAGGCGGCGAGCGCGTTGTTGATCCGGTCCACCGAACCGCGGTTGCGCGCCGCGGCGGCCGCGTAGTCGAGTGGGCCGAGCGTGTCCGTCAGCAGGTGACCGACGACATCGCGCACCCGCCAGCCCGCGCACAGCGACGGTGTCTCCCACTCCTGCTCGGTGAGCCCGCGTAGCAGGTCGATCAGTTCCCGACGTTCGTCGGCCAGCATCCCCCGATAGCTCATGTGGCCCACCCTAAGCCAGCGTGGCGCAGTCTGGAACCGGTTCGGCTCGGACTCCTGTGGGCGAGAAACGACGTCGATTCGCCGCCGCCGGACACTCCCGAACTTTGCTGATCGACCGGATGGGTACGCCGCCCTACCGAGGCCGTACGGGACAATGGGAGACGCGAAAAGTTCGCTGCTGCCCGCCGGGCAGCTTCCTCGACGGACAAGGATCCCGCAGCTCGTGGCCAAGCAGAATCGTCGTCGGCGCACCGGACGGCGACCGGCGGCCGCCGTCGGACTTCCGGTCGAGGCCGCACTGTCGGGTGATCCGTCGCAGGTCGCCGACGCGATCGCGACCGTCGCCTTCCTCGCGGCCCAGGGCGACACCACCGCGATCGAGCGGTTCGCCGAGCAGGTGGCCGGTGCGGACCTGGCTCAGGGAGTGCAGCTCGCCGGTGCGCGGATCATCGACCGGGCGTTCGAGTTCGGCTGGTTGCCCGCCGACATCCATGCGGCCGCGCGCAGGCGGGTGGACGAGTTCGCGGCCGGTTATCTGACCGATCTGATGGCCGCGCACCGCGTCGACTTCGCCGCCGAAGCTGTCGACGAGATCTGGCAGTCGCAGCTGGACGAGTTGAGCGCCACGGTGTGGTGGACAGCGGAGCGCCCTCACCTCGCGCAGTGGGCCGACCGCGCGCTGCTCACCGGCCAGGAAGCCCTCGCCGCCGCGCTGACCGCCCTGTCCCTGCTCATCCGCCTGCCGAAACTCGAACAGATCCTGCCGCTCCCCGGCGCCGCGCGCCGGCAGGCCCACCACCATGTCGACGAGAAGACCCTCGGCCGGGTCCGCGGCCTCCTGGCCAAAGCCGAGTCGACCTCCTTCGCCGAGGAGGCCGAAACCCTCTCGGCCAAGGCGCAGGAACTCATGACCAAATACGCGATCGACCGCGCCCTGCTCGACCACGGAACCACCGGCCACGACCGCCCCGCCGCCCGCCGAATCTGGCTGGAGACCCCCTACACCGACGCCAAAGCCCTCCTGATCGACATGGTCACCCGCGCCAACCGCTCCCGCGCGATCTTCGTCGCCGACTGGGGCTTCGTCACGATCGTCGGCGACGACACCGACCTCGACGCCGTCGAACTCCTGTCCACATCGCTCCTGGTCCAAGCCACCCGCGCGATGATCGAGACCACGACCACCGAGGAATCCCGCTCCCGCCACTACCGCAAGGCCTTCCTCACCGCCTACGCGGCCAGAATCGGCGAGCGCCTCACCAAGGCCGCCGAGGCGACGATCGCCGAATCCGCCGATCCCGCACGCCTGCTCCCGGTCCTCGCCTCCCACCAGCAGCGAGTGGACCAGGCCTTCGACACCTACTTCCCCACCGTCCGCACCAAGGGCATCACGATCCGCAGCGAGCAGGGCTGGGACGCGGGCACCGAGGCCGCCGACCGAGCCCGCTTCGACAACCACTGACCGTCTGGGGAACGGCGGCCACGCTGCTGCGCGAGCAACTGGCCGAAACGGCAACGTGGGCAGGCCGATTCGCTGTCACGACCCGGTTCCTCACCGACCGTGCCTCGACCGGTGCTCGACCTGCACCGCCTACCGCTGCGCCTGCCCGGCGGAGCCGATCGGGGAACAGCAGCACCCGAACTACAGCGACCCGATCCAGTTGCGCAGCAGCTGAGCACCCGCGTCGCCGGACTTCTCCGGGTGGAACTGGGTGGCCGAGAGGACGCCGTTCTCGACGGCGGCGAGGAAGGGGACGCCGTGCTCGGCCCAGGTGAGCTTCGGGGGCGCGATGTGCTCGTTCTCGGGAAGTTCCCACTGCTGGGCGGCGTAGGAGTGGACGAAGTAGAAGCGGGTGTCGGCGTCGAGGCCGGCGAACAGGGTGCTGTCGGCGGGGGCCTTGACCGTGTTCCAGCCCATGTGCGGGAGGACGGGTGCGTCGAGGCGGGCGACCGTGCCCGGCCATTCGCCGCAGCCTTCGGTTTCCACGTCGAACTCGACGCCGCGGTCGAACAGGATCTGCATGCCGACGCAGATGCCGAGAACCGGGCGGCCACCGGCGAGGCGCTGGCCGATGATGCGCTCACCGCGCACCTCCCGCAGCCCGGCCATACAGGCCGCGTACGCGCCGACACCGGGGACGACCAGTCCATCGGCGGCGAGCGCGGCCTGCGGGTCGGCGGTGACCTCCACCTGCGCGCCCGCGCGCACCAGCGCGCGCTCGGCGGAGTGCAGGTTGCCGGAGCCGTAATCCAGCAGGACGACGGATTTCGAACTCACAGCACGCCTTTCGTGGACGGAACGCCGCTCACCCGCGGGTCGATCTCGACGGCCGCGCGCAGAGCCCGCGCCACCGCCTTGAATTCGGCCTCGGTGATGTGGTGCTGGTCGCGGCCGTAGAGCACGCGCACGTGCAGCGCGATCCGCGCGTTCTGCGCGATCGACTCGAACACGTGCTTGTTGAGCACGGTCGAGTACGAGGCGCCGGGGCCCGCGCTCGGAATGATGGTGTGCACCAGGTGTTCCGGCTCGCCGGTGAACACGCAGTACGGCCGGCCGGACACGTCGACGGCGGCGTGCGCGAGGGTCTCGTCCATCGGGATGAACGCGTCGCCGAAGCGGCGGATGCCCTTCTTGTCGCCCAGCGCCTTGCCCAGCGCCTGACCGAACACGATCGCGGTGTCCTCGACCGTGTGGTGCGCCTCGATCTCGATGTCGCCCTCGGCCCGCACGACCAGGTCGAACCCGGCGTGCGCGCCCAGCGCCGTCAGCATGTGGTCGTAGAACGGGACACCGGTGGAGATCTCGGTCTGCCCGGTGCCGTCGAGGTTCAGCTCGACCAGAATGCTGGATTCCTTGGTGACGCGCTCCACCCGCGCTGTTCTGCTCATATCAATTGCCTCCAGCGGTCAGTGGGTGAGGTCGGTGCTCGCGATGTCGCGGCTCACGCGCAGGAACTCGTCGTTCTCCGCGGCGAGCCCGACGGTGGCGCGCAGGTAGCCGGGGATGCCGACGTCGCGGATCAGCACACCGGCGTCGAGGTAGTGCTGCCAGGCGCGTGCGGCGTCGGTGAACCGGCCGAAGAGGATGAAATTGGCGTCGCTGGGAATCACCTCGAAGCCCTGCTCCGCCAGCGCGGCGGCGACCCGGTCCCGCTGCGCCGCCAGTTCCGCGACACTGCCCAGGGTTTCGTCGGCGTGCCGCAGGGCGGCGCGCGCCGCGGCCTGGGTGACCACCGACAGGTGGTAGGGCAGGCGCACCAGCAGGATCGCGTCGATCACGGCGGGCGAGGCGGCCAGGTAGCCGAGGCGGCCGCCGGCGAAGGCGAACGCCTTGCTCATGGTGCGGGTGACCACGAGCTTGGTCGGGAACCGGTCGATCAGCGTGATCGCGCTCGGCGCGGCCGAGAACTCGCCGTACGCCTCGTCGACGACGACGATGCCGGGCGCCGCCGCGAGCAGTCGCTCGAGCTCGTCGATCGGGATGCTGTGCCCGGTCGGGTTGTTCGGGCTGGTCACGAACACCACGTCGGGGTGGTGTTCGGTGATCTGCGCGACGGCGTAGTCGATGTCGAGGGAGAAGTCGCCGCTGCGCTTGGCCTCGATCCACTCGGTGTCGATGCCCTCGGAGATGATCGGGTGCATCGAGTACGAGGGCACGAAACCCAGTGCGCTGCGGCCGGGTCCGCCGAAGGCCTGCAGCAGCTGCTGCAGAATCTCGTTGGAGCCGTTGGCCGCCCACACATTGGCGGTGTCGACGGCGACGCCGGTCTGACGGGTCAGGTACGCGGCGAGATCCGCGCGCAGGGCGACGGCGTCACGATCCGGGTACCGGTGCAGGTCGGCGGCGGCCGCGCGCACCGATTCGGCGACGTCGTCGATCAGCGCCTTGCTCGGCGGGTGCGGGTTCTCGTTGGTGTTGAGCTGCACGGGCACCGTCAATTGCGGTGCGCCGTACGGGGATTTGCCGCGCAGGTTGTCGCGCAGCGGCAGCTGCTCCAGGGTCGCCGAGGCGCCGGGCACGGTGGGAGTACTCACGACAGTGCCTCGAAACGCGCCTGCACGGCCTGGCCGTGGGCGGGCAGGTCTTCCGCGTTGGCCAGGGCGACGACGTGTCCGGCGACATCCTTCAGCGCGGCCTCGGTGTACTCCACGATGTGGATGCCACGCAGGAAGGTCTGCACACTCAGCCCGGACGAGTGCCGCGCGCAGCCCGCGGTGGGCAGCACGTGGTTGGAACCGGCGCAGTAGTCGCCCAGGCTGACCGGCGCCCACGGGCCGACGAAGATCGCGCCGGCGCTGCGCACCCGCGCCGCGACAGCCGCGGCGTCGGCGGTCTGGATCTCGAGGTGCTCGGCGGCGTAGGCGTCGACGACACGCAGACCCTGGGCGATGTCGTCGACGAGGACGATCCCGGACTGCTTGCCGCTGAGCGCTTCCCGCACCCGCGCGTCGTGCTTGACCACGGTGAGCTGGGCATTCAGCGCCGCGTCGACCGCATCGGCCAGCGCCACGGAGTCGGTGACCAGCACGCTGGCGGCGAGCACGTCGTGCTCGGCCTGGCTGATCAGGTCGGCCGCCACATGCACCGGATCGGCGGTGGCGTCGGCGAGCACCGCGATCTCGGTGGGGCCCGCCTCGGCGTCGATGCCGACCAGGCCGCGGCACAGCCGCTTGGCCGCGGTGACGTAGATGTTGCCGGGACCGGTGATGAGGTCGACCGGTTCCAGCGCGGCGCCGTCGGTGTCGGTGCCGCCGTAGGACAGCAGCGCCACGGCCTGCGCGCCGCCGACCGCCCACACCTCGCCGACGCCGAGCAGCGCGGCGGCCGCCAGGATCGTCGGGTGCGGCAGGCCGCCGAACTGGGCCTGCGGCGGCGAGGCCACGACCAGCGACTCCACGCCCGCGGCCTGGGCCGGGACGACGTTCATCACGACCGAGGACGGGTAGACGGCATTGCCGCCGGGCACGTACAGACCGACCCGCTCGACCGGCACCCACTTCTCGGTGACGGTGCCGCCGGGCACCACCTCGGTGACGGTGTCGGTGCGGCGCTGGTCGGCGTGTACCTTCCTGGTCCGCTCGATGGCGACCTCGAGCGCGGCGCGCACGGCCGGGTCCAGCTCGTCGAGCGCCTTGGTCAGCTCGGCGACGGGGACGCGCACCGCGCTCGGGCGCACGCCGTCGAACTTCTCGCTGTAGTCCAGCGCGGCCTCGGCGCCCCGGTCGCGGATGTCCTCGACGACCGGCCGCACATGATGCAGCACCGAGTCGACGTCGACCCCTCCGCGCGGCAGCGCGGTGCGCAGCTCGGCAGCGGAGGGAGTACGACCGCGCAGATCGACGCGGGCGAGCTCGATGCGGGAAGTCATATCGGGGTGCAGTCCTGTCTGTGCGTGGCTCAGGTCAAGTACCAGCCTAATGGGCGCCCACTATCGGTTTTCCAGCACATCCCGCCGAAGACGACGGACCCGGCAGGGTTGTCCCTGCCGGGTCCGTCTCGATCGGTCGTCGGAAGCCGAACGTCAGCGGGTGTCGCCGTCGATCCGCAGGCTGCCGTTGGAGTTCACGACCCGCATGACCATGGCCTTGGTCTGGCCGTTGATGGTGATGCTGGCCAGGCGCATGTCGGTCGAGCCGTCGGCATTGTTGCCCTTGACCGCGGTGATGCTGGCGAAGGTGTCGACGGTGCGGTCGTTCCAGTACTCGCGGAACGCGGACTCACTGCCGTAGACCTTCTGCGCGGCCGGGGTGAGCAGCGACCACGAACCGGCCGGGTTGGAGAAGAAGTCCTCCACCAGCAGGCCGGCTGAGCCGATGTCCACCGTGCCGACATTGGCGGTCTGGCCGAGCGCGGCCGGGGCCGCGCTGGGCGACGCGGGACCCGCGGAGACCCGCACCGAGGTCGACGGGTTTGCCTGCACCTGCGGCGAATTCGAGTCCGAGCTGCTCATCGCGCTGATCGCGACGGCGATCGCCGCGACCACGGCGCCGACGCCGGAACCGATCAGCACCGCACGGCCCTTGCCCGCCTGCTTGCGCGGGACAGGTGCGGGCTGGGTGGTCGTCGGCGGATGCGCGGCGGTGTCGTGCCGCACCGGCGGGCGCGGGTTCGACCGGATCTGCCGGGTCGTCGCGGTGGACGCGCCCGCATGCGAGGTCCGGTGACCCGACTGCCGGATCACCTGGGTCGCGGCCGCGGAGTTGCGGCGGCCGTAGGCCTCGCTGGCAGGCACGAACCCGGCGGGCACGGCGTCGTCGTCGGCGAACGCGGCCAGCGCGTCGCGGGCCTCGGTCATCGTCGGCCGGTCCAGCGGTTCCGGGCTGAGCAGGTCGAGCAGGAAATCGGTGGCCTGGCCCGCATTGCGCGGCTCGCGCACCTGGCCGTTGGCCGCGGCGTAGAGCACGGCTAGTGGGTTGGCGTTGGCGCCGTAGGGCGGTTCACCCTCGAGCGCGTGGAACAGCGTCGCACCCAGCGCGAACACGTCGGCGGCCGGCGTCGGATCGGCACCGCGCGCGACCTCGGGCGCCAGGTAGGCGGCGGTGCCGCAGATCAGGCCCGTCTCGGTGAGGGTGACGTCACCGGCGGCGCGGGAGATGCCGAAGTCGGTGATTTTCACCTCACCGTGGTCACCGAGCAGGATGTTGCCCGGTTTCACGTCACGGTGCACCAGGCCGGCCTGGTGGGCGGCGATCAGCGAGGACGCGACCTGCTCACCGATGCGGGCGACCTCGGTCAGCGGCAGCGGACCCTTCTGCCCCAGCTCGGCGGCCAGGCTGACCGACTTGAGGTACTCCATCACCAGGCACGGGTCACCGTTGTGCTCGGTGATGTCGAAGACGACGATGGCGTTGGGATGCTGGAAGCGCGCCGCGTTGCGGGCTTCCCGAATCGCACGCTGGCGCAAGACATCCCGCTCACCCTCGGGCAGGCTGGGCTTGATGTGGATCTGCTTCACAGCCACGGAGCGTTGGAGGCGTTCGTCGACAGCGCGCCATACAACGCCTGTGCCGCCGCTACCAATACGCTCGACCAGGCGGTAATGCTCCGCGATCTTCTGACCGGTATCGATGGCGCCTACTCCGAACCTTCTCGAAATTGTGACATCCCGCGTATTGACCATGGATATGGTCCGTCGACGAGTGTAGCTGGCCCGGTGTGGACCGCGTGCGGCAGCGTGGGTATTGCTCGCCCACAGAGCGTGACATAGATCATCGTTTGGCTCGCAGCATCCGTCCGGCCGCCTCCACCGCGGGGCCCGAACTGCCGGCGTCGGCGACGAAGACCGCGAACGCGAGGTCGCCGTCGATGCCGACGAACCAGCCGTGCGCGTGCTTGTCGTCGAGGTATTCGGCGGTGCCGGTCTTGCCGAGCAGCCCCGGAATATCGCGCAGCGCGGTGGCGGTTCCGGCGGTCACCGTCTCTCCCATCATGGTCTCTATCTGCGACGTCACGTCTGCGGGGACCGCTGCGGACGCCCGGTCCGCGGTACCGGGCCGCCCGCGCACGATGGCGGGCGCGGGCGCGGAGCCGTGCGCGAGCGAGGCGGCGACGAGCGCCATCCCGAACGGCGAGGCGGTGACGCTGCCCTGCCCGATGCTCGACTCCACCCGCTGCGCCGGGTTCTGCGCGGGTGGAACCTTCCCGGTGACGGTCGTCAAGCCGGGTGTCACATAATCCACGCCCAGACCCAGCTGCGCGGCGGCCGCGGTGAGCCCGTCGGTGGGCAATCGCACGCCGAGTTCGGCCATCGTGGTGTTGCACGAGCGCGCGAACGCGGTGTGCAGCGGCACCGGACCGAGATCGAAGCCGTTGTCATTGGGAATCGTGCGGCCCTCGATGGTCGCGCGACCGGGGCAGGGCAGCACGGTGTCGATAGTCACGCCGCCCGCCTGCAACGCGGCCGAGACCGTGACGGTCTTGAAGGTGGAGCCGGGCGGGTAGAGGCCGGTGAGCGCGATCGGGCCCTGGGCGTCGGCCTGCGCGTTCTGCGCGACGGCGAGCACTTCCCCGGACGACGGCCGCAGGGCGACGATCGCGGCGGGCTGGGTCAGCGGAGTCAGGGCGGCCTCGGCCGCGTTCTGCAGGTCGATGTCGACGGTGGTCGCGATATCGGTGGTCGGGGTCGCGTCGGGTCCGGCGACGCGCTGGGTGCCCTCGGCGGTCTGCGCGCGCACCGCCCACCCCGCCGCGCTGTCGGCCTGCTGCTGCCAGAGTTCGGCCAGACCCGAGGTCGTGGGTCCGGCCAGGGTCTTGTCGACGGTGAGCAGCCTGGTCTGCGGTGCGAGCGTCACGCCGCGCACTCCGCTCAGCGCCTGCCGGCCCGGGGCGATGTCGGCCTCGCGCAAGGCGACCGCGGCGATCGGTTTGCCCTGCGCCGCAGCCAGATCCGCCTGCAACGCGGCCTCGGTGACACCGTGCGGTGCGAGCTGCGCGGCCGCGGCGGCCAGGTCGGCGTCAGGGGCGACGTTCACCAGCGTCACGACCTGCTGGGTCATCAGGTCACCGCCCGAGGAGTCCAGCACGCGCGCGGGTTTCGGGTAGACGGGGCTGTAGCTGAGCGGTCCGAGTTCGAGCCCGGGGGCGACCGTCGCGGGATTCCAGTCGATCTTCCAGCCGTCGGTGTCGGCGGCGGTGCCCGTCGTGGTGTAGGTCCACTCGTTGCGGCCGTCCGGACCGAATCTCCAGGTGGATTCGAGGGTGAAAGAGCTGTCGCCGGTGGCCGACACCCGGACCGAGTCGTTCTTTCCGAGGTTCTCGAACAGCGTGGTCAGGGCCGGGCGGGCCTGGTCGGGTACGTCGGTGAGTGCCGCGGCTGCGGCCGCGTCACCGCTGCTCAGGGCGGCGGCGAAAGCGTCGGCGACGGTCTGTGGCTGATCGGGTCCCGACGAGCACGCGACCGGCACCAGGGCGAGCGCGAGGAGCAGGACCGGTGTCTTGCGGGAGATGCGCACAGGGGCGAGGGTAGCCGGAGTCACGGCGTCCGTGCGCATCTCGCTACCACCAGCTGGTGATCGCCCCGATCTGGCGGCCGAGCTCGGGGGCGAGCGAGCGCGCGTAGCTCGCGGTCAGGTGGTGTTCGTCGCGGTAGATGAGCACATTGCCCTCGACGACCCGGCACCGCTGTGGCCTGCACACGGCATCGGAGAGGTCGAGCAGGTAGACGTTCGGGTACCCGGCCGCCGGTTCCTCGGCCGGGTCACGGTCGGCGAGCGCGTCGGCGCGGTCCAGCCCGCAGCTGTCGGGATCGCCGCGGTGGGCCAGGCAGTCGGTGGCGCGGTAGAGCACGCCGTCGCGGCGCAGCCGCGGAGTATCGCGCAGCGCCAGCACATTCAGGCCGCGGTCCTGCATCGCCGACCACACCTCGAGGTATTCGCCGGGCACCTCGTCTCCCAGACCGTCCTTGCGATACCGCGTCGACAGCGTGAGCACCCAGTCCGGTGGCTCGGCGGCCAGCCGGTCGAGCACCTCCACCGACCATTCGTGGCATTCGGGGAACGGCCATTCGGCATACGACGGCTGATCGGCGAGCGTGACCGGGCACCCTTCCTTGAGATAGGAGACCACCCGGATGCCGTGCTCGGCGCCGAGCAGTTCCAGCGCGGGAATCCAGTGCTCGGAGTGCGATCCGCCGACCACCGCGATCGAGCGGGTGGCGGTGTGGTCGCCGTAGGTACAGGTGCGGACCTCGCGGTTGGGGGTGATGCAGCCGTCGGTCGTCGGCGGCGGCGAGTCGGCCTGCCCTTCGAACACGGTGGGGCGCATCGGCTCCGGCGAGTACTCCGCGCCGGACAGCAGGGCGGCCGCTCCCGGATACCGGTCCGCGTCGAGTGCCTGCGGCGGCACCGCCGGATTGGCCCGCAGCACCAGCTGCCAGCCCAGGGCCGAGGCGAGAACGGCGACGGCGAGCGCGCCGACCAGCACACCCGTCGGCCGATGGCTGCCGACGGGGCTGTCCTGACCGGTGGGCGGCAGCCGCAACGGCATCTCGATCAGGCGGGTGGTGACGTAGGCGAGCACCAGCGAGACGCCGATCACGACCAGTCCGTCGGCCAGCCCGGCATGCGCGCGGCCGGATTCGGCCAGATAGAAGATGAGAATCGGCCAGTGCCACAGATACAGCGGATAGGCGATGGCACCGAGTTCGGTGCAGACCCGCCCGGCCAGCACCCGATTCGGCCACGCCGCCGCACCGGCGACACCGAATCCGGAGGCGATCACCAGGCAGGCCGCGGCCACCGGCCACAGCGCCGCCACCCCGGGAAACTGGATGGCGCCGTCGAAGATCGGACCGCAGGACAGCACCATCAGCAGACCCACCGCGGCGGCGAGTCCACGCACCCGCCGCGGCAACCGCAGCCACGGCGCGGCGACGGCCAGCGCCGCACCGGCCAGCAGTTCCCAGCCGCGCGCGACGCTGTCGTAATAGGTCCACGCCTGATGCTGCGCGGAGCCGGACGCGGCGTACCAGAACGAGAGCAATCCCACCCCGGTCAGCACCATCAGCAGCGCGGGCCGACCGGCCGCGCCGCGCCGTCGCAGCCACGCCCACCCGGCCAGGACCGCGAGGATCACCAGATAGAACTGGCCCTGCACCGACATCGACCACAGGTGCTGCAACGGGCTGACCGACGGATCGGGCGCCAGGTAGTCGAGTTCGGCGGTCGCGAGATACCAGTTCTGGACATAGAACATCGAGGCCAGCGTCTGCGCCGCCGTCTCACCCAGCTGGGTGTACGGGCGCAGGGCGACCGTGGCGAGCACGATCGCCGCCAGCACCACCACCAGCGAGGGCATCAGCCGGCGCGTGGTTCGCCGCGCGGTCACCCGGGCGGACACACCACCACGTCGTTCGACCCCGCGCACCACCGCGCCGGTGAAGAAGAAGCCCGACAGCACGAGAAAAACGTCGACCCCACCGGACACCCGGCCCGCCCACACATGGAACGCCACGACCAGCGCGATCGCGACGCCACGCAATCCGTCCAGGTCCTGCCGCCGCCCGGCCGTGGGGACGACGGGTCGACGTGGGACCGCCGTCTCCGGCGCACCCGCGGACGCGAACTGAACTTTCGGCACGAACGACCCCAACGATTCGGCCCCCACAGCACACAGCGGAGGTTGTTTCCCGGCAAGTAACCATCAATTTGCCGTAGCGTCACGTGGGAAGCAAACCGCCGGGCCGTGTCCGGGACCCGCGATGTGGGTCGCTAGTCCGCTCGCCAGGGCATCGTCACCAGGATGGCCGCGTCGGATTCGTCGAGGTCGATGTCGAATACCTCGGTCAGCACCTTGGGCAGTTCGCCCGGTTCGAGTTCCCGCGAATGCGCGGTGCCGTCGGGATATTCGGCGGTCAGGGTCACATCGTCGAGAACGTGATGGACCTCGGGCAGGAACCGCTGCAGGAAGGGGCGGGTGGTGAACGGCGATCGCGGCGACGTCGAGACGAAGTGGTTGCCGACGGCGTAGTCGATCCGGTACTGCGGGTTCTCGGTGAAGGTGTAGCGATCGATCCAGCCGTCGCGGCCGAATTGGAACAGCACCCACAGGGCGCCGTCGGTGTCGTCGGCGCGGCGCTCGAGCCGGTAGCGCCAGTCGCCGAGGGTGAATTCACCACGCCCGTCGACCAGTTCGAAGGGCTCGAGCGGGCCGAAGCCGAAGCCGACGTCGCAGATCCAGACGCGATCGTCGTCCGGTGTCGTCACCCGCAGCAGGGCGTGCGTGGCGGGCCGGATCGCCCCGGTGGCGAGCGCGCCGTAGGTGACCCGGCCGCTCAGCCCGGAGACACCGAACCCGAACCGTTCCAGCACGGCGGCGAACACGCCGACGTTCTCGAAGCAGTAGCCGCCGCGGCGGCGCCGGATCAGCTTGTCCTGGAGCGCGTCCAGCTCGAGCGGGATCCCGCGCCCGAGAATGATCTCGAGATTCTCGAACGGGATCGTCGTGGTGTGGCCGCGAACCAGCGCGCGCAGGGTGTCGACGGAGGCGGTGCGCGGTCCGTCGTAGCCGATCCGGGCCAGGTAGGCATCCAGGTCCAGGTCCTCACCCAGCCAGCGGTCATCTCGTCGCGTATCAGCCTCGGTCATATTTCGCACAACCGCAGTGTGGCGATCCTTGTTCCCCTTGCCTCATGCCCCGATTGCCCGCCGTCCTGGTACGCCGGACCCACCGGGCCGGCCCGTCACGCGACCGTCGCGACCGCGCCCGCGGACGCGACGGTCCTCCACTCAGCCCAGCGCGACTTCCGACCCGCGGTGCAGCTGCACCGGGGCGGTCTTGTTCGCGGTGTCGGCGTTGATGCCCTTCGCGGCCGGATTCGCCTGTTCCAGTTGCGGTTTGCGATCGAGCAACGTCGTGGTGAGCACACATGCCAGATTCGCGTCGAGGTCGTCGCGGACGACGAGCAGGTTGGGCACCACGATGGTCGGTACATCGGCGGCGAGGCCGTAGGTGGCGGCGGGGATGGCCGCCGTCTCGTACACCGGGTTGATCTCCTTCAGCTTGGGCAGCACCCCGGTGATGTCGAGGAAACGGACCTTGTCCCTGGCGGTGGTGAACAGGTCGGTGATGCCGGGGGTCGGCAGGCCGCCCGACCAGAACATCGCGTCGATGGAGCCGTCCTTGAGCCCGTCGACGGTTTTGGTCAGGTCGAGGCGCTGCGCGGAGACATCGCTGTCGGGGTTGAGCCCCGCGGCGTGCAGCACGCGCTGCGCGATGACCTCGGTGCCCGATTTGGGCGACCCGGTGGACACCCGCTTGCCGCGCAGGTCGGCCAACGAGTTGATGCCCGCGTCGGCGCGCACGATCACCTGGGTGTAGTTGTCGTAGAGCCGGGCCAGCGCGCGCACCGGCTGCGGGCTGGTGAAGCTGCCCTTGCCCTGCACGGCGTCGGCGGCGGAGTCTGCCAGCGAGAAACCGACCTGGTAGGTGCCGCCCACGACCTGCTGGATGTTCTGCACCGACGCGCCGGTCTCGGCGGCGGTCGCCTTGACCGTGCCGCCGGTGGCGGCCGAGACCTGCTCGGCATAGGCATTGCCCAGCGCGAAATAGACGCCGGTCGCGTTGCCGGTGGCGATGCCGATCCTGGTGTCCTGCTTCACTTCACAGGTCACCTCGCCACCGGCGTCGGCAGTCGGGGTGTCCTGACGCCCACCGCATCCGGTGAGCAAGGCGGCCGCGGCGGATACCGCGACCACGGCGACAACTGTTCTGACCATGGGGTCCCTCTCGTCGGAGCTGATGTCCACAGATCACGGTGTGCCCGTGGCTGTTCGGCGTCGCATCCGGTCGACGACGCCCGCGAGCACGGCGACGAGCAGCATCGCGAGCCCGATTCCGGTCGCGGTCGGATCCGGGTAGAGCAAGGTCAGACCGGCCACCGCGGCCAGCCCGCGCGGAACAGGCCCGACCGCGCCGATACCGAACAGCCAGCCACCCGTCGCCGCCGCCAGCGCCGCCACCCCGACACAGGCGGCCGCGCTCACCCACAGCACGTCGAGCAGGGCGCCGCGACCGAGCAGATACTGGCCGGAGTCGGTGAGCACGAACATCAGCGGCACCAGGAACGCGGGCAGCGCGTACCGCAGGGCCGCCCACATGGTCGGCATGGCCTTCGCTCCGGTGACCGCGGCCGCGCCGACAGCGGCCAGCGCGGTCGGCGGCGTCACTTCCGAGAGCACCGAGAAGTAGAAGACGAACATCGCGGCCGCGGGCGCGGCGACGTCCAGGTCGAGCAGGGCGGGCCCGATGATCACCCAGCCGATGACGAACGACGCCGTCACCGGCACCGCCAGCCCCAGCAGCGACAGGGCGATCGCCGCCAGCACCGCGGTGGTCGCCAGGACGACGGCGGGGTCGTCGGACAGCACCGAACCGGCCCGCACCAGCAACGACGCCAGTTGCGCGCCGAGGCCGGTCTTGGTGGTCATCGCCGTGATCACGCCCGCCGCCGCGCACACCGCGACCACGGGCAGCGCCGAGCGCATGCCGAGCGACAGTGCCCGCAGGGCCTCGAGCACGAACTGCCCGGCCTCCTGCCCCTGCGTGATGTTCGAGTCGGCGCTCGGAACAGCCTGTCCGCCGGGCACTTTCGCGTTCTCGCCGCCCGATGCCGCCCGTGCGCGCAGCATCCGGTCCGGCACGGCCAGGATCAGGGCGAGCACCGTGGCGTAGACGACAGCGCGGGTCGCACTCATCCCGGCCAGCAGCAGCACGACGATCACGATCAGCGAGGAGAAGTGATACCCGAAGCGCCCCAGCAGTTTCCACCACGGCGTCGGCAGCGGTCCGTCGGCGAGGTCGGCGGGCGCGCGTCCCTCGGCGTGGATGCGCCGGGCATCGATCTCGACCGACAGCAGGATGCCGAGGTAGTAGAGCAGCGTCGGGATCAGCGCCCAGCCGAGCACCGTCACATACGACACGTCGAGGTACTCGGCGACGATGAACGCCGCCACGCCCAGTGTCGGTGGCGACAGGATCGCACCGACACCCGCCGCGGCGAGCATGCCGCCCGCCTGTTCGGGCCGGTAGCCCGCCCGGCGCAGGATCGGCCAGGTGACGGCGCCGGTGCTCACCGCCGTCGCGGTACCCGACCCGGAGACCGTGCCGAGCAGGAACCCCGACACCACCGCGGTGCGTCCCGCCGCGCTGTGCGAGCGCCGGAACAGCGAGACCGACAGATCGACGAAGAACCGTGCGGCACCGGAGAATTCGAGGACAGCACCGTAGAGGGTGAACAACACGATGTAGCTGGCCGCCACGTCCAGCGGCGTGCCGTAGAAGCCGCTGCCGGAGTTGTAGAGGGCGTCGACGATCTGGTCGACGTCGAGTCCGGCGTGCGCGATCGCCCAACTCTGTGGCAGCAGTCCGCCGTAGTAGCCGTAGGCGAGGAACACCAGGCACACCGCGGGCAGGATGATCCCGGTGGTGCGCCGACACGCCTCGAGCACCAGCACCAGCAGTAGCGCGCCCATCACCACATCCAGTGGCGCCAGCATCCCCTGCCGGTCGAGGAACGCGTTGTAGCCACCGCCCGCGTCACCGATCCGCAGCGGCAGGATCGGGTACAGGCACACCAGCAGCGCGATCGCGGCCAGCACCCAGTCGAGCACGGCGGGACCGTCGGCGCGATCGAGCCTGCCCCACCAGGACCGGTAACTCAGATACACCAGCGGCAGCGCGACCGCGAGAAACACCACCAGGTAGTACTGACTGCCCTGCGCCAGCGGCCGGAACACCTGCCACACCGCCAGCAGTGCCAGCCCGAGCGCGACCACGGCGACCAGCCCGCCCGCGAACCCGGACAGCACCCGCGCGGGCCGCTCCTCGTCGTCCACGCCCAGATCAGCGGCAGTGACGACCGGTGGCGCTGAGCTCATGAGCGGACCATAGCAACGGGATTCGCGCGTCGGAGTGGAAACGACGACCGCACGGTCTGCACAAAATGGACATTTCGCATCGGTGGATTCGGCTGCCGATCAACGCCGCGCACCTGCGCACGGCAAGACTGTCGGTGCCCACGCCTACGATCCGGGCATGCTCTCGATCGACGTCGCGCAGCGACGCGCACGCTTGGCGACCCGGCATCGTCTCGCGCCATCGGCCCGCTCGACCGACCCCGTCGATATCGCCCGCTCGATGGTGGTGCTGCACGCCACCGATCCGGCGACGGTGTACCTGTCGGTCGGCGCGCGCGGCATCGATCTCACTCCGGCGAATGTCGAGAAGGCGCTCTACGACGACCGCACCCTGCTGCGGCTGCTCGCCATGCGCCGCACCATGTTCGTCGCGCCGACCGAGTTGCTGCCGGTCCTGCAGGCAAGCACCTGCGACGCGCTCGCCCACAAGCAGCGGCGCGCCTACGGCCGCTATATCGAGCAGGCCGGGGTCGTCGACGGCGACATCCAGTCCTGGCTCAGCGATGTCGAGGCCGAGACGCACGCCGCGCTGCTCGCCCGCGGGACGGCGACCGGCGTGCAGTTGAGCAAGGACGTGCCGCGCCTGCGCACCCAGATCGACACGTCGCCAGGCAAGTCGTATTCGAAGCCGACCAGCATCACCACCTGGGTTCTGGTGGTGCTCGGGGCCGAGGGCCGGATCGTGCGCGGGCGACCGAACGGCAGCTGGGCCAGCAGCCAGTACACCTGGGCGCCGGTCGAAACCTGGCTGCCGCAAGGGTTCTCCCCCATGCCGGCCGAGCAGGCCCGGGTGGAGCTGGTGCGGCAGTGGCTGCGCGCCTTCGGCCCCGCCCCGATCACCGACCTGAAGTGGTGGACCGGCTGGACCCTCGGCGAGGTCCGAAAAGCCTTGGCAGACCTGGATACCGTCGAGGTAGACCTCGACGGAGTCACCGGCATCCTTCTCGCCGACGACCTCGCCCCGGTCCCCGACCCCGAGCCCTGGGCCACCCTGCTCCCCGCCTTGGACCCCACGCCCATGGGCTGGCAGTCCCGCGACTGGTTCCTCGGCCCGCACGCCCCCGCCCTCTTCGACCGTAACGGCAACATCGGCCCCACCATCTGGGCCGACGGCCGCATCGTCGGCGGCTGGGCCCAACGCTCCGACGGCGAAGTGGTCACCCGGCTCCTCGAGGATGTCGGCGCCGACACCCGGAAGCTGATCGACGCCGAAATAGACCGCACCACAACATGGTTCGGCGACATACGCGCCATTCCCCGCTTCCGCACGCCGCTACAACGTGAACTGACCGCCTGATCTGCACCTCACCGAGCAGGAACTTCCCGATCGCGAGTCCTTCCTCGGCCTCCGGTGACTCGATCGCCTGGCCGGGCACGAGAGCATGACGCACGACCAGCGGCGTCTCCCCCACGATCCGTGGAATCCGGCAACGGCAACGGCAGAAACGGTGTCAGCCAGGGCATCAACCGGGTTTCGGGCCGGAGTGGAAGCCGATCGATCTGCAGTGGGTAGCTACCGATCGTCGGCGAGGTAGCTGTGCTCACGGTGTCCGTCACCGGGTTCGAGTCGATGTGTTCGATTCAGCTCGCGACGCTGAATCTTGCCTGTGGCCGTCTTCGGGAGTTCGTCGACGATGCGGATCGTGCGGGGCTTCTTGTAGGCCGCGAGCCGTTCCGAGGCGAAGGCCAGCAACGCTGCGGGGCTGGTTACGGCATCGGGGTTGAGGGATACGAATGCCACGACGATCTCTCCTCGGTAGGGGTCGGGTTCACCGATTACCGCGGCCTCTCGTACTGCTGGGTGTTCGTACAGGATGTCCTCCACCTCGCGGGGCCAGACTTTGAAGCCCGAAACGTTGATCTGATCCTTGATCCGGTCGACGAGATAGATCCAGCCGGAGTCGTCCTGCATCGCGGCATCGCCGGTTCGGAGCCAGCCGTCATCGAAGGCTTCGGCGGTGGCCTGCGGATTACCCAGGTATCCGGGCGTGATCTGGGGTCCCCGCAACTGCAGCTCGCCGACGCCTCCTGTGCCCAGGATGACGCCGTCGCGTCCGACGATGCGGGTCTGGATCGCGGCCATGGGAACACCGATGGCCAGGGTCGCGCTACCTGGGTCGGTGGGTGCGATTGCGCCCGCGGGCACAGCAATGGCAGTCGAGGCAGTCTCGGTCATGCCGTAGACGTTGTGGATGTAGATCCCGAAGCGCCGCGCGAACATCTCGATAGTCGCGGGCGGGATCGGGGCTCCGCCGGAGTAGACGAGCCGCAAGGACTGAAGATCCTCGGGCGCGGCATCGGCAAGAGCCAGCACTGCGTTGAACACGGTGATCGAGCCGATGGTGGTTGTCACTCGATGCCGACGAATCGCATCCAGGACCAGTTCCGGACGTGTTCTATTGATGAGCACCAACGGCATTCGGTGTAGAAGCGCGGTCACGGCGCTGGCGACTGCACCGGTGATGTGGAACAGCGGAGCGACAGCGAGGTGTCGATCGGTATCGTTCACGTTTTGCCACCGCGCGAAGTTCTGGGCCGCGGCCAGAATGTTGCGATGGGTGGCCATCGATCCCTTGGCAGGCCCCGTCGTTCCGGATGTGTAGCACAGCAGCGCAAGATCGTTCGGGCGCAGCGGTGTAGGAGTGGGTGCTTCTCCGCTCGCCGTGTCGAAGATCGAGGTGAGGTCAGCGTCTCCGATGGTCCCGAGATCGCCTTGATCAGGGAAGGCGCGAGGGTCGTTCTCCGATTGGAAGTCTCTCTCGCAGGTGGTGAGGATCCAGCCGACTCCGCTTCCCTCGACGGTCTGCCGTGTTTCGTCATGATCGACGTCTCGGCAAATGAGACCGACGGCCCTCGAATCGTCGATCAGCCGGCGCAGTTCGGCACGCCGATACATCGGATTGAGAAGCAGTGCGGCGGCACCGACCTTCCATGCCGCGAGTAGGCTGATCACGAACGCAGGAATGTTCTGCAGGTAAATCCCCACGACTTTTCCGGGACCGAGGCCACGCGCTTGAAAGGCGATAGCGAGCGCATTCGACAGGGTATCGAGATCGCCGACGGTCACACAGCCGTCGAAGTAGATCAGGGCCGTCGAATCGGGTTCGTCGCGAACACGCTCGTTCCACGCCTGCACGAGGGTGGCGGGTAAGCTGCGATGTTCGATGGGTGTCGCTTTCGGGCACCGATGGTGTCGGGAAGGCTCCGTGGACGAGGGCATGGCATTCTGGTGGTGCGGTTGGTCGTCGGCCATCACAGGGCCCTTTCCTGGCTGTTGGAACGCAGGCGGATCACCCGTTGCGGGGCCGCCCGAAACAGTCGATCGGCACCTGATTCGCCGGGTCGAGCGCATTCAGAACGTGCTGTGCGACAACGGGATCTCCGGCCGCACCGAGGTGCTCGAAGATCGATAGCGGGCACTGGTCCTGGACGACAACATTGGTGACATTGGGTGTGACCGGACCGAATCCACTCGTGAACGGCAGGACGATCTGGTCGTAGCGGGTCATGATGAACGTGTAGTCGACGGTCGCCGAATACGCTTCAGCTGAATTGACCATGTCGAGAAAGTCCGACCCTGCGGTGAGTTGCGTCAGCGTGGTGAGGCCGAGATCCGTCAACAGCTGTTCTGCCTCGTCCCGCAGACCGCGTTGTGCCAGCGCTGCACCCAGCATGGCGCCTCCGTTTGCGTGCGTCCCATTGTTGAGTGGTGTCACGTTCACCGACTTGGCGACTTTGTCCGTACCGCCGAGAAACTTGATGTACCAGCGAAGCATCAGGGTGCCGGCGGAATGCCCCACGAAGTCGACGCGGTGGGCGCCGGTCTCGGCGAGCACGCGATCCACGAACGGAGCGAGTTCGGTAGTGGCCGAGTCGATCATGGACCGCATACCCGGCACGGTATTCAGCGGTGGGGGGAGTCGTGAATCCATGCCGTAGTTGAGAGAGAAGACGCAGTATCCGTTGTTGGCCAGCAACGGTGCGATGGTGACCCAGCTCGCGGCCTGAGTGGCGGTCATCCCGTGCAGCAGGATGACCGGTTCCGGGTGCTCGGGCCCCGGACGGCAGTTCCAATCGTTGGCGCCGGCCGGGGACGAGTGGTCGTTGAACAACGACATGCCCGCGAGGCCGTAAGGCACTGGATAGGAAGGTGTTGCGGTAGCGGGTCCGGCGAGTGCGACGGCAGCGGAACACACTGCGGCCAGGGCGAGCCCGCACGACAGCACACGGCGGTGAAAAGGGGTGGTTGTCATCAGGAATCCTGTAGCGTCGTTGCTCAGAACTGTTGCCCCCGAAGCTTGGAGGCAGGTTCTCTGACCTGGATCAGTTCGGGAGTGGAACGCCGAGCAAGCCGTGGCCGCCATACCAGACCGGGCCGACGTTGAGCCGGTCGGGATAGCGAGCGGTCACCTCGTCGAAGAACTCTTGTGGGGTCGGTTTTTGTTCGAGCAGCGCTCGTGCATCTCGCAGATATCGGCGGGTCTGGTCGATGATGGCGGGGTCGTCGGGCAGGGCCCGATTCTTGTGGCCTGCGACCACCGCCTGTGGTGCGAGGGCGTCGACGAGGTCCAGCGCAGCCAGCCAGGCATCGAATCCGTGCCCGTCGGAGCCGGTTTCGAGCAGCATCTGGTGAACACCGTTGTAGACGACGTCGCCGGCGACGACCAAGCCGATCGAAGGTACGTGGAGCACAGTGGTGGCGTCGGTATCGGAGTGACCGACCTCGACGGGGACGAGTTTGTGACCTTCGAGGTCGATCCCGTTCTCGTGGATCGGCCGGTAGATGAGCGGGGACTCCGGGATGAGGCCGGGAAAATCCGAATCCCACACGTATTCGCGCAATTGGACGTTTCTGGCCATCACCTCGATGGTGCCCTCGGTGGCATACGGGATCGCGCTCGGGAATCGTTCGAGCAGGGCGGCGGTGCCGAACCAGTGGTCGCCGTGGCCGTGGGTGGCGTAGATGTGGGTCAGATTCTTGCCGAACCCGGCGATCCAGTCGCCTACCTGCTGGATCTGGTCGTAGGTGAACGGCGGATCGACCAGCGCCGCATCGTTCTCGCCGATGATCAAGGTTGTGGCCAGTGGAGAGGAGGTGATGGCGCTGCCGTCCGGCAGGCGTTCGGGGCGCGAGCGTACGACGCCGTCGCTGACGAACACTTCGTAACGCAAGGCAGTCATGATGTTGGGTCCTTTTCAGCGGGCTCGGGAGAGCGTTGGTGGTCGAGCTGGTAGGGAATGAGTTCGGTCAGGAACTGTTCGATATGGGTCATGACCTCGTCGGGAGATTCGCGCGGGCCCAGATGTCCGGCGTGGGGAAGGATCTTCAGCCGGGCGCCGGGTATGCGTCGAGCCAGTTCCTGGGCATGGTGACGGCCGAACTGGCGATCTTCTGCGCCGTCGAGGACCAGGGTGGGCACGGAGACTTCGTGAAGCCTGGCGGAGACGTCAGTGCGATCGGCCAGGACCGACCGCATCGCCCGGGACAGTCCGATGCGGTCGAGACGATCGACGCCTGCGGCGATCTCACCGGCCAGTTCTGGGCCCCGGCGCTGGGTGGTTTCGCCGAGCATGCCGGCCGCCACGAGTCTGCCGGGACCTCCGGGTACTCCGACCCGGACAAGTGCGGCCATGAGCCGATCGCGCTCGCGCGCGGCCAACGGCATCCGGAGTGCGCTGGTATTGGACAACACGAGCCCGGTGACACGTTCGGGATCCGACAGCGCCATCCGTAAGGCGACGAAACCTCCCCACGACAATCCCAGGACCACGGCGCGGTCCACGTCGGCAGCATCGAGGATCTGAAACGCCGCATCGGCGCACTCCTCCATGGTGAAGCGGCGCGCGGCAGGTGCACTCTCCCCGGTGCCATAGGGATCGACAAGCAAGGTACGTGCGTCGAGACGGTGCAGACCGGCGAGCTGTGCGCCCCAACTGGTCCGGCCATCGGTGAACAAGCTCGGCCACAGCAACGTCGTAGGCCGATCCGCTGGGCCTGCGTCGTGCACGTGGAGTTCGCCGAGCGCTGTCGGTACCAGCAGAGAGCGGGCTGGTGTCGGCATCACAGGTAACTCTCGAACCAGTTCAGTGCTGTGCTGCTCCCGAACTCATACCCGTCGAAGTAGATGCCGTAGTGCGTGATTGCGGGCACGACGTGATAATCGACGGTGACACCGTTGGCTCGGAGGATCGTCGCGGCGTTCTGACCATTGTCGGCGGTCGGGTACAGCTCCTCCTGTCCGGCGTCGATGATGAGGGTCGGCATCCGCAACCGGTCAACCTGTGTCAGCGGATCGAAACGTGCCAGCGCCGCCAGATACGGGGTGCCATCCGAGTCGGGGAACCGGTCGACATCCTGTGGAATAGCCGGGAAATCGCCACGCGCGGTGGCAATCGCGCGCTGCTGGGCAAGCCCCCACGCAGGCGTCCTGGACAGGGCGATCGCCGGGACCTGCACGACCAGCGCGCTGACGCGCGGATCGTTCGCGGCGACGTAGATCGCGATGCCACCACCGAAGCTGGTGCCCCACAACCCGATACGGTCGGGGTCGACGTTCGGCTCGCCTTCGAGGTAGTCCAGCGCAGCGCGGACGTTCTGGGTCCATGCCCACGGATCGATCAGATCGCGGATGAATCGGACCCGCACGGTGGCTTCGTTGTTCTCATCGAGCTCGGGGTCCTGATCGACCAATTGCAGCGGCGATCCGGAACCGAACCAACTGCCATGGGTGAAGGTCACGGCGATCATCCCGGAGGCGGCGAACAGGGCGGCGTAACGCTCGGCAGTGGATTTGCTACCTCCCCAGCCATGGCCCAGGACGACACCCGGTCGACGGGCATCAGGTGCAAGGGTGGCGGGCCGGTACACATCGGCGTCCAGGGCGATGCCGTTGCTCCAGATCGTCACCGTGTCACGAACGATGCCCTCGGGCATCACCAGCGGTGGGTACTTCGGTTCAGCCATGGCTGACAATCGCTTTCAGTGAGTGCAGTGGCCAGGTCTCGGCCAGCGTGTTCTTGTCGGTGTCGGTGGCTTGGATCCCGACCACCCGCCAGCCGGCGCCGGACTTCGCGACCTCGAAATGCACTGCCAGACGCTGGACTTCGCTCTCGTCGGCGCGTCGACGCGACCAGATCACCTCGATCGAGGCACCGGCGGGGTGATACACGGTGACACGGCGATCGGGCACGACGGTGTGGGTGTAGCCCGAATCGCGCAGGGGAGCGTGATTGATTTCCAGGAATGCGAGCACCGACGCGTTGTCCATGCACCAGAGCGACTGACCCGACGCGGCGACGTGCATCGGGGTGCCCCAATAGTCGTGAATGAATTCGGGTCCGTCTGGAGACAGACCGGCGGCGACCGCGACCCACCGCGGTAGATAGTCCTCGAAGAACCAGTTCTGTACTTCGACGCTTGCCGCCGACAACAGATCGTCAACCATGGCGGGATCCTCCTTCGCGGCCGAACCGGCCGGATGTTCAGAAATTCGGAGTGGTCTCGCGGATGCGCGACCCTCACGGCAGATGTGGAGCACGTGTCCCTACCTCGGCCGAGTTGACCCTCCGAGGGGGCAATTATTGGAACCTCTGGGTTCCTTTCTAGTATAGGAACCCATGGGTTCCATTTGTCAAGGGTGTGTTCCAGCAACGCACGCGTTGGTTGCGAAGGGTGCGATGTGGGATGGTCGGAGACATGGCAACAAGGACGGGAACGCCGGAGCGGCCTCGTGCGCGGACTGTCAGTCCGGGTCGGCCACCGAAGGCTGCGGTTGTCGCGCGGTGGCGCAATATCCTGGAGATCGCTGCGGGCGAGTTCGTCGAACACGGATACGCCCAGGCCAACATCGCGCGGATCGCGAACACCGCGGGTGTTTCCAAGAAGACGATCTACGCGCGCTGCCCCAGCAAGGATGACCTGTTGATCGCGGTGGTGAACGACCTGGCGTCACGGTCGCATGCGGCGACGACCACCGCGATGTCCGAGTGCGGGGACAATCCGCAGCAGGTGTTGACTCGTTTCGGCCGCGAGGTTGCTCAGAATTGGGTCGCGCCCGAACATCTGGGCTTCTACCGCTTGATCATCGCCGAGGTTCCGCGCTTTCCCCAGTTGGCAGCGGTGTACCGGCAGGTGATGGAGCGATTCGGAACGACGCTGGCCGACTACCTGCGTGAGCAATGCGCACAGGGCACTCTGTCGGTTCCGGACCCCGATGCCGCGTCCCGTCAGTTCGGGATGCTCGTCTACGGCGAACTTCGTGAACGAGCGTTGCTAGGTGAGACCGTTACCCAGCAGCACATCGAGGGCGTGGTGCAGCGCGCAGTGCGGGTATTCCTGGTCGGCTATTCGTCACCGCAGCACTGATCGAGGTCTGTCGGTTGGAGCAACGCGGGGCGGGCTGCTCTGACGCCTGGTCGGTCAGCCACGGGCCGAAGTTGCGAGCCCCGGCCCCGACGACATCCGACGTAGTCCGAGCGCCGGCCCACACGGCGTCGAGCGCCCGGCCACCTGCTCACATATCGAGGCCGAGGTCGAGAACGCGCACCGAGTGGGTGAGTGCGCCGATGGCGAGGTAGTCGACGCCGGTGCGGGCGTAGTCGGCGGCCTGCTCGAGCGAAAGGCCGCCCGAGGACTCGAGTTTCGTATTCGGCGCGGTCGCGTCGCGGCGCTGGACAGCGGCCTGGGTCTGCCACAGCGGGAAGTTGTCGAGCAGGACCAGCTCGACGTTCTCGGCCAGGACCGCGTCGAGCTGCTCGAGGCTGTCCACCTCCACCTCGCAGGCGATGTCGGGGGCGAGCTCGCGGACGGCGCGCAAGGCATTCACGACCGAGCCGGCGGCGACGACGTGGTTGTCTTTGATCAGCGCCGCATCGCCCAGTCCCATGCGGTGATTGACGCCGCCGCCGACGCGGACGGCGTACTTCTGCAGTGCCCGCAGCCCGGGCAGGGTCTTGCGGCTGTCGCGGATCTTGCAGTCGGTGCCGTCGACCTCGTCGACCCAGGCCGCGGTGGCGGTGGCGATGCCGGACAGGTGGCACACCAGGTTCAGCATGGTCCGTTCCGCGGTGAGCAGGCCGCGGGTCGGTGCCTCGATGCTCAGTACGGTGGTGCCGGGCTCCACCTGGGTGCCGTCGGCGACCCGGTCGGTGACGGTGTAGTTCCCGGCGCCGATCACCTCGTCGAGCACCAGCAGCCCGACATCGAGCCCGGCCACGGTCCCGTGCTGGCGCGACACCACCGAAGCCTTGCTCACCGCGTCGGCGGGCACCGTCGCGACCGTGGTGACGTCGGGTCCGTAACGCAGGTCCTCGTCGAGCGCGGTACGGATCAGCGTCAGCAGCTCGTCACGATCCAAGGCGTCATCCAGAGCCATCACTGCACTCCTGTTCTCGGGCGCACCGTGCGCCGGTTCGATCCAGCGGCGGACAAGATCCGTCCGTCGGCATTGCTTGTACGGCAACCGATTTCCACGGCACGACGGCAGCGGACAGGGCGGCGACCACCGCCGCGACGGGCACCTTCGACCACGCAGGCGACCGATACCGCGCCCTTCACCGCCACGCGACACCCTGCCGCAGGCGACTGCGTCCGGAGTTCGCCGCGCACCGGTCGGCACGGCGACGACATCCCCAGCGACAGCGCCGTCCGGTGTTCACCGCACACAGGCCGGCACCGCGACGACATCCACAGCAACGGTGGACAATTCGAGTGCAGCGTCGGCGCCGAGCCGCACCGCGGTGCTGTATCGCCGGTCCTCGACCGGGACCGGATACTCCGAGCGCGTATGGCAGCCCCGGCTCTCGGCGCGATCGGCGGCCGCGACCAGCAGCGCACGGGCGGTCAGCGTCAGCGCGGCGTCCTCGATCCGGCGCAGCGAGCACGGGGCGTCGAAAACCCCCTCGCCGGAGCCGGTTCCGTCGATCGGGTGAACAGCCCGCGGCGACGCGGCGTCCAGCGGCGAGGCCACCGACCGCGCCGCCTCGATCCGGGCCAGTGCGCTACCGAGCCCCACACCGTCACGCACGACGGAGGCGTGCTCGGTCATCACCTGCTGCACCAGGGCCCGATCGGCGAATTCCACCGTCCACGACGGGATCTCCTCGATGCGCGATCGCACACCGACCCGCTCGGCCGCCGCCGCACCGGCCCGTTCGCCCACCACCAGGCCCTCGAGCAGGCTGTTGGAGGCCAGCCGGTTCGCACCGTGCAGCCCGGTCCTGGCGACCTCGCCCGCGGCATAGAGCCCGGGAACCCCGGTCCGCCCGTGGGTGTCGGTCAGCACCCCGCCGCACTGGTAGTGCGCGCCGGGCGCGACCGGAATCAGTTGCGCCGCAGGATCGATCCCGGTGGCCAGACACGACGCGGTGATCGTCGGGAACCGCTGCGCGAAGCCGTCGATCCGGCGTGCGTCGAGAAACACGTGATCGGTCCCCGTCGCCCGCATCCGCTCCGCGATGGCTCGCGACACCACATCCCGCGGCGCCAGATCACCCCGCGGATGCACCCCCGCCGTCACCGAGTTGCCGTCGGTATCGACAAGAATCGCGCCTTCACCACGCACGGCCTCGCTGATCAACGGCCGCCTGCCCACTCCGCCGGGCGTGTAGAGCACCGTCGGATGGAACTGCACGAACTCGAGATCGGCCACCGCCGCCCCGGCCCACAGTGCCAGCGCCACACCGTCGCCGGTCGCGCCGGGCGGATTGGTACTCGAGGCGTAGAGCTGCCCGAGCCCACCGGTCGCCAGCAGCACCGCGGGCGTGTGCACGACGCCGAAACCGTTGTCCGACACCGCGACAACGCCCCGCACGCCGTCGGGGCCGGTCACCACGCGCAGCGCGGCGGCGCCGAACAGCACCGGCAGCCCGGCCGCATTGAGCGCCCGCTGCACCTCGGCACCGGTGGCGTCACCACCGGCGTGGATGATCCGGCGGGTACTGTGCCCGCCCTCGCGGGTGCGCGAGATCTGGCCGTCGCGACCGAGATCGAAGACCGCGCCGAGGTCGGTCAGCGCGGCCACCGCCGCCTGCCCGCCCGCCACGATCGAACGCACCGCGTCGGCCTCACACAGCCCGGCACCGGCTTCGACGGTGTCGCGCACGTGGGAATCGACCGAATCACCCTGTGGCGCAACGACCGCGATGCCGCCTTGGGCGTACTGCGTCGAGGTGTCGGTGGGCCCGCCCTTGCTGAGGATGAGCACCCGCAGCCCGCGCAGCGACGCCGTGCGCGCGGCCGTCAGCCCCGCGACACCCCCGCCGATGATCACCAGGTCGACCTCGGCCTCCCAGGAGACCGGAACCGTCGCCGTCATGGTCGTCTACCGGCTCGACCACGCGGCGAACAGCGCGGTCACTCCCCACCGCCGGGGTTGCCGATCGCGATCATCCGCTGCACCGAGGCGCGACCGGCCTCGGCCATCGCCAGGTCGACGTGCACCTCGTCGGCGCCCTCGACCAGGCAGCGCAGCAGCGCGGCCGGGGTGATCATCTTCATGTACTTGCAGGAGGCGCGATCGTTGACGGCCTGGAAGTCGATGCCGGGCGCTGCCTTGCGCAGCTGGTGCAGCATGCCGACCTCGGTCGCCACCAGCACCTGGTTCGACGTCGAGTTCTTCGCCGCGTCGATCATGCCGCCGGTGGACAGGATGTGCACCCGCTCGGCCGGGAACGCGCCCTCGCCCGCCAGGTAGAGCGCCGAGGTGGCGCAGCCGCACTCCGGGTGCACGAACAGCTCGGCGTCGGGGTGGGTGCGCGCCTGCTCGGTGAGCTCGTCACCGTTGATGCCGGCGTGCACGTGGCACTCGCCCGCCCAGATGTGCATGTTCTCCCGGCCGGTCTCGCGCTTGACGTGCGCGCCCAGGAACTGGTCGGGCAGGAACAGCACCTCGGTGTCGGGGTCGATCGAGGCGACCACGTCGACGGCGTTGGAGGACGTGCAGCAGATGTCGGTGAGCGCCTTCACCTCGGCGGTGGTGTTGACGTAGGACACCACCTTCGCGTCGGGGTGCTCGGCCTTCCAGGCGCGCAGCTCCTCGGCGGAGATGGAGTCGGCCAGCGAGCAGCCCGCGCGCTGATCCGGGATGAGCACCGTCTTGGCGGGGCTGAGGATCTTGGCGGTCTCGGCCATGAAGTGCACGCCGCAGAACACGATGGTGTCCTCTTCGGCTTCGGCCGCGATCCGCGACAGGGCCAGCGAGTCGCCGACGTGGTCGGCCACGTCCTGGATCTCGGGCAGCTGGTAGTTGTGCGCGAGGATCGTGGCGTTGCGCTCGCGCGCCAGCCGCCGTACCTCCTGCGCCCACTCCGGCGTCGCTTCGACACCCGTGTACCCCGCGGGTCCGTCGAAGACCGAACCCATCAGCGTCGGCTGTACGGTCGTCGTCGCCATGGTGGCTCCCTTCCTCGTGCGAACGGCTCCATCGCCGCGATTCGCACCAAACCAGGTTTTCGACTTAGAATCGAAAACGTGCCCCATAGTAACACCATCCACGAATCGCTCACCGCGGTGTTCCAGGTTCGCCGCTTCCCCGCCGAGGTTTCCGCAGGTAGCGGTGCCGCGGGCCGTTCCAGGCACCCGGAACTGGCGGTGCTGCTGTGGGAGCGGGCACTCGACCCGCAGAAGGGCACCTGGTCGCTACCCGGCGGGCGGCTACGCGACGACGAGGAGCTCGACGCCTCGGCCCGGCGCCAGCTCGCCGAGAAGGTCGACGTCCGCGAGCTGGCCCATCTGGAACAGCTCTCGGTCTTCAGCGACCCCGATCGCGTCCCGGCCCCACGCCGCATCGCCTCGGCCTACCTCGGCCTGGTCCCGCTGACCACCGAACCCGAACTCCCGCCCGACACCACCTGGCACCCGGTCTCGGCACTCCCGGACATGTCCTTCGACCACCGGACCGTCGTCGACCACGCACGCACCCGCCTGGCCGCCAAACTCTCCTACACCAACATCGCCTACGCCCTGGCCCCCGACACCTTCACCATGTCGACACTCCGCGAAATCTACTGCGCAGCACTGGGTTACGACGTAGACACGACCAACCTCCAGCGAGTCCTCTCCCGCCGCAAGGTGATCACCCCCACCGGCGACACCGCCCCCTCCGGCCGCGCGGGCGGCCGCCCCGCCGCCCTCTACCGCTTCACCGATTCCGGCCTGCGCGTCACCGACGAATTCGCCGCCCTGCGCCCGCCGACCTGATCGGAACCGTTCACTTCCCGGCGTCGGCGAGGATGCCGAACAGCAGGGCGTCGACGCCGGCGACGAACACCTCGTCGTTGGTGATCGAGCCCCGCGCGGTGGCGGGTTCGGTCGCGAACAACGCCGCGAGGTGCGGAAAGTCGCCCGGCGGCGCGGTGAGCCCGGCGCCGAGCTGCGCGGCGGACATGCCGGCCGCCTCCTGCGCGGCGAAGGTCGCGCCCCACCCGGACAGCAGGGCGATGCCCATCATGGTCGCGCCGGCGGCGAGTCCGGCGGGGGCCAGCGCACCGGCCATCCGGTCCAGGTAGCGCACCGAATTGGGGCCCATGGCCGTCGGGCCCGCCTGCGCCAGCCACGGGTGCCGGCGATGGAGGGCGCGGGACTGTTCGGCGAGGGCGAGCACATCGGCGCGCACATCACCGGTGGTGGCCGGGTAGTCGTATTCGCCTGCCACCCGGTCGACCATGAGCGCGATCAGGTCGTCCTTGCCGTCGACATAGCGATACAGCGAGGCGGCGGCGGTGCCGAGCTCGTCGGCGACCCCGCGCATCGAGACCGCGCGCAGCCCGCCCGCGTCGGCCCGCCGCACGCAGGCGTCGGCGAGCTGGTCGAGCGTGTACGCCGGGCGCGGCCCCGGCCGGGGCGCCGCGCCGCGCGACCACAACGAGGATCCGGTGTGCGTCATACCCGTCAGCATGCCGCACGACGCCAGTTGCGAACAGTGTTAGCAGATGCGTATCCTGTAATTGCGAACACCGTTAGCAATGGAGGGAGAGATGCCGTGCATGCCATCGAAGCCACTGCATTGACCAGGACATACGGCAAGAACACCGTGGTAGACGGGGTGGACCTACAGGTGCCGACCGGCCAGGTACACGCCCTGCTCGGCCCGAACGGCTCGGGCAAGACCACCACCGTGCGCATGTTGGCGACCCTGGCGCGTCCCACATCGGGCCGCGCCACGATTCGCGGCTTCGACACCGTCGGCCAGGCCGACGACGCGAAGCGGCAACTCGGCCTGGTCGGCCAGTTCCACGCCGTCGATCCGCGCCTGACGGGGCGGCAGAATCTCGTGATGCTGGCCCGTCTCAACGGCTTCCGCGCCGCCGCGGCCCGCCGTCACGCGGCGGAACTGCTGGATCGATTCGGACTGGCCGGGGCCGCCGATCGCACGGCGGGCACCTATTCCGGCGGCATGCGCCGCAGGCTCGACATCATCGCGGGCATGATCGTGCGCCCCGCCGTGCTGTTCCTCGACGAGCCGACGACCGGGCTCGACCCGCACAGCCGCAACGAGATCTACACCTACGTGCGCGATTTCGTCACCGAGGGCACCACCGTGCTGCTCACCACCCAGTACCTCGACGAGGCGCAGCGTTTGGCCGACGCGATCACCATCCTGGAAGCGGGCCGGGTGATCGCGACCGGAACGCCGCAACAGATCCTCGCGGCCGTGCCCGCCGGGCTCGACCTGGTCGTCGCCGATCCACGCCGCCACGACGAGGTGCTGGCGATCCTCGACAGCTTCGGCGGCTCGCCGGTGGATCCCCCACCAGCACAGCAGGATTCGCCGCTGGAACTGTCTTTCACCTTCGCCGGTGAGGCCCCCGGGCTGCTCACGGTCCTGCGCGCGCTCGACGCGGCCGGCATCACCGTCCGCGATATCGGCGCCCGCACGGCCACTCTCGACGACGCGTTCCTCGCGCTCACCGGTCGCGATCGGATCGCGGCATGAGCGCCGCAGGCACCCGCGAGGTGTCCGTCTGCTCCGGTGCGTGGGTGCTGTTCGGGCGGGTGCTGACGAACTACCGCAACTCCCCCGGCCTGTTCGCGATCACCCTGGCGGCGCCGCTGGGCATGATGCTGCTGTTCGGCTTCGTCTTCGGCGGCGCGCTCGCCGGCGGCGGCGACGCCACGGCCTACCGCGCCTACCTGGTGCCCGGCGTGCTGGTCCTGGTCGGGGCCATAGGCCTGACCTCCACCGCGTCGACCGCGAATGCCGACCTGCACAGCGGTTTCACCGATCGGCTCCGCGCACTGCCGCTGTCGTCGGCCGCCGCACCGGCCGGGTTCGCACTGGCCGAGACCGTGGTCGGTGTCCTCGCGCTCGCGCTGATGTCCGGCGCGGGATACCTGCTCGGCTGGCGGGTGGACGCAGGAGTCGGCGAGGTCGCGGCGGCGATCGCACTGTTGCTGGCGTTCCGCTGGGTCCTGGCCTGGCTCGGCATCGCGCTCGGCGCCACGATCAAGGACGAACAGGCGCTGCAGCAGGCGGCACCGATGATCTTCGGCGCCCTGATGTTCTCCACCGTGTTCGTCCCCGCCTCGACCATGCCCACCGGCGTCGCGACCATAGCCGAGTGGAATCCGGTCAGCGCCGTCGTCGGCGCGCTGCGCACGCTGCTCGGGTCCGATCCGGCCGCGACGGCCGGTGCGTGGCCGACCCAGCATCCAGTCCTGGCCGCATGGTTGTGGATCGCGGCCCTGTTCGCCGTCTCCGCGCCCCTCGCGATCCGCCGCTACGCGAGTTCGGCGTGAGCTACCTGTCGGTGGTCGCTGTCACACTGCTCGCATGGACAGCAACGCGGCGGACGCGAAAGAGATCACTTCTTACGACGACCCGGACGCACCGTGGAACCGGGAGTACTCGGCCGAGGAGATGGCCGGGTGGAACGACGGGGTCGTCCGAGAATTCCGGGAGAACAACGGTCGGGTCGGTGGCGACTACGCGGGGGCCACGCTGCTGCTGTTGACGACCACCGGCGCCAAAAGCGGTAAGCAGCATGTGGTTCCGCTGGGAGCGCTGTATCGCGACGACGTCTTGTATGTGAGCTCGTTCATCGAGGATCGGTATCCGGCCTGGGTCCACAATGCCAAGGCCGACCCGCGGGTGACGATCGAGTTGGGTGGGGAGAAGTTCGCGGCGACGGCCGAGGTGCTCACCGGCGCCGAATACGACGAGTTCGCCGCCTGGGCGCTGGCGGAGAATTCACTGCTGGCCGAGTATCAGGCCAAGGTGGACAAGCCGCTGCCGCTGGTGGTGCTGACCCGAATCACCGGATAGGAGTTCAGGATTCGTACCGGCGATCTCGATGCTTCGGCGATCGCCGGTACGTCCGCCCGCTGGGCACCGCAACGGCGGCCGACGAACTGCGCAGGGCGTGGCGGCGCCGCCACGCGGCAAGATCGGGCCGTTCGGTCGGTTGTTCGGTATCGGTCTTCTCGGTGGCGCGCACGGCCGGTCCTCCCCGGTGCGAATATGACCCGTCGACGGTAGGCGAGCCGCCGCGCTGGGCGCCACCGGTTTTCCGGTGCGCAACAGCACGTCGTCATGGTCGCTCTGCTTCTCGCTCCTGCGCCACTTCTTCCGGCACCTTCTTCGGCAGCGGCGCGCCGATCAGCACGTCGGCCCACCGCGTCGAGGGGTCGATGTCGAGCAGCAGCGCCTTGACCAGCAGGGTCAGCGGGATGGCGAGCAGGGCCCCGAGCGCGCCGATCACCCACGCCCAGAACACCAGGGACAGGAAGGTGACGGTCACGCCCAAACCGACGGCGTCACCGACGAATTTGGGCTGGATGATCGACTGGATGACGAAATTGATCACGGAATAGACCACGATCACCCAGATCATCAGCACCGGCCCGCTGTCGAGCAGGGCCAGCAGCGCGGGCGGGATGACCCCGATGACGAAGCCGATGTTCGGGATGTAGTTGGTGATGAACGACAGCAGCGCCCACAGGATCGGTAGCGGCACCCCCATCAACCACAGCGCGCCACCGTCGATCACCGCCACGATCGCGCCGAACACGGTGGACACGACGAGGTATTTGCGGGTGCCCTCGGCGAAGGAGAGCAAGGCGCTCGCGATGGCGGGCCGCTGGTGCGCCACCACGGCCATCCGCTTGGCCATCGTCATCCCGTCGATGGCCATGAACAGCAGCAGCGCGAGGACGAAGAACAGATTCGAGAAGACCCCGAGCACCCCGCCGAGCAACTGCTCGACGAACTCGACCACCTTGCCGACATCGATGCCGTCGAGCACCTGGTGGATCTGGTCGGAGCTGATCCCCAGGTCCGACAGCAGCCCACGGACGTTGTCGAGCAGCGAGTTCAGCTTGTCGCCGTATTCCGGGAGCAGCGAGGCCAGCTGCCACGCCGACACCGCCAGCGCCACACCCATTCCGAGCAGAATCGCCACCACCGCGGCCAGGGCGATGATCATCCCCGCCCACGAGGACCACCCGCGCCGCTGCGCCCAGCTCTGCAACGGCTGGACCGCGATGGTGAGCATGAGGGCCAGGAAGATCGGTCCGACGATGCCGGAGAAAGCCTTCAGCCCTCCGATCACGACGACGCCGGCGGCCAGCGACAGCAGGACGATCAGTCCGCGGGGAATCGACCAGGACGGCGGCGCTGCGGCGCTCGTGCTCGGCTCGGACATCGACACTCCCTCGGTCTGGTGAACTCAGCCGGAGAGGACTTCGCGCTGTGTCGCCCAGCCCTCCGGGAACCGACGCTAGGGAGGTCGCGGGCGTCGCACATCGCCCGTTCTGGATGAATCCGGCTACGCGGTCTTCATCTGCGGAGCAGGCGGTGGCGCCGTCGTTCGCCTGCCCAGCTGCCCGACGGCCCAGAAGGCCAGCTCGACCACCCAGAACAGCCACAGCGACAACGTCACCACGACGACGGGCACCGTCAGGAACACCAGCGACGGCACCGCGATCACGACCCAGCGCGCGACGTCACCGGGTGTCGCGCCACGCAGCCGGCTGCCCAGACGCACTGCGGCCCACATCATCCAGCACCGCGGCGTCGAGACGGCGAACTCCTGCAGGCAGCGACGGAAGATACCGTCCGCGTCGGCGCGACTGATCGTATCCGTGCGGCACAGGTAGTCGTGCAGGATCGCGGCCCGGGTGTAGGCCCCGTAGCGCGGGATCAGCCAGACCAGCGCGCGGGGCACCGACGCGAAGTCGGTGCGGAAACCGGCGGGGACCGTAAAGGTCTGGACCGCACCCTGATACGTGAGCGGCTCGGTGAGTCGCCAGAATTTCGCGTCCAGTTCCTCGACGACCGGACCACCACCGATGAATGCCACGACCGCTCCTCTCGAGCCGTCTACCTGCCGTTATAGACGATGGTAGAGGTCCGGGCCGGAGCGGAATCGTGCTCAGGCGCGCGGTTGCGGACTCGAATCGAAATCGCCGCTGCGCCGATACTCCTCGACCTCGACCGCCGGCGGATAGTCGTCGATCTCGGCCGGACGCAGGTCGCCGAGCAAACCCGCAGTGCCGGAACCGAGATCGGTGCGCGGGTGCAGCGCGGCGAGGAACAACAGCACGAGCGCGGCCAGGAACGGTTGCACCAGCAGCGCGAGATCGGTGCCCACCTCGGCGGGCAATGCGATGATCTGCCCGACCGCGGGATCGTGCGGACGCGGATGCCTGAGCTCGGCGACCGGTTCGCCCACCCACATCATCACCGCGGCACCGAGACCCGAGGCGAGCAGGATTCCGACAACCAGCGCGGGCCCGCGCACGCTCCGCACCCGCCAGGCGGCGACCGCGCTCAGCATCGCGACCACCGCACCGATGCACAGGAACATTCCGACGGCGTCGAACAGGTGCAGGCTCTCGCCGGTGAGCACCGCGGCGCGACCGGGCTGGGTCACCCGTAGCCGTTCGGTCGGCGCGAGCAGTCCCCAGGCCACGCCCGCCGCCGCGCTCACCGCGAGCACGACGGCCACGACGACGCCGACGCCGATCAGTTCGCGGCGCAGCACCTCGGGACGCGGCTCGACGCCGACCTCGGCGACCACTACCGGCGTTCCAGCTGCGCCGATTCGATGATCCCGTGCCGGGAGCACTTGGCCCACCAGCCGTCGGGGCTCACCTGCACGATCATCCGCCGGCCGCACTGCTCGCAGAACCGCGGCGGCTCGAGCCCGAGCGCCGCCGATGCGGGCATCGCGTCGTCGAGTCCGGGCACGATCCGCTTGCCGGTGAACGGGTTATAGCGCTCGTCCATATCAGTCACCCTACTGTGCCGCCGCCTCAGAGGGTTTCGTTGAGCGCCTTGATCGGCATCTTCAGTTCACCCAGCAGATCGAGATCCGATTCGGCGGGACGGCCGAGGGTGGTCAGGTAGTTGCCGACGATGACGGCGTTGATGCCGCCGAGCATGCCCTGCTTGGCGCCGAGGTCACCGAGGGTGATCTCGCGGCCACCGGCGAACCGGAGGATGGTGCGCGGCAGCGCGAGACGGAACGCGGCGATGGCGCGCAGCGCGTCGGCGGCGGGCAGCACCTCGAGGTCGCCGAAGGGAGTGCCGGGGCGCGGGTTGAGGAAGTTCAGCGGCACCTCGTCGGGCTCGAGCGAGGCCAGCTGCGCGGCGAACTCGGCGCGCTGCTCGATGGTCTCGCCCATGCCGAGGATGCCGCCGCAGCAGACCTCCATGCCGGCCTCGCGCACCATGCGCAGGGTGTCCCAGCGCTCCTCGTAGGTGTGCGTGGTGACGACCTTCGGGAAGTGCGACTTGGCGGTCTCGAGGTTGTGGTTGTAGCGGTGCACGCCCATCGCGGCGAGCTGGTCGACCTGCTCCTGGTTCAGCATGCCCAGCGAGCAGGCGACCTGGATGTCGACCTCGTTGCGGATCGCCTCGACGCCCGCGGCGACCTGGGCCATCAGGCGCTCGTCCGGGCCGCGGACCGCGGCGACGATGCAGAACTCGGTGGCGCCGGTCTTGGCGGTCTGCTTGGCCGCCTCGACCAGGCTGGGGATGTCGAGCCAGGCCGCGCGCACGGGCGACTGGAACAGGCCCGACTGCGAGCAGAAGTGGCAGTCCTCCGGGCAGCCGCCGGTCTTGAGGCTGATGATGCCCTCGACCTCGACCTCGGGACCGCACCACTTCATCCGCACCTCGTGGGCGAGCTCGAGCAGCGCTTCCAGGCGATCGTCGCCCAGGCGCAGTACCTCGACGGTCTGTGCCTCGGTGAGGCCTTCGCCGCGCTCGAGCACCTGCTCACGGGCGATGGCCAGGATGTCGGTCTGGACGGGTGCCTGCGTCACGACGTGATGTCCCTTCGACGGGGTGCGTGCACGTGGCACGGGTGTGATCCACCCGGCGTAGCCGTGCAACTTGAACGGTGTTCAGGCTAGGGTAGCTGCTACGGGTGAGCCACGACACCCGGGTCGGTGAATTCGAACGGAAGGACGCGCGTGCAGCTGCGGAAGACGGATGTGGTCGATGCCGCCGTCGGCATTCTCGACCAGTACGGACTCGCCGATCTGACGATGCGCAGGCTCGCCGGTTCGCTGCAGGTGCAACCGGGCGCGCTGTACTGGCACGTCAAGGACAAGCAGTCGCTGCTCGGCGCGGTCGCCGACCGGATCCTGGCGCCGATGGACGAGCCGATCACGGCCACCGGATGGCCCGAGCAGCTCACCGAACTCGCCCACCGCCTGCGCAACTGCCTGCTCGCCTATCGCGACGGCGCCGAACTGGTCTCGGCCACCTATGCCTCGCGCCTGACCACGAGCAAGGCGCGCGAACGCCTCGCCGGCATCGTCATCCGTGCCGGAATGACAAGGGAGGAAGCCGAACTCACGGCCTACACCCTGCTCTACTACGTCCTCGGCCAGACCGTCGACGAGCAGTCCCGCATGCAGATGGACTCCGTCGGCGCGCTGTCCGACGAAGCCTCTCCGCTGCTCGACACTCCAGACCCCACAGCCCGTTTCGACTTCGGTCTGCAGTTGTTCATCGCGGGCGTGCGCACCATCCTGGGCACGCGCGTGCGCTGATCGCGAGCTAGCCGCTGCCGGTCATCATTCCGAGCAGCTGGAACGGCATCATCGCGTACATGAACGCGATCCAGATCGGTCCCCGCACAGGGTCACCCGCGAGATAGCCCTCGACCAGCCAGTTGATGACATCGGTAGATCCCATAATGCCCGCTCCTTGTCATTACTTCGGTTCACTATCACTGTCGGGGTAGCCGATCACGGCGTTACCGCAGTTCGTAGCGCTGCGCGTAGCGGGTGGGTGGTTCACCGAAGATCGTGCGGAAGTCGCGGCTGAGATGGGCCTGGTCGGCGTACCCGAGCTCGGCGGCGGTTTCCGCCCAATCGATGTCGGTTCCCCCGGCGAGGCGCTCGGTGATCTCGTGCAGGCGATAACGGCGCACCACCCATTTCGGTCCGAGCCCGACATAGTCGGCGAACAATCGCTGCAACCGGCGCACGCTCAGGCCGAATCGGTCCGCGATCGCGTCGACCCTGGTCACACCGGTGTCCTCGGCGATCGCGGCCACCACCCGCGCGGCGAGGTCGGCCTGCGGATCAGGAGCGGGCAGGCGCGCGAGGAGAAACCGCTCGACGGATTCGACGTCACCAGGAGACGGCAGGTCGGGACCGAAAACCATTGCGGCATCGACCATCCGGTCCCGCAGATCCGCCACCGGGCCACCGAGGAACGGCCGGAACATGCCGGGCCGGAACGCGACACCGAACACCGAACCGGCTCCCGCCAGTTCCCGGTACACATGCGACGACGACGGCCCGTGCACCTCGGCGCGGTCGTCACGGAAACTCAGGTGGACGTTCGGCAATGGCACCACCAGCTGCCGGTACGGCCGCTCGTACTCCCAGGTGACTGTCCAGTACCGCGCGACGTAGCGCGCCAGCTCCCCCGACGGCGCGGCGAACGCGTGACGCTGCGACGCGCGCCAGGCACCCCCGAGTTCCCGCGGATCCCGCTCCACGCGGCGAGTGTATGTCGCGTTTGTTCAAGACAGCGCCCGCATCGCGGTGGTTACCTTCGTCCATGTCCGAAACCGAACGCGTAGCGCGCGCCGCCGAACCGTTGTCGAAGCTCCTGCGCACCATCACGCCGGATCGTCTGGCCGCCCCGACCCCGTGCACCGAGTTCGATGTCCGTGCTTTGCTGAACCACCTGCTGTTCTGGGGTCCGTCGCTGATCGGCGCGGCACGCAAGGAGGCGATCACCCCGCCCGCGGCCGCCGAATCCGACGTCGATCTGACCGAGGGCGACTGGGCGGCGGCCCTCGACACCCAGCTCGACGACCTGGCCACTACCTGGCGAAACCCCGATGCCTGGCAGGGCGTCACGCACATGGGCGGCCCGATGCCGCTGCCGGCGCCGCTGGTCGGCGGCATGGTCGTCGGCGAACTGATCGTCCACGGCTGGGACCTCGCCCGCGCTCTCGGCGCCACCGCCCAGTGGGACGACGGCCTGCTCCGCTACGCCTACGACGAAACCGCCGCCACCGCCGATCAGGGCCGCGCGATGGGCATCTACGGACCCGAGATCCCCGTCGCCCCCGATGCTCCCCTCCTCGACCGCATCCTCGGCCTCACCGGCCGCGACCCCGCCTGGAAGTAGACCGCCACACCACTGCGGTTTCCCCGCTCGCCACATCCTGAATGGCCGTGAGCTGCACCATCACTCATCGCTGACCACCCGTGGCTGGACCAGACCGGGGAACCAGCGATAGATCGCGACCGTGCCGAGGCCGACGCCGACGGCGAGCAGCGCGCCGGCGACGGCCAGGCCGGCGAACGCGCCGACGATGCCGACGGAGACCGGACCGGCGAACATGCCCACATCATGGGTCAGCCGCCAGGCGCCGAGGAACTCCGCGCGGCGGTCCTCCGGCGCCGCGAAGGCGCCGACGGTCATGATCAGCCCGTTGCTGAGCCCGTTGGCCAGGCCGAGCAGCATGGTCGCCGCGCCCATGGTGAGCGCCGAGTAGGTGAACGGCAACACGGCGTACCCGGCGGCGAAGCAGAGGCCGCAGGCGATGCCGGTGACCCGGCTGCCCGCCCGGTCCAGCCAGAC
Source organism: Nocardia sp. NPDC057663 (assembly GCF_042799895.1). Classification (NCBI taxonomy): domain Bacteria; kingdom Bacillati; phylum Actinomycetota; class Actinomycetes; order Mycobacteriales; family Nocardiaceae; genus Nocardia; species Nocardia sp. NPDC057663. Next base: position 8,815 of record NZ_JBHVHX010000025.1, on the reverse strand, counting down.
CCCGGCCGGGTACGACATGAGGACATCGACCGCGCCCGCCAGCCCGAACAGCAGACTGGTGGTCGCGGCGTCGATCCCCAGATGCGCCGCCCACAGCGGCAGCAGCGCCGAACGCGATGCCCGGGCCGCGCCGACCGCCACCGAGGCGAGCCCGAGAGTGCCCAGCGCCCTGCGGTTTTCGGAGAGCACGGTGTGCAGCGGCCGCAGCGTCGCCTGATCGATCTCGCCGGAGCGGATCGTCACCATCGCCGCGCTCGCCAGCAACGTGGTGACCAGTTGCAGCCACAGCGCGCCGACCGGCCCGAACCCGTGCACCAGCGCGGCGCCGAGGAACGGCCCGCAGAAGAACCCGAGCCGATGCGCACCCGCCAGCGTCGACATGGCCCGGCCCCGCTGCTCGGGCGCGACCACCGACACCAGATAGGTCTGCCGCGCCAGTCCCCACACCGCACCCGCGGCCCCGTTGAGCAGCAAACCCAGTGCCAGCACACCGAGATTCGGCGCGAAGATCGCCGCAAGCACCCCCGCCGTGCCGAGCACACTGCCGACCCCGATCGCCGCCCGCTCCCCGATCCGCGCGACGATCCGGCCCGCGGGCAGATCGGTCAGCACCATCCCGAGCCCGCCCACGGCGACGATCAGCCCCGCCGCACCCGCCGACGCACCGAGATCCAGCGCCCGCAGCGCGTACATCGGCGCGGCAGCCCCCACGCCGATGCCGTACAGCGCCATCGGCGCGAACACCGGCCACACCAGCGACCGCAGCCGCACCGGAGCGGGATCGATCACCTCCGCGGTCATCGTGCTCTACCGACGCTACCGACAGCGCGATTTCGCACCGGCCCAGCGCAGTCCCATCGGCGATGATCCGATATCCCGGCAGTACAACAGTTTTCGTCGCTCGGCACACTCATCCGACAGGAACGGGTTCCGGCGCGAACCGGCTCCGCGGACGGGCGAGGCCGAAGTGGTCGCGCAGCGTGGTTCCCGTGTACTCGGTGCGGAACAGCCCGCGCTCCTGCAGGATCGGCACCACCGTCTCGGTGAACACTTCGAGCCCACCGGGGTAGTACGGCGGCATCACATTGAAACCGTCGGCCGCGCCCCGGGTGAACCATTCCTCGATCGTGTCCGCGACCTGCTCGGGCGTACCGGCGAAGACCCGGTGTCCGCGGGCGCCCGCCAGCCGATGCAGCAGGCCACGCAGGGTCGGCCGCTCCCGTTCGACGATGCCCGCCACCACCTGCAGCCTGCTGCGCGCGTTGTCGGTGACATCACCGGCCCCGGCGAACACCTCCACCGGCACCGGCTCGTCCAGCGCGAGGGCACGCAGGGAGGTGCCGGTGATCGATTCCAGCTGCTTGATCCCGTATTCGGGCACGGTCAGCTCGTTGAATTCCCGCTCCAGACGCAGCGCCGCGGCCTCGGTGTCGGCGATGAACGGGCTGATCCCGGGCAGGATCTTCACCTCGTCGGCGTCGCGCCCGTACTCGGCGGCCTTGGCCTTGATGTCGGCGTAGAAGGTCTGCGCGTCCGAAAGCCGTTGGTGGGCAGTGAAGATGGCCTCCGCGTACCTGCCCGCGAAGGCACGTCCCTCGTTGGAAGCGCCCGCCTGCACCAGCACCGGGTGTCCCTGCGGCGTGCGCGCCGCATTGAACGGCCCACGCACGCGCAGGTGTTCGCCGACGAAGTCGATCGGATGGATCTTGTCCGGGTCGGCGTAGATGCCCGCGGCGCGATCGAGCAGGATCGCGTCGTCCTCCCAGCTGTCCCACAGGGCGACCACCGCGTCGACGAACTCCCGTGCGCGGGCATACCGTTCGGCGTGATCGGGGTGCCGGTCGAGCCCGAAATTGGCCGCCGCCAGGTCGGTTCCCGTGGTGACGATGTTCCAGCCGGCCCGCCCGCCGGAGATGTGGTCCAGCGAGGAGAACAGGCGAGCCAGGTTGTAGGGCTCGTAGTAGGTCGTCGACGCGGTCGCGATGAGACCCAGATGTGTTGTCGCCGCGGCGATCGCGGTGAGCAGCGTGATCGGCTCCAGACCCGGCGCCGCATTGTGGCGCACGTCGGTGCGCAGGGCGGGCCCGTCGGCGAAGAACACCGCATCCAGTTTCGCCGCCTCGGCGGTGCGTCCGATCTCCTGGTAGTAGGTGACGTCGTAGATGCGCTCGGGCCTGCTGTCCGGATGCCGCCAGGCGGCCTCGTGGTGCCCCGACGGATAGATGAACGCGTTCAGACTCAATTGCCGCGGTGCACTCATGACGCTGCTTTCACTTCCTCGAATTCGGTGGTGTCGACGCCGAGCCCGGCCAGCAGGACCGCACGCAGCCGGATGAACTCCGGGTGCGCGTGCCTGCGCGGGCGCGGCGCGTCGATGCGCTGATCGATGGCGATCCGGCCCTCGTCCAGGACCAGCACGCGGTCGGCGAGCAGCACGGCCTCGTCCACGTCGTGGGTCACCAGCAGGACAGCGGGCCGGTGCCGCTCGCACAGCGCCTGCAACAGGGTGTGCATGCGGATCCGGGTCAGTGCGTCGAGCGCGCCGAACGGTTCGTCGGCCAGCAGCAGATCCGGCTCGCGGACCAGCGATCTGGCCAGCGCCACCCGCTGCTGCTCGCCACCGGAAAGCTCACGCGGCCATGCCTTCTCACGCCCCGCCAGCCCGACCTCGGCCAGCGCCGAACGCCCACGCTCGGCGGCGTCGCGCCCGGTGAGCCCGAGCACCACATTGTCGAGCACCCGCGCCCAGGGCAGCAGCCGCGAATCCTGGAACACCACCGCCCGCTGGGCAGGCACGGTGAGCTCGCCGGAACCCGGTACGTCGCCGTCGAGTTCGGCCAGCGCCCGCAGCAGTGTGCTCTTGCCCGAACCGCTGCGGCCGAGCAGTGCCACGAATTCGCCGCGCCGGATCTCGATGTCGATGCCGTTCAAGACGATTCGGTCGCCGAAGCCGCGGGTGAGGGCGCCGGTGCGCACCACGATCCGCTCCTCGCCGTTCAGTCGCCCAGTGTCTGTCGCCATGCCAGCGCCTTCCGTTCCGCCGCCCGCACGGCGAGGTCGCCGAAGAGCCCGAGAAGTCCGTAGATCACCAGACCGACGACGATGACGTCGATCTGTCCGTAGGTGCGCGCCTGCGTCATCAGGTAGCCGATGCCGCTGGTCGCGTTGACCTGTTCGACCACGACCAGCGCCAGCCAGGAGATGGTCACCGCCAGCCGCAACCCGAGGAAGAAGCCGGGCAGGGACCCTGGCAGCGCGATCCGCCGCAGGAATCCCCATCGCGACAGCCCGACCGTCTCGGCGAGCTCCACATACCGGGCGTCGACGCTGCGCAGATACGCGTGAGTGTTGATGTAGACCGGGATCAGCACGCTGGTCGTGATGACGATCAGCTTCATTTCCTCGCCGATGCCGAACCAGACGATGAACAGCGGGATCAGCGCCAGCGTCGGGATCGCCCGCTTGATCTGCACCGGGCCGTCGACGACCGCCTCCCCGATCCGGCTCAGCCCCGCCACCAGCGCGAGTACCACGCCGATCACCACACCGAGTCCGAGCCCGCTCACCGCGCGCTGCAGCGAGGTCAGCAGGTTGGACTGCAAACGGCCGTCGGCGATCAGATCGCCCGCGGTCTGGGCGACAGTCCACGGCGCGGGCAGTGTCTCCGGATCCAGTGCGCCCGTGGCCGATCCGAGCACCCACGCTCCGATGAGCAATGCCGGTCCGAGTGCGAAGCCGAACGGAATCGGCCGGCCGGGCCCGAGCCTGCGCCTGGCCCGTCCGCGCGGCGCGAGCGCTTCGACCGGGTCGGCGGTGCCGGTGCGGATGCGCCGCAGCACACCCGCGTCGAGGGTGGCCATCAGCTCGTCGCCGGCGCGAACGCCGCCCCGCTGGTGGTGACCGCCTCGGTGACCGCGGCATCGAAGCGCAGATCGAAGCCGTCGACGGCCTTGATCTTCTTCGGCAGCTCACCCACGGCATCGATCGCGTCGATGGTGGTCTGCTGGCGGGCGATCAACTGCTGGTCCAGGTGCGGGAAGGTGTAGGTGCCGAGCGAGTCGATGATCCGCTTCGCGTCGTCGGCGCCGACCTTCTGGATCTCCACGTAATACTTGGTGGCCCATTCCTCACGGTGCGTGTTGGTCCAGTGCCAGGCCCGCACGAACGCGCCGACGAGGGCACGGGTGGCCGCCGCCTTCGCCGGATCCTGCACCACCGCGCGGCGCGCGTACAGGTACGCCAGTCCGCTGTAGATCCCGGTGGTCTCCGAATCCGGGATCAGCGACGCGCCCTGGGTGCGCAGCAGGCGGGTGACATTGGGTTCGATCAGCGGAGCCACGTCGACCTGACCGGTGCGCACAGCGTCGAGGAACTCCGCCAGCTGCAACCGGACCAACTGCACGTCGGTAGGCTTCAGCCCCGCCTTGGTCAGCGCTTTGAGCACCGCGGCCTGCTGCGCGGTTCCCTCGGCATAGGCGATCTTCTTGCCCTTCAGCTCCGTGAGCTTCGTGATCGCCCGCCCCGGCGCGACGGCGAGCTTCAGCGCCTGCGGATTGGTCTGGTACGAGCCGACGATCGGCACGTCCTGCCCGGCGGCCAGCGCGTGGATCGGCGGTACGTCACCCACCTGGCCCACATCGGCGGCGCCTGCCCGGAACGCCTCGAGGATGGCGGGCCCGCCGACGAAATTGGCGAACTCCACCTTGAACGGCAGTTTGTCCAGCTCGCCGGACAGGCGCAACGCCGACTGCAACCGCTCCTGCTGATCGGCGACGATCAGGGTGGTGCCCGGCGGCACCTCGGTCGGCAGCGGCGCGTCAGGGGTACCGACCGGTGCGTCACTGCCATTCGAGCAGCCGCTCAGGCCGAGCGTCGCAACGGTTGCCACCGCGAGGAGCGCGGCGGTGGCGCGGCCACGCAGGCCGGGCAGGAAGATGTTCGGTCGGTGCATAGAGGGATTGAATCAATTGGGCGTCGCGTCGAGAAGCGTTCGCGTCACCGTGAGCTTTACCTCGGCCTACATTCACTCGGCGACAACCGAAACCGCGTGCCGCGCTAGAGTCGATGCGTCCTCCCCGGCGGGTGTGGGAATCCGGTGCAATTCCGGAACGGTCGCGCCACTGTGATCGCCTCGCGGCGAGAGTCAGACCTCCCTCGCCGGGCACCCTCCGAAAGGGCCGCGCCTTGCCTGTGGTGAACCCGCGATGATCCGTGCCCGGATATCGCTCGCCTTGCCCCTGCTCGGGGCGCTGTTACTGGTCGCCATGCTCGGCGCGACCGGCTTCGGCGCCGAGATCGTTCCCGTGTCCGCGGTGCTCGACACCCTCGGCGCCCGCCTGACCGGAACGACACCCGCCGACCTCGGCATCGACACCATCGTCTGGCAGCTCCGCGTGCCACGCACGGTCCTGGCCGCGGTGGTCGGCGCGGGACTGGCGCTCGCCGGCTCGGCGATGCAGACCCTGGTGCGCAATCCACTCGCCGACCCGTTCCTGCTCGGAGTGTCCTCCGGTGCCGGTGTCGGCGCCGCAGCGGTGATCACCTCAGGACTCTTCGCGGGCGCAGGCATCTGGGCGCTGTCAGGCGGCGCCCTGGTCGGCGCGTTCGGTGCAGCCACGCTGATATTCCTCGTCGCAGTCGCCCAGGGTGGCCTCACACCGCTGCGGTTGGTGCTGACCGGTACCGTGCTCGGTTCGGCATTCGCCGCGCTCAGCAGCTATCTCGTCTTCCGCAGCACCGATCCGGCCGCCGCCCAATCGGTCCTGTTCTGGCTGCTCGGCAGCCTGGCCGGCGCCGACTGGACAACGATCGCGCTGCCCCTCACCGTTGTGCTCGTCAGCGGTGGCGCGCTCATCGCCATCTCGGGCTGGCTCGACGCGCTCACCCTCGGCGCGGATACCGCATCCTCGATCGGCGTGCCGGTGCCGCGGTTGCGCATCGGACTGTTCATCCTGCTGGCGGTGCTCGTCGGGGTGCTGGTCGCGGTGTCGGGCGGCATCGGTTTCGTCGGGCTTGTCGTCCCCCACGCCGCGCGGATGATCGTCGGCCCGCGCCACCGCGACCTGCTCCCCACCTGCGCCCTGTGCGGTGCGCTGTTCCTCGTCGTCGCGGACGCGGCCACCAGGGTTCTGGTGCGCCCCACCGAGATCCCCGTCGGTGTCCTCACCGGCTTGATCGGCGCGCCCACATTCCTGCTGCTGATGGGCCGGCGCCGCTACCAGTTCGGTGCCGCGTGACCGGGCGCGGACTCCCGGGTCGGCGTGCGACTCCGGATGCTGTCGCCGAGAGTCACCCACCGAGAAAGTACATGGATGACCTCGGCGCGGCCGCACCTGCGGGCCTTGCCCCATACCTCGGTCCCGCCGACGCTGCCGGCCGAGCCGCACTCCCGGCCGTCGAATCGTCCCTGACAGGATGTGGCGCCAGTGTCCGCGCAGCGGGCCTGACCTGTTCGGTAGGCAGGCGCAATATCGTTGTCGACGCGGACTTTTCGATCGAGCCAGGCGAGACCGTCGGCATCGTCGGACCGAACGGCAGCGGCAAGACGACACTGCTGCGGACTCTCGCCGGTATCCGGAAGCCCATGCTCGGGCAGGTGCTCGTCGACGGCCAGGTCCTGCACGACCTGCGGCCGCGCCAACGCGCCACGACCGTGGCACTGGTCGCACAGGACGAGAGCCCCTCCGCCGACATGCTCGTCGGCGAAATTGTCGCGCTGGGGCTCACCCCCTATCTGCCGCCGTGGGGACTCGGCGCACCGCGGGAACGTCAGCGGGTCATGGAAGCGCTCGCCGCGGTCGACCTCTCGGGTTTCGCCGATCGCCCGGTGCAGCAGTTGTCGGGCGGCGAACGGCAGCGGGTGCTGCTGGCCCGTGCGCTGCTGCAGGACACCCCGGTCCTGCTCCTCGACGAGCCGACCAATCACCTCGACGTCACCCACCAGCTCGAACTCCTCGGCCTGGTGCGCGGACTGCGGCGCACTGTCATCGCCGCCCTGCACGATCTGTCGCTGGCCGACCGCTACTGCGATCGGATCATCGTGCTGCACAACGGCTCGGCCCGACCACCGGCCCCGCCCGCCGAAGCGCTGACGCCCGACATCGTCGCCACGGTGTTCGGCGTCGACGCGGCCCGCGTCGAGCATCCGGTGACCGGCGAAGACCACCTGTTGATCACCCCGCGAAAGGCGCGATGATGAAGAACTCCGGCCGGATTCTGGCCACCACCGCACTCGCCGCCGTCCTGGCGGCCTGCACCGGCACCACGGCAGACACCGCGACGACGATCACCGTGCGCAACTGCGGCAAGGACACTCCGTTCCCCGCACCCGCGCAGCGGCTGTTCGTCAACGACGGCAACCTCATCTCGATGGTCCTTGCCCTCGGCGCCCAGGACCAGGTGACAGCCGTGTCGAGCATCCAGCGCGATGCCGATACCCTGCGCAAGCACTACGGTGCCGCCGTCGTCGACGGGCTGAAATCCGTCGCCCCCGAGTACCCGTCCCGCGAAACCGTGCTCGCGCAGCGCCCGGACGTCATGGTGGCGGGCTGGAGCTACGGCTATGACGAGGCGAGCAACCTCACCCCGGCCTCCCTGCAGAAGGACGGCGTCGCGGCCTACGTCCTCACCGAGAGCTGCCGCCGGCAGGACGGCGCCGCCGCGCGCGGCACGGTCGAACCGTGGACCGCGCTGCGCACCGACCTGACCGATCTGGGCGCGATCACCGGCCACCCCGACCGCGCAGCGGAGGTCACCGCCGACCTCGACCGCAGGCTCGCCGCCCTGTCCGCAGCACCGAAACCGGCGAAGGCGCCGACCGTCTTCCTGTTCGACAGCGGCACCGACACCATCTACTCCAGCGGGAAATTCGGTGCGCCCCAGGCGATCCTCGAAGCCGCGGGCGCCCGCAACATCCTCGACGACGTCGCCGACACCTGGACCAAGGTCTCCTGGGAGCGGCTCGCCGCCGCCGACCCGGACGCCATCATGTTCGTCGACTACCCCGGGCAGTCCTATGCCCAGAAGGTCGAGCTGCTGCGCACCAAACCGGGTATCAACGGTCTGCGCGCGGTCCGCGACGGCCGGTTCTTCAACCTGCCGTACGCGCTGTGGACCAGCGGCCCGCTCAATATCGATGCCGCCGAGCAGATCCGCAAGCAGCTCGAAGCATGGAACCTCGTGCCTGCGTCGAATACGACGCCCCGCGCCGACGACGCGGTCCGCTGACCTCGCGCCGGGTGCGGCCGGTCAGTCGACCGTGCCGCGCTCGGCCAGCGCGGCGATCTTCGCGAGCGCCACCTGCCAGGCCCTCTCGTTCTCGTCGCGGGTCATGCCCGGCGGCACACCCTCGTGCAGCACTTCGAGATCGGTACCTCCTGCTGCGTCGGCCAACACGAAGGTCATGGTCTGCTCGCCTGCCATATCCGGTATATCGGTGACGAACTCCAGGACCTGCTCCACCCGCTCATCCTGGATCAGTGCCAGGAACCGCCCGTAGTACGCATGGTGCCGCGCCCTCGTCTTCCCCGTATCGGTCGTCTCGTCATGGGTGACGGTGATCGAGAAGACCCCGCCCTCCTCCGGCTCGAACCGGTGCATCTCGCTGACCATTCCGTCGGGCACCATCCAGGCTCTGACGGCATCGGCATCGAGGAGCAGCCGATACACGGTCGCGCGGGGCGCATTGATGTGCGTGCCGATCCTCGTGGTCGCCATAGCTCCACGGTAGCGCCACAACCCGCCGAATGGTCGGTAGGGCACGAACGCAAAAAGGCCCTCCAACCATAGGTTGGAGGGCCTTTCGCAATGATGTTCC
>NZ_JBHVHX010000024.1:68554-90756 GCF_042799895.1 Nocardia sp. NPDC057663 | reverse complement strand
GGGTGAACGCGGTCGCAGCGGTACCGATGCCGGACGGACGGACCCTACTGGCCATCGGCAGCGACGAAGGTACGGTGCGGTTGTGGGACCCACTGTCCTCTCGCGTCGTTGACCATGCGGTCGTCGGGGCTTCAGTCAGCGCGCTCACGGTCGTCAAGTCGACATCCACCTCGCCTACATGTCTGGCCGTCGCAGGGGCAGCCGGATTGTTGATGCTCAGCCTCGATTAGCACGCACTGACACATCTGGACAAACTCTCCGCAGCCACAAGCGGGGTCGCCCGGGCTTGGGCGGGATGGACCAGTGAGGGCGGGTAGTCGAACTGAGCGTCCGAATTGCTTGTACGCGAGAGCACCGCCAACTATGGCTTGACCAGAATGTAACTGTCCCTTATATGATTGAGCCGCAACAGCTTCGCGATATGTATTCGATCGCTCTCGATCACACATTTCCGAAGCTTTGATCCGAAATCTGTTTGCGAGTCCCCTCTCGCGCACAGATTTGTGGCACGCATGCCACATTCGGAGCTCCCGCGTGTTCGAGTGCACTCGCACACGGAGGAGTACCGCCTTGCACGTCACCGACCTGCTGGAACATCTATCACGGGTGGCAGCAATGCCACTTTTCGCCCTGGACGCCAGGGGCGGTGATCACCGGTGATCGAGCCGATTGTCCCGCCTCGGACACCCCTGCAGGAACGCATCTACGGCCCCTTGCCGGTGCTGACCACCCCCGCACCGCAGACCACGACATCGCCTACGGCATCTCTGTCGTCGGCGCTGCGGGCCGCGCTGCGGACCGCGCGGTGCCACGCTGACCTATGTTCGTGCCAGCGTCCACCCGGTAGGCGCTGGCGTGCAGCACGGTCCCGGTGAAGGAGTCACGTCCGGGTAGCTCCGGATGGTGGGGTGGCGAATCCTCCTGTCGCGGCGATCAATCGCGGTGCGGTGAACGTCGTGCCGGTGTCTGCGTGCGCGCTGAACTGGTGACCGTCGTGGTCGACGGTGGTGATGCGCTGGTTGGTGTGGAGTCGAAGTCGAGACCGGCCGCGTAGCGGCGCAGGTGGTGGGCGGCGGCCAGGCCGGACTGGCCTGCTCCGACGATCACCGCGTCATAGGCGGTCATCACGACGTCCTCTTACGAATCGACGGGTTCGGGTGTGCGTGGGATCGTCGCGATGGCGATGACCGCCGCGACGGCCGCGATGACGGCGAGGACGAGGTAGGTGCGGGCCCAGGTGCCGGTCCAGCTCATCAGCGCGGTGCCGGCGAACGGTGCTGCCGCCATCACGACGACGACAGGTGCTGACATCAGGCCGTTGAGTCGGCCGTAATGGGTTGCGCCCCATCGGTCCGTGATCGCGGTCGCTTGCACCAGGGTCATGATCCCGCGGATCAGACCCGCGCCGATCGATACCGCGATCAGTGCGAATACTGTCGTGACCCAGCCCAGCAGAGCGGTCGCGATGGCGGTGGTGGCGAACGCGCCGACGATGCGCGCGGCCGGGGTGGTGCGGGTCATCAGCGGGATGTAGCCGAGGCGGCCCAGGACTTGCCCAGCGCCGCCGAGGCCGAGAGTCAGTGCGGCCAGCGATGGGGAGAATCCGCGTTCGATGAGTAGCGGGACGAGGTTGAACACCCCGGCGAACGCCGCGAAGGCGCCGAGACTCAGTGCGATCACCAAGGCCACGAACGCGGGGCTGCGGGCGATTGCCTGATGGTCGTCGTGGTGCGGGGTGATCGGCGGCGGTGCTGGTGGCCAAGGCCCTCTGAGGCCGAACAGATGCCCGGGCACCGTGACGACCGCCAGCACGAGGGTGAGGACGAGATAGGTTGCGCGCCAATCGGTGCGCTGGACCAGGACGGCGGTCAGTGGCGCGAACACGGTGCTGGCCAGACCGGCGGCCAGCGTCAGGATCATCAGGGCTTTGACGTGGTCGGTGCCGTACCAGCGGGTCAGTGCCGCGAACGCGGGCGGGTACAGCACCGCGCCCATCGCGACCCCGGCGACGAGCCAGCCGAGGAAGAACACCACCGGGTTCGGGGCGAGTGCCACCACGATCAGGGCAGGGATCGCGAGGACTGATCCCGCGGTCATGACGGTGCGTGGGCCGATGCGGTCGAGGATGCGTCCGACCGGAATACCGGTCAGGGCCGCGGCGAGTTGGCCCAGGGAGAACGCCGCGGTGAGCATCGGCAGCGACCATCCGGTGTCGGCCGAGATCGACACCGATAGGACGGGGAAGGCGTAGTAGAGGATGCCCCAACTGGTGATTTCGGTGAGGCACAACGTGATCAGCACGCGCCGCCGCAGACCGGCACCGGCCGAAGCCGGTCCGGTCTGCGTGGCTGTCATGGTGGACGACATAGATGGTCAGTGCTGGATCGACGGGACAGTCAGCGTGAGCACCGCAGGAGCAGGTGCGCAGCAGCCGCCGGAGCTTGCGCCCTCGGGGTCGTCGAAGACACCCGCGCCGCCACAGACACCGGTCTCGGGCAGGGTCAGCTCGACCCGGGCGGCGGACTCGTGGTCACCGGCGAGTTCGGCCGCGACGGAACGGACCTGCTCGTAGCCGGTCATCGCCAGGAACGTCGGCGCACGGCCGTAGCTCTTCATCCCCACCAGATAGACCCCGGACTCGGGGTGGGTCAGTTCGGCGACGCCGTGCGGATAGACGGTGCCACAGGAGTGCACGTTCGGGTCGATCAGCGGCGCGAGCCGGACCGGGGCCTGCAGGACGGAGTCGAGTTCCAGACGGGCCTCGGACAACCACGACAGATCGGGGCGGAACCCGGTCAAGGCGATGACATTGTCGACCCCCTCGATGCTGCGCCCGTCGTCGGCGACGAGAGTCGTTCGCCCTTCGGCATCGGTGTCGACTGCGGCGGTGCGGAATCCGGTCACCACGTCGAGCAGCCCGTCCTCGACGGCCTTCTTCGCGCGCAGGCCGAGCGCACCGCGAGCGGGCAGTTCGTCGGCCTCGCCGCCACCGAAGGTGGCATCGGTCCGGCCGCGGCGCAGCACCCAGGTCAGGCGGGTGCCGGGCTCGTGCGCCAGCTGCGACAGCGCCACGATCGCGGTCAGCGCCGAGTGCCCGCTACCGGCGATCACGGTGTGGGCGCCACGGTAGCGCGCCCGCTCGGAGTCGGAATCGACATCGGGCACCCGATAGGCGATGGTGCTGTTGTCACGTTCACCGATGGCAGGAAGCCCTTCCCCACCAAGGGGATTCGGCGTGGTCCAGGTGCCGGAGGCGTCGATGACCGCGCGTGCCAGGATCCGGTCCTCGGATCCGTCGGCGCGGCGCAGGTGCACCGACAGCGGTTCGGTGTCGCGGCCGGAGTCCACGACCCGGTCGCGGCCGCGGCGCGCGACGCCGACGACCTCGGTGTCGTAGCGGACCGCCTCCCCCAGCGCGTCGGCCAGGGGTGTCAGGTAGTCGCGGGCCCAGTCCTGACCGGTCGGGTAGTCCCCGTCGGCCGGGGCCACCCAGCCGGTGCCGTCGAGGAGGCGACGGCCCGCGGGGGCGATGAGCTCCGCCCAGCGGGAGAACAAGCGCACGTGATTCCACTGCGCGACTGCGGCACCGGCTCGGGGACCGCGTTCGAACACCACTACGTCCTGGCCACGTTCCCGCAGCTCGGCTGCTGCGGCCAGTCCGACGGGGCCGGCTCCTACGACGACGACAGGCAGATCGGTCATCACAAGGCTCCATTCATCGACATGCATCTATGTAATGACTCGAACTTTATCGGCCACCATCGATGAATGCAACCATCGATTGTCATCTATATAATCGACTCATGACGTCCCTGGACATGCCCACCGTCCGCGACTCCGCCGCGCCCCGCGTCGACGCCCTGTCGATCGACGACGCGACCACCTATGCCGAATGGTTCTCCTGCCTGGCCGAACCCACCCGGGTCCGACTGCTGCACCTCGTTGCCACTCGGCCGACCGGGATCACCGTCGGCGAGCTGACCGAGGCGCTGGGCATCACCCAGCCGACCGTGTCGCATCACGTGCGCAAGCTGGCCGATGTCGGCTTCGTCGGGGTCCACAAGAGCGGTACCTCCACCGTCGTCACCGTCAACCCGGCCTGCTGCACCGGACTCCCCCACGCCGCCGACGCCGTGATGGGCGTGCTGACTCCGCGCCCGTGCTGCCCGTCGGACCTGCCTGCCGACGTTTCCGTGCGCGCGATGACCGACGCCGACTGGGATGATGTGTGCCGCATCTACGGTGAGGGCATCGCCACCGGCAACGCCACTTTCGCCACCGAGGTGCCTGACCGCGAATACCTCGACGCCGCTTGGCTGCCCGCCCACCGGTGGGTCGCCGAGATCGACGGCGAGGTCGTCGGCTGGGCCACGCTCGCCCCAGCCTCGAGCCGCGACTGCTACGCGGGTGTCGCCGAGAACTCCGTTTACGTCGCCGAGGCCGCCCGTGGACGCGGTGTCGGAAAATCGCTGCTGCACCGCCAGGTGATCGCCGCGGATGCCGACGGCCTGTGGATGGTGCAGACCTCGATCTTCCCCGAGAACCGCGCCAGCATCGCCCTGCACCATTCCGCGGGATTCCGCACCGTCGGGGTGCGGGAGCGCATCGCGGTCCTCGACGGCGTCTGGCGTGACACCGTGCTGCTCGAACGTCGCGCGGCTACCGACGGCACTGGCACCGGGGCGGATTCCTGCGGCCCCGCAGACTGCCGATAGCGTCGACGGTCGTCGCGTTCACCCGTTGTTCGCTTGCTCAGTGATTCGACGACCGTCAATATCGATGCGTGTCGAAACCGCCCGCATCCTGTCAGCCACAGGCATCACCCTCCTGTGAGGTCATCCCGCTGACGCGTGAACCGCTGTCCGCCGAATCCGCCATCGAACTGGCCGCCGCATTCAAGGCATTGTCGGACCCGGTGCGGTTGCGGCTGCTGAGCCTGGTCGCCAGCCACAACGGCGGCGAGGCCTGTGTGTGCGACCTGTCCGCGGGATTCGAATTGAGCCAGCCCACCATCTCCCACCACCTCAAAGTGCTGCGCGAGGCGGGTCTGCTGTCGAGCGAACGCCGGGGGTCCTGGGTGTACTACCGGATCGAGTCACAGGCACTGGCGCCGCTGTCGCGTCTGCTCGACATCCCTGCGATCGAAGTGGGTGCCCGGTGACTGACCACGTTCGCCGTTTGCTGGCCGAATTCGTCGGCACCGCCGCCCTCGTCGCGGTCGTAGTCGGTTCCGGCATCGCCGCTCAGCAGCTCACCGACGATGTCGCCCTGCAGTTGCTCGCCAACTCCACCGCGACCGTCTTCGGCCTCGGCGTCCTGATCCTGGTGTTCGGCCCCGTCTCCGGCGCGCACTTCAATCCTGTTGTCTCGGCCGCCGATTGGCTGGCCGGACGCCGGCATGGCACCGGGCTCACCGCCACCGATGTCCTGACCTACGCCATCGCTCAGATCGCGGGCGCGATCACCGGTGCGGTTCTGGCCAACGTCATGTTCGACCTGGGTGCCTGGCAGATCTCCACCCACGACCGCATCACCACCGGCCACCTCGTCGGTGAGGTCGTCGCCACCGCGGGGCTGATCGCGGTGATCTTCGCCTTGGCCCGCAGCGGCCGCGCCGCGATGTCGGCCGCCGCCGTCGCCTCCTATATCGGCGCCGCGTACTGGTTCACCAGTTCCACCAGTTTCGCCAACCCCGCCGTCACCATCGGCCGGATCTTCTCCGACACCTTCGCCGGTATCGCACCGGGATCCGCACCGGGGTTCATCCTCGCGCAGATCATCGGCGGCGCACTGGGTTTGGCGTTGATCGTCGCGCTGTATCCGCGCTCGGTAGCCGAGGCTGCCGACAACGCGGTGGTCCCCCATCCGTCCACCACCGATCACTGACCCATCCCCTCACTGGGAGCATCTATGTCCGACAGCCCCGTCGCGCCCGCCGACCACCTGCGCTCGACCCTGACCATCGACCAGCGCCACGCGCTCACCACCGCGGCGACCCGGCTACACGAGGCTTTCGCCGAGACCTACGGACGCGAGACCATCGAACATTTCCTCACCACCAGCTACGACGAGTTCGCCTCCCGCGCCACCGTGATCAACTATCTGCCGCTGCTGGCCGAGCGCTTCGCCCGCCAGCGCCTGCTCGCCCTGGCCAAGGTCGAGGGAAAACTCAACACCGACAAGCCGGTCGCGCTGTTCCTGTGTACCCACAACGCCGGGCGCTCCCAGATGGCGCTGGGCTGGTTCACCCACCTCGCCGGTGACCAGGCGATCGCCTGGTCGGGCGGATCTGAGCCGGGCACCCACATCAACCCGGTCGCGGTCGAAGCGATGAACGAGATCGGCATCGACATCACCGGTGAGTTCCCCAAGCCCTGGACCGAGGAGATCCTGCGCGCCGCCGACGTCATCGTCACCATGGGCTGCGGCGACGCGTGCCCCATCTACCCGGGCCGCCGCTACGAGAACTGGGAACTGACCGACCCCGACCACCAGTCCCTCGAGGTCGTGCGCGGCATCCGCGACGAGATCGGCAACCGCGTCCGCGACCTGCTCACCTCCCTCGACATCACCACCCACTGAAAGGACACCCAGTGTCGACCAAGCCCAGCGTGCTGTTCGTCTGCGTCCACAACGCCGGACGATCCCAGATGGCACAAGGCTTCCTGACCCACCTCGCCGGTGACGCCATCGAAGTGCGTTCCGCGGGAAGTGCTCCCGGCGATGCCCTGAACCCGGCTGCAGTCGAGGCGATGGCCGAAGTCGGCATCGACATCACCAGCCAGGCCCCCAAGATCCTCACCCCGGATGCGGTCGAGACCTCGACGGTGGTGATCACGATGGGCTGCGGTGACGCGTGCCCGTACTTCCCGGGCGTCGACTACCGCGACTGGAAGTTGGAGGATCCGGCGGGCAAGGGCGTCGAAGCCGTTCGTCCGATCCGTGACGAAATCCGTACGCGCATCGAGAAGCTCATCGCCGAACTGATCCCGGCGTAGCGAACGCTGTCGCGGTCCCGAGGCAGCATTTCGCTGCCTCGGGACCGGGATGTATCAGGGTTCGACGCTCGGCGGGGCATAGTGACCAACTGATGGACTCCCACGGGGATACGCCAGCATTGCAACAGCAGATCGCCTTCCTATCAGGTCTTGGTCCACATCCGCGCGACACCCTCGCGGGTAGCGCGACTACCTACGGGGAGATCCAGCACGTCCTGCAGGGTCGGGTCCTCATCGATGGCGTGCCAGAGATGCCCGATCTTGCCGCCGGGCCCGGCGTCGGACGAGCCGATCAGCTGCCACCACCCGTCCTCGTCATGACCGACGTGCAGGATCGGTTCCTGCTGCTCGAATACCTCTGCGGTCTGGATGCATTGGGTGCCGACGACCCAATGCCGCATCCACCAGGCGCGTGGATCCCGCTCCATCACCCGATCGACCACCCACCACACGAACGGCAGATCTTCGTGCGCACGTGCCTGTTCGGCGGTCAGATCCGGGCCACCTTGCGGAACCTGCTCGAAGGGATCGTCCACGAGACCGTACGCGTGCGAGCCTTGATGCGGAAAGACCACGGCGTGGAAGGTCGCACCTCCGGGATTGCCCACCCCGATGCCGATGGTGATCCGCCCCGCGTGTGGATCGGACCCGGTGGTCCAGCCCAGCGCATAGGACGCCAGTTCACCCTGCGGCCCGACGAATTCACCGAATGCCCGCCGATCCATGCCACTCGCATCCGCCATCGGCACCTCGATCATTCGGCCGGGAATCACATCCACATTCACCAGGGGATCGTATCCACCCCGTCTCCACGCTCGGCCCGGCGATTCAAGCCGGCGCCTCGGCGCTTTCCTTGCGTGCCCGCGCGGCGACGGCGGCCGGCATCGGCTCGTGCCGCAGATACCCGCGGGCGAACGACCCCGCCCCGTGGGTGAGCGATCGCAGGTCGATGACATACCTGCTCAGTTCGAGTTCGGGTACCTCGGCCCGGATCTGGGTGCGGCCGGGCTCGGCCGGTTCGGTGCCGAGAATGCGACCGCGCCGGGTGGACAGGTCGCCGAGGACGGCGCCCAGCTGGTCGTCGGGGACCGTGACCCGCACCGCGGCAACCGGTTCGAGCAGCAGGGTCCCGGACGCGTCCGCCGCGTCGCGAAGGGCGAGGGCACCCGCGGTCTGGAAGGCGGCGTCGGAGGAGTCCACCGAGTGCGCTTTCCCCTCCACCAGTGTCACCCGCACATCCACCAGCGGATATCCAGGAGTGACCCCGCGCGCGGCCTGCGCCCTTGCCCCTTTCTCCACCGATCCGATGAACTGCCGCGGCACCACTCCACCGACCACCCGGTCGACGAATTCGAATCCCGTCCCCGCCGGCAGCGGTTCCACCTGGATCTGGCACACCGCGTACTGCCCATGACCGCCGGACTGCTTCACCAGCCTGCCGCGCCCCTCGGCCGCCGCGGCGAGCGTCTCCCGTAACGCCACCCGATACGGTTCCACGTCCACCCGAACCCCGAACCGCCCGCGCAACCGTTCCAGCGCGACATCACGGTGGGCTTCCCCCAGACACCACAGCACCAGCTGATGGGTGTGTTCGTTGTTTTCCAGCCGCAGGGTCGGATCCTCGGCGACGAGCCGGGTCAGGCTCTGCGAGAGCTTGTCCTCATCGGCCTTCCCCTGCGCCCGAATAGCCACGGGCAGTAGGGGTTCCGGCAGCTGCCACGGCTCGATCAGCAGGGGATTCCCGGGGCCGGACAGGGTGTCGCCGGTTTCCGCGTGGCCGAGTTTGCTCACGAACGCGATATCGCCGGCAACGGCCTCGGTCAGTGTCCGCTGTTGTTTCCCCAACGGCGCGGTGACCCCGCCGACCCGGTCGTCGGCATCGTGCTCGGGTCCGCAGACGCGGACGGTGTCCTCGCTGTGCAGCGTGCCGGAGAACACCCGCACCAGCGATACCCGTCCCACATACGGGTCGGACGAGGTCCGGATGACCTCCGCGGCGAGTTCCCCCGCCGGATCGCAGCGCAGTGCGGTGGGCGTGGCGCCGTCGCCGCGCGGCACGGCCGACAGCGGGTGTTCGATCGGTGTCGGGAACCCGGCCGTGACCAGTTCCAGCAGTTCGAGCGTGCCGAGGCCCTGCTCCGCGTCCTCGGCCGCCGGTGCCGCGAACAGCACCGGATGGAAGCTTCCGCGCGCCACGGCTCGTTCCAGGTCGTCGACCAGGGTGTCGAGTTCGACGGGTTCGCCGTCGAGGTACCGGTCCATCAGCGTTTCGTCTTCGCTCTCGGCGATGATCGCCTCGATCAACCGATCGCGGGCCGGGTCGATCACCGCGAGCTGTTCCGCGGAAGGTTCGGTGCGCACCCGTTTCCCGCTGCGATAGTCGGCGACCCGTCGCTCGAGCAGTTCCAGCAGTCCGATCGCGGGCCGGTGCCCGTCGGGGCTCTTCTGCCCGTAGACCGGCAGGTGCAGGGGCAGCACGGTATCGCTCGCTCCGTCGGTCAGCAGCGCCTGACAGGTCTGCACCAGTTCCGCGTACTCCGCCCGCGCCGTGTCCAGATGTGTCATCACGATCGCCCGCGGCATCCCCACCCGCGCGCATTCGGCCCACAGTTCCCGCGTCGCCCCCGCCACACCCTCCACTCCGTCGGCCGCCGACACCAGGAAAAGTGCCGCGTCCGCCGCCCGCAACCCGGCCCGCAGTTCGCCGACGAAATCCGGGCATCCCGGCGTATCGATCAGATTGATCTTCACCCCGCCCCACATCACCGGGACCACCGACACCTGCACAGACCTGTGCTGTCGCCGTTCGACCTCGTCGTAGTCCGACAGCGATGTCCCGTCCTCCACCCGGCCGGCCCGGTTCACCGTCCCGGTCGCCAACGCCAGCGCCTCCACCAGCGTCGTCTTCCCCGCACCGCTGCTGCCAACCAACGCCACGTTCCGGATGCTCTCCGGTCGCTGCGCCCCGTTCGTCCGGTCCACCATGTCGCACGCTCCCTCCAGTTAGGGATCCGGCTCCTTCGAGCTTCCCACCGCAGGTAGGGGCACGTCCATGGTTTCCGGCCGATCGATGCTGCGACCCAGCACGGGAGGTCGATTGCCTCGGCACCAGCCGGCAGCCGGTTCGAGTTCGTGGGTTCAACTATCCATCGCACGGTCGCTTCGATGGCGAAAGGCGTCTACGGCGGCTTCGACGGTGGGATAGAAGTGCGTCCCGTCGAACCGGTCACTGACACCGAAGCGAATGATCTTATCCTTGATCGGTCCCTTCATCTCGGCGAAGATCAATCGAATTCCCTTGCCTGCCAAGTAATTGTCGAGATCGACGAGTTCGTCGACGGCCGTCGTATCGAGATCGGTGATGGGTTCTGCGGCGATGATGACCCATTCGACCGGGGACGGAGCGTGCGCGACGACCGAGCGCACGTATTCGTCGAAGATCTGTCCGTTGGCGAAGAACAGGGGCGCGTCGAACCGCACCAGCACCAGGCCCGCGATGCGTTGCCCGTCGGGGTGGCGCTCGATGTCGTGGTAGCCGGGACGGTCCTGCGTCTGGACGAGTTCGGTGCGATAGGGCTGCCAGGCTCGCGCGACCACCGCGACGAACGAAAGACCGATCGCGACGACGATCCCCTGCAGCACGCCTACCAGCGCGACGCCGACGAACGCGGCCGTCGCGAGCGCGAACTCCACCGAACTCATGTGCCACATCCGGACCATGCCGCGGATGTCGATCAACGCGGTGGCCGCGACGATGACGACGGCCCCGAGCGCGGCGTCGGGCAGGTACGCGGTGAGTCCGGGGGCGAGCAGCACGAAGAGCAGAACGGAGATCGCGCCGACGACACACGCCAATTGCGTGTGGGCGCCGCTCTGTTCGGCGACCGGAGTTCGTGACCCGCTCGCGGAGACGGGAAATCCACCGAACAGTCCACCCGCCACATTGGCGACCCCGATCGCCTTCATCTCGGTGCTGCCGTCGACATCTTCCCCGTGCCGGGAAGCGAAGGTCCGCGACAGCACGCCGCTGTCGGCGAACGCGATCAGCGCGATCCCCGCCGCGGGTCCGATCAGATGCCCGATGTCGGCCCAGCCGATGCCGCCGATGGAAGGCAGCGGCAGGCCTTCGGGCAGGGCACCGACCATGCCGATGTCGTCGGTGAGTCCGGCGGCGGCCGAGATCGCGATGGCGCCCGCGACCGCGACCAGCACCCCCGGTACCGCGGGCAGCCACCAGCGGAAGGCCAGGATGACAGCGAGCGAGCCGAGGCCGATAGCGGTCGCGATGGGATCGATTTCGCTGCGGACCACGCTCTGCCCGATCTCGGCGATTTCGGCGAGCACGCCGGTGGCATCGACGGAGAAGCCGAGCAGTTTGGGAAGTTGCCCGACGACGACGATGAGCGCGATCGCGTTCAGATAGCCGAGCCGGATGGGCTTGGACAGCAGCTCGGTGACGAACCCGAGACGAAGGAATCCACCGACGAGCAGAATGAGCCCGACGAGGACGGCAAGGACTCCCGCCAGGGCCAGCGCACGGTCGGGATCATCGACGGCGGCCAGTGGTAGCACCGCGGCCGCGATCAGCGGGGCGAGTGAGGAATCCGGGCCGAGAACAAGGATTCTGGACGGCCCGACCACCGCGTAGGCCAGCAGCGGCACGATGGTCGCGTAGAGCCCGGCGTACGCGGGAAGTCCTGCGGCTTCGGCGTAGCCCATACCGGCGGGGATCAACAGCGCGGTCAGGACGAGGCCCGCGGTGACATCGGCTCGCAGCCACGCACGGCGATATCCGCGGGCTGTCGCGATCCCGGGTAAGGCGGTCACGCGGTCCTTCCACGGCATGGTCGGGTTGCCTCAGCGTACTCGTGCGCGCGCGGGAGAGGTCGTCACCGGGGCGGGCGGCCCGGCGACGGCGTGCACCGTGTGCGTGGCGGCCATAGCGCGCCGTCCTTTTCCTGATCAGGGCACTTCGGCAGGGTGGGGGAACCCTCTAGATCGTAGCCATCGTCGGCGCACTGTGTGGCTCCTCGCCGATGGCCTCGATCGGGGAGACGCCGACAGCTTGCCGAGCGGCTTTCTCGACGAGCAGCGGAACGAAATCGCGGACGCGGGCATCGGCGAATCGCTCGTGAATACGGCGAACCAGGAGCTCGATCTCCGCCGGTGATTCCGCGGGGAAACGGGCGATCAGGCGTTCGATCACCTGATCGATCTGCACAGATTCGTTGTCATCGCGCATCGCAGGTCACCTGCTGGACCAGTGCCCCGAAGCGTTCGGCCATGCGCCGGTATCTCGGCGTGTCGGTGATGGAACCGGTAGGCGGGCCCTCTTCCTCGACGCCGACGGTGTACGCGCGGACATCGTTGCGGTGCAACCGATCGCGTTGGTCGATCGACAGGGATGCCATCGTTCCTCCTGGTCGGCGCCTCGCCCACCGCTGGACGAGCTATCGAGGAGACAACCGACGAGAACTCAGCGTTCGGGTCGCCAGGTGGAGACAGCCCAGATGGTCACGACGCTGAGCGCGATGACCACGATGGACCACGCCGGGTAGTACGGCAGGGACATGAAGTTCGCGACGATGACCAGCGCGGCGATTCCCAGCGCGCCGTACCGACCCCATGTCGATCCGATCGCGAGGCCGAGGCCACAGATCAGCGCGACGGCGCCCAGCACGACATGAATCCAGCCCCACGTCGTGGTGTCGAACTCGTAGACGTACTCGATTCCGGCGACGTACAACTTGTCGTCCACGATCGCGGAGATACCCTCCAGAATGGAGACCACCGCCAAAATGACAAGCATGAACGCTGCCGCGATGGATATCCCCTCGGCGACGGCCTGCCGCTCGACGGGCTCTCCCCCGGGTGTGACGTCGGGCGCCGAAGACGTGTGTGCGGTCATGGTCGACTCCTCGGTGATGCTGAGGACCGCCCACTCGACACCAGGCAAATCCGCCGTTGAATGGATGCAGGTCCTGTTGGAAACTTCTACTTGTTCGAATCCATTTGCCAGTGGACCACCTGTGGTGGCTAGTCACGATAAGGGGATGCTCCCTTTCCGTGCGCGACTGTTCGCTCGGTGTCGTGGTGCATCATCGAGAACCGTCTGCCCCGCGAATATGTTTGCGGGGGTGCATTATCCGCATTCGTGGGGTTGCTCAGAGTTTACCGGAACGGATTCCTCCAAACAAGATGCGACTGGACAAGACGTCGCGCAATCACGAGAGAGGAGCGCGATCGGACGGCCGACCGTGGACCGGCGTTGATCGCTGGTCTCGCGGTGCCCCCGTCCCGCCCTCGACGGGGCCGCACTCGGCGTTGCTATCGGTTCGATAACCGGGCCACAGGATGGCTGGAAGCAACCGAACGAATCGGAGCAGGCCGAGGGGAGCGCGTCATGACCACCGACACCGAATCCATGGGAAGTCGCCGCGAACGCACAATCATGTACAGCGTCGTCGCGATCACGTTCGCGATTCTGCTGGTCATCGTTCTGATCGCCTATTCGTCGGCAGCGTCCAACTCCCGAGCCGAGGCGAAAGCCGACCAGCTCATCGCGGCGCTCGAACAAGCCGGGGTAGCACATCCGCCGACCCGGGAGCGGATCGTCCGAGTCCTCGGGGAGGACGGCGGGGCGATCTGCGCTGATCCGAACTCCGCGCTGGCCCGCGCCACCCTGCTGTCGCAGCTGGCACCGATGATCTCCACACCAGCGACGTGGCAAAGTAATCGACGAAGAGGTCAGGCGCTGTGCCCGGTGTCGCTACCATCGCGGCAAACGTCTGTGGGGCGGTCCGCAGAGTATGCACCGCGAGTATGGCGTGAATCTCGGCCGTCGGTCATTCGACGATGTCGTCGTCACCCCTGAGAATCACTCGACCGTGACACCAGGGTGTGCACAGCGAGATCAATCGCATTCGCACTCATGCATGTCAAATATCAACCGCTGCAACGGAACACATGAGTGGTCGACGTCGATGTAGCATCTCCGGTGAGCGGGGGTGGCTTGGATCTCGTCCCGTAGTGGCTCCCTTGCTTGTCGCGCAACTGTTCTGCTGCTCCGAAATACACCAATTCGACAGGAGATCACCATGCCAGAAGCTCGCCCGGACCGCCTGCGCCTACTCGCCCCCGATCAGGAAGCCGACGCGCTCGCCGTCGTCGACGATCTGCTCACCGGGAACGCGACCGGTGTCCCCGAATACTTGATCGACGACATCGCCGCCGTCCGCGCTCGGTGCCGGTTCACTCAGGTACAGATTCCCGGCCACGACGGCGAACTGCTCGACGCCATGGCCGCCTGGCCGACCAGCGATGGTCCGCATCCACTCGTCGTACTTCCCGCCGGCCTGGACCCCACGGGCTGGAAAATGTACTCCGGGGCGCTGATCAGGCTGCTCATGCGCGGCTACGCCGTCGTCGCCTACACCGAGCGCGGCCTGCCCGGGTCCGGTGGTGAGCTGACGGTGGCCGGTCCCGAAGACGTCGCGGACGGCTCGCAAGTGATCACCTGGGCGCTCGCGCAACCGGAGATCGAGGTCGACTCGGAACGTATCGGCATGGCGGGCATCTCCTACGGCTCAGGTATCAGCCAGCTGGTCGCCCAGTCCGACAAGCGCGTGAAAGCAGTTGTCGCCCTGAGTACATGGGCCGACCTCGGCGAGGCGTTGTACGACAACCAGACCCGCCACATCCTCGCCGCCGAAGCCCTGGGCGCGATCAGCGAGAAGCCCAGCGCCGAGCTGGTGAAGATACTCGAGGACTTCCGGACGAACACCGATATCGAGGGTGTGCTGGAGTACGCGCGACGGCGCTCGCCCGCTCACATCCCGGATGAACGCCGCCCCGTGCCGACCTTCTTCACCAGCTACTGGCACGAGACCATCTTTCCCCAGAACCAGCTGCTGAGCTATTTCGCCGAGTTCCCCGGCCCCAAGCGCTTGGATCTGGCGATCGGAGACCATGGGGCAGTGGAGGTTCCGGGCCTGCTGCTCGGTGTCTACACTCGCACCTCCGAGGCAGCCTACGACTGGCTGGACCACTATCTCAAGGGTGTCGACAACGGCATCGATAGCGATGGTGTCGTGCACACCGAGACCATGCACAGCTTCACTGTGTCCTCCTTCGCCGCCCTGGAAAGCTGGTCGTCCAACCCGATCCGCACCTACCATTTCGCCGCACCCGCGAATGGATCCGGCGATGGTGCACTGGTTCTCGACCCGCCCTCGGACTTCAGCCAGACCATCCGTTCCGGTGACCCGCAGGTCCGCGCCGTGAACCAACTGGTCATGGACGGCTTCCGTGAGCGGCTGCTCATGCCCGTGCGTCACAAGTTCGCCGAGGTCGATCGATCCACCAGCGCGGTGTGGAGGAGCGCTCCACTTCTGTCGCCCCACCACATCGCGGGTATCCCACGCGTTCGTTTGACGGTGGCTCCCACCACCGATGCCGTCACCGTGGTCGCCTACTTGTTCGATCTCGACGTGGTCACCGGCAATCTGAAGATCATCACCCATGCCGCGGCCACGGTGCGCACCGCCGAACCGAAACATCCCACCGCGGTCGATCTGCGCTTGCAGGCCACCGACTATCGAGTCCCCGTCGGCCACCAGCTCGCCGTCATCCTCGCTACCGAGGACCCCCTGTACGCGGGCGAAACCGAACCCGACACCGTGGTGACCCTGTCCGCCGTCCACGGCGCCGCGGGTATCGACATCCCGATCGCCGACTGATCCTGCCCCGTCATATGTGATCCTCGGCAAGGTCTCGATCACCCGATCGGGACCTTGCCTTGGTTCCGACCACATATCCACGTCGATCATATCTATGGGCATCGGGGGTGCTCAGATCAAGCGGAAGAAATAGGTCATTAATCCGAGTGGCATGGCTTGTGGGGCTGCCCTGGGGGCGGCTGGTGTGATCAATTACGATTACCAACAGGTATTTCCGTACACAACGAACAGGACGCAGAGCTATGGCGCGCAAGGTAGTTGTCACCCTCATCGACGACTTCGACGGCACCTCGGTCGCCGAAGACACCGTCAGCTTTGAAATCGACGGCGCAGCCTACGAAATCGACCTGTCCGACACCAACGCAACCAAGCTGCGCGATACATTCGACCAGTGGCTGCCCTATGCGCGCCGCGTCGGACGCACCAAGTCCGCCAACCGCCGATCGTCGGTGACGGCGACCGCGGGTACTTCCTCTCGTCGGGACGACCTCGCGGCGATCCGGGCGTGGGCAAGCGAAAACGGCCACAGCGTATCCAGCCGGGGCAGGATCTCCGCCGAAGTCATCGCCGCCTACGACGCAGCATCCGTGTAAACCGAACTCGCTGACGTCATTACCCGCCCGCGCCCGGCCCGAGCCAGGTACGGGCGGGTAAACACCGACATCCAACGCGAACTCTGTCGCCTGGCCTCGGCCGCCCTACTCTTCGCCCACGGTGGTGACCCCGAAGGTGTTGAGGAAGTTGCAGACGAGTTGGTAGAAGCCGATGGTGAGAACGAAGTCGGCCAGTTGGGTGACGCTGAACAGTTCCAGAGCTTCGGCCCGGGTGGACTCCCGAAGGGTGTGCTCGTCCAGGATCTGGTCGGTCCAGCGGAGCACGGCCGCTTCCTCGGGGCGGAGTCCTTCGCCGCGACCGGAAGCAGCGGCGGCGATAGCGTCCTCGCTGAGCCCGACCGCTCGCGCGAACCTCTCGTGGTGGTGCAGTTCGTAGGGCGCTTCGTAGACGTGGCCCACGCGCAGGATCGCCAGCTCACGCAGTGGGAAGGGAACCGAGTTGGTCTGCAGCATGGCGTCGGCCATGGTCAGGAAGCTCAGGCCCATGCCGTGCGAATGGGCGACCATGCGGTAGATGTTGGCGGTGTGTGTGGACAGCGCTTCTTGCAGCGCGGCGGGCAGAGTCGTCGTGTCGGGGAAATCGATGATCGTCATTGATGGCCTTTTCGGTGGTCAGGCGAGCTTGTCGACGTCGCCGCGGATGGGTTCGCTGCCGTCCCAGGTCGCCGCGACTTCCCGGATGTAGCGGAAGAATTGGCCTTTGGGACCGCTGATGTCGGAGATCTCGATGATGTGGCCGAAGGTCTTCTCGGTATCGAAGTAGGCGAATCTGCCCAGGTCGCCGCCGATCGACCCTTCGTGGCCCACCTGGTAACCCGATGCCAGCGCCTTGTCGTAGAGCGCCTGGTAGTCGTCGGTCCAGTAGGCGATGTGCTGCAAGCCTTCGCGCCCGGAGTCGAGGAATTCCCGGTAGAGCGACGGCGCGTCGTTGCGCGGCTGGATCAGCTCGATCTGGACGTCGCCGGAATTGGCCAGGGCCACACTCATTTTCATCGGCGAATCGCTGCCGCGGTAGGTGAAGTAGTCGGTCTCGACGTCGTGGACGTAGAACCAGGGGCCGATGCCCTGCGCGAGCCATCGCTGCATCTCAGCGTTGATATCGCGCACGACATAACCCATTTGGGTGATACTGCCGAAGATCCGGCTCATTGCACTGTCGCTTTCTGTTCAGAGGATTCGACACAGCTCCGCGGGTTCGCGGAGGTGATGGCACATGCTCAGACGTGCCCGGCGAGCCGACCGGGGTCAGGCTCGCCCCAGCGCTCGGTCGAGCAGGTATGGGTCGTGCGCGTTGACGAGAATCAGGCCGGGATCGGCGGCCGCCCACAGTTCGGAGAGCCGTTCGTGGTTTGCCTTGACCTTTTTCCAGTCGTAGGCGATGACGCGTTCCATCGCGGTGATCGCGCGCGGGGCGGAACCGGAGCCGTCGAGCTGACCGTGGTGGTAGAAGGAATCACCGACGTGCAACACCCACCGATCACCGGCATCGACGGCAACGGCCGCATGGCCCCGGCTGTGCCCCGGCAGGGTGATCAACACGATCCCGGGCGCGATGTCGGTGAGTTCCTCTGCACCGGGGAACCCGCGCCAGGACTCCCCCATGGCCGGCGTGTGCTCGACGAGCACCGGGTTGTGGGATCGCTGCGGCGGGAGGTAGCGATGTCGTTCGATCAGCGTACGGGGATGCCGGGCCGCAAAGGACTCGGCACTGGTGAGATGCACCTGAGCCCAGGGGAAGTCGGCCAGGCCACCGGCGTGATCGGCATCGAAATGGGTGAGCACGATGTGGCGCACGTCGTGGGGATCGAAGCCGAGCCGTCGGATCTGCGTGATCGCGGCTTCGCCGGGATCGAAGACGGGGCGGACATAGAAGCGGCCGGGCCCGAATCTCGCTCCGGGCGAATGGGAATCGCGCAGCCCCAGGCCCGCGTCGACGAGGACGAGTCCTCGTGGGGTTTCCCCCAGCAGGACGTGGCAGACCAGCCCGCCGGGTGTGGCGAACGGGTGCATGGTGCCGCAGTTGAGGTGATGGACCTTCATCCGCCCGCCCGCGGCGACGGTGCCGGAGCCGGAGCGGGCCCGCTGTGCGCGTCGGCGAAGGACAGCACGATCTTGCCCACCGCCGCATTCGCGCGCAGCCG
The DNA here is from genome assembly GCF_042799895.1 of Nocardia sp. NPDC057663. NCBI lineage: Bacteria > Bacillati > Actinomycetota > Actinomycetes > Mycobacteriales > Nocardiaceae > Nocardia > Nocardia sp. NPDC057663. Next base: position 72,265 of record NZ_JBHVHX010000024.1, on the reverse strand, counting down.
CTCGGCCGCGAGGTCGCCGTGTTCGGGCGCGAAGACGGCGTCCACGCGCGGGCAGATCTTGCCCGCGGCGACAGCGGGAAGCACCTGCGGGGTCAGCGCGGCGACCACGTCGGCCAGCTCAGCACGGGTGCGAATACTGAAGGTGGTGCCGAGCAGCCGCTGGCGGCGGAAGGCGATCGTGTCGAGGTCGAGGGTGGTCGCGGCACCGGCGAGTCGGCCGATGCTGACGATGGTGCCGCCGATTGCGGTGGCGGCGGGTAGCTGGGCGAAGAGTTCCCCGCCGACATGGTCGAGGGTGATGTCGGCTCCGCGGCCGTCCGTGGCCGCCGCGACCACCGCCGCGAGGTCTTGGGTGGTGGTGTCGACGGTGACGTCGGCGCCTGCGGCGATGAGGGCGTCTCGTTTGTCTTCGCTCGTGGTGGTGGCGATGACCGTGCTCGCGCCGAGCGCTGTGGCGAGCTGGATGCCGACCAGCCCGATCGAGCTGGTGCCGCCGACGATCAGCACGCTGTCGCCCGCGGTGAAACCCGCTTGGCTGACCAGTGCGTCGTGTTCGGTGATCAACCCGACCGGCAGCGCCGCGGCCTCCTCGAAGCTCAGACCGTCGGGGATGGGCACGAGCAGGCGCGGATCGCACAGCGCGTAGTCGGCGAAACCACCGATCGTGATGCCCATGACCGGTGTCCCGGCGGCGAGGTGCGGCGCGAGCGGACTCGACGTTTCCACGACACCCGCCACCTCCATGCCCGCGGTGAACTCGCCGGCCTGCTGGGAGTTGGCTGTGTAGCTGCCGTCGAGGGCGTAGAGGTCGGCGCGATTCAGCCCGGCGGCCATGACCTGGATGCGGACCGCGCCGAGTTGGTGCGGGGCTTCGATGTCGCGCAGCTGCCAGTTCTGTCCGGCGCCGCCGATGAGTGCACGCATGTGCGGGTTTCCTTTCACAGCATGGTGGAACGGATCGGTCGGGGTCCCCACCGAGGTCAGTGGTGCGTGATGGAGCCGTGGGTGAATGTCGGCGAGGTACCGGGATTGGTCCACGCCGCGGTCAGCTCGCTCGACGGAAAGAACTGCAGGAAGCGGGAATCGCGCTGGCTGCGGTCGGCCAGCGTCTTCTCCAACACGATCGAGTTGTATTGATCGACAGTGGTTTCGATGGTGTTGGCGTTGAGCACGATGTCCTGTCCCCACTCCCGCGCCCACCGCGCCACCCCTGGCAGCCGCGAGAACTCCGGAGTGAGGCATTCCGCGGCGATCACGTTCTCACTGCTCACCCACACCCCGGTGGAGGTGTTGAGCACCAAGCTCTGGTTGCCGAAGACGTGGCCGGGGGTCTTCACCACCGCGACGCCGGGACCGAGCACCACCGACCCGTCGATGGGCAAGAACGCCTCCGGTGGAACATCGCGGTAGGCCCCGGGCTGGTACCACGGGCGCTGGAGCGGATGCAGATCCGCCATCGCGGCCAGTTCGTCACGCTGCACGATGACCTTCGCGCGCCGGAACACCGGTTTCGGTTGCGCACCGAGATCGGCCTGGTGCGCGGTGGTGCCGATCCAGCGGCGCAGGTCCTGGGTATGCAGGTGGTCGAACATCAGGTAGTCGACCTCGGCCGGATCGATGCCGAGCCGGGACAGGTGTCCGACCACGGTGCCGTGCTCGGTCACCATCCGTTTCGACACCACGTCGGGAGTTCGTTCGACGAGCTTGTCGAAATACGGTGTGTAGCGGCCGAGTTCGACATCACTGGGCTCGAAGAGCAGCACCCGCGGCGTCCCGTCGCTCTCGTGCCACTTGATGACCAGCATCCGGTTGGTGATCGCCAGAAACGGCGCTATCGCGCGGGACGCACGGAACAGGCCGAACCGCGTCGGATACGGCAGCGTCACCAGGTCACAGGTGGTGACGCTGTCGGGTGTGCCGGTCCTGACGAACTCCTGCCGAAATGCCACCGCCTGAGCCCGGGCCGCGGCGAGCCGGGCGCCCGGACCGCCGTCGATCGCCGAAAGATCGGTCAGGCTGTCGACCTGCGCGCCGACGCTCGCCAGTTCCAGCACGTCACCTTGTCGCCACGGCATCCGCATTGATTCCACCTCATGTCATTAATTCCACAGCGTGGGATTGAGTTCAGATTAAACCCACACCGTGGAAATATGCAAGAGTGGGAACAATGAACGCCATGACCGATGCGACACCAAGCCTGCGACCGCCCCGGCGCGGGCGACCGCCGAAGGCTCAGGCTCAGCTTTCACGGACCGCGATCCAGCAGGCAGCGCTCTCGGTGATCGACGCCGAAGGTATCGACGCCGTGAGCATGCGTTCGGTCAGCCGCATCCTTGGGGTCGACGCCAAGAGCCTCTACCACTACGTCGAGGACAAGGGTGACCTTCTCGACGCGGTCGCCGAACACGTACTCGAACAACTACGCCCGCCGGCCGCGACCGACTCGATCGACGCCGATCTTCGCGCCTGGGCTCACGAATTCCGCCGCATCACGCTGGCCCACCCCCAAGCCGCGACACTGGTCCTGACCCGCCAGCTTTCCTCGACCGTCGGCCTCGCCCCCGTCGAAGGCATCCTCGAGGTCTTGCGACGCACCGGACGCGGCCCCGAGGAAGCGGTCCATTTCCTGCGCACCCTGTTGGCGACGCTGATCGGAACATTGCTCCGCGAGGCGTCAGCCGGACCGACGTTCGGTACGACCGACCCGGCGGGGATCGCCGAGCGTCAGGCCACACTCGAAGCGTCCGGACTACCGCAGATCGGACTTGCCGCACCGTACCTCGCCCGATTCGACCGCGATCGCGAGTTCGACTTCACGGTCGACCTGATCATCCGCCTCGCCACCACCCCTGATGTCACCGATCAGATAGCCGACTAGAACCGCAGGGGATCCTGCGCGGATTCGCAGCACGAGGACGTCCACCCAGCACCGCGGAGCTGTCCGATGTGGTTGCGGGGCAGGATATTTCGCTTGCTGCGGTACTGCGTCGGTTGCACGAGAACGACGTCGTTCGCCGCCCGCTGCCCTGGCACGCCCGCCGCGGCAGGGTCAGGTGGCCTGTCGATGATGCCGATCGCGGTGTCAGTGGGCGTGTCAGGTGGGCGTCAGGTCGGTGTCAGGCAGCCCGGCCACAGTGTGTACATCGAACAAAACGACCGGCACCGACACAGTCGGCGCCACAACAGATTTCGAGGAGCACACAACATGTCCACCACCATCACCACCCTGACCGACCAGAACAACAGCACCCTGCGCACCGCCGCCTACGGCGCCGTGTCGCTCATCGCCGCCGCGGGTGCGACGCACAAGGGGATCTCGCAGGGCTCCATCGCCCTCACCTCGGCGACCGGACTGGTCGGGCATGTGCTCGCGGCCAAATCGAAGGACATTCACCTGCACGGCAAGTCCGTCGCCGAACTCGCCGACCAGGTACTGCCGAGCCTCACCGCGGCCATGAACCTGCTCGGCAAGCAGGACCCGGCCGAGGCGGACAACTTCCGCGACACCGTCCTGGTCGCCGTCGAAGCCGCCACCCAGCCCCACAGGGGCGGGCCGAACCCCGCCGTGACCGCGATGGCCCGCAAGATCACCGCGGCCATGGACGCCGCCTGACGGATACGGTCGGGGGGGGGGGGGCGGGGGGGGAAAGGGGGCGCGGGCGGCCGAGCCTATCTCGGCGGGGGAAGGTTGTTATGAGTGGGTAGTAGTGA
>NZ_JBHVHX010000024.1:0-68544 GCF_042799895.1 Nocardia sp. NPDC057663 | reverse complement strand
GCGCGTTGACCGTGTTGGCCGTAAATTTCCCGCGGCTACTGTACGGCGCGTTGGGTTAGGGTTGGGGGGCGGTTGCCCGACTGAGCATCGCTGCCGCGGCCGACCTTCCAGATCTCGGCCGATCCTGGATGAGAGCCGACGTTCGAAGGCTGCTTCAGTCGATGCCGAGGGTGACTTCGGTCGATTTGATGAGGACCTTGACCGCGGATCCCTCAGTGAGTTCCAGGTCGTCCACGGCGTCGCGGGTGATCGAGGAGGTGATCTCGTCACCGCCGGTGAGGCGGACCCGGACGACGGCCATGGCCTCGCCGCGCGTCACCGAGAGGACCGTGCCGTCGAGCTGGTTTCGTGTGCTCAGGCGCATTTCCTCAGCCTAGATCGATCCGGCGCCGGTTCCGGTCAGTACACGTCGCGGACCTACCGTCTGTCGCCGGCCAGTTTCTTGACGTAGGCGTCCTGGCGCCCGGAACACGCGAGGGCCTCGATCACGCGGGATAGGTGTGGATCTCGGTCGCTTTCACCGATGCCCACAGTTGGGCGCCGCTGTGCAGGCGCAGGTCCGCGACGGTGGCCGGGGTTACTTCGGCCAGCACCGCTGGAGCGCCCGACAACCTGACCCGGGTGGTGTGCGCGTGCTGCTCGAGGCCGGTGACGGTGACCTGCCAGGTATTTCGCGGACTGCCGCTGGGGCGTTCCGGGTACAGGCTCACCGCGGTGGGGGCGAAGGCGAGGTGGACAGCGCCGTGCGCGGGTTCGGCGACGGTGAAGACCGCGCCGTCACCGAGGTCGACCGAGGTTTCCTGTGCCGTACCCCGATAGAGGTTCAGACCGACGAGGTTGGCCACGTAGTCGGTCCGCGGCATGCGGGCGACCTCGGTCGGCGGCCCCTCCTGGACGATGGCGCCGTGCTCGACGATGATGAGCCGGTCGGCGAGGACCATCGCGTCGAAGGGGTCGTGGGTGACCAGCACGGTGTGCCCGGGGTAGTCGGCGAGGTGGTGCGCCAGTTCGGCGCGCACTTGCAGCCGGGTGCTGGCGTCGAGCGCGGCGAGCGGCTCGTCGAGCAGCAGCAACTGTGGGTCGGTGGCCAGTGCCCGCGCGAGCGCGACCCGCTGGGCCTGACCGCCCGACAGGGCACGGGGTTTCGCGTGCAGATGGTCACCGAGGCCGACCCGCTCGAGCCACTGTGCGGCCTGGCTGCGCGCTACGGCGCGGTGCTGTCCGCGGGCGCGAAGGCCGAAGGCGACGTTTTCCTGGGCACTCATGTGCGCGAACAGCAGGTAGTCCTGGAATACGACGCCGACTTCACGCCGTTCCGCGGGGACGAATCGGTCCGGTGGCGCGTCCCAGACGTGGTCGTCGAGGACGATCCGCCCTTCGCTCAACGGGGTGAGCCCGGCCAGGCCCCGCAGGGCGGTGGTCTTGCCCGCGCCGTTGGGGCCCAGTAGCGCGACGACTTCGCCCGGTTCGACCGTGAAGGCAATGTCGAGCTCGAAAGTCGTTCGTGCGATGCGGATCTCGGCATCGAGTGTCATAGTGCGCCTCGCGTCCACCGGTCCCGCAGCGCGGCGAGCACGGCCACCGACACCGCGAGCAGCACGACACTGAGCACGATCGCGTCCTCGGGGTCGGTTTCCAGCGCGAGGTACACAGCCAGCGGCATGGTCGTGGTCGTGCCGGGGAAACTTCCGGCGAAGGTGATCGTCGCGCCGAACTCGCCGAGCGCGCGGGCCCAGCACAGCACCGCGCCCGCCACGACGCCGGGCATCACCGAGGGCAACGTGACCCGGCGAAAGGTCAGCCACCGCGACGCGCCGAGGGTCGCGGCGGCTTCCTCATACCGAGGATCGGCGCCGCGCAGCGCACCCTCGACCGAGATCACCAGGAACGGCATCGCGACGAACGCCTCGGCCACGATCACCCCGGCCGTGGTGAACGGCAACGAGAACCCGAACCACTCGTAGAGATACCGGCCGACCAGTCCGCGCCGACCCAGTACCAGCAGCAACGCCACACCGCCGACGACCGGCGGCAGCACCAGCGGCACCGTGACCAGCGCGCGCACGAACCCGAGGCCGCGCACATCGCCACGCGCGAGCAACCACGCCAGCGGGATGCCGAGCACCAGACACACCAGGGTCGCCGAGGTCGCACAGACCAGCGACAGTCGCAGCGCCTGCCCGACCTCGGCGCTGACCAGCCGCTCGGGCAGCGTCCGCCACGGTGTGCGCAGCAGCAACCCCACCAGCGGCAGGGTCAGGAAGACCAAACCGCACACGGCGGGCACCATCAGGATCAGCGGACGCCGCCCCGTTGCCGCCCGCCGTCGTGCGACTCGGGTCACGGGTTGTCGAATCCCGCCTTCGTGAAGACCGCGCGCGCCTGGTCCGACCCGATGAACTCGACGAACGCCGCGGCGGCCGCGGCATTGGGCGCCTTGGCCAGCGGCGCGACCGGGTAATCGTTGACAGCCTTGCTCGACTCGGGGAAGTCGATGCCCTCCACCTTGGTCCCGGCGGCCTGCACATCGGTGCGGTACACCAGCGCGGCATCGACCTCGCCGAGCGTCACCTTCGTCAGCACGGCCTTCACATCGGATTCGCGGGTGTCGGGTTGCGGAGTGACACCCGCCGCCTCGAACACCGTCTTCGCCGCGGCACCGCAGGGAACCTGCTCGGCGCACAGCGCGATCTTGGGCTCGGTCTTGCCGAAGTCCGCCAGACCGGTGATGTGACCGGGATTGCCCGCGGGCACCGCGATCTCGAGACGGTTGCGCACGAAGGTCACCGGCTTCGCGGTCACCTCACCGGCGTCGACCACCTGCTGCATGTTCTTCGGCGCGGCCGAGGCGAACACATCGACCGGCGCACCCTGCTTGATCTGCTCGGCCAGCGCCGAACTGGCGCCGAAGCTGTAGACCACCTTCACCCCCGGATGCGCCGCCTCGAACTGCTTACCCAGCTCGGTGAAGGTCTCGGTCAGCGACGCCGCGGCGAAAACGGTGACGGTGCCGGTGATCTTGTCCCCCGCAGCGGCCGGCTCGTCGACCTTGTCGGTTCCACAGCCGACCGCGGCCAGAGCCATCGCTCCGACCACCGCGACCGCGCGCACTGTACGAATCATGTTCAACCTCATCAGCTTTCCGGCACATCTACAACAACATGAGTCGACTTGACCGAGGCCACCGCGATACTGCCGACCTCGAGACCGAGTTCGTCGACAGCATCGCGGCTCATCAGCGACACCAGCCGGAACGGCCCGGCCTGCATCTCGACCTGGGCCATCACGGTGTCCTTCACGATGCGCGTGACGATCCCGCGCATCCGGTTCCGCGCCGAGCTCGCGACGGTGGTTCCCGGATCAGGCGCCTCCGCGCCCTCCCGCAGAAACTCCGCCAGCTCCCGCCCGTCCACCCCCTTGCGACCGCTGTCGAGCTGAATCGCCGTGAGCCGGCCCAGGTCGATATACCGGCGCACCGTGTCATCACTGACACCCATCAAGGCAGCTACTTCACTGATCCGCAGATTCGACACGATGTGCAGCATATTCGGAGCACATGCGGGACGCGACCCCAGGATCATCCCGGTGATGCGGATCAGGCGCCGTCGATTCGCCTGATCGCGCAGCCCACGGTGCCCAACGGGGATGGCCGCTCAGTTCGGAGCGGATGCGGACTCGCGGGTGGCCAGATCGGCCTTCCATTCCCGGAAGCCCTCTTCGGTCCTGCCCCGCCGCCAGTAGCCGGAGATCGATGCGGCCCACTCGGCGGAAACTTCCCGTTCTCTGCGGATGTAGCGGCGCAGATCGTGCATGACGGCGTGTGCTTCGCCGTGGATGAATACCTGCACCTGGCCCGCACGCCAGACCGCGGCGCGCACAGCCTCGGCCAGCGCTTCGCCCGGCGCGCGGTCACCTCGGTGCAACCAGGTCAACTCCACCCCGTCAGGCTTGGCGACAGGGAGCTCGTCCTCGGGCCCGGCCACCTCGACAACAGCGATGCCCACGGCCGTCGCCGGCATCGACTCGAGCGCGGCAGCGATGGCGGGCAGCGCGGAGTCGTCACCCGCGAGCAGATGCCAGTCGGCCTCGGCGCGCGGGGCGTAGGAACCGCCCGGACCGTAGACGTCGATGGTGGCGCCCGGGACGGCGTGCGCGGCCCACGGTCCTGCGATGCCTTCGTCGCCGTGATACACGAAGTCGATCGCGACCTGTTCGCTGGACCGGTCGATCGAGCGCAGGGTGTAGGTGCGTTGCACCTCGCCGCCGTCCAGCGGGAAGATGAGTTTGACGTAGGAGTCGGTGAATGCGCCGACCGCCAGGCCGGAAGCGAGGAAGTGCACGCGCACCATGTGCGGGGACAGACGTTCGGTGCGCAGCACCGTCAGGGTGGTACGGGGTCGAGCCACGGAGACCTCCAGTAGTTAGTATTACCTAACAAACGTACCTGTGTTCTGGGTGGTGCAGTCGGTTCATTCCGAGGTTCGGACGTCGGTGAAGCCTTCGGAGATCTGCCAAATGCATTGGGCGTCTTCGTGACTACGTACACGGTGTCCGGTCGTGAAACCTGCTATGGCCGGGGACCGACAGGTCGGCGCAGCACGGCCTTGGTCAGGACGGTACGCCGTGGAGGGTCAGGGTGTTGTCGATGCAGCGGGCGATGAAGGCGTCGTCGATCGTTTCGTCGCCGACCATCAGCCGGAAATACAGCGGTGCGGCGAGTGTTTCGATGACGTCGCGAGGCACCGCGGTCGCGGGAAGCTCACCGCGTTCGACCGCGCGGGTGACGACTTGCGCGCTGCGTTCGAAACGATCGTTCCAGAAGCGGTGGCGTGCCGCGGCGACTTCCGGGTCGGCCGAGAGGGCGATCGTGGTGCCGACCAGGCGGGCGATGCCGGGGCGGGTGATCAGCTGGGAGATCTGCTCGGCGAGCAGCTGCAGGTCGGTTCGCAGTGCGCCGGTGTCCGGTACGGGGTTGCCCGCGGCGGCGAGATCGGTGACGGCCTCGGCGATCAGGGCGGTGCGGGTGCCCCAGCGCCGGTAGATCGTCGTCTCGGCGACACCGGCGCGGGCCGCGACATCGCCGATCGTCAAGCCCTCGATGCCGCGCTCGGCGACCTGATCCAAGGTCGCGGTCAGCACCGCTTCGCGCACGCGCGCCGAGCGTCCCCCGGTCCGCCTGCGCGGACCCGGGGGCACCTCCGCCTGCTCGTCGTCGGCATCGCGTCCGCGCTGATCCATGGCCCAGTTCTACTCGACGGACCGTCGCAGGCCGAATGCGCAGTCTGCTCGATCCCACCCGAACTTTGAATATTCCTGTATCCAAAGTTGGGGAATATCGGCTACATTGCCTCCGGACGCCGGTCGCGCGAATCGGACAGAACTGAGCGGGGAGATCGAGGTATCGGTGGCGAGAATCACGCCCTCAGCTGGGCGCTACGGTGGCCTTTCGGCGGAGGAACGGCGCGTCGAGCGCCGGGTGCGGCTGCGCGAGACCGCGCTCGAGACCTTCGGCGCCGGTGCCGGCTACCGGAACACCCGATTGGCCGACCTGTGCCGCACCGCGGGCCTGTCGACCAGGCAGTTCTACCAGGAGTACGACACGCTCGAAGACCTCCTGAGCGAGCTGTACCTGCACATCGACGACCTCGTCGAACAGCAGGTGCGCGACGAGGTCACCCGGATGGCGGATCAGCCACTGGCCGACCAGGCGGCGGCGCTGGTCCACGCGTACCTCTCTCCCCTCGTCAGCGATCGACGGCTGGCCCGGATCGCCTTCGTGGAGGTTGTCGGAGTCGGCGAGCGCCTGGACACCCTGCGTCTGCAATGCCGGTCGCGCTGGGTGGACCTGCTGTGCGACGTGTTCGACAACTTCGCCGCCCGCGGCGAGATCACCGCGCGGGACTTCCGGCTCATCGCCTCCGCCTTCACCGGATCGATCAGCGGCCAGATGCACGACTGGGCGGTGGGCTGGGTCGATGCCACCACGCCCGAGTTCACCGAGTCCATGCTGCGCATGCTGCTCGGCGTTCTGGACGCGGCCGACAAGGCGCCCGCACCGCCGGCTCCGGGGTCCGGCAGCACGCAGCCACCGGTACGCCGCAGGCCACGCGATCGCCGCGCGACCATCCTGCAGGCGGCCACCGGCGCTTTCGCCGAACGCGGCTATCACCGCACGTCCATGGCCGACATCGCCGCGGCGGTCGGCATCACGCAGGCCGCGCTGTACCGGCACTTCCGCACCAAACAGGACCTGCTGGGATCCTGCCTGCGCGAAGGACTCGACCTGATCATCACCCGGGTCGCGGCTGCACGGGAAAGGCCGGGTGCCGACGACGCGGCCCTGGCCGAACTGGTCCGGGTCGCGCTGGAGATCCGCGGCCTGTCCCGGTTGTGGCAGCTCGAATTCCGCAGCCTGACCCCGGCCGACCGGGTCGGTGGCCTCTCCCGCGCGGTGCGCCTGACCGTCCTCATCAGGCAGTCCATCCGGGCCCGCAGGCCCGATCTGACCGCCTCGGATCACGAAGCGCTCAGCTGGGTCGTCCTGTCGGTGGTGACCAGCCCGTCCAACCACCGCACCCAGCTGCCCGCCGACCACTTCGCCCGGGTACTCGACGCGGTCGTCGACGCCGTCATCGGAGTCACCCTCGGCAACGATGCGCTCCCCGCGCTCGACCGGGCCGGTGCCGACGACGCGAGCATCCAGCCCGCGCACGAGCTCCGCGGGGAACAGATGATCGTCGCCGCTGCCCGCTTGTTCAGCGACCGCGGCTTCGGCGCCGTGAGCATCGAAGACATCGGCGCCTCCGTCGGCGTCAGCGGCCCCGCGCTGTATCACCACTTCGCCGGGAAGACCCACCTGCTCAACGAGATCATCGACCGCAACAGCCAATGGGTCGAGATCTATGCCCGGCGGGCGCTCACCGAAGGCCAGGACCCGTACGAATCACTGCGGCTGGTGTTGCGCTACTACATTCGCTTCGCCATCGAACACACCGACCTGGTCGGCACGGCGGTCAGCGAGGTCGGGCACCTGCCCGACGAGGCGGCAGCCCGGTATCGCCGGATCCACCGCGAAGGCAATATCGGCTGGGCCCGGCTGTTACAGACCGTCCGTCCCGAGCTGTCGATCTCCACCGCACGGGTATTGATCCACACCATCACCACCCTCCTCACCGATGCGGTGCGCAACCCGCGGCTGGCCCACCGCGCCGATCTCCCCGAGTTCCTCCGCGCCCTGGGCGAGCAGATCGCCCTCGCCGAGGTGCCGACGCTGCGGTCACCGGAGCTTTGTGATGAGTGACTTGGAAATCTGAACGAACACATCAGACCAGTTCATTGCCGGAAAAGCACAGATATGACTCCTTATCGTCGAGTCACATAGGTTGCGAGGGACAAAACGCTGCGACATCATGGGCTCCGCGGCGCGTGTCGCGGTTCCTCAGCACCTGCCCGGTCGCGGTGGGTCCCGTCGAGAGGTGATGGCCGGTGGGCCACTACAAGAGCAACGTTCGTGATCTGCAGTTCAACCTGTTCGAGGTCTACGGCCTCGACACCGTGCTCGCCTCGGGCGCCTTCGGCGACCTCGACGCCGACACCGTGCGGATGATGCTGTCCGAGGCAGCACGGCTGGCCGAAGGCCCTGTCGCCGAGTCGTTCGCCGAAACCGACCGGAACCCACCGGTATTCACCCCGGAGACCAACTCCGTCCGGCTGCCCGAACCGTTCAAGGACGCGGTCCGGGCCTGGCAGGAGGCCGGTTGGTGGCGAGTGGCCAAGAGCGAGTCGGCCGGTGGCGTGCCCGCGCCCTCGATGCTCGGCTGGGCGATCAACGAACTGATCCTCGGCGCGCAGCCCGCCGCCTACATGTATCTGACCGGTCCGGGGATGGCCGATGTCCTCGGCGGCATCGGCACCGAGCAGCAAAAGCACTGGGCCACACACATTGTCGAGCGCAACTGGGGCGCGACGATGGTGCTCACCGAACCCGACGCCGGATCCGACGTCGGCGCGGGCCGCACCAAGGCGATCCAGCAGGAGGACGGGTCCTGGCACATCCAGGGGGTGAAGCGATTCATCACCTCCGCCGACTCCGACGACCTGTTCGAGAACATCGTCCACATGGTGCTGGCCCGCCCCGAGGGCGCCGGTCCCGGCACCAAGGGGCTGAGCCTGTTCATCGTCCCCAAGTTCCATTTCGACGATCACAGCGGCGAACCCGGTGAGCGCAACGGTGTCCTGGTCACGAACGTCGAGCACAAGATGGGCCTGAAGGCCTCGGCGACCTGCGAACTGACCTTCGGCGGGCACGGCGTGCCTGCTGTCGGTTACCTCGTCGGCGAGATCCATGACGGCATCGCTCAGATGTTCAAGGTGATCGAGGAAGCGCGAATGATGGTCGGCACCAAGGCCATCGCGACGCTGTCCACCGGCTACCTCAATGCCCTCGACTACGCGAAGTCCCGGATCCAGGGCGCCGACCTCACCCAGGCCTCGAACAAAGCCGCGCCGAAGGTGACGATCATCCACCATGCCGATGTCCGCCGCTCGCTGATGATGCAGAAGGCCTACGCCGAAGGTCTGCGCTCGATCTACCTCTACACGGCGGGCCATCAGGATCCGTCGGTCGCCCAGCAAATCTCCGGCGCCGACGAGCAGCTCGCCGAGCGGGTCAACGATCTGCTGCTGCCGATCGTCAAAGGCGTCGGCTCCGAACGCGCCTACCAGTACCTCACCGAATCCCTGCAGACCTTCGGCGGATCCGGGTTCCTGCAGGACTACCCGATCGAGCAGTACATCCGCGACGCCAAGATCGATTCACTGTACGAAGGCACGACCGCGATCCAGGCGCAGGACTTCTTCTTCCGCAAGATCGCCCGCGACCGCGGCGTCGCACTGAACCACCTGCTCGCCCAGGTGCGCGCCACCGCCCACTCCGACACCGGCGGTGGACATCTCAAGACCGAGAAGATCCTGCTCGCCCACGCCCTCGAGGATGTGCAGGAGATCGTGGGTGACTTCACCGCGCACCTGTTCGCCGCGGGCGAGGAGCCGACCGCGCTCTACAAGATCGGCCTGCATGCCGTCCGGTTCCTGCTCATCGTCGGTGACCTGCTGGTGGCATGGCGGCTCATCGCCGCCGCCGACATCGCCGCGGCCGCACTCGATGCCGACCGGGCAGCCGACGACACCGCCTTCTACCGCGGCAAGATCACCGTCGCCTCGTTCTTCGCCACCACGGTCCTGCCTCACCTGACCGCCGAGCGGGCAGTCATCTCCGGCACCGGCCTCGCGGTGATGGAACTCGACGAAGCGGGATTCTGAGTTCAGTGCGCGGGTGAGGGCGGTGGCTCCGGGCTGGGGTCCGCCTGCCGCGGGAGTCGGACCGTGGCCGTCGCGCGGCCGAAAATCCTGCGCCCCTCGCACTTGGCGGTGATCGCCACGACGGCCGTCCGGCGCTGCGGATCGACAGACTTCACTGTCCCCGAGAACTCGATGGTCGCGCCGGCGCTCGTGACGAAGACCGGGCTGGTGAACCGGACCGCGCACTCGATGACAGCGCCGGGATCACCGAGCCACGAGGTGAGGTACCCCGCTCCCAGTCCGATCGTCAGCATGCCGTGCGCGACCGGGGCATCCAGGTTCACCGCGCGCGCCGCTGCGGCGTGCCAGTGGATGGGGTTCGGGTCACCGGCCACGCCGGCGTAGTTGACCAGGTCGCCGGGGGTGAGCGAAACGTGTCGCGGTGGGAGTTGATCGCCCACCGCGACGGACTCGAAGGCAAGCGCATGGGCCCCTGCGCCCGGCTCGACCTGCGGCAGGGTCTCCTGGCGCGATTCGGCGGGCGTGCGGAGTGCCGGTCCGGTACCCGACCGGATGTCACGAAAACCCTGCGTCACCAGCTTGTCGCCGAACGGAATCGCGCTCGCACCGGCCGCGGATCGACCGACGAAACTCGTCCGCGAGATGATCGCCACATCATTGTTCTGGTCGGTGATCACAGTCTTGAACTCGAAGAGTTCGCCGCCGAAAGCTTGGCGAAACGACTCGAGACTGACGTCGAAGGACAGTACGTCACCGGACCGAAGCGGCTTGTAGTAGTTGATGACCTGATCGGTTTGCATGATCTGGCTCAGGTCGTATCCACCGGCAACAGCGTCGAACATCGTGAGCTGAGCCCGGAACGCCGGGATCGAGAAGAACGTCAGCGGCGCGATCAGCCCACCGTAGCCGTACTCCACGCCCACGGATTCCGCCCAGTGCACCGGGTGCGTGTCCTGGACAGCGCGCGCGAACTCACGGATCTTCTCCCGCCCCACGACATAGACGTCCTCGGCGCGATAGCTGCACCCCACCATGCTCGATATTCGCTCCGCGGAGTTCGCGACCGGTGCATCCACGGCCTTTCCGCTGGTCGTCCCCATGGACAGAAAGACTAGTAGCCGTGCGTCTTTCGACCGCGGCACTCGGTTCGGAGTGTCGACCACCGCAACAACGGCGGAGACCGATCACGCGGCTACCCAGCAGCGCGAAGGTGGACCCTGCGCGGCGCCCGCACCCGCGACGCCCGCAATTTCGCCGGCTATCTCGATGAGACTTTGGAACGCTGGGGCGTTCCTCATCGTCACGCCCTGAGTGCCGATCCGGCAGCTCAGCGCTCGAACTGAGCGCGTTTGTGGTCGCCGTACGGATCGTCGCGTTCGCGGACCGCTTCCCGGAATCCGGCTGTGGCGGCGCGCATCTGGAAGGCGTAGCCCTCGCGGGTGTGGCGCGAGATACCGTCGAAGACGGTGCTGACCATGGCCGAGTTGGCGACCCCCTGGGTGTTGAGGGCCGAGTTGAGCGCGAGTTTGGCCATCATCAGCTGGTTGACCGGCATCCGGGCGATGCGTTCGACCAGGGCTTCGGTGCGCTCGTCGAGTTCCTCGGCGGGCCAGGATTCGACCGCGAGACCCCATTCGGCGGCTTGCTTGCCGCTGATGCAGTCGCCGGTGAACAGCAGGCGCTTGGCGCGCTGATCGCCGAGGCGGTGCGCCCACATGCCCGCGGCCGGGATGCCCCAGACGCGGGTGGGTGGATAGCCGATCTTGGTGTCGTCGGCGCAGATGATCTGGTCGGCGTGCAGCGCGATGTCGGTGCCGCCCGCGATCGCGAAGCCGTGCAGTTTCGCGACGGTCGGCTTGTTCGCGTGCATGAGGCTGGCGAATCCCTTGGTGAACCTGCTCATCATGGCGAAGTCGATCATCGGGTCCCAGATGCCCTGCGGATCGTGGTTGACGGCGTTGACCACCGGATCGAGCACGGTTCCGGTGACCTCGTCCGGTCCGTCCGCCTCCGCGAAGCCCTGCTCGGCGAACATGTCCAGGTCGTAGCCGCCACAGAACCCTTTGCCTCGCCCGGACACCACGATGACGTGCACGCGCGGGTCCAGGTCGGCCCGTTCGACCGCGTGCGCCAGATCCCTGGGGGTGTGCGGGGTGATCGCGTTGCCCTTGTCCGGGCGATTGAAGGTGATCCTGGCGATCCGCCCGTCCCGTTCGTAGGTGAGCGTGGAGTACTCCCGCTCGAAGTCCGGGTCAGGGCGATGCCGCCACGGCGAGTCGGGGCCTTCGGTCCAGTTGTCGTACCAGGCCGCGGACTGGTCGGGGTTCGTGCTGCTGTTCGACACGATGGGGTCCTTCTGGATTCGAGGTGCCGGGATGGAGAATCTGTCGAAAGCATGGCGGGTCGGAGCACTCACAGTCAATAGTGACTGTGAAATTCTCGGCCGACAACGAGAAGGGCCCGACTTGGCAACGCGCGAAGAACAGAAGCAGGCCACCCGAGCCCGCATCCTCGACGCGGCGATCGACCTGCTGGTGCGGCGCGGCTACTCCGCGCTGACCACCGTCGCCGTCCAGGAAGCCGCCGGACTCAGCCGCGGCGCGCTACTGCACCACTTCCCCACCATCGCCGAACTGTCGAAAGCCCTGGTGCAGAACCTGGTTCAGCGTAACGAACAGGCAGCGCTGGCCGCGGCGGCCCGGTTCGACCCGGATGCCGACCCGGTCGACCGGGCGCTCACAGCCCTCTACGAGTCGATGACCCGCCCACCCGCCCAAGCCGAAATGGAACTCTGGGCGGCCGCCCGCACCGACCGCGACCTGGCCGCAGCACTCCAGCACGCGGAACGCGCCGCGGGCCGCGACCTCGTCCGCGTCGTCGACGAACTGTTCGGTCCCGAGGTGGTGGCACACCCGCGCTATCCGGTGATCCGCGATCTCACCATCACCGTGCTGCGCGGCACCGCGGCAGGCCGGGTCTTGCACACCTCCGAGAATGCGGCGCGCACCACCCTGCGCGAGTGGGCCACCATCGTCCGGACCCTGCTCGCCGACCAGGATCCGCTCGGCCGGTGACGGTCCACCGGGGTACCCGCAGAATCGCTGACCTGTTGCTGATATCGAGGAGAGGTTCATTCGATGGACGAGTAGTGGTTCGAAATGATGAGTCCGGACATAGGGCATGTATTTCCCGGCCGGAAATCGGACAACTATCGCCGGCGGTGTCATTTCTGCTTCAATGGATTCATGTGCCGGTGGATGGCGTACTCGGGTGATCCGATCCTCGCCGAGGATCTGTTGTTCCGCCCTGAACACTCCCTGATCGACCAGAGTCTGCACTCACGTATGGGCGCGACCACCACCAACGGTGACGGCTTCGGTGTCGGCTGGTACGGCATCGGCGCCGAGCCTGCGGTGTACAAGAGCATCGAACCAGCCTGGAACGATCTCAATCTGCGGGAGATCGCGGGTCAGGTGCGCACACCGATGCTGCTCGCGCATGTTCGAGCCTCGACCGGGACGGCGGTGCAACGCAGCAACTGTCACCCGTTCCGGCACGGGCGGTGGTTGTGGGTGCACAACGGCGCCCTGCACGGCTTCCGCGAGACCCGGCGTGACCTGCTGGCGGCAGTCGAGCCGGAACTCTTCGCTGACATCGAGGGTTCCACGGACTCCGAAACCCTGTTCTACCTGGCCTTGACATTCGGTCTCGTCGACGACCCCTTCGGTGCCGTCGCCCGTGCGGTCGGTTTCGTCGAGGACGTCGGGCACGCGTACGGGGTCGACCATCCGGTGCAGATGACCGTCGCGACCACCGACGGCGAATTCCTGTGGGTCTTCCGCTATTCCAGCGAGGGGCAATCGCGGTCGTTGTTCTTCTCGACCGAACTGGACGCGTTGCGGGCACTGCACCCCGAGGTCGAGGTGCTGCGCAAGCTGGGCTCCGAGACCCGATTCGTGGTCTCGGAACCGCTGCGCGACCTGGCGGGCGCGTGGAACGAAATGCCGGAATCGTCGGCGGCGGTGGTGGGCCCCGGTGCCGACTCGATCCGTTCCTTCGAACCGATCGCACCGGGCTGAGCCCAGCACGAGGGTTCAGCACGACGGCGCCGACCGCGATCGTGGACTATGTGGCCGGCGGTTTACGAGCACGCGTGCGACGCGTGGTGGTTTTGGCCGGAGCCGCAGCCGTCGATCTCGGCGGCCTATGGGGCGTCGAATCGACCGGGTCGTCACGCCATTTGATCTCGATTTCGATTTCGGTCTCGGTACCGTCTACCTCGATCTCGAATTCCCAGCTGACCTGGTCGGCGACGACGATCTCGAGCGAATCGCCCTCCGAGCCGAATTCCACCTCCGATCCGCTCGCCAGAGCCTTGCCTATCGCGATCAGCCGCTCGGACACCTCTTTTCGAGAGAGTTCGGACTTTCTCTTGATCTCCAACTTCGGCATGATGACTCCCTACGTCGGCTCTCGATAAACGGATAACTACACCGTAACTGGTATTCGTGAAATGCCCGGTCACCCGGCTCCCATATCGGATGGGGTGGGGTCGGTGATGGTACGGCGGGGAAGGAGCGTGGCGGCGATGAAGCCGACGAGCCCGACGCCGGCGAGGGTGATCATCGCGGCGGCGTAGGCGTGGCCGGTGAGACCGGCGACGAGAATGGTGCCGGTCAGCGCGGTACCGAGGGAAGAGCCGAGATTCGACACGCTGCGCGACAGGCCAGAGATCTCGCCCTGCTCATCCTCGGTGAAGCTGGACTGGACCACCGTGACCGACGGGGTGAGCATGAGTCCGAGCCCGAGTCCGATCAACAGCAGCCCCGGTGCGAAAGCCCACGGGTTCAGGGAACGGCCGGCCAGCGCGAGCAGGACGACGATGCCGATGATGCTGACCAGAAAGCCTGCTTTGATCAGGGTGCGCTGGGGGTGCCTGCGCGCCAGTCGCGCGGCGGCGAGCGACGTCGTGAGCAGTCCGAGAGTCGCGGCGGTGAAGATCACCCCGGTCTCGACGGCGTTGTAGCCGCGCACGACCTGAAGATACGCCGCCACCACGAAGGAGGTGCCCATCAGCAGCAGCCATTGCGTGAGTTGGGTGACCAGGCCGAGATCGGCGACGCGATTGGTGAACATGCTCGTCGCGATCAGCGGCTCACGCCCGGCGCGTTCCTTGGCTCGGATGCTCAGCACGAAGCAGGCGAGCACCACCGCGCCCAGGGCCACCGAGGCGACCATCAGGCGAATATTGTTGTCGGCGGACTGGATTCCGAGCACGATCAGGGTCAGCCCGACCGCCGACAGTACCGCGCCGGTGATGTCGAAGGGCTTGCCCGGGTCCGGCGGGAGCGGGTCGTCGATGCGGCGGCCGAGCACCGCGATGAGCAGGACGACAGCGGCTTGGAACAGAAACGCCGCACGCCAGCTCAGTGCGGTGGTGATGAGTCCACCGATCAGCGGTCCCGCCGCCGCGCCGATGCCGCCCATCGCCATGATCACGCCGAATGCCTTTGCCCGCATAGCGGTTTCGGTGAACAACAGGGTGGTCAGGATATAGACGGGCGGTATCAGCAGCGCGGTGCCGACGCCTTCGAGAAGGGAGTTGCCCAGAATCAGCACACCGAGCCCCGGCGCCACCGCGCTGAGCAGTGCGCCGATGCCGTAAATCAGGAGTCCGGCCAGAAAGCAGCGTTTACGCCCGTATCGCTCGGTGAGTTTGCCACCGGGAATCATCAACGCGGCCATCACCAGCAGGAAGATCGTGATCGCCACCTGCACGCCCTGCACCGTGGTGTCCAGGTCGACGCTGATGTCGTTGATCATCACATTCATGTTCGAGCCCGCGAAGCTACAGATGAACTGCGCCAACGCCAGTGGTATCAGCACCCCGCGCGGGGCGCTCGGGACATCGGGGCCGCTCGTCCGCGACACCGGATCACTCAGCTTTCGGTCTGGTTTCGGCCACGGCGCGATCGAGTTCGCCGTCCAGGGCGATGGCGGCGGCTATCAGAGCCAAATGGGTGAACGCTTGTGGGAAGTTGCCCAATTGCTCACCGGAAGGGCCGATCTCCTCCGCGAACAGACCGACGTGGTTGGCGTAGGTGAGCATCTTGTCGAAGGCGTAGCGAGCCTGATGTAGGCGTCCGGAGCGGGCGAGGGCTTCGACGTACAGGAAACTGCACAGGTTGAAGGTGCCCTCCGCGCCGCGCAGGCCGTCCGGCGATGCCTCGGGGTCGTATCGGTAGACCAGGCTGTCGCTGACCAGTTCGGAGTCCATCGCGTCGAGGGTGCTCAGCCACATCGGATCCGTCGGGGACAGGAAGCCCATGCGCGGCATGAGCAGTAGCGAGGCGTCGAGTACGTCGGTGGCATAGTGCTGGACGAAGGACTGGCGCTTCTCGCTCCAGCCCCGGGCGATGATCTGTTCGAACACCGCGTCGCGTTCCTTCGTCCAGCGGGTCACGTCGGCGGGCCTGGAATGGTCGATCGCCATGCGAATACCGCGTTCGAACGCCACCCAGGTCATCAGCCGGCTGTAGGTGAATTCCTGGCGACCCCCGCGCGTTTCCCAGATCCCCTCGTCGGGCCTGTCCCAGTTGTCGGCGAGCCAGTCGAGCAGCGCGCAGAACGTCCGCCAGCCCGCGATCTCGGCGATCTGGCCGATCTCGGAAGCCTGGGAGAGGGCGTCGGCCGCCTCGCCATAGATATCGAGCTGGATCTGGTCGGCCGCTCCGTTACCGACCCGCACCGGTGCCGAACCTTCGTAACCTTCGAGATGGGTGAGGACCTCTTCGGTCAGATGCGGGTCGCCGTCGACGCGGTACATGATCTGGAGTGGCTCACCCGAGGCCGTCACTCCGGCCTCCAGCCGGGCACGGAGCCAGCGACGGAAGGCGTGGGCTTCCTCGGTGAAACCGAGGTCTGTCAGCGCGCGCACCGACAGGGAAGCGTCCCGGATCCAGGTGTAGCGATAGTCCCAATTACGTTCGCCGCCGACCTGTTCCGGCAGTCCCATGGTCGCCGCGGCGATCGGTGCCCCAGTCGGCGCGTAGGTGAGCAGTTTGAGTGTGATCGCGGAACGATTGACGATGTCCCGCCAGCGTCCGCGGTAGGTGGAGGTGTGCAGCCAGTTCTGCCAGAAGGACCGGCACTGTTCGAATTCGACGGTGGTGCTCTCCCAGGTCGGCGGCTCCGGAGCGGGTCCACCGTCGGCCGTCGTCGTCAGCACGATCATCGCTCGTTCGCCCGCTGCCAGCGTGAACCGCGCGGTGATGTCGTCGTCGGTGTTGCGCAGGATGACCGGGTCGGTGGCTTGGAGATGGAGGTCGGCCGTGGGGGATCGGAAGACCGCCGTACGCTCGCCCCTCTGCTCGAGGGTGTGGGTGGCGCGGCCGTAGTCGAAGCGGGGGCGGCAATCGAGGGTGAAGGTCAGACTGCCGCGCACGACCCGGATGACTCGTACCAACCGGTGTCGATCGGTGGCCTCGGTACCGGGGATCGGGGCCATGAAGTCGGCGACCTCGCCCACGCCGTCGGGCCCCGTGAACCGGGTGAGAAGAATCGCTGTATCCGGCAGATAGAGCTGGCGTACGACCAGGTTGTCAGCGGTCGGTTCGACGGCGACCCGGCAATAGCCGCCCCGTTCGCTGTCCAGCAGGGAAGCGAAGACACTCGGTGAATCGAATCGCGGCGCGCACCACCAGTCGATCGTTCCGTTCGAGGACACCAATGCCGCGGTCTGGAGATCGCCGACGATTCCGTGCTCAGCGATCGGTGGGTACGCGCTCACGAACACTCCTCATCTGTGTATGCCACGGAGATCAGAGGCCAAGCGAACCACCCGCAGACTGGTCGCGACATCACCCGGAACGGGTGAACCGTTCTCGGGCGGTCCGTCGGGGGTTGACGCTCCAGAAAGAGTGAGTGTACAGTCACTCACATGAGCAAGAGCGGAGTCACCCTCTCCCGATCGGATCTGCGGCGCGATGCCGTCGTCGATGCCGCGATCATCGAGTTCGCCCGGACCGGTTATCACGGCACGCCGATCAGCACGGTGGCGGCGACGGCTCAGATCTCGCCCGCGTACGTGTTCAAGCTGTTTCCCGGCAAGGTCGCGCTGTTCGTCGCGGCGCTCGAGCGGTGCTTCGACCGGATCGAGGCGGCGATGTCGGCGGGCGCGGCGCGGTCGAACGCCGAGAGTCCCGAGCAGATCCTGTACGACATGGGCGGGGCATATGCCGAACTCATCGGCGACAAGAGCCTGCTGATGCTGCAGGTCCACGCGCAATCCGTGGCGGACGTGCCGGAAATCGGCGCGGCGATGCGGGACGGGCTGGCCAGGGTGACCGACCTCGCCAAACAGCGCTCGGGCGCCGCGGACGAGTACGTCCAGCGGTTCATCGCCTTCGGGCAGCTCTGCCACCTGATCACCACCCTCGGCCTGGATGGCAACGACAGCCCCTGGGCGCAGATCGTCACCGCGGGCATCCGCCACCCCCACGCTCACTGACCCCTGACCGCCCCCTCGCGGGGCATTTTTTCGACCCATCGAGTGATTGACCAGTCACACACTAGGAGTTGTCATGCTCACCACCGCCACCGAAATCGTCCTGCCCGGCCGCGTCGAACCCGATGGCCTGCTGGTCACCCGGCGCGATCTGCCCGCGCCCGAGGCCGGGCAAGCCCTCGTCCGGGTCGAGGCGAGCGGTGTCTCCTTCGCCGAGCAGCAGATGCGGCGCGGCAAGTACTACGACCAGCCCGCCTTCCCCTTCGTGCCCGGCTACGACCTGGTCGGCACCGTCACCGCGGTCGGGGCCGACGTCGACCCGGCCCTGATCGGCACCCGGGTCGCCGCGCTGACCAAGATCGGCGGCTGGGCCAGCCATGCCGTGCTCGACGCGGCCGACCTGGTCACGGTGCCCGCGTCGCTCGATGCCGCCGAGGCGGAAACCTTCGTGGTCAACGGGATCACCGCCTGGCAGATGCTCTTCCGGACCGCGAAGGTGCGGGCGGGGCAGACCGTGCTGGTGCACGGCGCCAACGGCGGGGTCGGCTCGACGCTCGTCCAGCTGGCCCGCGCCAACGGAATTCACGTCATCGGGACCGCGTCGGCGCGCCATGCCGACGCCGTGCGCGCACTCGGCGCGACCTGGGTCGACTACCGCGGCGATGTGCCGCACCAGGTCCGGGCACTCGCCCCCGAGGGCGTGGACGCTGTCTTCGATCATATCGGCGGCCCCGGCATCGACGACTCGTTCGCGCTGCTCGCGCCGCACGGCACCCTGGTCTCCTACGGCACCGCGGCCACCAAGAACGACGTGGGCAACTCGCGACTGCCGGTGCTGAAGCTGCTCGCCCAGATTCTGCTGTGGAATGCGTTGCCCAACAAGCGCAGTGCGCACTTCTTCAATCTGTGGGCGGGCAAGCGCAACCGCAACCGCTTTCGTGCCCGCATCACCGAGGACCTGGGCAAGGTCTTCGATCTCGCCGCGCGCGGCGACCTGCGCGCTCAGGTCGCCGCCCGCGTCCCGCTGGCCGAAGCGGCCCGCGCCATGGAACTCGCCGAGTCGAGCACCGTCGTCGGCAAAGTCGTCATCGTCGCCTGATCCACTCCCCCACCGCACAGGAGAACCGTGATGTCCCAGCATGTTTCCACCACCGATGCCCGCCCGGCCGCGCTGCGCGTCCTGCTCGACAACCGTCCGTCCTACCTGAGTTTCGGGATGGCGTGGCTGCTCGGCCACGGTGCGTATGCCCTGTCCCACGGCGACGATCCCCTCGTACGGCTGCCGTCCGCGGTGCCGAGCGTGCTGCTGATCGCCGGGCTGCTGATCGCGATGATCATCACCAGCATCGTGACGATGCGGGCCCAGCGCGGGGTCACCGGTAAGGACGCGGTGGTCGGCAATCTGCTCGCCGTGTCCTGGCTGATCGGCTTCGGCGCGCTGTTCTTCGTCATCACCGCGCTGAGTTCGGCACTGGCACAGGACGATCTGAAGATGCTGCTGTGGCCGACCGGCTCCGGTCTCATCGTCGGACTGCTCTACCTCGCCGGCGGCGCCGCCTACCGTGACGTGCTGCAATACGCCCTCGGGGCCTGGCTGGCCCTCACCTCCTCGGCCGCCCTGTTCCTCGACGGCGCGAGCCCCTACTGGGTCCTCGCCATCGCGGGTGGCGGCAGCTACCTGGTCGCCGCGGCACTCGAACCCCGCCGCCGCGCCCTCGCCGCCTGAACAAGACCGACGCCCCGCCCGGTATCGCCGGGCGGGGCGTCGGTGTGGTCAGTCGGTGGTGGGCGGGTGGTGGCCGACCCGGCCTGCGGCGTGCAGGAGCTGGGCGTCGGCGACGTCGGGTGGAGTGTCCGCGGCGATCACCAGCAGGGTGAGGTGGACGCCGTTCACGCCGACGAGGTGCATGGTGTCAGGGAGTTGGTCGACGTCGGGGACCTGCGGGTCGACATCGTCGGGGTGGTTGAGGCGCTGGTTGCGGCTGGTCGCGTTCCAGTCGAAGCTGATTCGCGCGGTCCGGCCGAGGCGGGGCGTGAGGTCGCTGATCAGGTCGTGGAGTTCGGCGGTGAGATTCGCCGTCCGGGGCCACCAGGCGCCGTCGAACAGTTCGGCGTGACTTTCGTGGGCGCGCAACAGTAGTCGCGGGGGGCGGGTAGGAATGGCGAACGGCTGCCGGTCCTGGTCGGGCGCGCCCATGGCCTGATGGTTGGTGATATGACGCGGACTCTCCGGCGCTTCCGGGGCCGCTTCGGGTTCGGCGGAATCGGATTCGGCGGCGGCCATCAAGGATTCGTGGGCGAGGCTCTCGTCGGTGTCGGCGGGGATCACCTGCAGTACGAGCATGCCGGCGTCGCGGCCGAACACGTACATCGTGTTCCACAGTTCGAAGTGGTAGGAGTCGAGCCGGACCGTCTCCCCCGCGACCGCGATCCGTGCCGGCGCCTGCGCCCAGCACGTCGGGTCGTAGACGACGCGCCAGATCGGACCGAGCCGCACACTCAACACCGCGAGCAGATCGGGCAGTTCGGCGGCCAGGTCGTCCGATCGTGGCCACCACGCGCCGTCGATGTATCGGTCCGCCGAGGAGCGTGACCGCATCCGCAGCCGCGGCGTGTACAGCGGCGGGACCTGATGGCGGGCAGGCGCCGCGGCGGGGCCGGGTCGGTGGTCTTCGCGGATGCGCATGTCGATCGGTCCTTTCGTCCGGGATCCGAGGAATCGGTATCAGCTCCGGGGACCTGTACCACTCAAGTAGACGCCGGCATCCCACCCTTGTCAACGTTGTAGGTCTACACTGACGACCACAACCAACAGACGGAGGTGCCGCCATGGCCGAGGACTCGACAGATGGCACCCGCCGTCCCACCAGCGCGGTGACCAGGGAGTCCGTCCTGTCCGCCGCGCTGATGATCGTCGATCGCGACGGTATCGACGGGCTGTCGATGCGCAGGCTGGCCGAGGCCGTCGGGCGGGATCCGATGGTGATCTACCGGCATCTGCCGAACAAGGCCGCCGTACTCGACGGCGTGGCCGAGCTGGTGTTCGAACAGCTGGTGGTCGACGCGGAGGACCCCGACTGGGCGGCACAGCTGCGCGCGGTCGCCCGCTCGTTCCGCGCGGTGGCGCTCGCACACCCGAATGTCGTTCCCCTGCTGGTGACCCGGCCGTTGTCGACCCCGCTCGGCATGCGGCCGATCGCGGTGGTCCGCCCGCTCGAACACATCCTGCAGCTGCTCACCCGCGCCGGTTTCAGCGGCGCCGACGCACTGCACGTCTACCGCGCCCTGTTCGGTTTCCTCTACGGGCACGTGCTCAACGAACTCCAGGAAGTGGTGGAGCGGCCGGAGGAATCCGACGAGGTGCTGCGCCTCGGCCTGCACCGCTTGCCGATCACCGAGTTTCCGCTGGTACGCGAACTCGCCCCGACCCTGGCGGCCTACGACGGCGCCGCCGAGCTCGAACGCGGTCTCGACATCCTGCTCACCGGCCTGACCGCGACACTGCCCCACCTCGCGCGGTGATCAGGCGGCCACGCTCGCCTCTACACAGTCCGTCTACGTCGTAGACGGCCGCTGTAGAAGTCCGTAGAATCGGGGCTACGACCAGGCGAGGACCCCTATGGCCATTACCGAAGTCGCGGTCTACGCGCACCTGAGCAGAGCCGATGTCGAGGCGCTCGGCGAGGAACTCGATGCGATCCGTCGCGATATCGAGGATCGGCGCGGCACCCCCGACGCCGACTACATCCGGCGCACGATCGCGTTCCAGCGAATCCTCGATGCGAGCGCGCGACTGCTCCTGGCCTGCACCGGTTCGCGGCCGGGCTGGCTCGCAGGCACCTCGGCGCTGGCCACGGCCAAGAGCATCGAGAACATGGAGATCGGGCACAATGTGTCGCACGGCCAATGGGATTGGATGAACGATCCCGAAATCCATTCCCGCACTTGGGAATGGGATATGGCCGGGGTTTCCTCGCAATGGCGGTACTCGCACAACTACCGCCATCACATGTTCACGAACGTGGTCGGCATGGACGACGACGTCGGATTCGGCGTCCTGCGCGTCACCAGGGATCAGCAGTGGCGGCCGCGCCTGCTCCTGCAACCGCTGCAGAACCTGTTCCTGGCAGCCACTTTCGAGTGGGGCATCGCCCTGCACGGCCTGTACTCCGAGCGCGATCGTGCGGCGACGGACGCAGAGAAGGCCGCGCACACCAGGGCTCTGGTCCGCAAGATCGGCAGGCAGGCGGCCAAGGACTACCTGTTCTTCCCGATCCTCAGCAGACGGCACTGGCGACGCACCCTCGCCGCCGACATCATCGCCAACGCGCTGCGCAACCTCTGGGCCTACGTCGTGATCTTCTGCGGCCACTTCCCGGACGGCGCCGAGAAATTCAACCCCGCCGCGATCGAGCACGAGACCCACGGCGAGTGGTATCTGCGCCAGATGCTGGGCACGGCCAACTTCGACGCGGGGCCGGTGCTGGCCTTCCTCAGCGGCCATCTCTCGCATCAGATCGAGCATCACCTGTTCCCCGACCTGCCCAGCAACCGCTACGCCGAGATCGCGGTGCGGGTGCGCGCGCTGTGCGACAAATACGACCTGCCCTACACCACCGGCCCGCTGCCCCGGCAGTACCTGCTGAGCCTGCGCACCATCAACAAACTCGCCTTGCCCGACTCCTTTCTTCTCGCGACCAGCGACGACGCACCCGAAACCGCCTCCGAACGCAAATTCGCGCCCACGGCGCCCACCGAATCGGGGCCGATCCGGCGCGGACTTCGCACCGCGCTGCGTCGAGGCTGACAAGCGCGAGTGTCTGCTGTTCGCCGGTTGCTGGAATACGCCCGGGTGACGGAATACAATTCCGCTCTATGGCGACCAGCGCGTCAGGGAAGATCGCAGTGGTGACCGGAGGTGCTTCCGGCATCGGAGCCGCGCTTGCCACCGCGCTCGTAGACGCGGGCGCCGAAGTGTGGCTGGCCGATCGCCAAGGGGAGGTCGCCGAGGCGCTGGCGCACCGTCTGCGCAGCCGCGGCGGAAAGGCGCACGCGCTCGAGGTCGACGTGCGCAGCTACCCGTCGGTCCAACGAGCCGTCGACGACATCGTGCAACAGTCGGGTCGGATCGACTACCTGTTCAACAATGCGGGCATCGCGGTCGGCGGTGAGATCGACTCCTACTCACTCGATGATTGGAACGACGTCATCGACGTCAACCTGCGCGGCGTCGCCTACGGTATCCAGGCTGTCTACCCGGTCATGATCAGACAGCGCTCAGGACACATCGTGAATACCGCCTCGATCGCCGGGCTCGTCACAACCGCAGGCTCAGGCAGTTATGGCGCCACCAAGCATGCTGTCGTTGCCCTCTCGATGACGTTGCGTGCCGAAGCGCAACGGCACGGCGTGCAGGTCTCGGTGCTCTGCCCCGGTGTGATCCGGACTCCGATTCTGACCGGCGGCAAGTACGGCCGGCTCAACATGGGCGGCGTCAGCGAGGAGAAGGTCCTCAGCTATTGGGAGCGGTTTCGGCCGCTGGCACCGGAGAAATTCGCCGAACGCGCACTGCACAGGGTGTTTCGCGGAGATGCGATCATCGTGGTGCCCAAGTCGGCGAAGATGCCCTGGTACGTGGAGCGGATCTCACCGGCCCTCGCCAGGAAATTCGCGAAAGGCATGATTACGCGCATCAGGCGCGATTTAGGGCCCGACGCCTCCTGACCACTCGGTCGGCGATCAACGAACGCGACTCAGCGTCAACGCCGTGGGCGGCGACTGAAAAGGAGACCAACTCCAAATTGCGCGATCTCGCCGAGGCGCTGATGCCTGCGGTGACCGGACTCGGCGGCGCCGACGCGCCCACCCGCGCCCGCTTCGATCATCTGCTGCTCACCGTCCACGAGCAGGACGGAACAGCCGCGGGCCATCGGCCGTAGCGACCGATGGCCCGCTCGAGTCGGCTGGTCAGTCGCGGAAGGCGTCCTTGACCTTCTCCCCCGCGTCCTTCAGGTTCCCCTTCACCTGGTCGCCGCGTCCTTCGTTCTCCAGATCACGGTCGTCGGTGGCCTTGCCTGTGGCTTCCTTGGCCTTGCCGGCCAGCTCCTCGGCCTTGTTCTTCGCCTTGTCCGCGATACCCATGGCATTCCTTTCAGACAGATCTCTCAGCCACCTCCGGTGGCCGGTGGGCCGTCTTGGGGACCCAAAAGCCGCCTACCCGGGTCTGCGGGACGCAAACAGGTCAGCTCCCGGCGACGACCCGAATCGCTTGCAAGCGAGGATCGCTCGCGTCGGGCACATTCATGCCCGCGGCGACACCGGTGCGCAGGTAGTCCACGACTGCCGCGCCGATGCATTCGCCCGGCACGACGGCGGGAATACCGGGCGGATACGGGGTGAGTTGTTCGGCGGCGATCCGGCCTGCCGCCTCCGCGGCGGGCACCAGCTCCGTCGGGCGAAGAACGCGTCGCGGGGCAGCATCACCGTCTCCAGTTGCAGGTCTTCGGGTGCGGGCAGCGCGATCTCGTGCGGCGGTGGGTGCGCAGCGAGTCCGCGGCGTCGTACCCGGTCGCGCCGGTGCCGGAGATGTCGCCGAGGACCTGCAGCAGATCCAGATCGTGGGATGCTTCGACGCCGAGCAGGTCGTGGCCGAACTGGCGATGCCCGGGCGGGGTGAATCCGTACCGGCCCGAGCCGCGGTAGTCGGCGACCGCGGCGACGAGTGGAGCTGTGCTGTGGTCCATGTAGCGGTAGTAGCCGTTCGGTAGTGCTTCAATCGGGTGCCTGACCTGGCCCTGCCCGTTTCGGGACAACGCCTCGGGGCATGCCCTGAATAGGGCGAAAGGAACCGGCGATGAGCACGGCACGCGACGACGCGGAATGGGACAGGCGGGTTCGCGACGAGACCGAGATCCAGCGGTTGGATCGGAACTGGGCCGATCTGCTCCAGGAACTGCGCGTCGTGCAGACCGGCGTGCAGCTGCTCACGGGTTTCCTGCTGACCCTGCCGTTCCAGGCCCGGTTCCCCATCCTGGACACGTCGATGCAGGTGGTCTACCTGGTGACCGTCGTCGCGTCGGTAGCGGCGACGGTGCTGCTGGTCGCCCCGGTCGCCACGCACCGGCTGCTGTTCCGCAGGCATCAGCTGGCCGACCTCGTCGCGGCGGGCCACCGTTACGCGTTCGCCGGGATGATCCTGCTCGGCGTCGCGCTGACCGGGGTCACCGTGCTGATCTTCGACACCGTGGCGGGCCTGGGCGCCGCGATCGCCGCGGGGATCTGTTTCGCCGTGTTCTTCACCGGCGTCTGGCTGCTCGGCCCCCTGCTTCAACGGCGGCGCGATCCGGACAGCACGACTTGAGCCGGGTGGATACCGCCTCTGTCGGACGCCGGGCAACAGCGGTTGGAGATCGGCAGGTGGGGTATGCGCCGCCTATGGAAATTTTCGTGATCGCGGCACTGATCGCCGTCGTCGCGGTGGCCCTGGCCTACCGGAAGCGCCCCGGGAAGCCGCCGGACCAGCCCGAGTCGACCGGCAACGACCCGAAATGAGGCAACAGTAGGGGCCGGGAATCGGTCGGCGGACGCGCGAATCGCGCGGCGCGGCCCGCGTACCCTCCGACCAGTTGGTGGCGGTGGACCAGGGAGGTGGCGTGCGGGCAGACGATCGCGACACCGCGCCCCGGTCGAAGACCGTCGGGTTCCGGGTTCCGGCCGAACTGGACCAGCTGACCATGGTGCACTCGCTGGCCGAGACCGTCCTGCTGGTGCGTGGCTTCGCGCTCGACGAGGTCACCGACCTGATCCTGGCCCTGGACGAGGTGGCCACCGCGCTGATGCTGGTGGCGGCGGCGGACACCCAGCTCGAGTGTGTGTTCACCACCGGCGACGGCACCCTCGCCGCCCGCATCACGACGGTGATCCGCACGCCGTCCGCGCTCGACGAGGAGTCCTTCGGCTGGCATGTCGTCGCGACGCTGACCGACGCGTTGCAGATCGAATACGGCGACTTCGATCCGGTCGGCGACGGCTACCCGGCGACCGTCGAGTTCGGCTGGATTCGGCGGGTGCACGGACCCGCCGCGACCTGAGCCGCGAGAGACTTCGGGCCGGACGACACATAGCGGTGGCACCGATGGGTACCCCATGGACATCCGCAACCGTCCGGAAGCGAGGCATCGGCGATGACATCGGAAACAATGACAGCCGACAACACGACCACCCGGCGATCCCACTCGCGCGGCGACAGCTACGACAACATCGAGCCCTGGTTCGAGCAGCTGCGCGCCCTGCCACCAGGAGACGAGGACTACGACGCCGTCCGTGAGGAGGTGATCCGGCTCTGCCTGCCGCTGGCCGACCACATCGCGCGCAAGTTCGCGGGCCGCGGGGAGCAGTTCGACGATCTCGACCAGACAGCCAGGGTGGGGCTCGTCCTCGCCGTCGACCGCTATGACGTGAGCCGGGGATCCTCGTTCCTGTCCTTCGCGATCCCGACGATCATGGGTGAGGTGCGCAGGCACTTCCGTGACCACATGTGGGCCGTGCGCGTCCCGCGCCGGCTCAAGGAGATCCAGCTCCGGGTCGGGCCCGCCACCGAGGAACTGTCCCAGCAGCTCGGCAGGCTCCCCAATGCCCGCGAGCTCGCCGACGCGCTCGAGGTGGACCTGGTCGAGATCACCCGGGCCCTGGTCGCCGCCAACGGCTACCAGACCAACTCGATCGACGAATTCACCCACGACGACCGGGACAACGCCAGTCAGGCGATCACCGACACCCTCGGCGTGGAGGAACCCTGCTACCAGCTCACCGAGGACGCGATGACGGTGCGCCCCCTGATCGCCGCACTGCCCGGCGAGGAGCGGCGGGTGCTGATCATGCGGTTCTACGAGTCCAAGACCCAGAGCCAGATCGCCGAGCAGCTCGGCGTCTCCCAGATGCAGGTCTCGCGGATCCTGTCCCGGACCCTGGGCCTTCTACGGGAGCAAGCGCTCGCCGAGCAGCCGGTGCAGTGACACCGGCGGCGGCGCGTGCCAGAATTGTCCTAGGTTGAGACCTCCAGCCGGCCCCGTCGCACAGGAGGTTCTATGGCTGTCGTCCTGGATCGCCGGTTGTCGAGCCGGCTGCGCTGGTATCGCGGGCCATCGGCACCCGCCGCAGCTGAGCTGCGTCTGCGCGACCCCGGACGACCCGGCTGCTGGGTACTGCACGCCGGAACCGAGCTCGACGCGGCGCGGATGCCGCCGTTCTGCACACTGCTCGACCGCGCGGTGCATTCCAGCGCGGGCGTCATCGTGGTTGATCTGCGCGAGACCGAGTTCCTGAGCATCCGGATCGCCGCCATGCTCGGCGCCGTCAAGCGGGACGCCTGGGCAGCCGGTGTCGATATCCGCCTGCTCACCGACAGCCACGAAGTGGAGCGGGCGCTCGATCTGGTCGGCGTCCGGCCGCTGTTCCGGTACTACGAATCCCTCGACGAGGCATCGGGCCCCGAGCCCGGCGAGCACTGAGGCCGATCCGGTCCACGCGGTGTTTCGGTCCGGCAAATCCTGGGTAGGCGCAGGGTGAACCGCTCCGGTGCCAGCAGCTCGGGAGGAGGTCACCGTGGATTCGAGCGACCGGATCATCGCGCAGTCGAGACACGCGACGTCGATCCACATCACGATCGACGCCGATCTCGAGCAGCTCGTCATGCTGCGGGCAGTGGCCGAAACCGTCGCCCTGATCACCGGTTTCGGCATCGACGAGGTCGACGACATCCGGGTCGCGCTCGACGAAGCGGCGACCTGCCTGATCCTGGGTGCCGTTGCCTCGTCCCAGATCCACTGCGATGTCATCGCCGACGAGTTCCGGATCCGGGTCTCGGTGGACGCCGTCTGTGGCGACACCGACCCGATCGACGAGACGGGATTCGGCTGGCATGTGCTGCGTTCGATCACCGATCACCTGGTCGTCGACCACGATCCGTATGACGAGGCCAGGGACGGCTACCCGGTCGCCATCACCTTCTCCCGGGTCCGGCGGCTGTTCGCGGATCGGTGAGCGCGATCTCCTGCCGCAGCGAACTGCGGTCCGCGCGCCAGCATTCGAGGACGTGCTCGGTGAAACGGTCTTCGAGCAGGGTCGTCGCCTGGATGCCGAAGACGAGCCCCGCCGCCGTTTCCGGTTCGGCATGAAGCAGTTCGGCGATCACCTCGCGGCGCATGACCTGTTCGTGGACGGCGTCGGCGACGACATGTTCGGTATAGAAGTGCACACACGCGGGATGCGGCAGCAGGGTACGCGCGATGTCGGCGAGACGCCGTGCGGCCGGGGACGAGGTGATCTCGGTGGCGGCGAAATGCCCGACCAGAGCGGCGCGCAGGCCACGATGCAGACCGAACAGCGACATCATGTCCACCAGGGCGAGCATCGGCGCGGGCACCGCGTCGAGGTAGTGCAGGTAGTCCGGTCGCAGCCCGGCGCCCGACAGCAGGTCGGCGAACAACCGGGCGTGCACGCGATCGCCGCGGCCACCGCCGAACTCGTCGAATTCCACCGCGACCAGCGCGGCCTTGGCCTGCCCACGCAGGCGCGGGATCACCCAGGCGTACGGGTCGGCCTCGATGTGGTGGTAGATCGAGCGGTGCACGAAGTATTCGCGCAGCTGGTCAGCGGTGCCACGTTCGGCGAGGAAGCCGGCGATGCCGTCGGTGTCGGAGGTGGGTTCGAGGAGACGGTCGACTTCGGCGTCGACGTCGTCGCCGCCGGGGACGTCCGCAGACAGCGCGGCGAGCAGCTGCCGTTCCAGGTCGCGACGCAGGCGCAGCAGGTCGGGGTCCCATTCCCAGTTCTCGTCGACTTCGGCGAAGCCCTGGTAGTGCAGTTCGTAGCAGGTGTGCAGGGTCAGCAGGGGATCCTCACTGTAGGGATCGGCGCCGGAGACCGTCGGCACCGCGGAACCCGCTGGGCGCCTGAGCACTTCGACGACTGCGGCGGACAGCGCGCCGCGCGGGGCGGGCAGCGCGCGACGCGGGACGACGGTCGGATTCATCGGTCGGTGCCTTCCTGGTCGCGGCGTCGCCTGCGCCGGTGGCTGGTGTCGCACAGCGGGTAGGTGCTCGACCGGCGGCACAGGCACAGCGCCACCACGAAACGGTCGCAGTGCAGCACCGTGCCGTCGGCGGTGACGAGATCGACGGGGCCGTCGACGAGTGCGGGGCCGTCGTCGGTGAGCACGATCCGCCGGGGCTCAGGCGGGGTCGCCGACGACGCGCGACGATGTTCGGTCGACACGGATCACCACCAATTCCTCGTAGCGCTGGCCGGGCGTGATGAAGCCGTGCGCAGCCAGCCATCCGGCGCGGGCCCGCAGAACCGGCCCGAACGGCACGATCCCCGCCGTGACCACCCGCGCGTCCGCACCGCGGTCGCGCAACTGGCGCACGCTGCGTTCCGGGTCGCTGAGCGCCGAATGCACGATCAACCCGACGCCGCGTTCGGTGAGCAGATCCGGCAGTGCGTCGCACAGCCGGTCGAGCACGCTGCGGCCGTCGGGTCCCGCGTCCCACGCGAGTGCGCCGCCACGGCCGGTGCCGCGCTCGGCGGGCACGTAGGGCGGGTTGGCCAGCACCACATCGAACCGCGGCAACCGCAGCGCCGAGGCGAAATCACCGTGCAGCAGTTCCACCGCGACACCGTGCAGCCGGCAGTTCAGCCACGTCGACGCCAGCGCGGGCCAGGACACGTCGACCGCGGTGACGCTGCGCGCCCCCGCCTGCGCCGCGGCCAGCGCGAGCACGCCGGTCCCCGCGCACACGTCCAGTACCCGGCCGCCACACAGCACCGGCAGTCCACGCAGTGCGCGAGCCAACAGCCAGGTGTCGGCCTGCGGCCGGTAGACACGCGGCGCGCGGATCACCATCACGTCGAGGTACCCCTTCTCACGGTGTCGACAAGGCCTTGTCCTCGGCATGCCCGCAATCCGGCGAACCAATCCACTCAGAGCTGGACCGGGCGCGTGATCAGGGACTTTGTGCCTCGGCAGAGATGCGGAAAGTCCGTGGCGACCGGGCGGGCGGGCCACCAGACTGGTCTGTATGAACGATCAGCGAGTTCATGCGGTGCCCGACCATCCCACGGTTCGCGCGGCGATCCGGCTCGGTTGCCGGGCGCCGTCGCTGCACAACACCCAGCCGTGGCGGTGGGTGTTCGACGGCACCGCGCTCGAGCTGTCGCTGGATCCGGATCGGCAGCTGGCGGCCGCGGACCCGACCGGGCGGCAGGCGGTGATCAGCTGTGGCGCGGCGTTGCACCATGCGCGGACCGCCTTCGCCGCCGCCCGCTGGCACACCGCGGTCACCCGGCTGCCCGATCCGGACCGCCCGGATCTGCTGGCGCGGATCGAGTTCGAGCCGTGGCCCGAGCCGCCGGTCGGGGAACTGCGCCGCGCCGAGGCCATCGATCGCCGCTACACCGACCGGCTGCCGATGGACGCGCCGATCGGCTTGACCTCGGTCGTGTCCACGCTGGACAAGCTCGTCGCGCCGCACGATCTCGCCGTCGACGTCCTCGCCGACGAGGTGCGCCCCCGGCTGGCGCTGGTGTCCGAGCAGTCCGGCGCGCTGCGCCGCTACGACATGGAATACCAGGCCGAACTCCGCTGGTGGGCCGGACATTCCGAGCGGTCCGAGGGGGTGCCGCGGTCGGCGCTGATCTCGGAGTCCGAACGCGCCAGAGTCGGCGTCGCCCGGTCGTTCCCCACACCGGAACGCTCGGCCCGCCGCGGCGATCTCGACGATCACGCTCGCCTCGTGGTGCTGAGCACCGGCGACGAGTCACCCCTGGCCTGGCTGCGGACCGGTGAGGCGCTCTCGGCGGTCCTGCTCGATTGCACCGCGTCGGGACTGTCGACCTGCGCGCTGACCCACATCACCGAACTCACCGCGGGCAGGCGCCTGCTCGCCGGTCTGATCGGCCATCCCGGCGTGCCGCAGGTCGTGGTCAGGATCGGCACCGCCCCCGAAGACGAACAGCGGCCACCCACCCCACGTCGACCGCTCACCGAGGTGCTGACCGAGCGATGACCGATACGGTCAATGGCAGACGAGGGTCTGTTGTCTGGCGAGAGAGGGTCAGCGATGATCACGGTGTTCCTGGTCGACGACCACGAGATCGTCCGGCGCGGCGTCTCCGACCTGATCGCGCTCGAGCCGGATCTCGGGGTGGTCGGGGAAGCCGGTACCTGCGCGGAGGCGCTGGCGCGCATTCCCGCGCTGCGCCCCGATGTCGTCGTGCTCGACGTGCGGCTGCCCGACGGCAACGGCATCGAACTGTGCCGTGAACTGCTCTCGGCCGAACCCGCGCCGCGCTGCCTGATCCTCACCTCGTTCACCGACGAGCAGGCCATGCTCGACGCGATCCTGGCCGGCGCCAGCGGCTACGTCGTCAAGGACATCAGGGGCCTCGAGCTGATCAACGCCGTGCGCGAGGTCGGCAACGGCAAGTCGCTGCTGGACAACCGGGCCGCCGCGGCGCTGATGGCCAAGCTGCGCTCGGAGGCGGCGGAGCAGACCGGGCCGCTGGCCACGCTGACCGAGCAGGAACGCACTCTGCTGTCGCTGCTGGGCGAGGGCATGACCAACCGGCAGATCGCGGCGCACATGTTCCTGGCCGAGAAGACCGTCAAGAACTACGTGTCCCGGCTGCTGACCAAACTCGGGGTCCAACGCCGCACCCAGGCCGCCGTCATGGCCGCCGACCTGAACCGGCCAACGCGCCGATGACATCGCCCGATACCCGTGGCACCGTGCAAGAATGCCCGGCATGGACGACGATTCGGCAGCCGGCGGCCGGCCTCCGGTGACCGAGACCCTGTCTCAGCTGCGTCTGCGTGAACTGCTGACCGAGGTCCAGGACCGGATCACCCAGATCGTCGACGTCCGCGACCGGATGGACCGGCTGATGGAGGCCATGCTCGTCGTGACGGCGGGCCTGGACCTGGACAACACCCTGCGCACCATCGTGCACACCGCCATCGAACTCGTCGACGCCGGCTACGGCGCGCTCGGCGTGCGCGAGACCGACAAGACCAGCAATCAGCTCGCCGAATTCGTCTACGAAGGCATCGACGACCGCACCCGGGTGCTGATCGGCGATCTCCCGCGCGGGCACGGCGTGCTCGGCGTGCTCATCGCCGAGCCGAAACCCATTCGGCTGACGAATCTTTCGGATCACCCGTCCTCGGTCGGCTTCCCGCCCAACCACCCGCCGATGCGGACCTTCCTCGGCGTCCCGGTGCAGGTGCGCGGCGAGGTGTTCGGCAATCTCTATCTCACCGAGAAGGCAGGCGGACAGGAGTTCACCGAGGACGACGAGGTGGTCGTGCAGGCGCTCGCCGCCGCCGCGGGCATCGCGATCGAGAACGCGCGCCTCTACGCGCAGTCGCGGGTGCGCCAGCTCTGGCTGGAGGCGATCCGGGATGTGGCCACCGAACTGCTGGCGGGCAGCCCGTCCGAGGACGTGCTCGAGCTGATCGCCGAACGTGGCCGCTCCCTGACGAATTCGGTGTGCACGTTCCTGGCGCTGCCCGAGGACCCCGACGTGCCGCACGAGGAGATCACCGAGCTGGTGGTGGTCGCGGCGGCAGGCACCGACGCGGGCGTGCTGGTCGGCCGGGCCATCCCGCTGACGGATTCGCCGGTGGCCGAGGCGTTCCGGTCGGGCAGTCCGGTCACCTCCGACGCCCCCACCCACGATCCGATCTTCGCCTCGATCGCCGATTTCGGCCCGGTCCTCACCCTGCCGCTGCGGGCGAACGGACTGGTCACCGGCGTGCTGACCACCGTGCTCCCCGCCGGAGTCACCCCACCGAGCCCGGAGGATCAGGCGCTGATGGGCACCTACGCCGACCAGGCCGCGGTGGCGCTGCAACTGGCAGGCACCCAGCGCCGAATGCGCGAGCTCGACGTGTACGCCGATCGCGACCGGATCGCCCGCGGGCTGCACGATCACGTGATCCAGCGGTTGTTCGCGGTCGGCTTGTCGCTGCAGGGCACGATGCAGCGGGCCAGGACATCCGAGGTGCGCACCCGTCTCGACGAGACGATCGACGACATCCAGGCGATCGTGCAGGACATCCGCTACTCGATCTTCGACCTGCAGTCCAACACCACCACCGACTCCTCGCAGTACCGGAAACGCCTGCACCACATCATCACCGAGATGACCGCCGACACCGGATTGCGCACCACGGTCCGACTCGCGGGCCCGGTCACCGTGCTCGAGCCACCGCTGTCCGATCACGTCGAAGCGGTGTTGCGGGAGGCGGTGAGCAATGTCGTCCGGCATGCGAAGGCGAGCACCGTCGCGGTGGAACTGGTGGTGCGTGACGAGGTGAGCATCGAGGTCGCCGACGACGGTGCGGGGATAGCGCCCGAGATCACCCGGCGCAGCGGGCTCGCCAATCTCGCGGCCAGGGCCGAGGCAGCGGGCGGCAGTTTCGCCGTGACCGACCGTGAGTCGGGCGGCACGGTGCTGCGCTGGTCGGCGCCACTGTCCTGAGCGGGGGACCAAAGGCCCCGCGGAGCAGGTCCTGCGGCCCTGGCCTGCCGCACCGCTCTTCAGAACCTGACCGGCCGGTGCGTCACAACCACTTGATGCGGCGGAAGAGGACGACCAGGCACGAGCAGAGGACCACCATGGTGATCAGTACGGCCGGATAGCCCCAGCGCTGGTGCAGTTCCGGCATGTGGTCGAAGTTCATGCCGTAGATGCCGGCGATCATCGTCGGGACGGCCAGGATCGCGACCATGGCGGAGATCCGGCGCATGTCGGAGTTCTGCTGGATCGCGATCTTGGCCACGGCGGCGCCGACCAGCGCGGTCAGCGACTCGTCGAGATCGTTGATGCGGTCGGAGACGCCGGCGTGGTGGTCGGCCACATCGCGCAGATACCGCCGGATCTCCTTGGACAGTGGGGATTCCGGCCTGGTCAGCGCCTGCAGCGGCAGGGCCAGTGGGCTCACCGCGCGCCGCAGTTCGACGATTTCGCGCTTGAGCTGGTAGATCGACTCGATCGGCAGGGTGCTGCGCGGGGTGAACAGCTCCTCCTCGACCGATTCCACGTCGTACTCCACCGACTGGGCGACCACGATGTAGGAATCGACGATGCGGTCGGTGATGGCGTGCAGCACGGCGCCGGGTCCCAGCGCCATCCGCGCGGGATCCGCTTCGAGCCGGTGTCGCACATCGGCCAGCGCCGAGTGCGCGCCGTGGCGGACCGCGACCACGAAATCGGGTCCGGTGAACACCATGATGTCGCCGGTCTCGACGATCTCGCTGACCGAGTGCATGTCGTGCTCGACATAGGCGACGGTGCGCATCACGGTCACCAGGGTGTCGTCGTAGTGCTCGAGTTTGGGCCGCTGACGTCCATGGACTGCGTCCTCGACGGCCAGCGGATGCAGGCCGAACGTCTCGGCGATCTCCCCCATCTGGTGCGCGTCGGGCTCGAACACGCCGATCCAGACGAAACCTTCTCCCCTGCCGCGGACTTCGGCGAGCGCGGCGGCCGGGGTGAACCGGCCGGGCAATCGTCGCCCGTCCACATAGACACCGCAGTCGACGATCGCCCGCGCCGTGGGGACGGCAGGCCGGTGGACGGGTGGCTCGGCGACGAGGCGGACACGGCGGAAGCGGAACTGTGGAACGGACGACACCGGCCGATCCTATGTGCAGGCGCGACAGCCGAGCCCGGCATCGGGTCGGCGCCGGTGGCGTACCGCGGGGCGAGGACGGTGCCCCGGCGAATTCGCTTGCCCTGCAGGCTGCTCCGCGAGTCCGTAGCCTGGGAACGTGATTACGCTGAAGAAGGAAGACGGCGCGGCCGACCTCGCCGGCATCACCAAGATGAGCGTGGGGGTGAGCTGGGACCCGTCGGCCGGCTCCAGCGGGGGCCTGCTCGGGATGGCGCGGCGCAAGCGCGGTGTCGACCTGGACCTGATCGCCGTGCTCCTGCAGGGCGGCGAGCCCGTCCGTTTCGCCGGCCTGGATTCGCTGAACCCGCTCGGCAACGGCGCGGTGGTGCACACCGGTGACGAACAGACCGGCGCGGCTTCGGGCGACGACGAGACCGTGCACGTGGTCTTCGCCGACGTCCCGTCGAGCATCGACGCCATCGTGTTCGTCGCCGCCGCGTTCAAGAAGGGCTCCTCGTTCGAGAAGGCCAACAACGTCTCGTTCAAGATCTACGACGCGACCGGCGCCGACAGTCAGCCGGTCGCCGACATCTGGCCGTCACTGCTCGGCCAGGAGAACGCCAACGCGATCGCGCGGGCCTTCCGTAACGGCCCGGTCTGGCAGCTCGAGGTGCTCGACCGCAAGGGCAAGATCAAGCAGGGCGACCGGCAGGCGCTGCTGCGATTCGCCATCCAGTAGCCATCGACGCGGCGCCGATCAGAGAACCTGGACGCGGTCGGTGTCGTTGCCGGACAAGAACATCGCCATGCGCTGACCCTCGTCGGTGACCGCGCGGCGCTCCGTGCGGGTGAGGTCGCGCAGCGGGGCCACGGCGACGATGTCGTCCGCGACAGTCCAGGTCGCGGCGACGCGGCCGTCCACCAGGACCACGCGGGCGCCCGCGACGGACAGGCCGCGGTCCGCGTCGTCGATGATCCGGCTCCGGTCGTGATAGCCGAGGATGGCGTTGTCGAAGGCGGGCAGGAATCGGGGCGGGGCAGGGGTTTCCGGGTCGGGGCGCGGGGCGTCGGGCAGGTCGAGCAGTTCCCTGCCCCGTTCGTCGCGGAAGGTGATCAGTTCGTCGCGGACCGCGGCCACCGCGGCGGGCAGACCGGTCAGGCCGCACCATGCGCGCAGATCGGCCGAGGCGGCGGGTCCGAACGCGGCCAGGTAGCGCCGGACCAGATCCGCGCCGACGGGGTCGGAACCCGGCGGGGCGAGCGGGTCGACCTCGCGACCGAGCCACTGGCCGACCGGGGCATTGCGCACACCGGCTTTCACCTTCCACAGTCCGCGCGGTGGCAACTGCACCGTCGGCACGAGCGCCGCGATCACCAGCTCCCCCAGCGCCCGGGTGCCAGGTGTGGGCCAGCGGTCGGCGAGCGCCCGCGCGATCTCCCCCATCGAGCGCGGTTCGCCGTCGGCCAGCACGGCACGCGCGGCTGCGGCGAGCTCGTCGAGGTCGACACCGGCGAGCTCGTGCTTGTAAGTGGTGAGCACCCGCTGCCGCAGCATCGCGTCGTGTCTGCCCCGCCAGGCGAGCGCGTCGGCGGCGGTGACCAGGTGCACGGTCCGGCGCATGAGATGGGCGCGGACCACCTGGCGCCCGGTCAGCAGGTGGTCGAGGTCGGCCGGATCGAACCCGGCGACCCGCGACCAGAGCCCGAGGAACGGCTCCTGCGGTTCCTGCGCCTGCACCCCGCACAGGTGCGCGACGGCGTCGAGCACCGGGATGTCGGCGCGGTCGAGCAGGAATTGCCGGGCGAGGGTGGCGCGATTGAGCGCCCTGGCATCGAGAACTGTGCGCAGACTCATGATGCCGACCATTCTTCCGTGTCCGCGCGCGAAAGGCCCGTGTCAACGAGGGTTTCCAAGAGGGTCGATTCGGCGCGATTTCCGTGTTCCCTGAATGGTTGCTGCGATAGCGTTTCCCGCATGGACGACATCGAGTTGGATTTGCCGAGCGTCGCTTCTTCCCACACCGCCGGCCGGATTCTGGAAATCGGCGCGGTCGGTCTGCGCAACCCACTCCCGGTGAACGGTGAGCGGACGCAGGCCTATGTGTCCTGCGTGGACGGCACCACCTTGCGACTACCGGATTCCTTGCAGGGCTGGGCGATGCAGACCCTCGCGGCGAACTTCGATCTGCGAGCGACAGGACTACCCTCGCTGTTTCCCTGCCGGTTCGAATTCGGTATCCGCGACGGTGCCGCGTATGCCGTGCCGGTCAGCGACCACCGGGCGCTGCACACCAGGGCGGCAGCCGGGCAACCCGCTGCGTGAGTTTCCGGCAGGCGGCGCCGGACCCGTCGGCGCTCTATCGTCGTCGTCATGCAGGCCTTGACCTACGGACCGGCGGGCGCGACCAGTCCCGCCGACGAGATCTGGATCGCGCGCCCGCCCGGGTTCCGGCGGTTCGAGACATCGGTGGTGATCGGCCATGGCGAGCACGTCTGGGCGGCCGCCAAGGAGGCGGTGCTGCACTGGGGTGTCAAGCGCCGCAGCGGCTTTCGCGTCGCCCCTGATGCGCCCGCGACGACCGACGCCGACTACCGGGTCACCGCCGGATGCGGACCGGTCTCGGTGCGCGAGCCCGTGCGCGTGGTGGCGGTGGTCGACACCGCCGACCGGTGCGGCTTCGCCTACGGCACCCTGACCGGGCACCCCGTGTCCGGAGAGGAGGCGTTCGTCGTGCACCGGCGCGCGGACGGCACCGTCGAACTCACCCTGCGGTCACTCACGAAACCCGCACCGGCCGGACTCTGGCGTGCGGTCTTCCCGATACTGCTTGTCGCCCAGCGGTTCTACCGCCGTCGCTACCTGCGCGCCCTGCGGACCTGACTCAGGCGATCGGCGGCAGGTGGACTACCTGGCCCGCGTAGGCCAGGCCCGCGCCGAAGCCGAGGAGCAGGGCGGTGTCGCCCGGGCTCGCCGCACCAGAGCGCAGGAGCTGTTCCATGGCCATCGGGATGGAGGCGGCGCTGGTGTTGCCGGTTTCGATGATGTCGCGGGCCACGGCGACGGTGTCGGGCAGGCCGAGGGTGCGCACCAGGGCGTCGGTGATGCGGATGTTGGCCTGATGGGGGACGAAGGCGTCGAGATCCTGCGCGGCGATGCCCGCGCGGTCCAGCGCGTTGCGGCAGGCCTTCTCCAGGAACGTGACGGCCCAGCGGAACACCTCGGTTCCGTTCATCCGGATGTAGGGCCGCACCGACGTGCCGCCGCTCGCCTCGGCGGCGGCGACCTCGGCGAAGTATTCGAGAAAGTCCTTGTCCTGCTTGATCGCCGAGGTGCGGCTGCCGTCCGAACCCCAGGCGACCGGGCCGATCCCCTCCTGCTCCGCCGCGCCGACGATCACCGCGCCCGCGCCGTCGGCGAAGATGAACGCGCAGCTGCGGTCGGTGGTGTCGAGCAGGTCGGAGAGCCGCTCCACGCCGATCACCAGCACGTTGCGCGCCTGGCCGGAGCGCACCAGGTTCGCCGCGTCGGCCAGCGCGTAGCAGAAGCCGGCGCACCCGGCGGAGATGTCGTAGGCGGCGGTGTCGTCCATGCCGAGTTCGGTGGCGACGACGGCGCCTGCCGACGGGCCGAGGACCATCTGCGACGACGTCGCGAGGACGACCACATCCACCTGCTCGGCCGCCACTCCAGCCGCGGTCAGCGCGTCACGCGCGGCCGCGACACTCATCCCGACGATGGTCTCGTCGGGCTCGGCCCAGTGCCGGGCGGCGATCCCCGAACGGGTCTTGATCCACTCGTCGGAGGAGTCGATGGCCTCGACGATCTCGGCATTGGGCACGACCCGGCGCGGGCGATAGACGCCGAGGCCGAGAATTCCCGTATGGGTGACCGGAACGACGGTGGCGATGGGGGTGGGCATGGCATCCTCTCCGTATGAACCGATCGGTTCACGTTGGAATAGGTCTAACATGGACCGATCGGTTCAATCAAGGGTTTGGAGGAGATCGGATGGCAGCCGGACCGCGCACCCGACTGATCGAGCACACCATCAGCACCGTCCAGCAGCACGGCGTCCACGCGGCCGCGCTGAGTGAACTGCTCAAGCGCAGCAACACCTCACGCAACTCGCTGTATCAGCACTTCCCTTCGGGCAAGGGCGAATTGGTGCAGACGGCGGCCCGGATCGTGTCCCGCCTGGTGTACTCGCATGTGAGCGCGATGGCCGACGCCTTGCCGACCGCGCCGTCGGTGCAGCAGTGGCTCACCGATCTGCTCGCCTTCTGGCGCACCCCACTCGAACAGACCGACTACAGCGCGGGCTCGTTCATGATGGCCGCAGCCCTCGACGAGCTCGACCCTGCCGTCCAGTCGATCGCGGGACAGGCCTTCGCCGAATGGACCGCCCGCCTCGCCGACGGCATCGTCGCCACCGGCATCGAACGCTCCGCCGCCGTCTCCCTCGCCGGCTTCCTGCTCACCACCATCGAGGGCACCATCGTCCACAGCCGGGCCCTCAAGTCACCCCACCCGTTCGACCAGGCGGTCACCCAGCTGACCATCCTGCTCAACCACCACCTGGCCCAGCGCTAGCCGCCCGCCCGGCGCAGGTCGGTGCGCAGGGTCTCGACGATGTGCCGCCTGGCCGCCTGGCCTTCGCGGCTCGGGGTGAGCGGATAGACATGGACCAGGCCGTGTCCTTCGTGGAAATCGATGTCGACGCCCGCGGCACGGACCTTGCCGAGCAGGAGGTGTGCGTCGGGGTTGAGGATGTCCTCGGTTCCGGTGAAGACGGTGAGGGGGCCGAGGCCGGTGAAGTCGCCGAAGAGCGGGCTCACCATCGGGTCCTTCATCGGCAGGTCGCCGCTCCACATCTCGCCGAAGACGAGTCCGCCCTCGCGGCCGAGCCACGGGTCGCGCGGGAGCAGGTCCGTGATCAGCGGATTCTCCAGGGTGAGGTCGAGTGCGGGCGAGATCAGCACTGTCCGTGGCACTGTCGTGCCCGCGGTGTCGCGCAGATGCAGCGCGGTCGACAGCGCGATCTGGCCGCCCGCCGAATCACCGGCGAGGAAGGTCGGGCCGTACCGCGCGTGACTATCGGTGACAATCTCGGCGAAGCGCGGAATCACCTGTGCCGCAGTGCCGAACGGGATCAGCGGATAGATCGGCACCGTCACGGTGAGCCGCAACTGGGCGGCCAGCCGGGCCGCGAGATGCCAATGCTGCGGGGCGATTTCGCCGACCCAGCCGCCGCCGTGCGCGTACACGAGCCCGCCGCGCGACGGACCCGACGCCGGGGTGAGGGTGTAAACCGGCCAGCCGCGGTCCTCGCTCTTCGACACCACGACCCCGCGCAGCCGCTTCGGCGGCGCGTAGGGCAGGGGCGCGGCACCGAGCCGCCGCACGTGTTCGCGCGCGGCCTCGGCGCTGACGTAGTTCCGGTTCGCCCTGGTGATCCGCAGGTAGGCGGGTACGACGATCCGGCTCATCACGCTCGGCACGGCATCCTCCTGATCGACGACTCGACCCGACGGTACGGCACCCGGCCTGCGGCGGGGGCCGGATCGATCTCAGGCCTGCCCGAGCCGATGCTCGGTGATCTCCCCGCGCAGGCTCGTCCCGTTGAGGTCCAGGTAGAGCACACCCTCGGTAACCGAGAGGGTCGCGGTATTGCGGCGGTCGATCAGCGCGACGGCCGCATCGATGAAGGCACGGTCGACGCTGTAGAGCGGGATGTCCTCGGCCCGGTGAATCTTCTTGCCCGCGTACTGGGCCAGCACCTTCGCCGGGTCGCGGTGGGTGTAGACCGCGGCGCGGCCGGCGAGCTTGCTGCCCCGGTGCACCCGCTCGGCATCGGGCGCGCCGACCTCGATCCAGGCGGTGACCCGGCCGGTGAGATCGCGGATCTGCACGGCGGGCTCGTCGGTGGCCGAGATGCCGCCCTCGCTGAAGACGATGCCCTCCTCGTACTGCAGGCAGTACGCGAGGATGCGGGTCAGCATGTACTCGAGGGTTTCGGAGGGGTGGCGGGCGACCCGCAGCTCGAGGTCCTCGTAGACGCCGCGGTCGACGTCGGCGAGTTGGACGGCGAAATGATGCAGAGTTGCGCTGAGTGCCATAGGAGCTCCGAGCCTACCGGTCGGCGTCGT
Organism: Nocardia sp. NPDC057663; assembly: GCF_042799895.1. NCBI lineage: Bacteria > Bacillati > Actinomycetota > Actinomycetes > Mycobacteriales > Nocardiaceae > Nocardia > Nocardia sp. NPDC057663. The sequence continues at coordinate 27,895 of NZ_JBHVHX010000024.1, read as the reverse complement.
CGCGTCCCTGGGCCGCACCGGTTGCGCTCACCCGCCCGGACCGCCAGCATCTCTGCATGCGAATCACCCATGTTTCAGCTCTGGCGACCGCCTTCCTGGCGCTCGGCACGGCAACCGCTGTGGCAGCACCGAATCCGGCGGACACTGCGCGCGAGGCCATCGCCCGTGCCTATATCGATGCCCTGGTCTCCCACGACGCGAGCGCGGTGCCCTTCACCCCCGACGCCACCAGAGTCGAAGTCGGATTCCAGACCGGCTACTCCGGTCCGCAGCTGACCGCGGATCTGGAGAACGGGCTGCAGTACCGGGTGATCCAGGCGGTCCGCGACCTCACCATGTCCGAATCCGGTGACACCGTTACCACGCGCTACCTGCTCGACACCGGCATCGCGGGCGTGCGCCTGACCACCGTCGAGATCGTCGAGACCTTCGTCATCCCCGCCGACGCCATCCAGTCCATCGAGGCCACCATCACGCCGGTCGCCTGAGCCCCCGGCTACTGATCGGCGTCCTCGAGCAGGGCCCGCGGTGCGGCCAGCCGCCACGAGTCGGTGACGATCGCCTCCAATTCGGCGCGATCGTCCAGGGCGGCGAGCCGGACCCGGACCCAGGGGTTGCCCGCCTCGTGCGCGGCGATCCAGAACTTGTCCGGCTCGGCGACCACCAGCTCGTCGCGGTCGACGATCGGGCAGCGCACCGCCATCGAGGTCTCCTCCTCGGGCAGGGTCAGGAACAGCTTGCCCGCGACCTTGAAAATCGGCATGCCCCAGGCGAATTGCTCCACCGTCTCCGGTAGCGACAGGACAAACGCACGGACGTCCTCCCCAGTGACCTTCATGGGGAACATCCTGCCAGCCCGCCCCGACACGAATCCGGGTCAGGCCGCTCGCCTACCGCTCGGCCAGCAGGGCCTTCCAGCCGGCGCCGATCGGACCTGCGACGGGACGGGCCCACGCCGGAATCCGCGTGACGCGCTCGCGGAAGGCGAGGGGTTCCGGGGACTCGTCGACCTCGAACCAGGCCTTGGACGCCGGGCGGTCGAGCAGCACGATCACCGCCACCGACACCACGACCGCGGGCAGGGTGAGAACACCGAACGCACCGGCCAGGATCACCAGCGCGGCCGCGTACCAGCCGAGCGCGTGCGCGTAGCGGGAGCGCGCGGTGAACGCGAGCGTGAGCAGCGCGAGCACCAGCGCCGCGGCCGCGGTCACGTAGGCGAATCCCACGTACCGCAGCAGCACCGAATCCGACGGCAGCAGCGCCGCCGCCGGAATCATCGCGACCGCGACACCGGTGCAGTAGATGGCCTGCCACACCGCCAGCTGCTGTGCCCGCCGGACTTCCCGCGGCCGCCCGTCGGGCGAATCCAGCGAGAGTGCGGCGGTATCGAGCACCCCGAGACCGAACATCGAACGACGACCTTTCCCGCGACTGAAACACGTTCCAGGTGACATCGTGCGTCGCGGATCGTCGCATCGCGGCGGATTCGCCGAATTCAGCTTCCGACGGCGACCTTCGCGCTCGCCCTGGCACGGGCGGCGGTCACCCGGCGGCCGATGATGCCGTGCCGGGGCGCGAACAGGTAGACCAGCGCGAACGCGACGCCCTGGGTCACCACGACCATGCCGCCCGCGGCGGTGTCGAGGTGGTAGCTGAGGTAGAGGCCGGTCACCGCGCACACGACCGACACCGTCGGGGCGATGACGAGCATGCGGCTGAAGCGATCGGTGAGCAGGTAGGCCGTCGCGCCCGGGATGATCAGCATGGCGACGACCAGCACCACACCGACGGCCTGCAGCGCCACCACCGAGGTGAGGGCGAGCAAGCCGAGCAGCGCCGTGCCGAGGATCCGCGGGTTCAGGCCGATGGCGTGGGCATGGGTGGCGTCGAAGGCGTAGAGGGTGAAGTCGCGGCGCTTGAGCACGAGGGCCGTCAGCACGATCGCGGCCAGGATCATGATCTGAATCATCTCGCCGCGGCTCACGCCGAGCAGATTGCCGAACACGATGTGGTTGAGGTCGGTTTGGCTCGGCGTCACCGACACCAGGACCAGACCGAACGCGAACAGGGTCGTGAACACGATGCCGATGGCGGCGTCCTCTTTCACCCGGCTGGTGTCGCGGACGACGCCGATCAGCGCGACCGCGAGGAAACCGAAGATCACCGCGCCGACCGCGAACGGCCAGCCGACGATGTAGGCCAGCACCACGCCGGGCAGCACCGCGTGCGAGACCGCGTCGCCCATCAGCGACCAGCCGATCAGCACCAGCCAGCACGACAGCACCGCGCACACCACGGCCGCGGTGACGGTCGTCGCGAGCGCGCGCACCATGAACTCGTAGCGCAGCGGGTCGAGGAAGAATTCTTCGAGGCTCATCAGTATTTCCTCACTCGTCCACATCGAGCCCGAAGGCCTTGGCCAGGTTTTCCGGCCGCAATACCACTTCGGGGTCGCCGTGCTCGAGCACACGGCGGTTCAGCAGCACCGCCTCGTCGGCCAGTTGCGGGAGCGCGTGCAGATCGTGCGTGGAGACCAGGATGGTCGCGCCGTCGGCGGCGAGTTCGCGCAGCAGCGCGGTGATGGTCGCCTCCGAGCGCTTGTCGACGCCGGCGAACGGCTCGTCGAGCAGCAGGATCGTCGCCTCCTGGGCGATGCCGCGCGCCACGAAGGTCCGCTTCTTCTGGCCGCCGGAGAGCTGGCCGATCTGGCGATCGGCGAGGTCGGTGAGATCGACGCGGGCCAGCGCGTCGGCGACGGCGGTGCGATCGGCCTTGCTCGCGCGCCGGGTGAAACCCATCTTCCCGTAGCGGCCCGTCATCACGACATCGCGCACCGACAGCGGGAAGCTCCAGTCCACGTCCTCCGATTGCGGCACGTAGCCGAGGCTGCCCGCCTTGCGCGCCGCGGCGGGTGGACTGCCGTTGATGAGCACCCGGCCGCGGTCCGGGGTGACCAGGCCCATGATGGTCTTGAACAGCGTCGACTTGCCCGAGCCGTTCATCCCGATCAGGCCGCAGACCCGGCCGGACTTCAGGGTCAGTTCGACATTGTCGAGCGCGAGCACGTCACCGTAGCGGACGGTGACGTCCTGGATCTCGACGACGGGCGCGGTGGTCATTTCGGGGCTCCGGCGAGGGCTGTCGCGATGATGTTCGCGTCATGGCGGATCAGCTGCAGATAGGTCGGCACCGGGCCGTCCGCCTCCGAGAGGGAGTCGACATAGAGGGTGCCGCCGTAGCGTGCGCCGGTGGCCTCGACCACGCGCTGCATCGGCGCGTCGGAGACGGTCGACTCGCAGAACACCGCGGGCACCCCGCGCTGGCGCACGAAGTCGATGACCGAGCCGATCTGCTGCGGCGTCGCCTGCTGTTCGGCGTTGACCGGCCAGACGTACTTCTCGGTGAGACCCGTGTCGCGGGCGAGGTAGGAGAACGCGCCCTCGCAGGTCACCAGGGCCCGCTGACCGGCGGGCAACGTGTTCACCGCGGCGACCAGGTCGTCGCGGACGGCACCGAGCTGGGTCTTGTAGGCGGCGCCGTTGGCGCGGTAGGCCTCGGCGTGCTCGGGATCGAGGTCGGTGAACGCGCGGACCATGTTGTCGACATAGATCTGCGCGTTCACCGGCGACATCCAGGCATGCGGATTCGGCTTGCCCCGGTAGGCGTCCTCACCGATGTCCATCGGGGTGACGCCCTCGCTGACCACCGCGTGCGGCACATCGAGGTCGGCGACGAACTGGGCGAACCAGGCTTCCAGGTTGAGCCCGTTGTCCAGGATCAGATCGGCCTCGGCCGCCTTCTTGATGTCGCCGGGCGTCGGTTCGTATCCGTGGATCTCGGCGCCGACCTTGGTGATCGACTCGACCCGCAGATGCTCCCCCGCGACATTGCGCGCCATATCGGCGAGCACGGTGAAGGTGGTGAGCACCACCTTCTTGCCGTCGTCCTCGGTCGCGGCACCACCGCAGGCGGTGAGCGCGAACGCCATGACACTCAGAACACACGCCGCGACAACCCGGCGCCGCGACGCCCCCGGCGACCGGTGGAACCCAACCTTCATTCCAGAATTGTATTGTTCGGGCGACCAAACTTTCAAGTTCGATGATAAGAACAGGCGTCAAGACGGTTCAGGACGCCCAGGGCGGAACAAAAGTAGAGCCGTCGGGCAGTTCGGCGGAGAAGCCGACCCGGACCGTGACGAGCAGTACCGCGGGCGCCGCCGTCGCATTGGCGATCGCGATCGTCGAACCGGCGGGCGCGACGGCCGCGTCACCCGGTTTCATCGGCGCCGACTCGCCATCGATCGTCATCGTCACCTCGCCGGACAGCAGGACGAAGGCCTCCTCCCCCAGGATTCGGTGCGACACGCCCACCGAATCGGCCGCGACCTCGGTCTGCCAGACACAGAGCTCGGCGCTGCCGGTGCCGGGGCGGATGAGCGAGGTGAACCTGGCGTTGTGGATCTCGTGGACCTGAGCGTCTCCGGAGTGGATGACCGGCATGTGCGCCTCCTACAGAAAGTCAATTTGCTTGTCTATATAGTCAAGTAGATTGACTACTACGTCAAGTGCCAGAATGACTGTCGTGCCCGAGAACCCCCCGCCCGCAGGCGATCTACCCCTGTTGCTGCTGGCAGCGGCCGCCGAGGTGAGCCAAGCGATCCAGGACGGGGTCACCGCGGCGGGCTTCATCGATGTGCGCCCGGCCCACGGCTTCGCCTTCGTCCGGATGGCGCCCGACGGCGCGACCGTCGGCGAGATCGCCGAACATCTCGGCGTCACCAAGCAGGCGGCCAGCCAGCTGGTCGACGAACTGGTCACCAAGGGCTACGCCGACCGCAATCCGCATCCGCGCGATGCGCGCGCCCGGCTGATCACCCTCACCGAACGCGGCTGGGCCTGCACCAGGGCCGCCGACGCGGCGGCCGCCGAATTTGCCGCACGCTGGAACGACGCCCTCGGCACCACGACGTTCAACCAGGTCAGAAATGCCATCGCCCGGGTCGTCACGCCGGGCCGGGTGCGCCCGTCTTGGTGATCTTTACCGTCCGATGACGAGTAACCGTTAATCCGAAGTACAGGATTTTCAAAAGAGTACGCGTAGTGTCGCTGCGCGCGGCATACTCGGCATCGAGCGGTGACGCGCCACCGCGGCATCCGGGCCATCGACCCGGGAGCGCCTCGTCACGTCAGCCACCATTTTCTCGATCCCGGAGGATCGCCATGTCTCCCCTCGCCACCGTCGCCTCGGTCGACACCGTCACCCGGCATAAGTACGAGCGCCTGCAGTACACCGGTTCGGCCGGCGTCATCGCCTCGCTGGAGGACCCGCGCCTGGTCGGTCGCTGGCACACCGACTTCCCCGACTGGCACGGCGAGCACTGGGCATTCGAGGCGGGCACCGCCAGCCCAGGCAGGCTGCGCCCGATCAATGTCGCGGTGCGCCAGAGCTGATCAGGCCGCGCCCTCGGCGGCCGTGCGGTCGACGATGCGCGGGAACGGGCTCGACGCTTCCAGCTGAAAGGCCAGGTCGAGCAGGGTCCGTTCGTCACCACGGCGCCCGGCGAGCTGGATCGAGCCGGGCAGGCCGTGCGGCAGCAGACCGTGCGGCAGCGACACCGCCGGTCCGCCGCCCACATTGTTGAGCGGCGTGAAGCCCACGTAGTCGACCAGTTTCGTGAACAACGCGTCGAACGGCTGGCCGGGCGCCAGCTCGCCGATCCGCGGCGCCGGATGCGAGAGCACCGGGGTGAGCAGCACGTCGACCTCGGCGAAATGCTTGTCGTAGGTGGCCGGTCCCGACCGCAACCGCCACGTCGCCGCGGCCGCACCGAGCGGATTGCGCGTGGCCAGCCCGATCAGGCCCTTGGTGAAGGGGTCGAGCTTGCTCGGGTCGAAATGGTCGCGGTGGCCCAGCCGGAACGACAGCGTCATCGCCGCGGCCATCACCGCCCAGTACCGCTTGAAATCGTCGATGAACCGCGGTTCCACGTCCAGTCGCATCTCGACGATCTCATGACCGAGGCCACCGAGAATCTGTGCGGCCGAGGCCAGCACGGCGGCATTGTCGGCGTGGACCGGGCGGCCGAGGACGTCCTCGGTGATCAGCCCGATCCGCAACCGCCGCGCGCTCGGCCCCTCGACCAGGCCGATCGGCGCCAGCTTCGGATTCGCGCGGAACTGCTCGACCGCGGCCAGATAGTGCGCGGTATCGCGCACCGACCGGGTCAGCACTCCCTCGGTGACCAGGTGCACCGGCAGCCGGCGGGTGCCCGGCTGGTCGAGCAGCCGGTTGCGGGTGGGTTTCAACCCGACCAGGCCGTTGGCCGCGGCCGGAATCCGGATCGAGCCGCCGCCGTCGTTGGCGTGCGCGATCGGCACCACCCCGGCCGCGACCAGCGCCGCCGAGCCACCCGACGACGCGCCCGCCGAATACTCCGGATTCCACGGATTGCGGGTCGGCGCGCGATCGGTGAACTCGGTGCTGGCGGTGAGCCCGAACTCCGGCAGCGTCGACTTGCCGATCACGACCACGCCCGAATGCAGGAACTGCGCGCCGGGACCGCCGGTCGCGGTGGCGGGCCGCGGCGTGAACGCCGCCGAACCGTGGCAGCTGGGCAGGCCGGCGATATCGGTGTTGTCCTTGACGAACGCCGGCACACCGGCGAACACGCCCGCGGTCTCCGGCGTAGCCGCGGCCCGCTCGAAGCAGCTCAGCTGCACCGCGTCCAGGCTCGGGTCGACCCGGCGGGTCCGCGCGACAGCGGCCTCGATCACCTCGGCCCTGCTCACCTCCCCCGCGCGCAGCGCCGCGGCGACCCCCACGGCGTCCAGCGCGCCGAGCGCGTCGTCGGTGAATCCATGGACCGCAGTGCTCATAACCGCAGCGTAATGCGATCGGGCGGCCCTGTGCGGCGGTCACGGGTTTCCTCGAGAAACCCTTAGAGTCCACCCGGCCGGGCCGGGGCGGACCTGGCCTTGATGTGGATTCGCTCGCCCTGCCCGCCGAACAGACTGAGCACTTCGACGCTCCCACGTCCGGTGGACCCGAACCAGTGCGGGTGCTCGGTGTCGAACTCGGCGACCTCACCCGGCCCGAGGACGACGTCGTACTCGCCGAGGATGAGCCGGAGTCGCCCGCTGAGGACGTAGAGCCATTCGTAGCCGGCGTGCGTGCGCGGGAACGGCTCGGACTCGGTCTCGGGGATGATCAGCTTGTAGGCCTTCGGTTCGCCCTGCGTCTTCGACAGCGGAACGATGACGCGGCCGCCGGTGTGCCGCGGTTTCTGTGGCAGCCGCGGGTCGACGATGCGGGGCGCGGCCACGATCTCGTCGATCGGCACCGCCAGGGCGGCCGCGATCGGCAGCAGCAACTCCAAACTCGGCTTGCGCTGGCCGGATTCGAGCCGGGACAGGGTGCTCTTGGAGATGTCGGTGAGCCGGCTCAGGTCCGCGAGCGAGAGGTCCTTGCGCTCCCGGAGTCTCCGGATGCGAAGACCGATCTGGCTCAGGGTCGCGTCGATGGCGGGATGGTTCGGCACCGATCCAGTACACGGGAGTGTTCCTGTTTCGGCAACGATTCGTTGCCGTTCCATGCCGCGAAAAGCACGCTGCGAACTATGAGTTCAACGTCGACATTGCCGCCACGCAGCCGGGAGCGCTTCCTGCCTGCCGGGGTATATCTGCTGGCCTTCAGCCTGTTCGCCATGGGGAGCGCGGAGTTCCTCCTCGCCGGGGTACTGCCCGCGGTGGCCACCGATATCGAGGTCGGCCTGGCCACCGTCGGTGGGCTGATCACCGCGTTCGCGATCGGTGTCGTCCTCGGCGGGCCGCCGTTCGCGGTGGTCAGCCTGCGTTGGCCGCGGCGGACCGCACTCGTCGTGACCCAGGTGGTCTTCGCCGCCGCCATCGCCGTCGGCCTGATCATCGGCAGCTACGGCGCGCTGCTGATCACCCGCTTCGTGGCCGGCCTCGCCTACGCGGGGTTCTTCGCGGTCGCGGCGGTGACGGCCGTCGGCCTGGTGCCGGGCGACCGTGCGGCCCGCGCCTCGGGCGTGGTGATCAGCGGCCTCAGCCTGGCGATGATCCTCGGCGGACCCGCCGGAACGTTCATCGGTTATCGCACGGGGTGGCAGGGCGGTTTCTGGCTGGTGGTCGTCCTCACAGTCCTGGCTGCCGCCGCTGTCGCCGTGCTGATGCCGCCGACCACCGCGGGCGCGGAACCCCGTCTCGACCGTGAGCTCGCCGCGCTGCGGCAGCCGCGGCTGTGGCTCGTCCTCGCCGCCACGCTGCTGAGCACGGCGGCCTACATGATCACGTTCAACTATCTCGCCGAACTGCTGACCACCGTCACCGGGATTGCCGATGCCTGGCTCGCGCCGATCCTGGTGCTGTTCGGTGTCGGCGCGTACCTCGGCTTGGCGATCGGTGGCCGGATCTCCGACCAGCGGCCCTATCTGGCGCTGATCGCGGGGTCGGCGGGGATCGCTCTGTGTTCGGCTCTGATCGCGATCACCGCCGGACATGCCGTGGCTGTCGTTCCGCTGGTCTTGCTGCTCGGCATCGCCGGGTTCGTGGTCAACCCCGCGATCTACGGTCGCGTGTTCACCATCGCCGCGGGTGCGCCCACCCTGGCAGGCGCGACCACGGTGTCGGCCTTCCAGCTGGGCATCGGTCTCGTTCCCGTCATCGCCGGTGTCGTCCTGAACTCCGGTGCGCAGATCACCGCGGTTCCGTGGATCGGTGCCGGCTTGGCACTGGTCACCATCCCGTTCGTGCTGATCGAGCGCGCGACCGCCGATGCGGGCCCGTTCCCGGACAGGAGCGCCACGGCGGGCTGACAGGGGCGGTTGGCGCGGCGGCGGCGCACACGGCACTATCGAGGCCGTGGAACGATTGCGAATCGGACAAACCACCCAGACCACGGGGGTGGTCGCGTGACCGCGCTGGCCCCCGGCGAGAACCGGCCCGCGCCCGGTGACGAGCTGACGGTCACCGTGGCGAGCTCGGCCTCGGTCGACGTCTCGGCGCTGTTGCTGAACAGCGCCGGAGTCGTGCGCTCCGACGACGACTTCGTGTTCTTCAACCAGCCGACCGGCCCGGGTGTGGTGTACCGCCACGGCAACGGCGGGCCGGACGTGGTGCAGGTGCGGACCTCCGCGTTGCCCGCCGACGTGGACAAGGTGGTCGTCACCGCCAGCCTCGACGGCCGCGGGCCCGCCACCTTCGCCTCCGTCGGCCAGCTCACCGCCACCATCGGATCCGGTGCCACCGCACTGACTTTCCCGATCCCGGGGCTCACCACCGAGAGCGGTGTGGTGTGTGTGGAGATCTACCGCCGCAACGCTGCGTGGAAGGTTCGTGCGATCGGTCAGGGCTACGACGACGGGCTGGCGGGCATCGCGTCGGCCTACGGGGTGAACCTCGACGACGAACCCGAAACACCCGCCGCACAGAGCAGTCCGGGCGGAGCCCCGGCGGCCACTGCCGGATACCCGCAGCAGGGTGTGGGCGCGCCGACCGTGCCCGCCGGTCAGCCCGGCCAGTTCGCCCCACCGCCGGGGCAGCCGCCGGCTCATCCCTACCCACCCGCAGGCGCCCCTGCCTTCCCGCCGCCCACGGGTCAGCCCGGTTACGGACAGCAGCCCGGCGGACCCGCTCAGCAGCCCTACCCTTCGTTCGCATCCCAGCAAGGAGCCCAGTCCGTGCACAGCGACCTGTTCGATCCCTCGCACGCCGAGGTCACCGGCCTCGGTATCCAGAAACAGGGCGGCAAGATGGTCAAAGTGGGCCTCAACGGTGAGGTGATGGCCCGTTCCGGCTCGATGGTGGCCTACCAGGGTGACCTGCAGTTCCAGGCCCTCGGCTCCGGTGGCATCGGCCGGGCGATCCGCCAGCACCTCACCGGTGAGGGCGTGCCGCTGATGAAGGTGACCGGGCGCGGCGACCTGTTCCTGGCCAACAGCGCTGCCGACGTGCACATCATCGATCTCGACGGCACCGACGGCCTCACCATCAACGGCGCCAACGTCCTCGCGTTCGACTCCACCCTGCGCTACGACATCGGCCGCGTGCAGGGCGCCGCCGGCTACGCCTCCAACGCCGGCCTGTTCAACTGCGTGTTCACCGGCCGCGGCCGCATCGCCATCACCACCCACGGCACCCCGGTGGTGCTCACCGTCGACCAGGCCACCTTCGCCGACCCGAACGCCGCCGTCGCCTGGTCGTCGAGCCTGCAGACCGGCATCAAGCGCAACGACTCGTTCGGCCTCGGCAGGCTGATGGGCCGCAGCACCGGCGAGGCGAGCACGCTCTCGTTCACCGGCCGCGGCTTCGTCATCGTGCAACCGTCGGAGCTGCCCCCGGGCGGTCTCATCGGCGGCACCGGCGGCGGCCACCAGGCGGGCACCGGCGGCAGCCTGTTCGGCTGACCCGCCGGGCTGGGCCGGGCCGACGGATGTGCGCCGCCGCGACGGCACCGCACCTCCGCGGATCACCACGGTGGCCGCGGCACGACCGAACGCCCGTTCGCAGCACGACAGCCGCCGACCCATGCTCGACGAGCACGAATCAGCGGCTTGGTTAGCCGAGGTCAGGACCCCGCGCGCTCCTTGCGGGCCTGGCGACGGGCCTCCCGCATGGCGTTGAGCTCCTGTTCCAGGCTCTCGGCGATGCGGAACTGCCCGGTGTCGTACACATTGACCGGTTCGATCGCCTCGTAGCCGAAGTTGGCCTCGGCGAAGGCCTTCTCGACGCGAGCCTCGATGTCGGAGATGGTGCTCTTGCGCGCCGAGGGGACCGAATCGGTGGACTTCGTCGACGGCTCGGGCTTGGCGGCCTCGGCGGCAGGCTCGGGCACGACGGGCGGCTGCGGCGCGGCCTTCTTGGCCGAGGCCTTCTCCGACGACGACGGCTTGCCGATGCCGAAGCGCTTGCGCTTCTCGGTGGGCTTGCCGTTGCCGATCGGCTCGGTGGGCGTCCACGCGGGTTCGCGGCTGACCGGCGCGGTGACGGCGGCCTGCTCGGCGGCGAACGACTCGGCGCGGGCCTGGCCCGTCATCGGCGGCTGGTAGGTCAGGCGGACACCATCGGTGGCCTGGCGGCTCAGCAGGTTGTCGGCCGGGTCGGGCAGGTCCCTGACCTGGCTGGTCGCGCGGGTGATGGCGAGACCGTAGCGGGCGCTGGCGGCGTCGTGGATGAGCAGCGCGACACCGATCATCACGGGCGCGACCGCGTGCACCGCGGCGTCGTACCAGCGGCCGTCGCGCAAGTAGGGATAGGTGTTGAGGGTGACGGTGAGCCCGAGCAGGGCCATCTCGGCCAGCGCAACCTGGCGCCGGTTGTCGATGACGCCCCACTCGGCGACCTTGTTCGTGCCGACCATGATGATGATCAGGCAGACGCTGATCATCGCCTCGAGCAGGTAGCTGAACCAGAACAGCGGGTCGCTCGGACCGCCGGGCGCGATGTTCTGCTGCACGTTCACCGCAGACCACAGCATGCCGGCGCCGACGACGCCGGCCAGTGCCTTGAGTGACCACGACCGGTGCCGGTACAGCGAAGCCAGCTTCGCGTGCGGACTCGATTCGCGGCGCTGGGAGGCCATCGCCTTTCTGGCGAGCAGCATATCTCGCATATCGGCCTTCTCGATTGCTTCGGTGGTGCTCCTGGCCCGGTCGGAGGCCTGCGCCATCGCTTGGGTGTGCTTCCAGCGCTGTTCGCGATCCTGTTCACGGATGCGTTCGGCGAGTTCCCGCTCCGCGCGCAGCTCGTCTTCCGACAGCGCGTCGGTCAGGGCGGGGTCGAATTGGTAGGCGAGGCGCCCACGCGCCCGTTCGACTCGCTGAGCGAGCTGGCTGACGTCGTCTTCGAGGGGAGACTCGACGGTCATGCTCGACCACCGCCCCGGCATCTCGAAGGCAGACGGGTGACCACACGTGTGAACGGCACACGCCATTAATAGTCCATACACCCGTCCGTGTGAAACCGATGCTCTGACACGGCTCCCCATTACCGGCGCGCCGCGAGCGACACGCGCAGGCGATACCGGCAGGTAGCCCGACTCCGAAAGATAATCCCAGACCGCTGTCCGAGCCAAGGTTTTCGCACCATCGGTGCCCAAGCGTTGTCGAACACTGCTCGCGGACAACACAAATCGGACACCAACTCCGCGCCCCCGTCAAGACCCGTGGCCTCGACCGCCGGGACCCGGTCCCGCGGCCCGCCGGGACGCCCCGAGACCCACTATTGCCACCCCGCCAATAGTGGTCCACACTGTGTCTGTAACCACTGGTCACCCCTGGACCAGTGCTGTGCCGAGCCGTAAGGAGACTCGATGGCCGCCAACCGGTCCAGCTGGATGAACGAGGACCTGGACGCCCTGCGCGACCTCGCCCGCGCCTTCATGGCCAAGGAACTCGCGCCGAACATCGACAAGTACCGCGAGCAGCACCACGTGGACCGCGATCTGTGGAACAAGGCCGGTGAAGTGGGCCTGCTGTGTCTGTCGATCCCGGAGGAGTACGGCGGCGGTGGCGGCACCTTCGCTCACGAGGCCGTGCTCATGGAGGAGCAGGCCCGCGTCGTGGACACCTCGTGGGGCGTCAGCCTGCACAACGGCATCGTCGCGCACTACCTGCTCGCCTACGGCACCGAGGAGCAGAAGCAGCAGTGGCTGCCCAAGATGGCCAGCGGTGAGGTCGTCGGCGCCATCGCGATGACCGAGCCAGGCACCGGCTCGGACCTGCAGGCCGTCAAGGCCAAGGCGATCCGCGACGGCGACGAGTACGTCATCAACGGTTCCAAGACCTTCATCACCAACGGCGCCCAGGCCGACCTGATCATCCTGGTCGCCAAGACCGACCCCACCCAGGGCGCCGCCGGCGTCTCGCTGGTGCTGGTCGAGGCCGATCGCGCCGGTTTCCGCCGCGGCCGCGTGCTCGACAAGATCGGCCAGAAGGGCCAGGACACCTCCGAGCTGTTCTTCGAGGACGTGCGCGTCCCGGTGACCAACCTGCTCGGCACCCAGGAGGGCCAGGGCTTCGTCCAGCTGATGCAGCAGCTCCCGCAGGAGCGCCTGATCGTCTCGCTCGGCGCGGTCGCGGGCATGGAGGTCGCCCTCGACCACACCCTGCGCTACACCAAGGAGCGCGAGGCGTTCGGCCGCCCGGTGTTCGGTTTCCAGAACACCAAGTTCAAGCTGGCCGAGGTCGCCACCGAGGCCCGCATCGCGCGCGTGTTCATCGACGACTGCGTCGAGAAGCACATCCGCGGTGAACTCGACATCCCCACCGTCGCCATGGCGAAGTGGTGGACCACCGACCGCGCGATGCAGATCGCCGACACCTGCCTGCAGTTGTTCGGCGGCTACGGCTACATGAACGAGTACCCGATCGCGCGCATGTGGGTCGACAACCGCGTCCAGCTGATCTACGCGGGCACCAACGAGATCATGAAGGAGATCATCGCCCGCAGCCTGTAATACTTCTGCGCACAGGTGATCTCGACCGGCCGCGAACAGCATCCGCACTGCTGTTCGCGGCCGGTTTTCGCTGTTGAGGTGCTATTTCGTGACCTATCCGGAGCTCCGGCCGAGACGAATGTCCTTCGGAAGCGGTACATACGCGGGCGACAAGGACGGTGCGGCACAGTGGACGCGGACGGCGGTTCATCGGGTGAACCCGGACAGGAACCGGTACTGCCGGACCGTGCACAGATGATGCAGGCGGTCTGCGGTTTCACCGGCGACGGCGATCCCGTCCTGCGGGCCGCGCACGAACTGGCCGCCCTGCACGAACGCCGTGAACAGCTCGTGCCGGGCGACACGAGCGAGATCGATTGGGAGCGGGCGCGTCTGGTCTGCGAGATCGACCGCTGGGTGGTCATCCGCTCCCCCCGGCCGGCGACGACGGCACCGATGCACACCGAGAGCATCGGCGCCGTCGTCGATCGCATGGCCCATTTCGCCGCACTCACCTACCGCGCGCTGGCCTGCGGCGCCGAGCCCGAACTCCGCGCCGCGCAACTCCGCCTGCACGAACTGGGCTGCGGCTACGACGATCTCATCGTCGAGGTGGCCAGCGGCGCACGCCGGCTACCCGACGGCCCCGAGAGCGACGCGCCGGAAAGCGGTGGCGCACAACCAAGCCGGAATCGCCCACGCACCGAATAGCAGATGGTGCGCTGCCCGAAACCGGCCACGGAATCGGCGCACCACGGCACCACTGCCGCGCCAGGGTTCAACCCATCCTCCCCCAGGTCGGCGCGGCACACGGACCCCGTTCCTCGGGCGGCGGGGCCCGTTCCACCCACCCCGATCTCGCCACGACCACGGCGGCTGACGGCCACATCGCCGTCCACGCACGTTCAACCGGCACCCGTACCGTCCCCGGTAGACGGCGAACGGAGCTAGGCCATGCTCGATCCTCGACTGCACACCGCATGGCTGGTCAATGCGGCGTCCGGCGCCGCGGCGGCCACCGTCCGCGCACCGATGGCGCGGCCGCGCAGCTCCGTGATCCCCCGCGGTCAGCTGGTCGTCACCGATCTCGAGGTCGTGACGGTCACCCATGACACCGCGATCCTCACCTGGACCACCCGGCGGCGCGATCGATCCGGGATCCTGCGCCCCGCCGCCTCCGATACCGAGGTCCGGCTCGCCCCCGCCGACGGCCTGGCAGTGCCGGTGACACAGTTCTTCGATCCGCGCCGCACGGCATATCACTACGCCGAGATCCGTGGTCTCGAACCCGGTCGCCGCTACCGGTTCACCGCCTGGTCCGAGGGTGTCCGTGCGGTCGCGGGCCGCACCTGGGTGACGCGTCGTCCCGGCACACCGGAGGTGACCGGCGTCTTCCGCACCGCGCCACCGCCACCGGGCCGTCTGCTGCGGACCATCGCCCTCACCAACGACCTGCACTGGGGTGAGGATCGCAGCGGCCTGATCGTCGCCGGGTTGCCGCCCGGCCTGCGCCACGAGGACGGCCATTACCCACAGGTGATGACCGACGCACTGCTGCACGAGATCCGGCGGCCCGAACGCGCGGCCGACCATCTCGTCGTCGCCGGTGATCTCACCGACAGCGGCACCGCCGACCAGGTCGCCGGAATCCGCGCGCGCCTCGACCACTGGGGCACGCACGGCCGCGACTACCTCGCCTGCCGCGGCAACCACGACGTCGCGCGCGGGCGAGAGGACCACTGGGGCTGGGCTTTCCACGCCCGCCAGCGGCTCATCTGCCACGAGTTCGGCGGGCTGCGGCTCATCGGCCTCGACACCACGCGCCATCGGGGTGCGGGCGGCACGATCTCCGCCGCCCAGCTCGCACACCTGCGCGAGGTACTGGCCGCCGCGCCCGACCAGCCGACGCTGATCTTCGGCCACCATCCGGTGACCCGCTATGCGGCACTGAGTAATCCGGGCGGACCCGGATTCGTCCTCGACCGGGCGAGCGCGCACGCGTTGCAGGCGAGCTACCGGACCAGCCCCGGCGTATTCCTGCATCACAGCGGGCACACCCATCGAAACCGGATGAGCCGCCCGGATTCCGGGCGCGTCGAGTTCCTCGAGGTCGCCGCAATCAAGGAGTATCCGGGCGGCTACGCGCTGCTGCGGATCTACGAGCGCGGTTACACCGTGCACTTCCACCGCATCGCCGCCGCGGCGGCACTGGCCTGGACCGACCGGACCCGCAGGCAGTACTTCGGCCTGCACCCCGATCACGCGTTCGGTACTCTCGCCGATCGCAATCACCAGGTCTCGCACGATTTCTCCGGGGTCACCGCCCGGCGCCGACGTGCGTCAGAACAGCCGTAGCGCCACCAAACGCCAACGATCCTTGGCCAATTCGATGCGGCCCGCGATCGCGAAGGTTCGCGGGCCGCGCTGATAGGAGGCGAAGATCTCGGCGCCGCCCTGCTCGGTCGAGGTCACCCGCACGTGCTTGACCGTGGCCGCGCCGAGGCTGCGGCCCGGGGCGAGGTCCTGGGTGAGCATGGTGCGCACCGATGCCAGGACCCGTGCGTCGGTGACCGGGCGCAACTGGTCGGGCTGCCTGCGCCGGTCGACGACCTCGAGCACCAACCGCACGGACTGCTCGGCGAATCGCTGTGCCTCGACAACGGATTCGGCCTGCTTGCCCTGTGCGCACGCCGCGCTGACCGCCCGGCGCACACCGAACGGCGCACCACCGGCGGCTCGACGGCGCACCGACCCCGGAACGCGCTGCGGCACAGCGATATCCACTGCCTCGCCGACAGCCCGCTGAGATCGCGACGGCGTTCTTGCTGTTTCAAGGCCCGGCTCGCAATGCGGCGCACGCGACAACGACATTCGCTCCGTAGACATCACTCGTCCCCTTCGAGTCCGCCCACCCACTCCCCAGTGCTGGCGCACAGCATGCCACGGGGGTCCGACACGCGTCCGGGGAATTCAGAACAGGGTCATCGGTTCGTCGGGCTCGGGGGTGGGCTGCGGCGGGAGCTCCGGCACCACGGCGCCGACCGCGTCGTGGAAGCGGCGGGCCAGCCCGCGGGCGGCGGCATTGTCGGGGGTGTGCACGAACACCGTCGGTGAGCGGCCCTCGCGCAGCCACTCCGCGACGGTCTCGACCCACGGCTGCCAGCCCCCGATGGTGCGGTCCTCGTCGGCGCGGCCGTGGTAGCGCACGATCGGGTATTCGGTCAGTGCCCGCATCCGGCGCGGCACCCGTGGCTTCTTCGCGCGCGCCTCGTACTCCGACGGGTCACCGGGTGGTCCGTCGAACAGGACGGTCGTGTCGAAGGGCACCCACTCGGCACCGATCCGGCCCAGCACCCGTTCCAGCTGCACCGCGGCGCGCTCGTCGGTGAAGAAGGCCGGATGACGCACTTCGACCGCACAGCGCAGCCCGGCGGGCAGATCGCGCTGGAACCGGGCCAGCGCGCCCAGATCGGTGGGCCCGAAGGAGGCGGGCAGCTGAATCCACAGGGCATGCACCCGCGACCCGAGCGGCGCCATCACGTCGAGGAAGGCTTTCAGCTCGGCATGCGCGTCGACGAGCCTGCGCTCGTGGGTGACCGCGCGCGGCGGCTTCAGCACGAACCGGAAGTCCGGCGCGGTCTGCCGGGCCCACGACTCCACGGTCGAGGCCGACGGCGTCGCGTAGAAGGTGGTGTTGCCCTCGACGGCGCCGCAGTGCCCTGCGTAGGCGCGCAGCCGCTCCCCCGGCGCCGGCAGCCGCTGCTGCCACTGCGGATGCGTCCACATCGCACACCCGACCCGCAGCTCACGCACAGGCCGACGGTAGTACAGCGATCGGCCGCGCCTAAAATGAGACCGGTTGCCACCACTCGCCCCGTGAGCGTGCCCCGGTGCGCGCACGACGGAAAGGGCCTGTGATGGCGATTCTCACCAGTGAACGGCCCCGTGCTGTCTCCAGCACCCGCGCCCGCGCCTGGCTCGGTGTTTCCGCGGCGATGGTCGCGATCGCGTGGGGCGGCAACGAGTTCACGCCGCTGCTGGTGATGTACAAGAGTCACGGCCTGCCGCTGACGGCGGTCGATCTGCTGCTGTTCTACTACGTCCTCGGCATCGTGCCCGCGCTGCTCATCGGCGGCCCGCTCTCGGACCGGTTCGGGCGCCGCCCGCTGATGCTGCCCGCCCCGCTGATCGCGGCCGCCGGTTCGCTGCTGCTCGCGGCGGGCGCGGCCTCGGTCCCGATGCTCGCGGCCGGGCGGATGCTGTGCGGCGTCGCGCTCGGACTGGCGATGGCGGTCGGCGGCAGCTGGCTCAAGGAGCTCTCGCAACCGCCCTATGCCGCGGCCGCCGCCGGTGTCGGTGCCCGCCGGTCGGCCATGAGCCTCACCGCCGGGTTCGCGCTCGGCGCTGGCGTGGCCGGTGTGCTGGCGCAGTGGGGGCCGCTGCCCGATTCCACCGCCTATCTCGTCAACGCGGCGCTGTGTGTCGCGACCTCGGTGTGGCTGGCCAGGTCGCCGGAAACGGTGACGAGGCAGCCGAATCCGGGCAGGCTGCGCGACGACCTGAAGATCCCCGCCGCCGGGCATCGCCGCTTCCTGCGGGTCGCCGTCCCGATCGCCCTGTGGCTGTTCACCGCCAACGCGACCGCCTACGCGGTCCTGCCGACACTCATGCTGCCCCGCGTGCAGGGCGCCCCGATCGCCTTCTCCGCCCTGGTCACCATGGTGACGCTCGGCTGCGGCTTCACCATCCAATCGGTGGCCCGCCGGATCGACCGGCCCGGCACCGCCCGCGCCGCCGTCGTCGCCCTGGTGCTGCTCACCACGGGCATGGTGCTGGCGGCCTGGACCGCGGCCACCCTGAGCATCTGGGTGACACTGCTGACCGCCGTCGTGCTCGGCAGCGGGTACGGCATCGGCCTGGTCGCCGGACTACAGCAGATCGAGCGGATCGCGGGCCCCGGTGATCTGGCCGGGCTCAATGCCGTCTTCTATTCGGTGAGCTACCTCGGTTTCGGTGTGCCCGCCGTCCTGTCCGCCCTGCACGGCGGCTTCGGCTTCGGCTATCCGGCCATGTATCTGGTCGTCGCGCTGGTCGCCGCGGCCTGCCTCGCGCTGGTCGCCGCGAACTACCGTGAGCGGGCATGAGTATCGACCCGGTCGAGGCCCTGCGCCGCTGGCAGGATTCCGGCGCGATCTGGCGGGTGCTCGTCCGCCGCGCCGGCTCGGTGACCATCGGCCTGTTCGAATGCACCGGCGGTCAGGAAGTCGACCGGTTCACCTCCGCCGATCCGGCGCTGCTGCGATTCCTCGGTGAACGCACCAGCAGCGAGGACTGACCGCGGGCGGTCGCGGGGCTAGGCTGGTTGCCGTCATCGCTTCACGGCACGTGGTGGGCAAGGTGCGCGGACTACAGAGCTGACGGGCAGCCGGCACAGGAGGGCGCATGGCAGGACGTCGTTTCCGGGCGGGGCTCGCAGCCGGGCTCACGCCGTTCGTCGCGGCCTGTAGCCGTTCGACAGGTAGTGCACTGCGGTGAACCGAGACGACGCAGTGCCGCTACCACGCCGGGAAACACCCCGGCCCGGACCGCAGCGCGTCGGCAGCCAGGTCCCCCGCACCACCCGTCCGACCCGCCACGGCCGCGTGCGCCGGGCAGGCCTGATCATGGTCAGGATCATCGGCGCGACCACCGCGCTGGCCATCCTCACCGGCACCGGCCTGGCCTGGTCGGCGAAGAACGACGTCGATTCCGGCGTCACCCATTCCACCGCGCTCGGCGAAGACCCGCCCCGCTCGCGCGGTGGCGACGTCAACATCCTGCTGATCGGCCTGGACACCCGCAAGGACCTCAACGGCAACGACCTGCCGAAGGAGATCCTGGACCAGCTGCACGCCGGCGACGGCACCGAGGGCGGCTACAACGCGAATTCGCTGATCCTGCTCCACATTCCCGCCGACCTGCGCAAGATCGTCGCGTTCTCCATCCCCCGCGACGACTACGTTGCGGTGACCGGCATCCCGGGCTATCGGCAGATCAAGATCAAAGAGGCGTACGGACTGAAGAAGGCCGCGGTGCAGGCGAAGCTGATCGAGCAGGGCGAGACAGACCCGGTGGTGCTGGAGCGCCGCGGCCGCGAGGCCGGCCGCGCGTCGATCGTGTCCACCGTGCGCAATCTGGTCGGCGTACCGATCGACCGGTTCGCCGAGATCTCGCTGGCCGGTTTCTACGATCTGGCGACCGCGGTCGGGGGCGTCGATGTCTGCCTGAACAACGCGGTCGACGACAGCGAGTTCTCCGGTGCGGTGTTCCCGGCGGGCCGCCAGCACCTCGACGGTGCCCAAGCCCTCGCCTTCGTGCGGCAACGCCACGGCCTCCGCAACGGCGACCTCGATCGCACGCACCGCCAGCAGGCGTTCCTCACGTCGGTGGCCAACTCGCTCGAGGATTCCGGCACACTCACCAATCTGAGCAGGCTCTCGGCGCTGATGGATGTGGCGCACAAGGACCTGGTGCTCTCCGACGGCTGGAATCTGTTCGACTTCGCCCGCGAGCTCGGCGCGGCGGGCTCGCTGCCGGTGGAATTCCGCACACTGCCGGTGGTGCGCTACGACGTGATCGACGGCCAGGACGTCAATATCGTCGACCCGGCCGCGATCAAACGGGAGGTGCAGGCCGCCTTCGGACAGCAAGTATCGAAAACCACCACCACCGCGCCGATTCCGACCAGTGTCGTCGGTGTGCCCGACGACACTGGTCGGACGACAACCACACCGGGCACCTCGGCAGCTCCGCTGCCCGACACCGGAAAACCGGTGACCACCACGATCGGCAGCACCATCCCCTGCGTCAACTGAGAACGCCCGCAAGACAGTTCGGCCACCGGACATCCGGTGGCCGAACGGGTCTCACTCCTCGGGCGCGTCCGGATAGGCGTCCTGCCGGTGCCCGCCGCGCAGCGTGCCGTCCAGATATGCCGCCTTGCAGGCCCGCCGGGCGATCTTGCCGCTCGACGTGCGCGGGATCGACCCCGCGGGCACCAGCAGCAGGTCACGCACGGTGACACCGTGCCTGCGCGCGATCGCCGCGCGCACCGTGTCCACGATCGGCTCCGGGTCCAGTTTCGCTGCGCCCGTGCCGCGTTCGGCGACGATCACCAGCTGCTCGGCCGCCTCGTCGGTCGGTCCGCCCGCCTCGAGCACCGGCGCGGGCAGCTGCCCCGCCTGTACCGAGAACGCCGCGACGAACCCCGGCCGCAGCGCCGTGCTCGCCTCCTGGGCGGAGTACTCGAGATCCTGCGGGTAGTGGTTGCGGCCGTCGACGATCACCAGGTCCTTCACCCGGCCGGTGATGAACAGCTCGCCGTCGTGGTAGGCGCCGAAGTCGCCGGTGCGCATCCACCGCGCGTCGTCCGGTGCGCCCTCGGCCCGGCTGCCGACGGGATTGCGGGCGATCACCCGGTTGTGGAAGGTCTCCGCGGTCTCCCCCGGCCTGCCCCAGTACCCGACGCCCATATTGTCGCCGTGCAGCCAGATCTCGCCGACCTCGCCCTCCCGGCGCTCGATCCCGGTCTCCGGGTCGACGATCACCGCCCACTGCGACCGCGCGACGTACCCGCACGACACCTGCGCGACCGCGCCGCCGGAGTGCTCGTCGACCGCCACCATCCGGCCCGCGTTCAGCTGCCCGCGATCGACGTAGACCACCCTGGCCTCGTCGTCGCGTTTGGTCGCCGAGACGAACAGCGTCGCCTCGGCCATCCCGTAGCAGGGCTTGATCGCGTTCTTGGACAACCCGTACGGCGCGAAGGCCTCGTTGAACTTGCGCATGGAGGCCACCGACACCGGCTCGCTGCCGTTGATCAGGCCGATCACGTTCGACAGGTCCAGCGATTCGTCACCCTTGGGCAGCCCGCGCACCGCCGCGTGTTCGAAGGCGAAGTTCGGTGCCGCCGAATAGATCTCGGCACCGTCGGCCTGGGCCGCCAATTCCTTGATCCAGCGCGACGGCCTGCGCACGAACGCGCTCGGCGACATGATGGTGATGAACTTGCCGCCGATGGTCGGCAGGATCACCGACAGCAGCCCCATGTCGTGGAACAGCGGCAGCCAGGTGACCCCGCGCGCGTTCTCGGTGATGCCGATCGCGTCGATCATCTGCAGCAGATTGGTGCCGACCGCGCGATGGGTGATCTCCACGCCCGCCGGCGCCCGGGTGGACCCCGAGGTGTACTGCAGGTAGGCGACGCTGTCGATGTTGATGTCGGGCCTGCGCCAGCCCGCGCCGACGGTGTCCGGAATCGCCTCGACCGCGATGATCCTCGGCCGTTGCGCGGCGGGCTGTTCACGGAAGAACTTGCGGACCCCGGCCGCCGCGGTGCCGACGGTGAGCACCGCGACGGGTTCGCAGTCGCCCAGGACCGCGTGCAGCCGGTCGCTGTGGCCCTGCTCCTCCGGATCGAACAGCGGCACGGCCACATTCCCCGCGTACACCGCCGCGAACAGCGCGACGACGTAGTCCAGGCCCTGAGGTGCGAGCACCGCGACCCGGTCACCGGGCGTGGTCACCTGTTGCAGCCGCGCGGCCACCGCGCGCAGCCTGACCCCGAATTCCCGCCAGGTCAGCTCCTGGTACTCACCCTCACGTTCCCGTGAATAGTCGATGAAGCGATAGGCCAGATCGTCCCCGTTGGCCTCGCTGTGTTTGTCGACGAAGTCGATCAGGGTCTGGTCACCGGGAATCCGGATATTGCCCAGTTCGTCCACATAGTCGTCGAAAGTCTCGCCGATCATTCCCTATCCTTTTCAACGCACAATGCCTCGCCGGGAGGCTGAACTCGTGCAATCTGTAGGAGGCGCCGCCGTGGCGAAGGGTCAATACCGCCCGAAGGCGACGGCGACGTTGTGCCCGCCGAATCCGAAGGAGTTGTTCACCGCGTAATCGATCCGCCCGCGCCGAGCCTCACCGGAGACCACGTCCAGATCGATCTCGGGGTCCTGGTTGTCCAGGTTGAGGGTGGGCGGAATGATGCTGTCGCGCACGCTCAGCACGGTCAGCACCGCTTCGAGCGCACCGACCGCGCCGATCGAATGCCCGAGCGCCGACTTGGGCGCGTACACCGACGCGTGCGAGCCGATCGCCTTGCCGATCGCGTTGGCCTCGGCGGTGTCACCGATGGGCGTCGCGGTCGCGTGGGCGTTGATGTGGGTGACATCGGTGCGGCTGATCCCACCGGTCTGCATCGCCCGCGTCATCGCCCGCGCCGCGCCGGTGCCCTCGGGATCCGGTGCGACGAGGTGGAATCCGTCGGAGGTGACGCCCGCCCCGAGCAGCCGCGCGTGGATCGTCGCGCCGCGGGCCTTGGCGTGCTCCTCGGTCTCGATCACCATCATCGCGCCCGCCTCGCCGAAGACGAAGCCGTCCCGGTCCTTGTCGAACGGTCGCGAGGCCGCCTTGGGATCACCGTTGCGGGTGCTCATGGCGCGCATCTGGGTGAACGCCGCGATCGGCACCGCTTGGATAGACCCCTCGACACCGCCGGTCACCACCATGTCGGCATCGCCCATCACGATCATCCGCCAGGCGTTGGCGATCGCCTCCGACCCCGACGAGCAGGCCGAGACCGGGGTGGAAACACCGGCGCGCGCCCCCAATTCGAGGCCGACGCAGGCGGCGGGGCCGTTGGGCATGATCGCCTGCACAGTCAGCGGCGAGACCTTCCGGTACCCGCCGTTACCGAGCTTGTCGCGGGCGAAGATCAGGGATTCCGCGCCGCCGAGTCCGGTGCCGACCGAGACCCCGAGCCGGTCGCGATCCACCTCGGGATTGCCCGCGTTGCGCCACACTTCGCGACCGAGGACCACGGCCATCTGCTCGACATAGGACAGCCTGCGCACCTCCTCGCGGGTGAGCGAGGCGGCCGGGGCGACCTTCAGATGACCGCCGATCCGCACCGGCAGGTCGAAGTCGTCGACGAAGGAGTCCTCCAGGACGTCGATTCCGCTTTCGCCGTTGAGCAGACCCTTCCAGGTCGAGTCGACGTCGCCCGCGATCGACGTGGTCGCCGCCAGGCTCGTGACCACGATGTCCGTCATATTTTTCGCTCACTCTCTCTAGCTATGCCACGACTGGATCGGGAACCGCTGATGGAGCTGAACTGGTGGAGCGTATATGCACTCGGCGCGACGCGCCCAAATTCAGAAACAGTGCCCTCCGCACCGTGTCGTTCGGAGGCGCCGTGCGCCGGGTCTATCCTCGGCGACGACGGGCAACAATACCGGACCAGCGCAACTCTTGCTTTTCACTTCACGGAAAGGGCACGAGCTTGGCCAGGAACCTCACCCAATTGGAACTGCTCATCGAACTCGAACCGGTCGCCGCGAGCAATGTCGACCGCCATCTGTCGATGGCCAAAGACTGGCATCCGCACGACTACGTCCCCTGGGACCAGGGCCACAACTTCGCCGCCATGGGCGGAATCGATTGGGACCCTGAGCAATCCAAGCTCAGCGAGCTCGCCAAGGCGGCCATGATCACCAACCTGCTCACCGAGGACAATCTGCCGTCCTACCACCGCGAGCTCGCGGAGAACTTCTCCAAGGACGGCGCGTGGGGCACCTGGGTCGGCCGCTGGACCGCCGAGGAGAACCGCCACGGCATCGTGATACGTGACTACCTCGTGGTCACTCGCGGCGTCGACCCGGTGGCCCTCGAGCAAGCGCGGATGATCCATATGACCAACGGATATTCGGTGATGGCCGTCGTCGACGCCAAAGCGGGCGGCATCGACATCAGGGCCAACGCCGTGGCCGGCATGCTGTACTCCGTCGCCTACGTGACCTTCCAGGAACTGGCCACCCGGGTCAGCCACCGCAACACCGGTCGCGTCTGCGACGACCCGATCGCCGACCGCATGCTCGCCCGCATCGCCGCCGACGAGAACCTGCACATGATCTTCTACCGCAACCTCTGCGCCGCCGCGCTGGACCTGGTGCCCGACCAGGCCATCGAGGCGATCAACACCATCGTGCAGGGCTTCCAGATGCCCGGCGCGGGCATGCCGGGCTGGCGGCGCAACGGTGTACTGATGGCCAAGCACGGCATCTACGACCTGCGCCAGCACCTGGACGAGGTCCTGCTGCCGGTGCTGCGCAAGTGGAACATCTTCGAACGCACCGACTTCAGCGCACGGGGCGAGCGGGCACGCGAGGACCTCGCGGCCTACCTCGACCGGCTCCGCGTCGACGTCGGGCGATTCGAGGAGCAGCGCGACCGCTCGCTCGCGCGCGCGGCGAACCGCGACCGCCAGCCCGTCTAGGGCGGTGGCACCGATCCGGCCCGGCCGCTACCGGGCCGGATAGCGGCGCGCGTCGTGCTTGTTCCGGTACATCGCCGAATCGGCCTCGTGCACCAATTCGTCGACCGTGCCGGGTAGTTCGTCGAAGTAGGCGGCGCCGATGCTCACGCCCACCGCGAGCATGTGCCCGTCCACCTCGAGCGGTGCGGTCAGCGCCGACACCAGATCGTCGGCCAGCTCCGCCAGTTGCGCTTCCCCCGAACACTCCTCCACCAGCACCAGGAACTCGTCACCGCCGATCCTGGCGGCCATCGCGTCCAGCGGGCGGACACCGTCACGCATCCGATCGGCGACGACCCGCAGCACCCGGTCACCGACCGTGTGGCCCCACAGGTCGTTGATCTCCTTGAAGCCGTCCAGATCCAGGTAGCAGACCCCGATCGGTGGTTCGGCGTCGGCAAGCCGGCTGAACAGGTGCGGGCGGTTGGGCAGGCCGGTGAGCGCGTCGTGGTTCGCGTCGTGCCACAGCCGGTCGGCGAGCTGTTTGCGTTCGGTGACGTCGACCGCGACGCCGATCAGGAACCGCATATTGCCGTCGGCGTCGCGCACCGCCGACATCGACAGGTCGATGACGGTGACCTCGCCGTCGTCGTGCAGATGCTCGGTCTCGGTGCGGAAGCTCTCGGATTCGCCGGTGACCATGCGCTGCAGTTCGACGAACGCGTGGTTGAGATTCTGTGGGCCGAGGATGTCGGCGACGGTCCGCCCGGGCATCGTCTCCGGGGTGTGGCCGAGCATCTCGGCCATGGTGGCATTGCAGTTCACCACCCGGCCGGACAGGTCGACGGTGCCGATGCCGACCAGGGCGCCGTCGAACACCGCCTCGAAGCGGGCTTCCGACAGCGCCCGGCGGCTCTCGGCTTCCTGTGCGGACGCGAGCACCGCGGCCAAGGTCGCCTCCTGCTCGGCCAGGGCCGCAGCCCGCAGTGCCCCGGTGAAACCGGCAGAAAAGTCGGCGGCCAGGCCGATCACGCGGTCCATGACCTCGGGCAGCGTCGGATCGTCGGGCCCGTCGGCGGCGATGGTGACCAGGTCCTCGCAGATCACCCGCACCGATCGGCTCACCGCCGCCGGATCACGGTAGTTGGCCGCGACCAGCATCCTGGCGGCACGGCGGGCGACATCGGAATCCTCACCACCGCGCGCCGCGTCGATCAGACCGGTGCACAGGGCGGCGAGCATCTCCTCGATCTGGGAGCGGTTGAGCGTGGGAGCGACGACGCCGTCGAGGGCATCGGCCCACCGCTGCGCCAGCTCCCACGACCCCACTACTCGTCCACCCTCATCTCATAGCACCGCCGAATCTGCGGCTCATTCTTTCCGCGCAACCCCGGCCAGGCCGAGCGATCGGCCCGGCTTCTCGTGCTGATCCCGCTCCGACTCCGGCCGCCACACCGGCAGTTCGACGACTCCGGGCGACACCATGCCCCAACCCTGAAACATCGCCACGATCGCGTCCTTGGACCGGAATCGGATGCCGACCCTGGTCTCGTTGGCGGAGTGCTCTCCCAGCTTACCGGCATCCTCCGGCCGCATCTCCGAGGTGAGATGTGAAATGGCTATGAAACTGCCCGGTGCGACCACCTCCCGCAGCGCGGCGACCTTGCCCGCCGGATCGTCGGCGTCCTGCACCAGGTGCAGCACCGCGATCAGCAGCAGCCCGACTGGCTCGTCGAAGTCGATCAGACCGGTCTCGCGCACCGCGGCGATCAGTTCGCCGGACTTGCGCAGATCGGCCTCGATCGCGCCCGCCTGTTCCCGGCCCCGCAGGATGGTCCGGGAGTGCACGACCGCGACCGGGTCGATGTCGACATAGAGCACCCGCGCCTCGGGATCGATCTCGTGGACGATCTCGTGCACGTTGCCCGCGGTGGGGATGCCGGAGCCGATGTCGAGGAACTGCCGGATTCCGGCGTCGAGCATGAAGCGCACCGCCCGGCGCAGAAAGGCACGGTTGCTCAGCGCCAGACGCGGCAGATCGGGGACGAGCTTGGTCCCCATCTCCGCCGCCATCCGGTCGACGGCGAAATTGTGCGAGCCGCCGAGCAAGGCGTCATACATCCGAGCCGGGCTCGGATGCTGCATATCGACGCCCTCCGGTGCCCACGCAGGCCTGTCCATCGCGTACCCCTGTCCCGTTGCCGCACCACCGCACCCCGCGACGACGCCAGACGCATCGTAGTGCGCGACACCGACTTCGGCGCGCCCGAACGCTAACCCTCGGCGCCGAACGGCTGCGCCCACAGCGGAGCCACATCCGGCGTCATCGTCGCGACCACCGGGATGCCCGCCGCCAGGAAGTTGTCCAGCGCCCGGCGCATGTGATCGGCGGAGGTGATGAGCACGGCCTTGTGCACGCCGAGCGCCTCCATCAACTTCGCGGAGAACTCCGCGTTCTGCACAGTGGAACCGGCCTGGGTCTCGGTGTAGATCCGCTGCCTGGCCACCCCGCGGATATTGAGCCAGTCCGCCATCACCTGCGCCTCGGTGACCCCGTTGCGCGGATTGCCGCCGGTGACGATCACCGGGGAGGCGGGTGACATGAACGCCTGGATCAACGCGGCGTGCAGCCGGTTGCTCAGCTCCGCGCGCATGGTGCCGTCCGGCAGCAGACCGTAGCCGAGCACCACGATCGCGGTCTCCGGGCCGTAGGTGTCGGGGAGCTCGATACCGGCAACGCCCGCAATGGAATTCGCCGCGCCCGCAATGCCGTCGGCGACGCCGGCGAGCGGGTCGGGCGACGGTGCGGCGAGCGCGGGCGCCGCGGTGGCTATCACGCCGATCAAGGCGGCGGGCAGCACGAGGGCGGCCGTGCCGCGCCGCAGCGACTTGTGAGTGAACAACCAATCCATGGTGACCTCCCGAAGCAACGTCGCACCATGGTCGCTGACCGCGCAGAGCCATACACAGATTTCTGAAATATTGATGGTTCGGACTGCAATCCCCCGATTCTAGGGGCACGTCGACGGCCGGCCTGCTACGCGAGAGACCTTGTCCGGGAATGCAAAAAGGCCCTCCAGCAATGCTGGAGGGCCTTTCGCAATGATGTTCCGGCGGTGTCCTACTCTCCCACACCCTGTC
>NZ_JBHVHX010000023.1:0-92942 GCF_042799895.1 Nocardia sp. NPDC057663 | reverse complement strand
ACCATCCGCATCTGGGACCCACGCACCGGCCAACCCATCGGCGAACCACTCACCGGACACACCGGCCTAGTATCGAGCATGGCGTTCAGCAGGGACGGCACCCGCCTGGCCAGCGCCAGTTGGGACACCACCATTCGCATCTGGGACCTACAATCCCGCCAACCAATCGGCGACCCCTTCACCGGACATACCGAGGCGATCTACAGTGTGGCGTTCAGCCCTGACGGCACCCGCCTTGCCAGCGCTGGCGGCGACAAGACCATCCGCATCTGGGACCCACGCACCGGCCAACCCATCGGCGAACCACTCACCGGACACACCGGCCTTGTCTCTAATGTGGCGTTCAGCCCTGACGGCACCCGCCTCGCCAGCGCCAGCAGCGACGCGACCATCCGGATCTGGTCGACCTCGGCAGGTGCGCCGTCCCCGCTTTGCGAAAAAATCCACGCAAACATGAGCGAGAAGAACTGGGCACGTTGGATTTCACCAACCACTCCGTACCGGACGCTCTGTCCCGGACTGCCGAGGAGCCCCGACTGATCCCACGAAGCGGAATTGTTTATCCAGTCACCGCGGTGGAATCTGCGCTCGTGCTAGGGCTGGGCGGTGTCCACCTGGTGGTTTCGGAGATATCAGACTCAGCCAAATCCGGTCACACTCTCAGGCGGTGAGGCACGGCGGGTCGAGCCTGCGGCCGATATGCAGCGGCACACGCGCCTCTGTCTTAGCAACTCGACAGCCGATTAACGGGCGGCTGATGACAGCGGCCACGGCGATCCATTTTGGGGATACGCTGGGGATAGGCGGAAGGTGAACAGATGATGCCCGGCTGCCCAAAGTCTGCCAAGTCAGATCCGACCGATGCCCGATGATGATTCGCTGCAGACACGCCGCGAAGTGGTTACTCCCCTCACGGCGGAGCTGGCGGCTGCCGGTTTCGACGATGCATTGGAGATCGGACATGGTGGATACGGCGTGGTCTACCGCTGCTGGCAGGTAGCGCTGGAGCGAACAGTGGCGGTCAAGGTGTTGACCGCTGAGTTGGATATCGACAATCAAGCACGGTTCCTTCGCGAACAGCGAGCCATGGGGCGCATGACCGGACATCCCAACATTGTGACCGTCCTGGCGGCCGGCGCAACCGGCAGCGGCCATCCCTACCTGGTCATGCCCTACTATCCATTGGGTTCACTGGATGCCTGGATTCGTCGAGGCGGTTCGATCCCTGTCGAACAGGCAGTGTTGGTCGGCCTGAAGATTGCCGGATCTCTCGCGAGCGCACACCAGAGAGGAATCGTGCATCGCGACGTGAAGCCGGGGAATATCCTGCTGAGCGACTATGGCGAGCCCATGCTGACAGACTTCGGAATAGCACACGTCGCTGGCGGATTCCGGACATCCGAAGGAACACTGACAGGGTCACCCGCCTTCATCGCACCCGAAGTCCTGGAGGGCGACACCCCGACTCCGGCCGCAGACATCTACGGGCTCGGCGCCACACTCTTCTGCGCTCTCACGGGACACGCAGCGTTCGAACGCCGCTCGGGCGAAAATGTGGTGACCCAATTCCTCCGAATAACGACGCATCCGGTGCCAGACCTGAGAGAAAGCGGACTGCCGGAGGATGTTGCCGCACTCGTGGCAACGGCTATGAACCGGAACGCAAGTCAGCGCCCTACCGCCTCCGCTTTCGGCGAGCTCGCCCGGCAAGTCCAGCGGGACCACCAATTCACCGTCGATGTGATGGCCTTGCCAGCCAACCTCCGTCCCGAAGCCCAGAACGAAACCGACCGCACACCACCGTCCGCGGCCCCCTCGGTAGCCGACCGGGTCTCCGATGGCTTCCGCGGAAATCTGCCGCTGGAGTTGACGAGTTTCATCAACCGCCGTGCCGAGTTGGCAAAAGTAAAGGACCTGCTGTCGACATCGAGGCTGGTAACGTTGACCGGCACCGGTGGTGTGGGAAAGACACGGTTGGCCCTGCGCGCCGCATCAGCTGTATCGTTTGACTTCGCAGACGGCGCCTGGCTAGTCGCCCTCGCCGATATCTCCGACAGTGCCCTGCTGACCGATGTGATAGCGGCAGCCCTCGGCGTTCGCGACGAGTCGTTCTCGCCGCTGCTCGAAGTCCTCACCGGGTTTCTCATCCCACGGCACGCGTTGATCGTCCTGGACAATTGCGAGCACATTGTGGATGCAGTCGCGCCCCTGGCCAGCACCTTGCTGCAGCGATGTCCGGACTTGCGCATCCTGGCCACTAGTCGCGAACCGCTGAATATCGCCGGCGAGGCGCTTGTTCATGTCGTGCCGTTGGGCGTGCCTGAACCGGGCCAGGAGGTTGCACCCGCCACCATGTCCTCCTTCGATGCGATGGCGTTGTTCTCTGACCGTGCTGCCGCCGCCGTGCCGGGTTTCCACGTGGATCAGGCAAACGTGTCTGCCGTGGCGCAGATCTGCACCCGTATCGAAGGCCTACCCTTGGCGATAGAGCTGGCTGCGGCACGACTGCGCTCGATGTCCACCGATCAAATCCTGCAGCACCTCGACGACCGCTACTCGCTGCTCTCACGTGGAAGCCGCGATGCGCCAATGCGGCAGCAGACGATGCAATGGTGTATCGACTGGAGCTACGAGTTGTGTGTTCCAGTCGAGCAACGGATGTGGGCTCGTCTATCTGTGTTCGCAGGCGGGTTCGAACT
Source organism: Nocardia sp. NPDC057663 (assembly GCF_042799895.1). Classification (NCBI taxonomy): domain Bacteria; kingdom Bacillati; phylum Actinomycetota; class Actinomycetes; order Mycobacteriales; family Nocardiaceae; genus Nocardia; species Nocardia sp. NPDC057663. The sequence continues at coordinate 90,243 of NZ_JBHVHX010000023.1, read as the reverse complement.
CGACGCGGTAGAAGCGATCTGCAGCGGAGGTCTTCCCTTACAAAGCGCCCTCGACGCGTTGTCTTCTCTTGTCGACAAGTCGATCGTGGACCGACAGGAGATGGGGACCGTGGTGCGTTTCCGGATGTTCGAAGCGCTCCGCGAGTACGGTAGGCACAAACTTCGCATGTTCGACGAAGACCTCGAACTGCGCCGTAGGCACCGTGATTGGTACCAGAAGCTGGCAGTGGACGCCGAGGCCGGGTGGATCGGACATCAGCAGCCTGACTGGATCGCCCGCCTGGACCGTGAGCAGTTCAACATCCGCGAAGCGCTCGAGTCGCTCCTCGCCGAGGGTTCAGCGGATGCTGCTCAAGCGGGTCTGCGCACCGCTGCAGCACTTTACGAGTTCTGGTTCTTCCGCGGACTGTACGGCGAAGGTCGATCGTGGCTCGCTCGCGCCTTGGACCAGTCCCACGTCGGTTCGGTTGCCGACCGCGTCGCGGCACTGCGCGCAATCACACAACTTGCCGCCGCCCATGGTGACTTCACCTCTGCTACAGCACATTTGAGTGACGCCCAGAGACTTGCAGCTCACTCGCCTGACCCGATGATCCGAGCGCAGGTCGATCATGCAGAGGGTAGCCTCGCTTTGCTGAGCGGCGATCCGATTCGCGCCTGTGGATCGCTCCGACGGGCAGTACGGACTCTCGACGCGCAGCGGACATCAGCACGCTATATCAATGCGTTGGCATATCTCGGCTGGGCGTCCGAGGTCTTAGGCGACTTTGCTCAGTCGGAGAAGCGCCATCAGGAGCTGCTGGCAGTAACCGAACCGTGTGGCGAGTTGTTCTATCGTTGCGGCGCCCTGCGCGGGCTAGCAGTAGCTGCATGGCAGCGAGGTGAGAACCGCCGTGCGCAGCAGATGGTCAAGGAGGCTTTGAACCTCAACCGCAGACTGAACAGCCCGATCGCAGCGGCGTTCAACCTTCAAGCCATGGCGTGGATAACTGCTGCCGACAACGACTTCGAGCGTGCAGCCGTCCTACTCGGGGCCGCCGATGGATTGTGGCCAGCGTCGAGCGCTGACACAACGGTCTTCCCGAACATGTCGCCGTTTCGCACAGAGTGTGAGCGGACAACGCGTCGCAGCCTCGGCGAGCGTCTATTCCACATCGCATACCAGCGTGGCCACGGCCTCAGCCCGGATGTCGCCACCGATTTCGCTCTGCAAGACCGCCCGACGCCCCATACCTAGATTGCTGACCACTACGCCGGTGGCACCGAACGGGTCGTGGGATGGCGTGCCGTTCGATACGCCGATCCTGCCGATGGCCAGCGCCTCGCCGATGAGCGAGGCGCTGGCCGAGAATGCCGGCGTCGACCGTCACAGGGTCCAGGAGGAACCCGATGCTTGTGCGGTGGAGGTCGCCAGCGAGAATCCCGACGGCTCTGGCGTTGCCGCGGCTGATCGGTGACGATGCGATTGTGACCGAAATCCATGGTCGCACCACACCAAAACGGTGTCTCCTTTGGACCCGATGACGCCGGCGAGTAGAACAACCGAGTGTGATCAGGTCTGATCGAGCACGAAGCCAGTTCATCAGGGCCAGGTGGTGGACGGCACGTCCTGGCAGCCGGTCCTGGTCACTCGTCTTGTGAACATGAGGGGCAGGTCTGGTAGCTGCGCACACCAGTTCGTCGCCGCGGAGCGGCGATGCCCGTCCGGATTGGCAAACCTGCCGATCTCAATTTTCCCGCTGCCAGAGCCTTTTCAGGGGGTGAGGATGAAGTTGGAGAACCCACCATGGCGGGCCGGCAGGTTGTCGAGGGCCTCGTTGATCTTCTCCAGCGGGAAGGTGTGGTGCTCGAACACCGACAGGTCGAGCTGGCCGGTACCTGCGAGATCGGCCATGTCCTGGGCTTCGGCTGTGGAGAACCACAGACTGCCCAGGATGCTGATCTGCTGGGTCATTACCGAGATCATGTCGATTGCAGGGCGTTCCATCATGCCGCCGACATCGACCGCGATACCACCCCGGCGCAGGGTGGTCAGCGCGTTGAGATACGCCTCGGCGGGTGCGTCGGGGGCCAGGGCGTCGATGACAACGTCGACGCCCTCGCCGTTGTTGTGCTCGCGGGCCCAGCCGCGCAGGTCGGTGGTGGTGCCGGCGGCGACTACATGGATACGGTCCGGGGCAATCCTGCGAACTTCGTCGAGAAGATCAGCGTTTCGGCCGGTGCCCAGAACGCGGGTCGCGCCCATCGCCAGTGCGCTCAGAGCGGTGCCCAGACCGAGCGTTCCCGAGATGCCGTCGATGAACACCGTCGAGCCCGGTCCCACGCCGGCCCGGCGCAGCGCGGAGAAGCCGGTTCCCAGGTAACCGAACCGTGCGCCCTGCTCGAAGGTCACGTTGTCGGGGAGTTTGACCAGGTTGCGCTGCGGTGCGGTCAGGTACTCGCTGAATCCGCCGTAGGGGTAGGCGTCGAAGCGACGTTGCCCGTCGGGGCCGAACGAGAAGTAGCCCATGAAGGTGTACGAGTCGCAGTTCTGGTCTTCGCCGCGTCGACAGGCACGACAAGCGCCACACGACAGCCCGGGGTTGACATAGACGCGGTCGCCTACCGATACGTTGCTGACATGGCTGCCCACCGCCGCGACCACGCCGGTGGTGTCGAGGCCGAATACGGCAGGCAGGTTCGGCAGCGGCAGCTGGGGGAACCACTGGCTATAGGAGGCGAGAACGTTGCGCAGGTTCGGAACGATGTTGCAGGCCTTGACCTCCACGAGAACATCGGTGGGCCGAGGCTCCGGAACGGGCAGTTCTTCGAGGACCATGGGCTGGTTGATCGCGTGCAGGCGAGCGACTCTCATTGTCGATGCCATATGAAATCTCCTGATCAAATGAGGGGGCTGTCGTTATTCAGTTGTGAATGCCGGCGCGGGCCGGAGGTCGACGACGAAGTCGGGTTCGGTGGCTGCTCGGACATCGTCGACGGTGATTCCTGGGGCGATTTCTCTGAGCACCAGCCCGTGTTCGGTGATGTCGAAAACACACAGGTCGGTAATGATGCGTTCGACCATACCGAGACCGGTGATCGGCAGCGTGCATGAGCGGACGATCTTGAAGGAACCGTCTTTGGCCAGGTGCTCCATGAGCACCACAACCTTCTTGGCGCCGCTGACCAGGTCCATGGCGCCGCCCATGCCTTTGACCATCTTTCCTGGGATCATCCAGTTGGAGATGTCCCCGGTGGCCGACACCTGCATCGCGCCGAGTATGGCGGCGTCGATCTTGCCGCTGCGGATCATCCCGAAACTGGTAGCGGAGTCGAAAATCGAAGCTCCGTCACGCAGGGTGACAGTGGCTTTGCCGGCATTGACCAGGTCGGCGTCTTCCTCGCCTTGGAAGGGGTAGCGCCCGGTGCCGAGGACACCATTCTCCGACTGCAGTACCAGTTCGATATCGGCAGGCACGAAGTTGGGAACCAAAGTGGGCAAGCCGATGCCGAGGTTGACGTAGTCACCATCGGAAAGTTCGGCCGCCGCGCGCGCCGCCATCTGATCGCGGGTCAACCCGCGACCCGCCGATTGCGGTGATTGATCCCGCACTGCAGCAGGTGGGGCGTCGGTGGGGCGGGCCAGCACAGTCAGTTTCTCGATGCGCTTGTCCGCGGCCTGCTCCGGGCTCAGCGGCAGCACCCGGTGCACATAGATCCCTGGCACGTGGATGTCGTCGGGGTCGATCTCGCCGGCGTCGACGAGTTCCTCGACCTCGGCGATGGTGATGTTGCCAGCCATCGCCGCGAGCGGGTTGAAGTTGCGTGCCGACTTGCGGAAGACGAGATTTCCGTGGCGGTCGCCCTTCCAGGCTCGCACGAGCCCGAAATCGCAGACGATCGACTTTTCGAGGACATAGTCCCGGGTCCTACCGCCAAAGGTGAACTGCTGCACAGGTTTCGGACAGCTATGCGCGATGACGCTGCCGTCCGGGCCGTAGCGGCGCGGTAGGCCTCCTTCGGCCACCTGGCTGCCGACCCCCGTGGCGGTGAAGAACGCCGGGATGCCTGAGCCGCCTGCTCGCATCTTCTCGGCGAGGGTGCCCTGGGGCACGAGCTCGACCTCGAGTTCGCCGTGGAGGTATTGCCGTTCGAATTCCTTGTTCTCTCCGACGTAGGAGGCCACGATCCGCCGGATGCGATGTTCGCTGAGCAGCAGACCCAGCCCCCAGTCGTCGACGCCACAGTTGTTTGACACCACGTCGAGGTCGGTGACCCCGGCGGCGAGCAGGGCGCCGATCAGAACGCTGGGGATTCCGCAGAGCCCGAAACCGCCGACCGCCAGTGAGCTGCCGTCGCCGATCCCGCGGATCGCTTCTTCTGGTGTGTACACCACTTTGTCCATTTGCGCCTGCCTTTCTGCTGCCGGTGCGCTCGTGCGTCCAGGCAGCATCACGTCACCGGGCCGAGTTGCTGGGTCCGGGACAGCTGAATCGTGACTTCGCTAGAGGTTCAGGAAGTGACGAGGGTGGGGATCGGGTGTGCGGGCATCAGCGGTCACAGCGCCGCGTACCACGTCGAGAATGAGACCGGGCTGATCTGGCAACACGTCGCTTCGCCACGCAACGTGCCCGTCGGGACGCACGAGAACGAACGCGGCCTCGTAGGCGCCACGCAGTTGAACATCGACGGTGGCAGAGTGGGCTACGAGCACTTCCAGCGGCATGGACCGTTCCTGGGCCGCCGTGACGAAACCGTCAACGGTGTCCTCTTCGTGGCCAATGACGACGAGGGTGAATCCGTGACCGAAACAGTCCAGTGTGGATACATCGGGCTCGAGCCATACGTGCGGGGCACGATGCCCAGGCCGGGCTGTCGGGATGTACACCTCGTAGTTCAGCGCTGGCGAGGGGGTTCCGTCTTCGATGCACACCGGGGAACCTTCGTAGCGGTATCCCAGAGACGCTGGGATGTTGTTGAACTCGCGTCGGAAGGTCGTCAGCAGGGAGTCGGCAAGCTCCCGGCGGGCTCGTTCTCCGTCCGGTCCGCCGGCCTGTATCCGTGTCCAGAACTGCTTGTGGCCGGTGCGGGTGGCAATCCAATCCTTGTAGATGCTGCTGGCCAGTCCGGAGGTCTGAGCCACACACTCGCGGCGTTCGGGGTCGTAGCTGTCGAGCAATGCTTCCCCCGCCCACCCCTGCAGGACAGCGTCCAGCTTCCAGCCGAGGTCGGACGAGTCCTGGATGCCGGTGTTCATGCCGAGTCCGCCAGTCGTGGGCATCGTGTGGGCGGCGTCACCGGCCAAAAAGACTCGTCCTTCCCGGAATCGGGTGGCGACGGTTTCCCGGTTCGACCACGGCAGAATGTCGGTAACGAACTCGATCTCGACCTCGGTGCCGGCGATCTTGCGGGCTGCCGCGGACATGTCTGCCTTGGTGATCTCGCCCTCACCAACCATCACCGTGACCCGGTACTTGTCGAGACCGTCGAATGGGAGCAGCGAAATCGACATGCCAGCCGGTTCGACCACCGTGAATCGACCCAACGTCTGGGCCAGGGGGATCGCAGCCAGCTGAGGGCTGCGGATGATTGCCTCCGCAGAGGTTCCCCACACCGAGGACTTGACGGTATCGATGTTCAAGGACCGGCGGATATTGCTTCGCGCGCCATCGCAGGCAACGAGATAGTCAGCCGTCACCTCGGAGGTTCCGGATCCATCGGCCAGTACCGCGGTGACTGCTTCCGACGTCTGTTGCACGTCTGTCACGGCTGTGTACAGAAGGGTGGTGACGGTCGGCTGATCTTTTGCAAAGCTCAGCAGAATCTCGTTGAACCACATCTGTGGGCAACGCTGGGCGAAGGTGGGGCTCGTGGACGGCGGCTGCATTTCCGCGATCGAGGGCCAGTGGATGCGCGCGAGCTCTGGCTCGGACAGGCTGGTCCCCCAAACCACATCCTGCGGGTGATCGAGCGGCCATCCGCAGTTCCGCAAGGCCTCATCGATGCCCCACCTGCGGGCGAGTTCCATCGTGCGGATGCTCACCGCGTGCAGGCGGGCATCGCGTACGACGCCATCTCCCTGTTCGACCAGGAGCACCGACCGCCCGCGCTGCCCCAGGTCGCCGGCCAGCGCAGCGCCAGTGGGTCCTGCACCGACCACGATGACGTCGAAATGCGTGGTTGGGAGATTCGTTGACATGTTTACCTCGTTCAATATGGGGATGTAGCGGTCGCTACAGGGGCAAGCTGCTACCGCGTCGGGGCCGGTTCTGCGGCATGTTGCAGTGCCTGCCTCACCTCATTGATCGTCGACACCTCACCGAGGAGTCCCAGGTTGTTCAGCGCGCCCTCATGCGCCGAGTCGTCGGCGGCGCTGCAGGCGTCAGCAACCACGATGGTTCGGTAGCCCAGGTCAGAGGCCTGGCGTGCCGTGCTCTCCACCGACATGTTCGTCGCGACCCCGCCGATCAGCAGAGTGGTGATCCCGCGACTGCGCAGGGCGAGGTCGAGCGAGCTGTTAGTGAAGCCGCCGAAGCGTTGGTGGGTGATCACCACGTCGCTGCCACCAACGTTCAGTGCCGGCACCAGTTCGGCCTTGTCGCTGCCGTCCTTGAGACAACCCGCCTGGGCGACCATGGCCAGCAGCGGGCAGTTGGCGACGAGGTCGCTGTAGTCGGGCTTGAATGCGACACGGGTGAAGACGGCGGTCCCGCCGGCCGCGCGGACCGCCTCAGCGAGGAAGTTGTTGCCGGCGACGACGTTGCGGGCCTGAGCGTTGGCGGCGAAGAAGTCGCCAAGCGCGCCATCCGGTGCGATCACGTCTCCTTGGAGGTGGACGATCAGAGCCGCGGTGGTTTGGGGGGTGAGTTCCATGTCTGTGAGCCTTCGATACGGTCCGGCGAGTCAGCCGAGCCATTTGATGATTGATGCGAGGGTTTCCGACACCAGGTCGGGTCTGCCGTCGAAGTAGTGCCCGGCACCGTTGACCGCCAACAACTCTCGGCGTGGGTGGCGCACGCCGTCGTAGAGCGCCTGGGCCATCGAGGGGAAGCAACCGCGGTCAGCGGTGCCGTATGCGACGAAGACCGGGATGCTGACCTCGGCGAGGCGGTCTGGTCCGAAACCACGGGTGTCGGTCACGCTCCACTGCGATAGCCACGATCGCAGCGTGCTGAAGCTGCCCAGGGTCACCGGGCGCAGATTCGCCGAGACGGGATCGCCCCACAGAGTCCCCGGTTCACGGTCCGACGCGTCGAGGGTGGTGTCGACAAACCGCGGATCCGCGCACGTTCCGTGTACACGGAACGGCAGGTCGGGCACATCGTCGCCATACAGTCCACGCAACTGGGTCAGCTGGTCCTTCACCCATTCGGTGATCGTGCGCATACGGCGCTGCTGCGCATACCGGTACTGCACAACCCACTCGCGGTCCAGCGGCGCCGTTCGATGTTCTGCGAACAGATCCAGGCTCGTATCGCGCGTGTAGGGGTCGTTCTCGTCGACGATCGCCGGATCGAGCCAGCCCTGGAGCAGGTGGGCACGCCCAGCGTGGGCATTGAGCATGACCAGTGCGTCGACGCCGGGTAGCTGGGCTGCGGTCAGATCTGTCCCGCCGCCTCCGGGGGCATCCCGGATCGTGGGATTCTCGGCTTGGGACTGATACAGCGCGGCCAATCCCCCACCGCCGGAATTGCCGACAAGCACGATTCGTTCGTACCGCTCGGTGTCGCGGAGGTGTGTGATGACCGAGCCCAGGTCAGCAACGCAGTTCTCGAGGATGACCTGGCTGTCGTTGCCGCTGTAGCGGGTAGCCACTCCGACCGCGTCGACACCGAGCTCAGCAGCCGGAGTCAACGCATAGTGGCCGACGAAATTGGAACTCGGGTGGCAGAACACCAAGACCGTGTCGGTAGTGCGGCCCGGCGTAGCGCGTTCTCGCCCACACCACAAGGTGCCCGCGGCGCGGGCGATGCCGGAGTAGACATCGCCGCCCATCGCCGCTTGCATCGGCACCGCCAACAACTCACGCATTGCCGCCCACCGACTCCTCGAGACGAGCCCACGTGTAGGGGTACTCGGCGTCGACGCACTGCTCGAGTGCCGCGGTCAAGTACAGCGGCTGGTGAGTGTCAACCATCACCTGGTACTCGTCGGCGCGCGCGGCGCCCAGTGCTCGTTCGACGTTGCCCGGCTGGGGACCGTGGATGAACCCTGCCGGATGGACGGTGATCGATCCCAGGCCGACACCTGTACCTTGGCGGGTCTTGGCCTGGCCCTTGGCGTAGAAAAGGACCTCGTCGCTGTCGACGTTGGAGTGAAATGGCGGGATCGGTACCGAGTCGGGATGGTAATCGAGCAGCCGCGGCACGAAGTTGCACATGACGAACCCCGGCGCCTCGAGGATCTGATGCAGCGGCGGCGGCTGGTGCAGGCTGCCGGTGATCGGCTCGAAGTCGTGGATGCTGAAGCTCCACGGATACATTCCACCGTGCCATCCCACGACATCGAATGGGTGGTGCTTGTAGACATTGCGTGTCAGGCCGGTGCGAGTTCGGACGTAGACCGGCACGTCTGTGCCGGACTCCTCGACCAGCTCGGCGGGCCGGCGAATGTCGAGTTCACAGTACGGCGTGCCCTCGATGTACTGGCCGCGAGCGGACAGATACCGCTTCGGCGGGTGAATGTGTCCGCGTGCTTCGACGAGGAACATACGCAGTTCCTCACCGTCGGTCACCGTCCAACGATGGATGGTCGACGTGGGCACGATGACGTAGTCACCTTCGGTGATCTCGATACGGCCGAACGTGCTTTCCAGTGCGCCGCTACCACTTTCGACGTAAACCAATTCGTCGCCGGTGCTGTTCTTGTACAGGCTGCTGGCCTCAGTTGCGACGGTGTAGCCGATACGGACGTCGTCGTTCGCCAGCAGGATGACCCGGTCCAGCACCGCGTCGCCCTTGAGGCTGAGGCTGTGAGGGGTCAGATGGATCGGAGACAACGGCTGGTTCGGATGCAGTCCCTCATCCGGGGTCTGCACCGGCTCGATCGCAGTCAGAGCACTGGGAGGGTTGCGGTGGTAGAGCAGCGAGGAGTCACCGACGAAGCCGTCTTCTCCGATGAGCTCCTCCCAGTACAGCGAACCGTCGGGCTTACGGAACGCGACATGGCGCTTACGCGGAATGTGGCCGAGTTGGGTGAAGTAGGGCATGGGACTGTTCCCTCCTGCTGGTTCGAGCCGGCGGTGACCGGCATGACTTGGCGGTATGGCGGTTGTTTTGGACCGACGGGATACCTGGGCTGACTGCGTTTGTTGTCAGGCCGATGGGGACGCGTTTCTAGGCTGGTCAAGCACGTCGTGGCGCATGCTGGTGGCCCTTTTGGAGCCTGTTGGCTCTGTCGGGACATCCGATCCCGCAGGCTGATCGAGCATGCGGGAGACACCGGCCCCTTTCATCCAGCCCAGATGGCACGCAATGCGCTCGCGGGTGTCGACCGAAGGCCCGTGCTAGAGGACCCCCGCCTGCGCAGCGATGGCCGTGGCAGCCAACCTCGCTTCGGCACACGACGTACATCCGTCACCGTCGGCATCCGAGGTCTTCGGCGATCGCGATGTACTCGGGTGTCACGAGCACTGGCGCGTGCACATACGAATTCCATGCGACCTCCTTCACCGTCGAATTGCGTCTGCTGCCGCGCGTGTCGCCCCTTTGACCTCGACAGCTACCGCCATCCGATTCGGCTGTGATGGGGACCACTGCGCGACTTCTACGAGAGTGACATAGGCTACAAACTATGTAAAACTAAAGTTCTCAACTGAGAACATCAGGAGAATTGATGCCTGCCCGGTTCACGCTCACCCAGCTCGAGTACTTTTTGGAGGTAGCCGACGGGGGGTCGATCAGTGCTGCCGCCGCGAGCACACATACCAGCCCCGGCGCAATATCGATGGCGCTGAAAGAACTCGAGCAGCGCCTTGACGTGCAGCTATTCGTGCGCAGACCCTCGAAAGCTGCCACCTTGACGGCGGCAGGACAACGCATCCTCGCCGACGCCCGGCGCATCCTCGCCGACGCTGACGAACTCCACAACAAGGCCGCCAGCGATCAACACGACATCACCGGCCACCTGGCCGTCGGCTGCTATTCCACTCTGGCACCGTTCCTCATCCCACCGGTGCTCGACGACTTCGCTCGCGAACACCCGGCCCTGACCGTGCAGATACTGGAAGGCTCCGGAGACACCGTCCTCGATGCCATCACCGAGGGACGCTGCGAGCTCGGGTTTCTCTACAAGCAAGATCTACCCGGCGGGATCGAATCCGCAGTCGTCCGCACCAGCAAACCCCATGTAATCCTCGCCAACGATCACCCACTTGCAGCCCACCGGACGATCCGATTGGCCGACCTAGTCGACGAACCACTCATCATGTTCGACGGCCCCAGCGCTCGAAACGCCGCGGCACTCCTCGAGTCCGTCGGCCTACAAGCTCACATCCGCCATTTCAGTTCGAACATCGAAGTCGTCCGCAGCCTCGTCGCACGGGGAATCGGATACTCAATCCTCGTGCAGCAGTGGCCCATCGAGATGAGCTATGAAGGCCGTCCTCTCGCCGCCCGACCAATTCAAGACTCGATCCCAGAACGCGAAACCGTCCTCGCGTGGAGCAGTGGAACCAAGCTGACCAGCCGGGCTGTCGCTCTCATCGACTTCTGCATCGCCACGTTTCGCGACGACTCTCGCGACTACGTCTTCTAACCGTTGGCGCCGAAGCATCGCGCAGCGGTGCAACAGAACGACGTCGATCGACCCGCCCGACTCATGCAGTCGCGCTCAAGATCTTGCTGAGGCAGCACAGGAACCGACGCTAAGAGTTGCCGAAACCATGCCCCGACCTGCCAGAGCCGCTGCAACGGACAGCGGAGCACTGGCTGGTGGCGGCTGAAACAGGACGACGCTGTTCGCCATGGGCGCTCCTGGAACGGGTTGTGGCCATGGTGGCATCCTGGCTCAGGGCTGTGTCCGATGCGTCAGTCGAGGCTGGCGCACTGACCGACTCCGTCGCGTGACCCGCCACACCGCGCCTTCCCGACCCCTCGATAGTCCTGCTCAGATGTGTAGCCCGTCGATGGCCCGTCTACCGACACGGAAAAGGCACCTGCCAGTGCCCCAGCCGGCATGCTGAAAATGAATCCTCGTGAGGCCAATGGATCTCCCGTCGATCAACAAGACCGACCTTCCGCTCCCGATAGATCAGAATCTCGCCCAGCACACCTGTCACCTGCACCGACCCCGAAAAGCGCGACCGTCACCGAGACCGACGACCTTCTGATCGCCGACAGCGGCGGCGCAGATTGCACCTTCAACATCGTCGCGGCGGCCCGCTTCGCCCCCGACACTGCCCCGACCCGCGCCGCGGGGACGGCCCAGACCTTGGCCGCCACCGCCCGCCCCTTCTCGTGGTGGGGTCGGCCCTGCCTCCACGCCAGACAATCTCGCCGAGCGCCTTGAGGCCGTGGGCTTAGAGCCGTCGGAAACCGAGACTGGCATGTGGCAGGACCTACGCGACCCGCCCCGAGGCACACGTCGACGGCCTGGAGATCTGCCCGGAACCACTCCGGAACAGCTCGCCGACTACGCTACGGTCCTCGCTGCGAACTGGAAACCGCCCGCCGCCACAGTGCTGCAGTTCCTCGCCGATGCCGCCGGCTCGGCGCCCAGCGCCGACTGTCCTGCCCGCTACCTGGTCGGCTACGTCGACGACCGTCCCGTCTACTCGGCCGAGGTCTTCCTGCACGCGGGCGTCGCCGGCGACTACAACATCGCCACACTCGCCACCGACCGCCGCCGAGGATATGGCGGCGCCATCACCCCCTGACCCTGCACAGCAACCACCCCGTTCCTCATCAAACGCCTGATAGTCCGCCGACAACGCCTCGTCCGGCCCGGGGCATCGTCCAAATGGACACCGCCGCGGTGCTTGTGCGCCTCCAGCTTCGACCTCGTGCCTGACCAGCGAAAAACGCACATGGGGACCGGAGAGAGACCACCCTCTTAGTCGGTAAGGCCAGGTTGTGCAGACGCGCAATGCCGACCACCGCCTGGAACAGCCGTCACCCAAGAGGCAGCAGTCGCGCAGGATTCCGCCCAGGCTCGGCAGTCGTTGCGGTTACCGGGCAGCGGCCAGCCGACCACCACGACCAAACAGGAGTCGGCGTCGATGACGACCTGGTGGTTGGTGCAGTAGCCGTAGTTCCTCGACTGCTCGGCCACTGTGTGGTCGCGGGTGGGTACGAGAGTGCCGTCCGCGATGCGCACGGTGTTCCGGCGGAACCGCCTACGCTGCCGGAATGCGAGCTTGGGGCCGAGGCAAGTCGCGGATTCGACGACGACAGTACTGATCGCGTTTCGCACCGCCGCCGACAACAGCGGAAGCAAGTCGCTGATCTGGCGGTCCGAGCCACAGACCCTTCGTATCCGACTCGGGTCGTCAAGTCATCGACACACCACATCGGTGCCTTCCTCGGCGATCTCACGGCCTGGATCTGGCGATCTCGATGACAGGAAGCGGCGTCCTCGACTTCTCGCTCCTGTTGCATCGCACCCACAACCTGCTCGGGGTCCAATAGCCCATCAGGCACCGTCAGAAGCGCCGCTGCGGCGCAACGCAGTCGAAGCCGATTACCGTGCGACGCAGCTCAAATCGCAGCTGCCGAGGATGTTCAGTCGAGGTAGCCGAGCAAGGGATACGAGCGTGACGGGTGGCAGAGCTTGGACATCGTCCTTGCCTCGATCTGCCGAATCCTCTCCCTCGTCACGCCGAAGATTCTTCCGATGTCCTCGAGCGTTCGTGACTGGCCATCAATCAACCCGAAGCGAAATCTCATGACAGCGGCTTCTCGAGCGGTCAGGGAATCGAGTACCGATGCCACATGACGCCGCTGGAGAGCGAAGGACACCGCCTCGAATGCGACTACACCGTCGGAGTCCTCGACCACATCGCCAAGCCGAGTGTCAGACTCATCGCCGATCATCTGGTCCAGGGAGACCGGTTCAGACGCCAGACGCTGAAGCTCCAGTACCTTCTCAGGTGCGATACCCATTCTGTCGGCGAGTTCTTCCGTCGTCGGATCGCGACTCAGTTCTTGGACAAGAGCGCGCCGTACGCTTCCCAGCCGATTGATAACTTCTACCCCGTGTACGGGGATGCGGATGGTGCGCCCCTGGTCGGCCAGCGCGCGGCTGATGGACTGTCGTATCCACCACGTCGCGTATGTCGAGAGTTTGAACCCCTTCTTGTAATCGAACTTCTCGATAGCACGAACAAGACCGAAGTTCCCCTCCTGTATCAGATCGAGGAAGTCCATTCCACGCCCGTTGTACTTCCTGGCGATCGACACCACCAATCTTAAGTTCGCCTCGAGCATGTGCTCTTTGGCCCTCAAACCATCTCGCTCGATCCACACCAAATCCCGCCGCCGAGCAGCGCCTAGGGACTTCACGTTTCCCGAGCTTTCCTGCAGCTTCCAGGCAGCGATCAAGCCAGCTTCGACGCGGATTGCCAACTCCACTTCCTGCTCTGCTGTCAGCAAGGGAACACGACCGATTTGCTTCAGATAGGCCCGGGTCGAGTCGATCTCGCCGATTCCATCTCCTCGCGAACCGCTGGCCGCTACTGCAGTCGGAATTGCTACCATTCGCTCTCTCCAGATCTATGAGCGGCGTCGCGACATGAGAGCACAGTCGCGGAGAGGCCATCGAATACCTTTGTCCATCCAGAAGGCCGCAGCAAGCGTTCTCGCCGCTCGGCTACGCCACAATGCGCAACGGGCTTTCGAGGAGTTCCTTCAGATGTGCAAGGAACTGGGCCGCGACCGCGCCGTCGATGGCCCGGTGATCTGCGGACGCGGTGACGCGAAGGATCTTCCGGGCCACGACTTCACCATTCTCGATGCGGAGCTCCTCTGACGCCGCGCCGACAGCGAGGATCGCCGACTCCGGCGGGTTGATGACCGCGGTGAACTGCTCGACCCCGAACATTCCGAGATTGGAGATGGTGAAGGTGCCACCGGACATCTCATCCGCACGAAGCTTGCGGTCGCGGGCGCGGGCTGCCTTGTCGCGGCTTTCGGCCGCGATCTCGGAGACGCTCTTCCGATCGGCGTCGCGGATCACTGGAACCAGCAGTCCAGCCGGCGTTGCGACCGCGACACCGAGGTGGATTCCCTTGTGGCGCAACAGCTTGTCGCCAGCGAAGCTGACATTGACCGAGGGGTCTTTTCGCAGGGTGACGGCAACGGCTTTCACGAGCAGATCATTGACACTGACCTTGCTCTCGCCCGCCGCCTCCAGTGTCTCGTTGATCCGCACGCGGAAGGCGAATAGGTCGGTCACGTCGATCGCGCTGGTCAGGTAGATGTGCGGTGCCTGCTGCTTGCTCTCGGTGAGCCGTGTCGCGGAGACACGCTGGATATTCGTGAGGGGGATCTCCTCGAACTCATCGGCATCCGGAATGCTGTGCGCAGCAGGGCTCGCTACCGGAGCGGCCGCCCGTGGCGGGGTTGCCGCAGTGGTCGGCTGTGCAGAATCGGCAGCGCGGGCCGCCTCGACGTCCTGCTTGGTGATCCGCCCGCCGGGACCGGTGCCGACAACAGTCGCGAGATCGACACCCGACTCGTGCGCGATCTTCCGCGCCAGTGGCGATGACTTCTTCCGCGTGGTCTGCTGCTGCGCGTCGAGTTGTGTACCCGAGGGTTGGATCGTCGAGCCGAAACCGGTCGGCGTTGTATCCGGCTGCACTGCCACAATGTTGGGCATCGCATCTGGTGAGTCTGAGCCTGGTGTCGCTGCATCCACTGTGGCCGTGCCGGTTCCGTCGCCGACGATCGCGATGGGCTCGCCAATTGGGACGCGAACTCCCGGCTCGGCGAGAATCCGTTCGAGGACGCCGTCGTCATACGCTTCGAGTTCCATGAGTGCTTTGTCGGTCTCGATCTCGGCAACAACCTCGCCGCGGGTGATCTGGTCACCCACTTTCTTGAGCCAGGCGGAGACGACGCCGTCTTCCATGGTGTCGGAGAGCCGGGGCATGATGATGTCGGGCATAGCTGGTGTCCTTCGTCTTCCCAGTTCTCAGCGACGACGGCCGACGGCCGCCAGGGTTTCCGTCACCGCGGCGTAGAGCGATTCCGCAGACGGCAGGGCGAGCTTCTCCAACGGCTTGGCGTACGGCAGCGGGACCTCGGCCATCGCGACCCGCCGGACCGGGGCGTCGAGGTAGTCGAACGCGCCATCGGAGATCGATGCCGCGATCTCCGCGCCGATGCCGTAGGTGAGCCAGTCGTCCTCGCCGATGACCGCGCAACCGGTCTTGCGCACGGAGGCCACGATGGTGTCGCGGTCGAGCGGACGCAGGCTACGCAGATCGATCACCTCAACCGAAACACCCTCGCCGGCAAGGCGTTGCGCTACTTCGGTGGCGACGGTGGCCATACGGGAGTAGCCGATCAGCGTGATATCGGTGCCTTCGCGAGTGACCGCCGCCTTACCGATCTGGGCAGGTGCGAGATCCTCGGGCACTTCACCCTTGGTGTTGTAGAGCGACAGATTCTCCAGGAACAGCACCGGATCGTCATCCTCGATCGCGGCCTTGAGCAATGCCCGCGCATCGGCGGGCGTGCTCGGTGCAACGACCTTCAGGCCGGGCACGAAGGCGTAGTACAGCTCGATGTTCTGTGAATGCGTCGCCCCGAGCTGCTGGCCACCACCACCGGGAGTGCGGATGACCATGGGCACGCTGGTCTGTCCGCCGAACATGCCGTAGATCTTGGCGGCGTGGTTGACGATCTGGTCGAGTGCGAGCAGCGAGAAGTTGATCGTCATGATTTCCACGACCGGGCGCAGCCCGAGCATGGCGGCGCCGATCGCGGCGCCGACGAAACCTTCCTCGGCGATGGGAGTGTCGCGAACCCGCTTCTCGCCGAACTCCTCGAGCAGCCCTGCGGTGATCTTGTAAGAGCCTTCGAAGACGCCGATCTCCTCCCCGATGAGGAATACATCATCGTCGCGTCGCATCTCTTCGCGCAAAGTTTCGCGTAGCGCTTCGCGGTAGGTCATGACAGGCACAGTGGGGGTCCTCAGTGGGTGAAGAGCGGATCGGCGGGCAGACGGCGGGAGTCGCCCGGCACGGGGGTGGCGTAGGTGTAGTCGAACAGGCTCGACGGCTCCGGATGCGGACTCGAGTCGGCGAATTCGACAGCGGCGGCGACACCGTCGGCTACCTCGTGGTCGAGGTCGGCCAGTGACGCTTCGGTCAGTACCCCGGCGGCGAGCAAGCGCTGCTGCCACAGCACGATCGGATCGTGTTCGCGGGCCGTGGCGACCGTGTCGGTGCTGCGGTATTTGGCCGGGTCGACCACCGAGTGGCCCTTGAGTCGATAGCTCACTGCTTCGAGCAGTGCGGGTTTGCCTTCCCTGCGGGCGTCTTCGATGAGCTCGCTCGCCAGGTCACGCACGGCCAGCACATCGGTTCCGTCGACCCGCTCACCACGCATGCGATAGGCGGCGGCGCGTTTCCACAGATCGGGTTCGGCCGAGGACTTCTCGACGGTGGTGCCCATGCCGGTCTGGTTGTTGATCACCAGGAACACCACGGGCAGCCGCCACAGTGCCGCGATGTTGAGCGACTCGTGGAACGCACCGATATTCGTGGTGCCCTCCCCCATCTGGCACACCACGACGTCGTCGCCACCGAGGTAGTCGACGGCCAGCGCCGCGCCGATCGCCAGGGGAACCTGGCCACCGACGATGGCATAGCCGCCCAGCAGACGAGTAGCGGTGTCGTACATGTGCATCGAACCGCCCCAGCCCTTCGAGGTACCGGTGGAGCGGCCGTAGAGCTCGGCCATCACCCGACCCGGTTCGATCCCTTTGACCAGCGCGTAACCGTGCTCGCGATAGTTGGTGAACAGGTAGTCGGTGGGGCGCATCGCCGCGCCCAGGCCGACAACGGTGGCTTCCTCACCGAGGTTCAGATGGCAGTAGCCGCCGATCTTGGCCTGTTGGTAGCTCTGCGCGGTGCGCTCTTCGAAGCGTCGCACGAACAGCATGTCGCGGTAGAGACCGCGCAGGGTCTCGGGATCTGCTGCCGCGATAGCGGATTCGATGTCCGACGCGGTGGACGTATCTTCCGCGGGCACGGGACTGGCGGGCTTCGTGGGCTTGCGGGTGGGCTGGCTCCGCGCGCTGGTCGTGGTCATGGTCGGGCTCCTCAACGCTTGCGTGGCGCGATGTGCACCGGCAGTCCGAGCCCGGCCATAGCCGCCTCCATGCCGATCTCGCCGAGAGTGGGGTGGGCATGAATGGTGTCGGCCAGCTCGTCGAGCGTGGCTTCCAGCGACATCGCCAGCGCGCCCTCGGTGATCAGATCACTGGCCGACGGGCCGATGATGTGCACGCCGAGCACTTCCCGATGCGTCTGCCCTGCGACGATCTTGACGAAACCCTCGGTCTCGCCGAAGGTCTTGGCCCGGCCCAGCGCCGCGAACGGGAACTTGGCGGCGATCACTTCGTGACCGGCCGCGCGGGCGGCGTCCTCGGTGAGACCGACGCTCGCGATCTCGGGGTGGGTGAACGTCGCGGCCGGGATGACCGAGTAATCGATGTGGGTGTCGTGCCCGGCGATCATCTCGGCCGCGGTGATGCCCTGGTGTGAAGCGACGTGGGCCAGCAGCGTCCGCCCGGTCACATCACCGATGGCGTACACGTGCTCGACTCCGGTCCGCAGCCCGTCGTCGACCTCGATGAAACCACGGGCATCCGTCACGACTCCGGCCACATCAAGCCCGAGTTCAGAAGTATTGGGACGTCGCCCGACCCCAACGAGTACCACGTCAGCATCCAGGTCGTGGGCTTGTGGACCGCCCACCGACACCCGCAGCGCATCCCCCTCGGTGATGGCGGTGACCGTGGCGCCGGTGAGCAGGGTGATGCCGCGCTTGCGGAACGACCGGCCCAGTGCCTCGCCGATCTCCTTGTCCTCCAACGGAACCAGGCGATCCTGCATTTCGACGATCGTGACCTGACTGCCGAATGTGGCGAACAGGCTGGCCCATTCCGACCCGACGGCGCTGCCGCCGATGATCACCAACCGCTGCGGCACCTCGGTCAGCCCGAACGCCCCGTCGGAGGTGATCACGCCGGGCAAGTCCGCGCCCGGGATCGGTAGTTGCGCCGGCACCGAACCGGTTGCGACGATCACGTCACGCGCACTCACCCGACGAATAGCCGCTCCCGCGGCCGCGGCGTATCGGGGACCGCCGTCGAAGATCGGTGACGCGCCGACCTCGTGCACCTCCACGGTGGTCGGCTCGATGAACCGAGCATGACCCTCGATCACCGTGACCCCGTTGGCCTTCAACAGACCGGCGACACCGTCGGTCAACTCCTTGACGATGGCATCCTTGCGTTGCCGCACCGCGGCGAAGTCGAAGCGCACGTTATCGGCGTAGATCCCGAATTCAGCTGCGGTGGCCACGGTCTGGAAGACCTCTGCCGAGCGGAGCATCGCCTTCGTCGGGATACAACCCCAGTTCAGGCACACACCGCCAGGACGCTCCTTCTCCACAACGCAGACCTTCAGGCCGCGTTGCGCGGCACGGATGGCGGCCACGTATCCGCCCGGTCCACCACCGATCACCAATAGATCGAATTCCGGCACTCGTGGTGCTCCTCAGCTCGACGATCAACCCATCCGCGATCGCAGTGGGGCTATCCGTCGAGTCTCGCGGCCTGATACTGCACAATCAATTTGCCGACAGCCCAGAATTCGGCGCGCAGAAATGGGCACACAGCCCAATCGGGCACGGGCACGGTTCGCATGACAACGATCAATGTGTCGGGCTCATGCCCATATCTAACGCCGCCAATGCCAGTGAAAGCTCCAGGTATGACCGCTGCCCCTCCAGCCGCCGGTCGAGCAGACTTGCGATCCGCTGTAAACGGTTGATCACCGTGTTGCGATGGCAGTGCAGCCGCGGCGCGGCATTGGCCGCCGAGCAGTTCTCCGCCAGCCAGATCGCCAGCGTGTGCAGCAAGATCTCACGTTCCTTGGCCGGTAGCTCGAGCACCGGACCGAGCGTGCGAGCGATCATCAACTCGGTGAGATCGGGCGAGCGCAACAGCAGAGCTTCCGGGTAGCGCTCCTCCAGCGACACCACACCCTGCGCTGCCACGGGCAAGGTCTCCAGAGCTAGCGTCGCCAGCGCATGCGCGGTATCGATGTGCGCCAGTCCGGCCACGACGGGTGAGGCCGCGGCGCGGCCGCGGATCCGCTTCCTGATCTGCTCGAGCACGGCCGAACTGTCGCGCTGTTCGAGCGACACCAGTCCGACCATGGTGTCCACCCGGTCGTGCCACACCGACCGAATACCCAAAGCCGCCAACGCCGTCTCGGTACCCATCTCCACGTTCGGCCGTTCGCCACGCACCGCGACCACCAGATAGCCGCCGTGGACGGGCAGGTTCAGCTCGCGCGCCGCCCGAGCGGCGAAGGTCGCGTCGTGTGCACTCCCTGCCAGCAGATCCTCGATGAGCCCGTGACGGCGACGCTCGTCGCGACGTACCTGCTCCAATTCGGTTCGGCGATAGGAGGTGACCAGTGCCGAGGACATACTGTCGATCACCGACCAGGTAGCCGCGGCGATCTCCCGGAAATCGACGTCAGGGACTTCGCGGGCTCGGTCGAGAAGGGCCTCCCATACGATCTGACCGCCTAGCCGGAAGGTTCGCAGCATCACCTCCAATGGCACCCCCTGACCCGCGCGATTGCGGCCGATGGCTGCGGCGACATCGTCGCGATCCGGCACGACCACATCACCGGCCAGCAGATCGAGCACTCGAGTCAGATAGCTGTGACATCCCGCGTGCAGATCGTCCCGACTGACCGGCGAGTAGTCGGTCCACTCCGGAATGTCGGTGAAGATCGCCGACATCAGCTGCCTGGTCAGCGTAGGAACCTCGGTTCGACACTCAGCCGCCAGGCGCCTGGTACCTGCTGACGGCTTGGGGTGCTTACGCGTCGCAGCCATGGTTCCAAACGCTACGCCCGCGCCCGAACGTGTGCCCAGATCTTTCGCCTCGACCGATGAACCTGATGATTGCCGAATCCTCACGTGCGGTGGTATCAGATGGACGGGGTCCGCGCGGCCGTCGCATAGCCGTTGCGGTCACCGTGGACACGACGCCGCCCGCTCGAGTCCATCGCAGAAGGAGCAGCGCCCCCGGTCGAAGAGCCAAATGCTGAGCCTTCTCGGTAGGCCAGAAGCCCGCTGCTGGACGCGCACAGACACTCGCAGCGAACATCTCGAAGCTGGCCGATCTCGCCATCGCCGATTGGATCGACGGCGCCCGCGCCGCCACCATCGCCTTGATGCCTTGCTCACTGATCAGTGAGAGTCAGCGGTTGTGCAAATGCAGGGACCAAACGGTGGACGTCGAGAAAGGTGATACGGAACTTCTTGATCACCAAAGCCGGGATGGTTCCGTCGGGCGGCAATGCCCGCAGAAACAGGGTGTCACGACGCCAGCGCGCCGCAGCGAACTCGGACGTGGCGGCGACCATTGCTTCCTCCGCATCGGGCTGGCGCTCGTACAGTGCCGTCTTGACTGCCTCCAGCACCCACTGAGCCCCTTGGTAGTCCGCGACAACCTCCGCGATATCCGTGTCGGGAACCAGGCACCGCGGCGGTGGGCACCCGTACCGGCCGGGCGCGAAGGCTTCTAGTCCCCGCAGCTTGGGCCGGCAGTCTTCCGAGTGGCAGCGGCGGTGCACACGCAACATTGTTCGGGCTTGGCTGCGGTCGAGGTGCCCGGGATCGAGACGGCAGAATGCATGGGTGGTAGACGATTCCCACACGGCCCGGGCAGTGACCTGTTCGTAGATGCGTTGCGAGTACGCCTCCTCGAACCCGACGTCACACCTGCGCGAAAATCGCCCTCGGGGTGGGCTCGTCCCCGCCAGTGCCTGTTCGGCGCGGGCTCGAACCCGGCACTGTTCGGCCTGGCACCTCTCCGCAATCATCAGAAGGGCAATCGCCGCGAAGTAGGAGTGGACGGGTCCAGGGTCGTCGTTGCAGTCATGGGCCGCGGGCCTGCGATCGTCAGGTTCTGGCACGTTCATCAGGGAATTACCCAGTTTCGTTCACAAGGCAGCCGGGGCAACAACAGCGCGCTGGTGCGGGCAAGCATGCTCGCGCTGTCGTGGGCGTGGGTCGCGTTGAACGCGACCGTGAAACGGTGTGCCGCGCTGATGCAAGCCCGGTAGAACAAGTCCAGACACTCACCATGGACGTTCGACCAATGGACATGGACAGTCACATCCGGTTCGGAAGGAAAAGGAGATCCGTGCGGAAACATGATGGGACCAACTGACTTCAACTTATCGAGCAGGGAGAATCTGACATGCGGCCATAGAGCTCTATGTGCGGTGTACCTACAGGTCACAGCCTCGATAGGCCGCCTTCGCCGCTTCACCAAAGTGCGGTGACAGATCTTCAGTTCGGGCACCAACTGGCATTTGAGCTTCTCGAGCGTGGGACTCGACCACCAGCTTGGCCAACCTCGTCATCAGGCCAACCTCGCCGGTCAACTACAAGCCCCCGGTACGCGCCCGGGTAACCAGCGCCCGATTGCCGAATCCCACAGCCGCCGACATGTTGCCGGTGTTCTTCTCGATCACTTCGGTCATCGTGGTTCACCTCCGTCGAGGGCTGCACCGCTGCCCTTGCGGTCCCCGACAGTTTGCTCAGACACTGTTATCTTGCGCGCGCAGAGCAGCCTTAGCTGCTCGCCCACCCAAGGCTCAATGCCCCAGTATTCGGGGCGTGCTGCGTATTCCTGCAGGCGACGGTAGAACTCAGTCGGGGTGATGCCGAATTCAGCCAAGATGAATTCGTCTCCATCACCACCGCTTCGCCAATCGAGACCGAATTTGATCATGCGGAGAGCGTCTGCATAAGCAGAATTCGGCCTAGGGTCCGGTTTCCATCCTTCATGTCGCATCACATGCCATGCGCCGGTTCCGCCGACGCGTGTACGCCCAGAGAACGAATCGGTGCTCATCACATAACCTGCAGTCTCGGAAGGACATCCGTGGTGAGGTCTGAGATCTGCGATCGTACGACGCTGTCCCAGCGCCACACTTCCAGATTTACAGACAGGTCGACGCTGACGTTGTAGAACTCAACGTTGATCGGCGAGGTTTCCGCATCGGCGGTGTATTCGGCTCGTCCGATGTTTGCCCTGCGGAGGGTGGCAGTCTCTTCGGCAAGGGTCACCATTTGCCCGCATTCCACACCATTGTGGATGATTTTCACGAAGGACCCCCGCCCGTGCTGCGGCAGTCCAGACACCGCACTCCGCTGTCGGCGAAGCGCCCGCATGCCCCGGCGCCAGAGTTGCTGACTCCGCACCCGATGAAGCCGCGGAAGATCGGGCCCGACTGTTCGGCCAAACCGTTCACCGCCGATCGAAAGGCAGAATCCGCGCTCGTCAACGTGGGAACCTACGTCGACAACGCGAATTCGCCTCTCGCACGGAGCATGTGCGCACGCGACACACACGAGTGACTCGCCGTGTTCGGCGACCACCGCTTCGGTCGACCTTGCAGACACCATCAGCCACACCGCACGGCGCGCCTCCCACACCACGAACCGGACCCATCTGCGCTGCGAGCCTGGCGCTACGCCGCGGCGTAGCGCCAGGTCCATGCGGCGCTGTCGCGGAGCGCGTCCTTGACAGTGGTAGGCGGCCTGTCGCGGTCGCGGGTGGGTCGATCGGGTCGTGGGCACGGTTACGCGCTGGCTCCTTCGGTGTCGGCTCGTGTCGCTACCGCCTTGGCAACTGCCGGCGCGACTCTCGGGTCGAGCGGGCTGGGAACAATACGGTCGGGGGCGAGGTCCTCGAGTGCGATGGAATGGATCGCTTCGGCGGCTGCGAGTTTCATTCCGTCGGTGATGACACGAGCTCGGGCGTCGAGTGCGCCGCGGAAGACGCCGGGGAAGGCGAGGACGTTGTTGATCTGGTTGGGGAAGTCGCTACGTCCGGTGGCGACGATGCTGGCGTAGCGGTGTGCGATGGTCGGGTGTATCTCGGGGTTGGGGTTGGACAGGGCAAAAACGATCGCGTCGTCCGCCATGGTCGCGATCAGCTCTTCGGGGACGGTGCCTGCAGACACGCCGAGGAAGACATCTGCGCCGTGGAGGGCTTCGGCGATGCCACCGTGTCGCTGCCGAGGGTTGGTGCGTTGTGCAAGTTCGGATTTGACGGGGTTGAGGTCTGTACGACTGCTGGCGACGACGCCTTTGGAGTCGATCACGATGATGTCGGAGATTCCGGCGGCGAGCAGCATGTTGGCGCATGCCACACCGGCAGCGCCGGCACCGGAGATGACGACTCGGAGGGAGCGCAGCTCGCGGTCGGCGACAGCGGCCGCGCCCTTGAGTGCAGCGAGCACGACGATCGCGGTTCCGTGCTGGTCGTCGTGCATCACCGGGCAGTCGAGCGCTTCGATCAGTCGTCGTTCGATGTCGAAGCATCGCGGGGCGGAGATGTCTTCGAGGTTGACCGCACCGAAGCTGGGCCTGAGTCGGACGAGGGTCTCGACAATCTCGTCGGGGTCGGTGGTGTCGAGAACGATGGGGATGGAGTCGAGGTCGGCGAAGGCTTTGAAGAGTGCAGATTTGCCTTCCATGACCGGCAGGGCCGCGCGGGGGCCGATGTTGCCGAGGCCGAGCACCGCTGACCCATCGGAAACAACCGCGACGAGGCGATTGGTCCAGGTGTATCGGTCGGCGAGGGTTTGGTCTGCGGCGATGGCCCGGCTGACCTGGGCGACACCGGGGGTGTAGGCGATCGAGAGGTCGCGCTGGGTGGCCAGCGGCGAGGTCAGGGCGATCGACAGTTTTCCTCCGATGTGGCCGGCGAAGATGTCTTCGTCGGTGATCGGTGTCGACAGTGCAGACGATGTTGACAAGGTGGTTCCGTTTCTGAGTATCGGTGGGGCGGGTGACCGGAAAGGTTCAGGCGCAGTAGCCGTTGGTGCCGGATCGGCTGACGACTATCTTGTTGACCACGGCTGACGGGGAGAGCTTGATCAGGGCGTCGACGAGTTCGACGATGTCGTTGACGTCGATCATCGACTCGGCGGGGATCCGGTCGTGGATCCAGGCGGACATGTCGGTGTCGACATAGGCCGGGGCGATGGCGGTCGCGTTGATCCCGTTGGCGGACTCTTCGGCATTGAGAGTTTCGACCAGCGACAGCAGTGCCGCTTTGGTTGCGCCGTAGACCGCCAGGCCGGCCTCGGCATAAACGCCGGTAATCGAAGCGACCGTGATCACTTTGGCCTTCTGGCGGGTTCCGGCGGCGGCACGCAGCAGGGGCAGTGCGTTCTGGATCAGGGAGAATGGTGCACGGAAGTTGACGTCAACGGTCTTGTTGACGCGGCGCATCGGCAAGCTGCCGATCGCTCCGGCGGTTCCGACGCCAGCGTTGAGGATCAGCGTGTCGATACTCCCGAACCGTTCACCGTGGATAGCGCAGAGCTGGGCTGGTGCGGCTGGGTCGGCCATGTCCGCCGCGGCGGCGACTACGTCGGGCGCGCCGGCTTCTCGCAGTGTGGCTGCGGTATCACTTAGGCGTTCGGGATCTCGGGCCGTGATGGTCAGGGCATATCCCTGGCGGGCGAGTCGGGTCGCGATGCCCAGGCCGATTCCGCGAGATGCGCCGGTGACCAGTGCTGAGAAAACCGGGGTACGGTCCACTGTAGTGTCTCGCTTTCGGGTCAGTGAGGGACGGTTGATGTGTTCGGCAACGGGACCGTCGGGGGTTTCGGTTCGGTGGAAACCCTGCGAAGAAGCCACGCCAGCGGTGGTGTCGCGAGTACGAGAGCGGCAACGAAGGTGTAGGTGACGATGACCCCGGCTTCGCGGGCGCTTCCGCTGGCTGTTTCAACGAGCCCGAAGATGGTGGGGCCGAAGAACCCTCCGAGCAAGCCGATGGAGTTGATCATGGCCAGCCCCGCAGCTGCGGTGCGCCCCGTGATGGTGCCCATTGCTGTGGACCACAGAATCGGGCCGATTCCCACCGCGAGTGACTGCAGGACGGCGAAGGCGATCAGTGCGGGAACAGGGCCGGCGTAGGCGCCGATGTAGCCGCTGATCGCACCACCAACGAGAGCGGCTGCAGTGAACAGGATCGGTCGGGTGTAGCGGCGGAACAGTCTGGGGTAGAGCAGAACTCCGATCAAGGCGCCGATGGAGGGCAGTCCGGCGATGGCACCGATCGCGACGGAGTTCTCGATACCGAAGCCCTCGACAATTGAGGGCAGGAAGAATACGACGCCCCAGACGGCAAGTTGGCTGGCGAAGTAGATGGCCGCGATGGCCAGCAGAATGCCGTTGGAGAATACGGCTTTGAGCGCAGCAGTGACGGAGTGCTCGTTGGTGTCTACTCCATCGGTGGCAGCGATGATCGCTGTGCGTTCTGAGGAGGTGAGCCACCGGGCGTCCTGGGGGCCGTTGGGAAGCAGACGCAGGAGGAAGAACCCGAAGATCACCGTCGGCAGGCCTTCGAGGAGAAGCATCCATCGCCAGCCGTCCAGTCCGGCGAGACCGTCGAGTTGCATCAGGGTCCCGGCGAGGGGGGAACCGAAGATGAGGGCCAACTGGGGTGCGATGAGGAGAGCGCCGACAGCAACCGGGCGGTCGCGCGGAGCGAACCACAGGGTGATGTAGAACAGCATGCCCGGGTAGAAGCCAGCCTCGGCGAGACCGAGCAGGAACCGCATCACGTAGAAGCTAGTGTCGTTCCATACGAACATCGTCAGCGTGGACACCGTTCCCCAGGTGATGACGATGCGACTGATCCATACCCGGGCTCCGATGCGGTGCAGCATCAGGTTGCTGGGGATCTCCATGGTGCAGTAGGCCAGGAAGAATAGCCCTGCGCCGAAACCGAAGGCGGCCGCGGAGATTCCGAGGTCGGCATCGAGATGCGTTTTGGCCATGCCGATGTTGGTTCTGTCGAGGGTGTTCAGGATGAACGCGACCAACAAGATCGGCATCAGTTTCCGCCAGACCTTGCGGGTCCCGGTTGTGTATCCGTGTGTGGCGGTGCGGTCGAGCATGGGTTCTCTTTCCTGCGGAGCGGCAGCAGATGACGCGCCCCTGGGTGCCGGGGGTCGATAGCCGGTGGTGTCCGCACGGATGGTTGGCGGCAACCAGGACTGTCTGTTTGAGGGATCAGGCGGTCGGCGAGCTGAGGTGCCAGGCCGGTCGGGTGTCGTCTTGCGAAGCGTCGTGGGATACGTCGTAGCGCATATCGGCGGCCTCCTTGAAGGCTGCGAGCTCGCGTGGAATATCGGATCCGGCAGGCTGATACAGCACTGCTGTGGCGCCAGCGTCCTCGAGTCGACGAAGGTGCCTCGCGAGTTGTTCTCTGGTGCCGGTTGTGGTGCCTCGCTCGATGACATCACCGTTGATGAATTCACGATCGAGGGGGCTCGGCGACATCAGGTGCCCCCGGTAGAGCTCGAGATGGCGGCGGCGTTCGTCGATCGAAGCGACGGCCGCTTCGTAGCCGATCGCCTCTTCCATTCCCGCCAACGGCCCGTTCTGCCCCATATGCAGGGCCAGCGATGCGCCTGGGCCGGCAGCGTCGAGGACTCGCGGTGAGTCGAGGTCTTCCCCGTCGTCGAGCACGGTGCCGTGAAGCAGCAGCTGACACGGTCCGGCGACTGACACCGGCTGACCGCCATGGGCGGGGCTAGTGACCACACCAGCACCGAGTCGTTCGGCAACTCCTAGCCCCTTGGGCCCGTGCGCGGCGATCCAGAACGGAACCTCGATCGGAAAACTGATGCCCGATGCAGGGCTGTGCATCAACCTGACCACCGAGTTTTCCCACTCGACCTCGCCGCCGGCCAGCAGCCTGCGAAGCGCCTCGACATAGACCTCCACATCGGCCCAGCGAGAGGGGTTCCGATTGAGATAGGTGGAACTGGTGAACCCGGCGCCGACACCGGCATCGAATCGGCCTGGTGCCACGGTCGCCAGATGCGCAATGAGCGCAGCGTTCGTGGTCAGATGCCGCAAGTGCGGGGTGAACACTGCGACCCCCAACCGAATACGGTCGGTCAGCGCTGCCGCGGTGGCCACCGTGGCTCCGGTGTCGGCATAGGACACCGGGACGTCGTAGACCCAGCCGCGTGTGTATCCGAGATCCTCGGCGATGGTGATGTGTTCGGGTGTATCCAGCGCCGGGGCGAACACGCAGTTGATCTCCATGCGACCTCCTCCTTGAGTGCCGGTGCTCATCTACGCCGGTCTTGAGCCAGCCGTCTAGCGACTGTTTCCACAGACTGTGTGACTGTGATCGGCACCACGACTTTGGCAACTCCGAGAGTGACACGGGCTACAAAGTATGTAAATCTAAAGTTATCTAGCGAAGACTTCAGGAGAATTGAAATAAGAACTGGTTTCACTCCGCCGCAGAGCTAAAGGATCTCGGAGCCGTCCCCGAGGTGGGGGCCATCAGCGCCGCGGGAGCTGCCGTCATCGCAGCACCCGCGCCGCGCCCATTCGCCCTGCAGTCAACTGGTCTCATTCGACACTGCTGCTCACGCTTCGAGCACACCTGAGCTGCGGGCCAGCCGCCGCCCGCCCACGTAGTAGCGACGCCACGCTTCCCTACCCAGACGACGGTGGACCGCTTTCAGTGAGCAGCATCATGGCCTGGCAAATGGCACGAGTTGCCCGACTTCAGCAGCTAGCGCCCGATCGCAGCTGCTGAAAGCGAGCGGCTCAGCGTTCGACTTTGGAGGTGATCATGTTCGGGTCGCGGGGCGCGGTCGCACGGTCGGTTTAGATGAACGACAGTCGATCCCGCGCCCGCACCAAGTTCCCGATTCGGAGAGGCCGCGTTCCGGGGATCTCTTTCACGCTGGCGCCAGGGTGAGCAGACCGCAGCCGTACCCTTTCGCGCGGCCGATCCCCCCAACAAGCGCTCCACGCAATGCTCGAGGGTCCGTGACCCGCAAGGTGCCTTCGAACGTGGCAGTCGACAACGACACCTTCTGCGAACGCCGTTGGAACGTCACCGATCTACGGTCGGTGACAATGGCATCAGGTTCTTGGCCGTCTCCGCTGACGCAGTGCCCAAGCTCGAAGCCATGGTCGGTAGCCTTGCGCTGCAGCCACTGCAGTTGACCTTGCGAGTCGAGGCCAATGGTTCGACCGCGTTCAGTTGGATCGTTGCGATCCCGGTCCATAGCGCGACGCACGGGATTGGCGGTGAGCCGGAAGTGCCATCGCTGTCCCACGGCGAGGTCATCAAGCAGGTCACGGTAGTCGCGGGTGGCCCAGGTACTGGTGGTCGGCCAACCCGCCTGCTCGACCACATGGGTGAAGTCCGGTCGCGCCGGCGAAACAACGTAGAGGTGAATGGTGTTCTCGCCTTGGTCGATCCGCCACAACACCCTCCCCTCATCAGAGGGGTTGTATTCATCGGTATGGTCCGACGGCGGGAAAGACGCCATGACCGCGGCATGAGCGACCTGGGGTGAGGCCAGGAACCGGCGAGTTCCTTCACGCGCGGGATTGAGCGGAACCCGCGACAAATGCATCAGGATCCCCCCAACGCGGCGAAGGGATCATGACGTTTGGTGCCGTCCGGGTTCGTGATCTCGACTGCGCCAGCGACCACGCACCTCCACCCGTACGCGCGACGTTGCGGATCGAAATCCAGCGGCACGTCACGAACGCGTTCCTGCAGCGCTTCGTCAGAGTCACCGGGCAACAGATCACGATAGATCGGCAGGTGCACCGTGGCCGGCTGGCGCTTGCGATACCACGGCGAGGCTTGCCAAGGGGCGCTGTTCAGCGCCTCGGGCAGGCTCAGGTCGCCAACCTCGCCCAGGACCAGCGGCTCGGCAACCGGGCACGATCGGCGGCCCAGGTAAAGCGGGAACGTCGGGGAATCAAGCGCGTCCCGGATCCCGTCCAGCAACTGACGGTCACCGTCCATGGCAGCCACGAACACCGCATCGGCCAGGTAGTAGCGGTAGGACAGCGGGTAGCTGTCCCGTCCGTCAAGACTGCGTGCCACCTGGAAGTCCCTCACCAGCGTGCCTTGCTGGTCGATGCGCACCCCGAACCCCAGATCGGTCAGCTCTACGTCGATGGGGTCGGTGCGACGGCGGCCTTTGGCAGCGCAGATCAACCCGAGCACACCGCTCTTGGACGGGTACTGCTGGGTGTCGCGGCGAGTGAACCGGCTCGCCACCCCCCAGGACTGCAGGGGCGCAGCAAGTTTGAGCAGCAGAACGCTCACGATGCCACGCCGAGGGCATCGCGAACCTGTGCTGCGACCTGATCGACCACCGAGCCCAGCGATGTCGGAGTCGCCAGTTCACTGAGCACTTCGACACCCTTGGCGGCCACGACCACATAATTGCTGGCATCGCTGCCGCCGTAGGCAGCCTCCAGCGCGTGGTAGCGCTCCAGCAGCTGTTTGGCCGCGCCCGCCGAGCGGGCGCAGCCAAGGGCTTCCACGGGTGATTCGAATGCGGTGACCAGGTTCACCGGTTGGTCGGTACGCACGGTGACCACGACAGCATCCGGCAAAGTGCGGTGGGCGAAGGTGTTCTGCTTGCCGGTGGGCATGCTGCGCACGAACGCGGTCAAGAAGTTCGCAACCGCGACCGCAGTCGCTTCGCCGTCACCGAGGTTCTGCGCAAGCAGGTCGACGTTGACTGTGGCGTAGCGGTACAACGTGGAGGAGTTGAACTCCACCACACCGATCATCCCAGCCCCGGTGTTGCTGTCGGGGGCGCGGTCGTCGACGGCAGTGAAGTAGTCGAACTCGTTGTTGACCGAGTGCACGCTCAGCGCGTGTGCGACCTGGGCTGCTGCGTCGACGTTGAGGTCGGCGGAGTCTGCCACCATACGGCCGAATAGAGCAACGTCGATGCTGTCGGCCTCGTTGGCGGCAGCCTTGGCCGCTGCCTTGTCGGTGACCCCGGTGGTGGCAGTCTCGATTGCCAGCTGGGCGAGCCGATCAACCTGCGTCGCACTCAGAAACAGCAGATACTTGGACTGTTCGAGCTGATCGGCCAGATCGGTGCTGTCGTCGTCTTTGACCTTCTTCTTGGGCTTTTCGAGTTTGATGCCAGCTTCTTTGATGACCTGAGCTGCTGCGGCCGCGGGGTCCTCGACTGCTGTGCCGATGCGTTCGGCGACCAGCTCCACGACTCGCTTCGTTCGAACACCGAGCGTGTTCGGGTCGACGAGCTCGCGAAACATTCTGCGGGTGGCGCGTTTCCAGGCTTGACTCGATACCCGCGCGCGTCGCACGCCACCGTAGACCGCAGTCTTGGGGCTGCCCGTGTCGTCGCGGTTGATGTTCGACGGGGGCACGGTCTGCAGGATGTGGACGTCGACGAACATGCGGGTCACTGGTTGTCTCCGGTTTCCGAAGTCGAAGAAGTGGTGGTCGAAGGGGGATTGCGGTGGTAGTCGCGCCCCCACGACAGCAGAACCTGATCGGCGTATCGCCCGGTGTCGAGCTTGCACAGATCCACTGCCAGACGTGCATAGTCGACAGGGATCGCGTGCGCGCGTAGCTGACCGATCAACCCACGCAGATGGGTCAAGCGCGTGTCGTGGTCGGTGGCGGTGCCGATGACATGGAACCGCGAACGCACCACGTCCTCAGCCTCGGCGCCGACGCCAAGTCGCCGCACCGCAGCACCCACGCTCCTGTAATCGCGTCGATGCATCGGCTGGGAATGCGACTGCTGATGCAAAGCATGCATCGTCATCGCGTCATAGCAGGACAGCTCCCACGCGGTCGGCTCCTCCGTAGCCCTGACCACGCCACGGTCGGACAGATTCTTGGATGCTTCGGGCAGATCCTTGAGGGTGAATCCCCACAACTCCGGCATCCGTCCAGGCGGGGCGCCGATTCCGCGACGTAGCTTGGCCATGGCTGCCAGGGCGTCGCTTTCGCGCTTAATGTAGGCGGTTTGTCGCCGTGAAATGCCGACATGGACCCACTCTTCCAACGCACCGTACTCAGTGGTGGGACCCTGTTGGATCGAGGTCATGCGGGGCCTCCCTCCGTCGTCGTCGGTAGTCGCGAACGCGCCCGGCACTGCCTTCCGGAGTTGAGCCCGGTAGATCAGTTGTGACAGTCCGGAATCGAGCCACCGGTTGTCGGCCGGTCGCCCGACCCAGGCCGGGTTGCCCGCGGCGTGCAGAGCATCGGCAGCGAGTTGATCGACAAGTGGCCGCACGAGGCGATGCCAGGTTCGGAGCTCGTCGTCGAAGGTGTCTTTGCGGGGATTCAGGTCGGCAAGCCAGCGCCGAAAGGGCTCTTCCAGGGCGAAGTAGGCCTCTTCGCGAATTCGGGCGCGCGGCCCGTCAGGCTCTCCGCCTGCTGCGCGGGTCAGATTGGCCGTAAACCCGGCAAGCGCTGAGACCGCGTTCTCGGCGCTGTCGACCGCGCGGATCGCGATCGAGCGCAGCGCAGGATCCGACAGGAGTCCAACGCGGAAGCCGATTGTGTCGTTGACGACTTCGCCGACGACGGACTGCTGGTTGATGTAGTGCATCCCCACCGCGTGCAGACGGACCGGATGGGTACGGTCCAAGACGTCGTCGACGACAAGGTTCTGGGCCCAGTGCAGAACCCCAGCTGTGATGTCGTTGCCGACGCTCGGTGTGGATGTGGCCAGGTCGTTGAGCATCGCACTCATACCCCGCCACAGTGACCGTTCGGGGTCGTGGGTGCGGGGGTAGTGGCGCGTCGGGCCGCCGGCCTTTTTGGTTTGGATGTCGCTATAGCGCCAGCCGCTCATCGGTTCGAGCAGATGCTGGTTGAACGGTTCGAGTGGGTCACCGTTGCACAACACGACACCTGTGACGTGGCTGCCGGTCGCTACCAGCCGGATCCGTCGGCTCTGCCAGGTGGCAAGATCCGCTGGCCCGGTCGGCAGCGGGTCGGTCCGCACCCCTGGACCATCGGGTTCGCGTTCCCATACAGGCAGGTCGTCGCCGCGGTACCGCTGCCCGTTGATATCGAGCAGCACCAGGTTCAGCAACAGCGTTTCCCGTAGCGTGGCGCCTTCCAGAAACACCCCGCCCAAGGCCCCGGCGAAGCCGATTCCAATCGGGTATCCCTTGTTGTTCCTCACCCTCGGATCCCCGATCGCGCCGGTCTTGATGCCCGAGGGGTCGAACCCTTGAGCATGGACCAGCCACCGGGCAGCCTCATCGAAGTCGATCTGCTGCAGGTGCCGGCCCGCACGTGTGGTGAAGTACTTGGCGCCGTTGGGCACGTCGCCGATCAGTTTGTCCAAAGCCCCCACCGCATCCCCGGCAGCTTTAAGCCCAGCGACCTGATAGAACGGCGCGTGCGCGTCGAACAGCTCGAACCGTGATCGGTGGGTGTCGAGGTAGGTGTCGATCTCTTCCTGCGGAAGCTGAGGGCTCTCCCACAACTGCGACCACACATCCACCGGCGCCGAGGTCCGGCCAGCGATGCTGCGACGCAAGATGGCAGTCAGCAGCCGCAGGATCGCAAACGACTGCGTCGGTATCTCGCCGACGATGCTGGAAAGGTCCGCCGCTCGACGTAGGAGCTCACGCACAGAGAGCAGTTCGACTTTCGCAGTCCGGTCGACCACCTGGATCCAGTGGTCATCGACGAGGTTCAGCCCTGCTGTTGCCGTCGTCATCGCTGGGTTCCTACCTCCTTTGTTCGGTGTCACGGCCAGCCCGAGGGCCAGGTCGTTGGTCAGAAGATGTTGCGCCGACTCGACGCCACGCCGAACGACTAGATCGCTGACACGTGTACCGAGCGAAAGCGCGAGCGACTGCAGACTGCAGCTTGCAGTGACCAATACTCTCGCGTGAAGTGTCCCAGATCACACTTTGTCTCAGCGTGGAGGCTCACCCGCCCATGATGAGCACTCGCGTTCCAGGTATTCGAGACACGGGAACGTGGGTCATCCCCACCCCACAGATAGATTCCGTAGGTGCAGCTGGTGATGCCGCCGTTAGCGGCTCATCCCCGCTCGCGCGGGGAGCACCATGTCGTATCACTCGACGAGCTCGTGGCTCATCCCCGCCCGCGCGAGGAGCACACTGCGTCACCCGTAGGCTTGCGCGCCAAACACCGAATTTACATCCACTTTTCGACCGACCTAAACCAGACTCCAACACAGTTCGGCCACTTCGGCCACACCTCGCGGGACCCGCAGCCACTTCTATCATGACTCACCGCAGAAGCAGCGTTCATCAGGGTGTCGAACGCTGCGCTCTTTCGATCGCGCGATACTCCGCCGGGCTGCGCACACCGCGACCACCGAGGACGCCGGACACTTCCCGCATGTCGAGCCACCACAGACCGTCGTCGACCCGTTGCGGGAATCCCCGACCTGGCGACATCGATCGATCACCGTGCCACGCCGCAACAGATCAACCCTCGCCAAACCTCGCCATCCGACGCCACAGTGCCATACTGTAATAGATACAGCATGGCTGATCGCAGTGTTGTTGACAGCCTGCCACGAGGACTCTACGGCGGTATTCGCAACGAAGGGATAGGGAATGACAACGCTGGACTATCTGACCGTTGACGTCGACAACGCCGTACCACTTCACGGAGGATTCTTCTCCGCCAGCAGCTTGACGTCGCCATAGTAGGGCGCGATTCGGCAGGGACTTCACCTCCACCACCACCTCGCACACGCTGCGGTTCCGCCACCCGATGCCCACCGAGGGCCGGCTACCGCTACGCCCTCGCCGGACACGGCCGCCGCTACGACCAGGGGGACGTCTTCGGCGACAAACGGGACCCTGGTCGCACCCTTCGCCCAGGAATCGCTGAAGTTCCCCGTCGGCACAACTCCCCGATCCCGCACTTGTTCCATATACTATATGGGTTACCGTAAATAAAACAATTACCCGTGGGTGATCCAGAACCACCGGGCCGTCCCGCCTCCGCCAGACGCGCAGCGTGGCCCGGAGCGAACGACCCAGCTCGAGGAGGGCGACCGTGAGCAGCACCGACGAACAATTCGGTGCCGCACCGATTTTCGATGCCGACCAGCACATCGACGAGAACCCCGACGCGCCGACGCCTCGGGAGCAGACTCGACGACCCCATGCAGTTTGCGGAACTGGCTGCCGCGCTCCAGGCCCTGCGTATCTTCCTGAACTCGCGGCAAGCAGCGGATATCGAGATGGTCTTCTATCCAGGTCCTGACGATCCGTCGACATCGCATCTCGCGTCGTGTCGAATTGCAGCACACGGCGCTTGATCGCGATCGGCTAAAAGCCTTGTGAGGCGAGTCTGTCCGACCGGTGGCCGGGACCCTCCGTCGGCACAGCGATGTCGACCTCCTCGAAGTTGTCGACGGAGCCGTAGTCGTTGAGCTGAACCGCCTTCATGGCACGACCTTTCATGGCTGGTCGTCGGTGTGACGCGCATCTCACGGTAGCGGCCGCGCCATCACAAGGCGGTAGTGAAATTTCACTGCCAACTTAGTGGGATGGCGCAGACCACGGTGATCTGAGTCACTCGCCGCCTCGGAGGGAAGACGTCATGATCGGAATGCTGGGTAGCCGCGGCTCAACGCCGTCGTCGAATCATGGACCGGCCATGCGCCGCTGTCCTTCGACGATTTCGTCGAGTCGGACGATTTCAGCCGAGCATTCGCCTAGACAGCCGAAGGACTTGCACATGGATGACATCTACATCGTCGGAACGTCAATGACGGGTCGTTCGCCGACGCCACCGCCAAGACCCTCACGGCGGACGCGCTCGACGATGTCCTGAAGGACAGCGGCCTCGAGCGTCAGGCCATCGACGTCGCGTTCTTCTCCAACGAGATCCAGGGACCCGTCGAAGGCCAGATCTCGACGCCCGGCGAGTTCGCGCTACACGCGGCCGGACTGCACTGACACCGAATCACCAAGGGAGACATCATGACCTTCACCGCTCATAAGGTGGCCGACGGCTTCACCTTCCCCGAATCGCCCCGATGGCACGCGGGCCGGAATGCCTTCTACCACGTCGATGTCGACGAGGGGGAGGTCTGGGAGCGCAAGGACGAGGCGGGGCGCCTGCTGCACCGGTTCGACGGGTTCATCTCCGGTCTGGTCTTCGACGACGCCGACGGCTTCTTCGTCTCGTCGCTCGCGGACCGGACGGTTCAGCACCTGAAGCACGCGATCGACGGAGACCCTGTCGTGTCGACCTTCGCCGACGTCTCGGCGTACTTCGCCAACGGGATCAACGACATGACCCGCGGGCCGCGTGGCGATCTGTACCTCGGCGGCTTCAACTTCGACGCGCTCGCGCGGTTCAAGAACCCCGACATCCCACTCGCCGACGGCACCTTCGTCCAGATCGGACCGGACGGCACTGTCGCGCCTGCCTCAGGTGCCGTGACGTTCCCCAACGGCATCATCATCGACCCCACGCAGGACCGGGTACTGATGGCGGACACGTACCGCCAGCGGATCAGCAGCTGGCCCATCCTCGCCGACGGCACGCTGGGAGAGCAGGGAGTCTGGGCCGATCTGGGCGACGGGCGGCCGGACGGCATGTGCCTCGACGCAGAGGGGGCCATCTGGTACGCGACCGACAACCGCGTCGTCCGCGTCCGAGAGGGCGGCCAGGTCACAGACACCGTCGAGTTCGCCGACGGCCGCGTCACGGCCTGCATGCTGGGAGGCACGGACGGGCGCACTCTACTGGTCACGGCCGCCGCCTCGATCAACCGGGACGTCCTGCACGCGAGCCGCACTGGCGTCCTGTACGAGGTCCACGTCGACGTACCGGGTGCCGGGCTCCCGTCGGTGTACTGAAACAGGAACGGACCGACGATGAGTGTACGGATGGTCAAATTCGAACTGTTTTCCCGCCGTGTCAGGTCAGCGTGATCGCCGAGCACGCGATGGCCGCCACCGAGCATTCCTGGCCCGACTGGACCAGCGACAAACCCGACCCGGTCCCACCGGCGTTGGTGTGGGCCAAGGACGAGGGCACCGACCTGCGGTCCAACGGCGTGCCGCGCTTGGTGGCCGACCCCGATAATCCCAACGGTTCCTCGCAGCTCGATGTCCCCGGTCCCGTCCTTCACGCCGGACCATCCCCGCGGGTGCGGGCCGACATGCCGAAATAGAAGGGGTCGCCGACGGGGCGGGATCACACTTGTCGGTGCGGCGGGCTGGCCAGCGTCGGTGCAAGCACCGAGACCCACAAGATCAGCCTATCCCCGCCCGGGCGTTGTCCCGGCCGGGCGATGGATCCTCGGCGCGGCACCGTCGGTCTGACCGTTTGCGGGCATATTCTGCGCCTGTCGGCGCGTTTTCCCTTCGAACGAAGTGAGGCGACCATGGCGGGCAAGTTCGAGATCTTCGCCGACGCGGTGGGTAAGTTCCGATGGCGACTAAAGGCCGGCAACGGCGAGATCATCGCCCAGTCCCAGGCCTATGAGTCCAAGGAGTCGGCGAAGAAGGGCATAGCCTCGGTGCAAACCAACGCCGCCGGCGCGGCGATCGTCGAGACCACAACTACGTAGCGCCCCTCGGAACTCGACCGGTTGTCGCACCACACGCCCGGCACCATGTCTGGCCATGGCTTGTTGGGATGTGGAGACTCATGATCATGCACCTGAGATATCAGGTGCCGTGGGAAAATTGAGCGAAGTGAGGGGGCGAAGCCAGAGGCTGACGGCATTGAGGTCTTCGAGCGTAAGTGCTCCGGTCCGATTCTCGCACTCACGGTGGCGACCTCGTTTGTAGTCTTCTCGTGTGTACATGCGGGTGTGGCAAACTTTGCAATCCCATGCGGTCACAGCTGTATCCTCCTTTCTCATGGTATGGCTGCATGGCGACCATTCACAGCCACGTGGTCCAGACCGACACCAGCCCGAGCGGCAAGCCTGGTTTACATCGCCAAAACGCATCGTGGTGTGGCGTGTCGATCCGCGTTCACAGCAGGTCTCGATTGGCCCTACACCTGTAACGGCCTCATGAATGTTGGTATCAGACGGTGCATCTCGAAATATGAGATGCGAAACTTTCTGATCAACATCGCCGGAATGGTCCCGTCTGTTGGAAGCGCGCGCAGAAACAATGCGTCACGACGGCGATGCGCCGCGGCGAACTCGGCCGTCGCAGCGGCCATGGCCGACAACGATTCGGGTTGGCGCACGGATAGTGCAGCCTTGACCGCCTCCAGCACCCATCGAGTCCCCTGATAGTCCGCGACTGCGGCGGCGATATCCTGGTCCGGCACCCGACATTGCGGCGGCGGGCACCGATACCGATTCGGCGCGAACGCCTGAAGCCCACGCAGTTTGAGTCGGCACCGTTCCTGAGCACACTGTCGGTGCCGCAACAGGATCCGTGCTTGTTCGCGGTCGAGGTGCCCCGGATCCAGGCGGCAGAACGCATGATCCACGGAAGCCTCCCACGCGGCCCTCGCGGTCACGCGGTCGTAGATTCGTTGGGAGTACTTTTCGTCCAGCCCGGCGTCACAAATCCGCGGCAACCCATCTCCTGAGCTCGGCTGCTTCAAAGCCTGTTCAGCACGGGCCCGCACTTTGCAGTGCTCGGCTCTGCATTCCTCTGCGATCACAAGGAAAGCCATTGCCGCGAAGTAGGAGTGGATGAGACCCGGGTCGTCGTTGCAGTCATGGACCATGCGTTCTGGGTCGAGGGGATCTGGCGTGGTCATCAGGGGATTACCCAGTTTCGCCCAGAACGTCGTCGTAACGGAGCTTAGGCGCGGAACCCCTCGAATTCGAGCCGCCGTCACGGCCGAGATCAACATCATGACCGGCCGGGCATCGAGCCACCGGAGGTCGGCGCGCCGACCGGACCGCTACCGTCAATCACCAGCCGCGACTGAAGGAGTGCACCCGCATCGGCAGCTATGGCGGGCTGGCCGAGGCGCTGCAGGATCTGCCACGCGGTCGCTGTCGCAGCGGTGATGACCGGAAGCCCTAGACTCGTTTGAACTTCCGGGATAGCTGCCAGGGACGGCATCTGCACACACGCCGACAGCACCACGACATCGACGCCACGCAGATCCAGCCTCGAGGCAATCTCGTTGAGGCCGGCCGGATCGAGTCTGCCGACGTCGAGATTGTCCTCAACCTCGAGGCTGATCGCATCGTGGACTTCAACCCCCTCAGCCTCGATGTAGTCGACTACTTTTCTGGTCAGAGACTTGACGTAAGGCGTGACAATCGCCACCTTCTTCGCACCGAGATGGTGCAGACCTTCGATCAGCGCACCCGCACTGGAAACAACACCTCCGGCTCCGTGCTGTTCGGCGACCTCGGTGAGGCGGCGTTCGATGCCGCGATGCACGCCGGGCCCCTGGGACATGATCGCGACCAAGCACGCGTACGCCATGACATCCACCTCGGCGTCGGCCAGCTCTACAGTCGCACGCTCCGCTTCCGTGTTCATGGCGGCGAGCTCTTCCGGCGACACGGTCTTCATTCGCATGCGGCTGGAGTGAAAGCTGAACTGTTGACCCGTCAACCGGGACGTCCGGCGAAGGACCTCCGGCACTTCTGTCTCCATGGTGGTGTTCGAGCTGGGAACCAGCAGGCCGATTCGATGATTGGGCATCTTTTCTCCACAGCAGTTCTAGGTGGCAGGTGGCAGCCGCGGGTTGCGTTGCCAGTCGGTCAGAGCCTATTCGCGAATTCGTTGACAATCAATAGTTCACATGTGATTATGTGATTTAAGAGAGTCGAGGCCAGGTCAGATGCGCCACCAAGCAGGTTTCGGCCAATAGACACGGAGGTCTTCCATGGTCATTGCGGCGAAACTCCCTGCGACACCCGTGCCCCCCTTCCTGCAGCCACCGATGTTCGTGGCGTCGGAGCGGATGGTGCGGGGCAACATCAATGCCTACGACGTCAACACTCTCCCGCCGGGCACCCAGCGGGAGATGGTCGACATCCTGGCGTCCGACCGCGCGTTCTCCTTCGGAATCCTGCATCTGCCGCCCGGTCCGCAGCCGAAAGCGGTTGCGGTGTTCATGCATCCGCGGGAGAACCAGACCCGGCAGTACCTCACTCCATACCTGCTCGCCGCCGGGTACGCGGTGTGGGGCCAGACCAGCCGTGCCCTGAACAACGATTCCGACATGGTCCACGAAGAGATCGTCCGCGACACTGCGGCCGGCATCCGCTTCTTGAAGAGCCGGGGTTTCGAGACGATCATCCTGATCGGCAGCAGCGGCGGCACGTCACTGCTGTCCTACTACCAGTGGCAGGCGACCCTGGCGCCGGGCGACCGGATGAGGTTCGCACCCCACGGCGAGGTGACGAAGTTCGCCGAAGAGGACATGCCGGCTGCGGATCTGTTCATCGCGGTCGCGCCGCATGCCGGCGAGGGCATGATCATGCTGAACATGCTGGACCCAGCCGTGGTCGACGAGTCCAACCCGCTGGCGATCGATCCGGAGCTGGACATGTTCAACTCAGCGAACGGATACCGGCCCTATCCGGAACCCAGTAGCTACGATCCCGCTTGGCTGGCGCAGTATCGGCGAGCGCAGCGGGCTCGCGCGCGACGGCTGGATGTGCTCGCACGCACCTCGATTGCGGACTACGAGGAGGCCCGGGCAGCGGTCGACCCACAGCGGATCAGCAGTCCGACCGCACGTCGTGCCCTGATGAGCCCGTACATGAGCATCTACGGCACGGTGGCCAATCCCTCGCACCTGGATCCAAGCATCGATCCGAACCACCGAATGCTGGGATCGATCTTCGCGTTCGGCCACCCACTGCGTGGTTCGTACGGCCCTCTAGCGCTGGGCCGCATTCTCACCCCACGTGCGTGGTTGTCGACGTGGAGCGGATTGTCCGCACAGGCCGAGTGGACCCATGCCGCCGAACACTTGACCGTCCCGAGCCTCGTCATTGCCCCGCTAGGCGACACCGACGCGCTTCCTCAGGAACAGCGCGAGATCTTCTCTCGCATCCGGATCGAGGACAAGACGATGGTCGAGCTCGACTACGCCCATCACTATCTGATGCTGCTGCCCGAAGCCCCCGTTTCCTACAATCCGCGCGAGAAGGCCGGCGAAGTAATCGTCGACTGGCTGAAAAGCAGGGTGTAACAACATATCCGGAGTATCACCAATGCCTTATTACCGTTCCGTTGGCGAAGTCCCCCGCAAGCGCCACACCCAGTTCAAGCAGCCCGACGGCACCCTCTACCGCGAGGAACTGATGGGCACAGAGGGCTTCTCCGCCGATTCTGCCCTGCTCTACCATCGCCACTCCCCTTCCGATGTACTGACCGCGGAGGCGTGGGAGATCGACGGTGACCACGGCAGGCCGAATCATCCGCTGGTTCCTCGGCTGCTGCAGACGCATGAGCTCGACGTCGGTGGAGATGCGGTAACCGGACGGCGGTTGCTCGCCGACAATGCCGATGTCCGGATTTCGTATGTCGCGGCTGATCAGCCGAGTCCGCTGTACCGCAACGCGATCGGCGACGAGCTCTACTTCGTCGAATCCGGTATCGCACGGTGCGAATCAGTCTTCGGCGTCCTCGAGGTAGGCCCCGGTGACTACGTCGTGATGCCTACATCGACGACGCACCGGTGGGTTCCGACCGCGGAGGGCGAACCGACACGGCTGCTGATCGTCGAGTCGAGGGGAACGATCCGCGCCCCTCGTCGATACGTCTCCGATCGCGGCCAGTTTCTCGAACACTCCCCCTACTGCGAACGCGACCTGCGCTCCCCCGAGGCACCGCTGCTCGACGAGGGCGACAGCGTGGAAGTGCTTGTACGTCATCACACCGGCGGAACACGCTACGTGTGCGCCAAACACCCCTTCGACGTAGTCGGATGGGACGGGTGCCTCTACCCATACGCCTTCAACGTGGCCGACTTCGAGCCGATCAGCGGCCGCATCCACCAGCCACCGCCGACCTTCCAGACATTCGAGGGCCCCAACTTCGTGATCTGCTCGTTCGTGCCGCACAAGGCCGAATACCATCCCGACGCCGTCATCGTCCCGTACCACCACGCCAACGTCGACTCCGACGAGCTGATGTTCTACGGCGATGGCGGGCGCGGCGGCCACGGCATCACCGAAGGGTCGATCACCTGGCACCCGGCCGGATTCGTCCACGGCCCCCACATAGATGAACTCGAGATGTCGACCGCCATGTACAACGACGGTCTCGTCGACATCAAACCCCTCAACGCCGTCATGATCGACACCTTCCGCCCCCTTAACGTCGCCCCCGACGCGCTCGCCGTCGATGACCCCGGGTACCTGTCCACCTGGCGAACCGCCATTACTTCGCCGACTCGAGGAGCGCGATGAAGCGCGATCAAGTTCTCCACCACCTGTCCACCCCGCTGGGTTCGCCGCCCTATCCACTGGCTGCCAACCGGTTCTACGACCGCGAGTACCTGAATATCGTCTACCGCACCGACTTCGACGTGCTACGCGCGATCGTTCCGGAGCCACTCGAGATCGACGAGCCACTCGTGCGGTTCGAGGTCATGCACATGGGTGACATCGGTGGACTGGGCCCATACACCGAGGCTGGTGTCGCGGTGAAGGTCCGCCTCGGTGACGAGGAAGGTGAATACCTGCACGCGATGTACCTCGACAACTTTCCGGCGACCGTCGGTGGTCGAGAGCTGTCGGCCTATCCCAAGGCCATCGGCACCCCGCGCCTCTACGTCGAACACGGAGCCCTGATCGGGACGCTCGACATCGGTACAGTGCGAGTGGCCACGGCCACCATGGGCTACAAACATTTTCCGCTCGACCTCGACGAGGCCAAGGCGCAGATCACCGTCCCGACCTACATGATCAAACTCGTTCCGGGCTACGATCTGCGGCCGCGGGTGGCAGATCTGGTACGTACGCAGATCACCGACATCACGGTCAAGGAAGCATGGACTGCCCCCGGTCGACTGCAACTATTCGAACACGCGCTGGTACCTGTGGCCGACCTTCCGGTGCGAAGCATCGTATCGGTCAGCCACATCGTCACCGATCTCAATCTCGCTCCGGCCGTTCCGGTCCACGACTACCTCAGCGACGACCAAGCGGGCTGAAGGCGCGGAATGCCATGACCACCGAAGCATGGATCGCACCCGAAGGTGATGTGCACCTTCGGATCTGGTTGGGGGGCATGGCGTTCGACTACACAGCGTCCGCAACGGTGGTCGGCAATCTGATCCAGGATTGCAGGCAAAGACATTGGTGCACTGTCGAACTGGTCTCCGACTCCGACGAAGACAATGGACCGTTCCCACGGCTACCGTGTGAACAGTTGTTCCTGGGGCCGTGATCAGCAATATCAAGAAAAGCCGACGGCCCACGCAGTTGATTCAGCGTGGGCCCGGTCTATTTGCGAAGAACCGTCCGCGGCAGGATCCGGGAGACGGATAACCGTCCCTCGCCTACCGACTCTCGGAGAGATCGATAACTTCTTCAGCGATAGGACGGTCCGGGGGGCCGTATGCCCTCATCCACTCGATGGTTTCACCCTCGGCATCAACGAGCCTCAAAACAACCATCAACGCTGGGCTGTTGGCGGGCAGGCCGAGGTAGTGCGCGGTTATCGGCGGCGCAGCGGCTGCCTGGATCTGACGATAGAGTTTGGCAGTCACGACGCCCTCCGATTCCAGGAGGGGAATCATGTGCATCGTCTGGAGATCGCGTTTGCGGTGCCGCTCACCGATCTCAGGAAGCTGCACATGGTGTGTGACTACCTTTGCTTTGCCACGATGTGTGATCACCCGCAGCGCCTGCCAGAGACGAGATCCCGGTTCGCGACCGAACGCTCGACACGCCGCCGCCGGGGCGACATCCACCGACGAAGCAATGAGTTCGTAGCGCAGCGGCGAATCCCGCGCCGGAGGAAAGAAATGCGGAACGGACTCAAAAGGCGGCTCGGGTGGGACGAACGTAACTCGGCTTCGACGGCCGCGACCACGGTCGATGAGCCCCTCGCGTCCGAGCCTTTCCAGGGCGTTTCGAGACGTGATGACACTCACACCGAAGCGGGCTGCAAGATCCCGCTCACCTGGAAAGTCTTCGCGGCCGATCCAGAGCCCGTCGAGGATTTCTGCTCGCAACTGCCGGTAGATCTGGACCTGCGCGGGCACGTCGGAGGCGAGTATTTCGACGTTGTTGCCGACGTGCGAGGCGACTGGACGCGTGGACATGACTCCATACTTGCATTCGCCGGCTCCATACGCGCGCTCCGTCCACGCGCCTCGCCCGCAGCCAGCCTGTGCATCTTCGATCCGAACTGAACCCACAGATAGTCCGACACAACCTGCCAGTCAAGGACCGGTCCGGCCAGCGGGATTCGAGCAGATCGAAATGAGTTCCGCAGGTACGGGCTGTACCCGCGGACAGGCTGCCCGCATGTGCGGGGCCCCGATACGCGTCCGAGTGGAACAGCGCACCTTCCTCTATCACGCGATCCACGGCACATCTGCGGTAGTCAGGTGCGCGAGGAGTCCTTCGACGACTCATGGTTAGCCACCTGCGGCAACGCACTCATGCCAGGCACATCAGGGCCGCGGTGCGGACACGGGCGTGAGGTCGACGCCGGA
This sequence comes from Nocardia sp. NPDC057663, assembly GCF_042799895.1. Taxonomy (NCBI): domain Bacteria; kingdom Bacillati; phylum Actinomycetota; class Actinomycetes; order Mycobacteriales; family Nocardiaceae; genus Nocardia; species Nocardia sp. NPDC057663. Next base: position 46,572 of record NZ_JBHVHX010000023.1, on the reverse strand, counting down.
CGGCGGGCGCAGTCTGCGCAGTGCGCCGTCCGCGCAGGTGACATATAATGCCCACCCATCGACATCACGGGCGATGCGGACCGAGGTCGGACCACGCGGCGGTATCGGCAGCGAGTCGGGAACGAGCCACCCTTCGGCCACGGTGCAACTGGCACCGGTGATCGGATCGAACTGGTAGACGCTGCCGGAGTTGTCGCCAGCGACGAAGACCAGCCCGGAACTCGTTGCTTCGAGGTCATCGAGTCCCGGGAACAGCCCGTCGCGGATTTCGCCCACCGCCGATGCGGTGTCCGGTGCGTTCAGCGAAACCCGAACGATCTTGGAGGCGAGCATGTCGTCGATGTAGATGGTCTGGAGATCCGGGGCGAGCGCAAGCCCGTTGGGCGTCTGGGCCTTGGCCCAGCCCGGTGTGAATTCACCCGAAGCAGTCCGGTATCGACTGATGCCGATCGGTTGCGTAGGAAACGTCAGGTGGGTGATGAGCAGATCGCCATCGGGCAACAAAAGCAGGCCATTCGGTTGCACGAGTCCCGTGAGCACGGTTGTGGCCGTGCGGTCGGTCACGTCGAATCGCTGCAATGTGCCCTCCCCGTTCGGAGAGGACTGGTCGCCTGTCAGGAAGTATAGGTGGTCTCCCACGAGGCGTATTCCGGCTGGATTGTCGAGATTCGTCAGCAGCGTTGTGACGGCCGATTCGGCGTCGATGTGGTACAGAATGCCGGGAGTCAGCGCGGTGACGTAGAGCCCGCCTGCCCCGTCCGGCTCGAGGTTTTCCAGCTCACCCAATCCTGACGCCAGCGTCTCGGCCTGCCAGCCGACTGAGCATGGGCCCACGGCGGCGCTGGCAGGCGGCGTTGGGAAAGCCAGCACTATCGCGGTGGTTGCGGCAGTAACCGCCGCCGCGACGATCCGAGGTGCGAAGACGAGCATCCCGATGCGTGTCATCACAGTTCACACCGTAGCGACCAGCTGGATGCAGCAACGGCGCGGCTATCAGATATGGACATGTTCACCTACCTGCCCAGCCAGCTGAATACCGACAACGGTCGCGAGCATGATCACAAACGCCAAGTGGTATTGCCCGAGTTTCCTGCCGACGTACATCTCCTTCTCGACAGGCTCCGAACCACTACCCAGCCGCACTGCCGTCGGCCAGGTTCGAATACCCGCCAGCACGAGGAACACGACGAAGATCCCGAATGACATCGATGTCGCCCACCGGGGCGCACCATTGCCGAGCAACTGCGCGACCAGAGCCGCGAGCGTAGTACTCACCGCAATAGAAACCGCAGCGAGATTCGGCCGAACCAAAGTCGCCGTCATCACCTTGTAGTACCCGATCAGTGTCGACCGGTCGCGCTCCGAAGGCATGTCCGCGAGCGGTGTAGCCGGCCTGTCGATCATCACTTCGTTCCAGAGCGTGGCAGCCAGGAAACTGGCACCGCCCACCGCGAACGCCTCACTGCCTGCCCCCTCCTCCACGGCCGCCAGTTGGATCGCCACAATGACCACCAGCAGTGTCATGTAGGCAATGTGATGCCGGAGAAGGCGCGTGGTCACTGCCTGAATGTCGAGGCACTCCGTTCCGACCGCAAGAAGCCGGGCAGTCACCCGGGTTCGCAACAAGCTGAGAACGACAAACACAGTCAGGAGGCCGACACATGACAATCCCGCCCATACGGGCCTATCAGATCTGGTCAGCTGCACCGCAAGACCCGCGATCATCAGCACGATGACCATGCCCACGACGCCACAGCTGCAGGTGGCCTCGGTCATCCGGGCGTAGTAGCCGGAGAGCAATGACGATCCGAGTCGCTCGGTCGGCCGCAGCGTCGACCAGCCGATCAGGAACTCACGCCACAGAAGAGCGACAAGGAACGCAGAACCACCGACGACGAGGGCGGTACTCATCGTACGAGCGCGGTCCAGCGCCCCGAGGGGAGCTGTTCGCGAATCGCGGTAACCATGTATGCACTTTATCCATTAAATGGCCAGTTGGCAAGATAATTCTTGTCATATATCAATTTGCTGAGCCGGTCGATCCGACAATCCCTCGCGGAATCAGCTGAGACAGTCACCTTGCAACTTCACCCTCGGACAAGGCGGCTGCGATTCGGCAGCACATTCTCGAACTCTGCCAGCACTTGCCGCAAGAACTGCTGCGACGGTTGGTTCGGAAATGCTGTTGCGCCGTACAGCGTGTCGATAACCGGCCGGAGTTGCCGGCCACCGTCGACGACGGGCCGTACCAGCCGCTGATCGGCGCAGCGGCTCACCACCGGGGCCAGTAGCTCGGCAGCCTCTGATGTCCGGCCCGTCGCCGACAGGCAACATCCTCGGAGCAACTCTGCGTTCAACAGCGCTCGCGGCCTGTTCTGCCGGACTAGCTCACTCACCAGCCGCTCGGCTCGACGGTAGGCCAGTTCAGCTGCCGGGCGGGTGGATTCGGCCAGCAACAGCCGGATCGCCGAGTCATGAGCGAGTTCGGAAGCAATCGCCAGCGGTGCGTTCGGCTGGACGGTGTACGGGCCGAGTTGTTCCAGCGTCCGACGATCAGCGGCGTCTATCGGCAGCCCGGAACGAATGCGCTCATTGAGTATTCTGGCAGCCAACCGCGGCAGTGACAGGTTCGCCGCGATCTTGGCGCCCTCGCCCAAACGCTCGTGCACCGTATCGAGATCGCCGCGTACCGCGGCCAGGCGCGCACCGGTGCCGTAGGTGGCCAGCAAGAACTCCATGGCACCGCCCTCCGGACTCGATCCGGCGGCCAGCAACTCCTCGGCCTCGATGAATTGACCCTTCTCATAGAGCAATTCGCCGAGCAACGCGCCGGCCAGCCGGGCGTCGTGTGATTGCCTGCCGGTCTGCAGTGCCAGGTTCAGCGCGGTCCGATAGCTGGACTCGGCCGCGGCGATATCGAGTTGCTCGGACGAGGCCATCCCGTCGGCGCAGTCGCAGTACACGACGCCGAACGGACCGCGGGCCCGGTTCCGATAGGACTCGACCCAACGATGCCAACGGTGCACCTCGTCGAAGTCGAATCGGTACAGCGCCGATCCCATGGCCGTCACGGCGGTCGCATGCGCCAGGAAAGGCCTCATAGGATCTCGGACCTGCGACAACACCGATTGCGGCACGACCGCCGACCGGTCCGCGACCAAAGATACGGCGGTGCGCGCCAGCGCCGCCTCGAAACGGGTTTCCACGGTCCGCTCATCGTCGAGGGACGCTGCCGCCAGAGCCGCATCGGCGTGATCGAGCGCGGCGAGTGCGGCGGCGGGCCGTTGCACGGCGATGTTCGCCCAGGCGACTTTCGCCTGCAGCCCGGGGTCGAGCACGGTCAGCGAGTGGGGCAACTTGGCCACGAGCCCGAGGAATGTCGCATTCTGCGCACGTTCCATCAGTTCTTCGGCATGTACTTCTACCAGTTCGACGGCGTGGCCGGGTCGGTCGGCCGCGAGTGCGTGATCGACGGCCTCGGTGAACATGCCGTGGTCGGTGAACCACTTCGATGCCGTCAGGTCCAGGTGCTCGAGCAGGCCGGGATGCTGCTGGACCAACCGGCGTCGCAAGAAATCGGCGAACAGTCCGTCATAGCGGAACCATCGCAATTCGTCATCAACGTTACGCAGGAACAGATCTCGCTGCCGGACCTCCTCCAGGAACGCTTGCCCGGATCCCACGCCCGACAGTGCTTCGGCGAGTTCACCGCATACTCGCTCGGGCACCGAGGTCCGCATCACGAAGTCGAGCATGCTGGGTTCGAGCGCTTCGATGACGTTCTCCATCAGATATTCGCCGATGGCGTAATGCCGTCCAGAAATCTGGCTGATGTACGCGCCGGGGTCGTCGCGCCCGCGCAGCGACAGCGACACCAATTGCAGAGCGGCTACCCAGCCTTCGGTCGATTCACGCAGATTCTCGATCTCGATCGCTCCCAGCGACAACTCGGTCGTTCCCGCGATGAACGCCGCGGTCTCCTCGGTGTCGAACCGCAGGTCCGTCTCATCGATCTCGACGAGTTCGTCGTGTACTCGCATCCGCCCCAGCGGCAGGCCTTTACGACTGCGGCTGGTCACGATCATCCGCAGATGATGACACCCACGATCGAGCAGGAACTCCATCGCCGCGACAGTGGCCGGACCGGTCACCCGATGCCAGTCATCGATGACAACCGCCACCGGCTCGCCGCTGTCGTGGACCTCGTCGATCAGTGCGGTCATCACGTGCCCTACGGCATCACCGGAGCGTTCCTCGAGGATTTGCGCCAGGTCTTTCGCCACGCCGGGATGTGCGCGGCGAATCGCATCGACGAGATGCGACAGGAACCACACGACGTTGTTGTCGTCGAGATCCACACTCAGCCACGCGACGCGGATGCCTTCGGACTCGAGGACGTCGATCCACTGCGCGGCCAGTGAGCTCTTTCCGAAGCCGGCCGGTCCGTGGATCAGTACCAGCCGCCTGGTCCGTCCCTCCCGCAGGATGTCGAGCAGGCGCGGCCGCTGGACCGAGTGATGTTGCGGCTGCGGCGGGCGATAGCGGGTCGACGGTATCGCCGACACCGGCTGCGCGGACCACGGGGCAGCTGCCGTGGTCGCCACGACTTCCGCGTCGAGCCCGCTGGTCTCTGAACCCGGAGGCAACACCATCGAATCCACCGCCAGACCAGACGAGAACTCCACGTTCCGGAGCCGTTCACCGAATTCGTGGGCGGTCACCGGCCGGTCCTCGAGATCACCGGCCATGGCCGATTCGATGGCCACGCACAGCAGCGCAGGCACACCGCTGCGCCGCAGATCCGGGACCGGCTCGGACGTGATCCGCACGAACTGCGCGACCATCGACTCACCCTGGCGGCGTTCGAAGGCCGCGTGACCGGTCAACAGGCAGAACAGAGTTGCTCCCAGGCCGTATATGTCCGCGGCGGCCGTGGGATCCTCACCCCGGAGCACTTCCGGTGCCGTGTATGCCGGGGTGCCAGCCACCACACCGGCCGCAGTCTCGAATGCACCACCGATGCGCGCGATGCCGAAATCGCTCAGTTGCGGCTCGCCATAGTCGGTGAGCAGGATATTGGCGGGGTTCACATCGCGGTGCAGAACACCGGAGGCATGCGCCGTCGCCAGCGCACCGGCGATCTTCACCCCGACCGAGAGCACCTGCTGCCACGGCATCGGACCGTCGGCCCGGATCCGCGACTGCAACGATCCCTGTGCGTGAAACGGCATCACGAGATAGGGCTTGCCGGTCACGGTGATGTCCGCGTGCAGGATCTGCACGATGTGCGGATGCGCGGCGAACCGCCCCATGGCCCGCTGCTCCCGCAGGAAACGCGCCCGGTCTTCTTCGGTCACCTCGGTGTCGAGGACCTTCACCGCCACCAGGCGGTCGAGCGAATGCTCGACACACCTATACACCACGCCGAAGCCACCGCGGCCGATCTCCTGCGCATCATCGAATCCGGCCACGGCTAACTCCGCGGCGATACCGAAGCTCAGGTCGCGCTGTGTTCCCTCGACGTCGCGGTCGCCCACCGTCGGCTCATCCGCTCGGTGAAATCCGCGCGGCGGCCGCGCCGAGAGAATCCGGTACCGACCGAGTCGGCCATCCGTTGTCGCAGCCGGTCATCTGCCCACCCTCTCGACGTGGAATCAGTGCCCCGACCGTCTCGATCATAGTCGCGGCGTTGACCCGCCGTGGACGACCAGGCCGAGTTCCTGGTCGGATGCGCGCACCCGCGTGGTTTCACGGACGTCCCGGGGCCGCTACACCTCGTCGGATTCACATCGCCGAGTTGAGCCAGCGACGCAGCGGGCTGAGACACGGAGATTGCTCACGCCGACGTTCGAGTCCATAGGCGATGGCGGATTCGAGCGAATCGGCCACGATCGCCCGCGCCTGCAGCAGGGCCTCGGGATCGTCAGTCCGATCTCGATACTCGGACAGGTCGATCGGCGCACCGTAGGTGACGTGGAAAGGCTGGGGTTTGGGTATCGGTGACCACCCGATACCGCGCACGATCGGCGGCAATTCGTCGGCGTTGCGAAACACGCCTGCCGCGACACCCGCGCGGACAATCGTTCTTCCCACCGGGCCGACGCGGTAATCATCGGCGTCGAGGATGTGGTCGAACACGTCATCGGCACCGGCCACCCCGACCGGGGTGATCGTGTACCCCTCTTCCACTGCCAAACGCACGAATCCGGTGCGATGCTTCCACACCAGCCGGTATCGCTCGCTGCGGGTCTTGAAGACCTCACGCTGCCCTCCCGGCAGCACGAGGACGTCGTGACCATTGCGCATCAGCGTGCGAGTGATTTCGCGATCTCCTACGACGGATCCCAGCGTGGTGAGCAGGTCCCGCCAGCCCGGTATCCGCATATGCAGACGATCCGCCAACGACCGAGGCATGCTACCGCTGGTCTGGTAAACGCCATGCAGGCTGAGCAGCACTTCCGCGGTTCCCCACACGGCGTGGTTTGCCACGTAGAGCGTCGGGCGGTCCTGCCGCAAGTTCTCGGTTCCGTGGTATGTCGGGGAGAACCACCGCACCCAGGGTGCGAATGCGAGATCCAGCAGGCTGTCCGCCGGCTGGGACCATGCGAGAGCACGCTGCACCGGGTCGGCCACCATCGTGGTCGCACATCCCGGATTCGGTGCGACGGACGAGCGAGATTCCTCGTGATTCATGTGACGGCTCCAGGCTTGTTCCGTTGTTCCTTTTCCCCTGGACTCGAGCCGCCGTCATTGCCGGGAGTCGGAGGCCGACGCGGATCGATACTCTCCTGCGTCGCACCAGCAATCTAGCACATATGTTGTCAGTTGTCCATATATCGGTGTCCAACACCGAGCAACTGAACGCGGCGACAAAGGACTCGTGCACCCGGGAGATCGAGATCCAAGGTCAGGCGACCAGCACCTCCACCATCGCCCTCCAGCCCGGCCAGCGACTGGTCGGGACGACCGGTGACGCAGCGCTGATTTTCCCGCAAGGGATCGACGGCGTCTTCGTCTCCACCGACAACACCATCTCTCGACCTGCTGGCCACCGATCAGGTTCGTAGCGGCGACGTCCAGGTCGATGGGCTCGATATCATCGCCGCCGATACCACTACCTGGGAGAGGCCCGCAGTACCCGTTCTACGGCAATAGTCTGCAAGCACTGCAGGGCGCGTTCACCCTGTGGAATCGCCGACCCGACCCCGCCGCAGCGATCACCGCTGACTTGCGAGGCATCACCGTCGGCTGTCCCGATGTCCCCGTAACCGGCAGTGGTGTCGAAATCTTCGGCGCGATGTCGGTCACCGCGCCGAGCCCCGATGGCACACCAATCGGCGACGTCTTACACCAGCACAGCCTGAATCCGACCTCGGATAGCATCAAGGTCTCCACTCTCGCCACCGGCGCTCTCTACACCGATGGCGGAGCGCTGCCGGTTACCGCCCGCCCAGTGCGATCGTCGGTTCTGCAGCGGTCTTCGTGGGCGCGGAGCCCCCATCAATACCCTCCACGTCGGCGGCCCCCTCGTCACCACCGCCTCAACGCCGGGGGCACCGATATCTTCTCCGACATCGGGCAGGTGACCTTCGACGGACCGGTCGAGACGTTCGGCCCAACCGGAATCGCCATCGTGACCTGGCCCCACATCGGCACGTTGAGCGTCAACGCTCCCCTGACCACCCACAGCACAGGCGCCCGAGCCCCCAACGCCTATGCAGGACATCGACCGCGTGAATCTGGGGCGATGTGCACTCCGACGGCCCGGGAAGCCCCGCCATCGACGTGTTCGCCTCGATCGGAAATCTGAACGTCGAGGGCGCGGTCGAGGCAAAAGGCACACCCGGCCTGGTACTGGGTAGCTACACGACCTTGCCCTCCAATGCGATTCGAGTCGATGAGGGTGGCGACAGCAACAGCGCCACGGTGACCGGACCAATCCGCACGACCGCACCCGCGACGGCCGCTGTCGTCGTCGGACGCGACAGACGCATCGGAATGCACTGCGCCGCGACGACATCCACCGACGAAGTCAATGAGTTCGTAGCGCAGCGGCGAATCCCGCTCCGGAGAAAGAAATGCGGAACGGATTCTTCAGGCGGCTCGGGTTGGGCGATGAATGTGGCTCGGCTTCGACGGCCGCGACCACGGTCGAGGAGCCCTTCCCGCCCGAGCCTTTCCAGAGCTTTCGAGACAGGACGACACTCACACCGAAACGGTCTGCAAGATCCCGTACGCCCGGGAAGTCGTCACGGCCGATCCAGAGCCCGTCGAGGATTTTCTGCCCGCAACTGCCGGTAGATCTGGACCTGCGCCGACTCCATACGCGCGCTCCGTCTGTGCGCCTCGCCCGCAGCCGGCGGGTGCATCTTCGATCAGAACCGAACCCACGCATACGTCATCATGCGCACCGCGGACCGTTCTGCACAGACGCTAGAACAGTATCCCGAAGCAGGATCGACCGCACGAAACAAGGCCAGACCGCAGAATCGGCAGAACAGCGACCGTGTACGGATTCTCGACTGAACGCACCAGATCGTGCGCTGGAATACTCGCCTCATTCGTCCATCACCACGTTGTTCTCTCCAGGCAAATCTGCGTGCGTGTCACGACCACCGGGGTCACTTGACAGGCAGTGCGGCGTCCATGCCTCCGACATCGGAGATCTGCCAGTTGTCATTTCGATCGACGGTCACGGTGTATGTGACGGTGGTTTGTCCGCCGTTCGGCGTCTGGGCGTTGGTCGAAGATACGTTCAGGAAGACGTCGACCTCGTAGGCCCCACCATTCTCCGAAGCCACCACGGCGGCAATGGGATTGGCGGTCGAGGTCCATTGCAGAGGAACCAGGATGTCTTGGAGTGCCGGTGCGGTGGCATCGAACTTGCTGGCCAGCGCCGGGATCGTCTGAGCCTTGAGCTTCGCCTGCCACGCCCTCAGGTCGCGATAATCGATCGTGGAGGCGCCAAGCGCGTAGTTGGTGGCGACCTGTTCTGCGTGCTTGCGATCGGCGGCGGCGCGGTCTCGGTCGGACAGATCCTGTCGAGCAGACAACAGCAGCCAGGTCAGCACCCCTGTCACGATAAGGGCGATGAGGGCCACCGCAACGGCGAGCACCGTCGACAGCGGCAGGGAAACAGTCGCGTGGCGCCCACCGGCCGCGGTGGGGTGCGAAGGTGGTGGGTCCGCGGTACCGTTCTGTTCGGTCGCATTCGGGTCTGTTTCGATGACGCTAGATGACATGTCAAACTCCAATTCTGGTGATGCGGCTGCTATTTGAGTCGGATTCGCAGTGGTATAGAGCCATCGGCGGTGGTCGCGTCGAGGGCTTGGGCAATGAGCGCGCTGATGTCTATCGGCGGCACGGCGTTCGTGGCCGTAGCCGCGAGCGGCGCGATAGCAGGTGCGAGCGTTTTCAGGTCCGGACCGATAGTGTCGAGGTAGGCCGAGACGTCATTGAGAAATGGGATCACTCCGTCGCCGCCGGTGTATTGGCCGGGAATCTCGCTGCGGCGGACGAATTCTGCGATCACCTCGGTGAGGCCGTCGATGCTGACGCCCAGTTCACCCCAGAGCGGGCCGGCGGCGGCCATCGAGGGGCCGGTCCAGTCCATGTCGCTGCCCATCGTCTGCAGGTCGGTGAGCAGGCTGCGGATCTGCGGGGTGCGACTGAGGATGGTCGCGGCCAGCAGATCGGTTGAACGGGCCAGCCGCGGAACAATCGCTTCGGTCCCCGCCAGGCTTTGATCGATGGTGTTGATCAGCGAGGCGATGGTAGCGGGATCGAGCTGGTTCAGCAGCGTGGTGACAGTACGGGCGAGCTGGGGGATCGACGTCGGCATGCGGATGGTCTGAGTGTCGACCATCTGCCCGTCGCGCAGGTAGGGCCCGCCGTCGGTGGTGGGTCTGAAGTCGATGTAGGGCTCGCCCAGGGTGGACAGGCTTTCGATGCGGGCGGTGCTGGTGGTGGGGATGCGGTAGGTGTCCTCGATCCGGATCTGAACCCGCACGCCGTCGATGGTGTTGGCTACGGTCATGACCCGGCCGACCGGAATGCCGGTGAGCAGGACGGGCGAGCCGTCGGCAAGGCCGCCGGAGTCGGTGAGGATCATGGTCGCCGTGGTGTATTCACGGAACCAGTCGACGCGGGCGATGCCGAAGGTCAGGTAGGAGGCGCCGAGGATGAATACCGAGGCGATGGCGCCGACCGAGGCGATCGTGGCAGTCTTCATCGCACGGCTCCGATCATCCGAAGCGTCGCGATGATCTGATCCACCTGATCTGTCGCTGCGACCGGAGCGGTTTCCGCTGGTGCGATGTCCACGCCGGTGATATTGATCTTCGGACTGGAGGCGAAGGGAATGATCTTGTCGCGCAGGAGTGCGACGAGTTTGTTCAAGTTCGAAGGGGCACTCAGATCCAATGGTCGATCGGTGAACGCGATAGGCATGAAAGCGCTGGCCGCCGCGTCGCCGGAGGCCACGAGCGGTGCGAGCCACACCCAATCGTGGGCGACGCCACCGAGATCGCTGAGGATGCGGAACACTTCGACAATCGAGGTGATGGCGCTGGTGACATGGGTCGCGCCCGTGTCTGTGAGCAACTCGTCCAGCGCCTGGCCGTTGTCGTGGACGGCGGCGGTGTCGGCGGAGACCGCGTCCAGGAATCGGTCGACCTGATCGAGGTTCGCGGCCACGTCGGTGAGATCGGAACCGATAACGTCGAAGGTGCGGGCGGTACTCGCCGGATCGGGCGGCAAGATGCCGTTCATCCGGTCGATGATGTTCTGAAACTGATTGACCGCACCGGTGTTGAAGAAGGTTGCCATGCCTGCCATGAGGTCTTCGATCTGGAGGGCCGGGCTGGTGTGCGACAGCGGGATCGTCCCGCCCGGTTCGATGGTTGTCACGGCGCTGCCCGGTGGGGTCGTCAGCGCGATGAAGACGTCGCCGAGCACCGTGTTCTGCCGCAGTTGCGCGGTGGTGTCGACCGATAGTTTCACCGAGTCTGTGATGCGGATCTGTGCGGTGACATAGCCGGGCCGGGCGGCAGAGGCGTCGACGATGTCTACCCGGGAAAGGTCGCCGATTTGTGCGCCGGCGGCGACGACCTTGGCGCGCGGCGGCAGGTTGAGCGCGCTCGGGAACTCGATCATCACCGGGTATGTCTGCCCCGAAACGGTGGTTCCGGGCAGGGGAATCGACGAGGGATCGAAACTGCAGGCGCTACCACCCACGATCACCCCGACGGCCAGTGCGACGACGCGAGTTGTGCGAACGCGACGGCGACGCGACGGCGTATCGCGGTTTTTCGGAGTCATCGCGCACCCGCCATTCCGAGAACGAGCTGAACCAATTCGACATCCACCAGTCCATTCGCGGCCTGGGTGCAGTGGCCCGGTGCGACAGCATTGATCGCGGCGCATACTTGTTGCGAATCTTGCGTGGGTACAGCGACTTTCGGTGGCGCGTAGTCGATCGCGACAGCACCGGTCGCCGGGTCGATCGATTCGGTCAAAGCGGTGGTGATCGAAGGGATCATAGAGATGATCTCGTGTAGGGTGCCGACATTAACGGCAAGGAGTCGCACCAGCGGAACCGTCGCGTCGAGGCCGCGGTGGATGACGCTCCCGTACATCGTGGTGATCTCGTTGAAGATCGGCAGGAATCGAAACAGCGAATCGAGGATGTCGATGACCGGTGCGACGAGTTCGTTGTTGACCTGATCCAGCACCGGCGCGAAGCGGGTCAGCATCGACTTGATATCACCCCATCCGCCCGCTGCGCTGGCGGACAGACTGGTCAGGGCATCGACGATGGCGCCGATATGCCCGATCGCAGCGTCGGGGGCGGCCAGCGCGACACCCAGTTTGTGAATGATGCCGTTGATGCGGGGACCGAGGTCGGTCGTGGAATTGTCCAGGGCGGCCAACCCGCCTCCGATCTGATTCTGCTGAGCGGAGTCGCGACCACCGTTGAGCTCGTCGGCGAGATTGCTCAACGCGTCGAGGGTTTCGCTGATGCTCTTGGGCGTGAGGGTGTTGGAGATGCAGGTGTGGGGGTCCCACTGACCTTCGGCGCCACGATTGCCCAGCACCGCGAGATCACGGTCGGCGACCAAGGTCTGTGACACCGTGGCGGCCGCGGCGTCGACGGGGAGCGAATAGCGCGAGTCGACGGTGAAATCGACCCGTACCTGTGTCCCCTGTGGGGCGATAGCGGTGACAGAGCCGACCGGGATCCCGAGCAGCGTGACGTGGTTTCCGACGTAGAGTCCGATCGCGTCGGGCATCAGCGCGCAGTAGGACATCGTCTTGTGGATGGGTTGCACGACAGTGAGATACGCGGTCGTCACCAGCACGGCGAGCGCCGCGACACCCGTGACGGATACGAAACCCCTGGAGGCGAGGATCCGGTGCAACATCAGCAGGTCCTCCCGGGCACTGGGATACACAATCCCGAACCGTGAACGATGGTCGACGACTGGTCTACGGTGATGCCGTCGGGGGAAATATGGCTGCGCAATTCGTTTCCCAGAGCGTGGATACCGTCGATCACCGCGCCGAGCCGTTCGAGGAGACGTTCGAGGTCCGGGATCGCTTCGGCCAGTCGTTGTGCCATCGGCCGCAGAGTGCTCTCCCAGGAGGTCTCGATGGCGGCGATCCGGGAGAACAACATACTGGTGTGATCGACAGCCAGTTTTATTTCGGCGCGCTTATCTATGAGCACGGTTTCGATCAGATCGATGTTGTGGATCAGACGACCGAAGACGGATTTGGCGTCGCTCATCGCCGTGAGGTATTCATCGGCGACCGTCAGCGTGCGGGAAATGTCGGAATTCTGCCGCACCATGACATCGACGAGAGAGTCGATGGCCGAACCCATCTCGCGCAGACCTTCCGGACTCGTGGACAGTGCGGTGTCGAGCGCGGCGAAGTTTCTGCGAACGGTGTCCCCGTTCACATCGCGTATCGGCTGAGCCGCATCCTGGAAGACCTGCATCAGGCTGTAGGGCAGCCGGACGCGATCGGCGGGGATCACTCCGTCACCGAGCGGACGGGTTCCAGCCGGGGTGAGCGCGATGTAGTGGCCACCCACGAAGGTCAGGATGCGCACATCAAGGGTGCTCTGATCGCCCACGAAAATCTTGCCCTCGACCGTGAACGCCATGTCGACATGGCCGGGCCGCAGGATCAACTCGGTAACACTGCCGACTGGGACACCGGCGACGCGGATGTCGTCTCCCACCTCGACCGCACCCGCCTCGGAGAGCTGGGCATGGTAAGTCGTTTTGCCAAGGGGCAGCATGTAGAGCACAGCGGCGGCAACGAGTACCACGACGATTCCGACCACCCCGATGACACCGAGGTGCAAATCCGACCGCGGGCGCCCCGTCGCGCCTCGACGCCGGAAGAAACTCGCCTGCTTGCGAATCCAGTTGCGGATCAACGATTGCATATCGAGATCCTTTGCTCGCGAATAAGAATTTGTGCAATGCCCGGTACGGGTGCGTCCCCGTGGGAGCAGACCGGGTTTACATCCGGTCCGGGTGCGCCGCCGAGCATGGCGTTGAGCGACTGCAGCAGTCCAGGCAACCGCCCGAGGACGTCGAGCGCCTCTTGCGGATCAGGAAAAGCATTGTGTATCAACGCGTTCAGATCGGGGTTGGGGTCCGGGGTGAGTCCCAGGGTTGCCGCGAGATGGTCCAGTGGCAGCAGCAGGGGCGGCACGGTCAGGGCGTAGTCGATCATTCCGTCGATCCGCTGGTCGAGGGCGGTGAAGACCTCGGCGAGACCAGCTATCAGCGTGATCAGCTGTGGCGAGCGGCCGCCGATTCGATCGGAAATGGTCTGCAGGTTGTGCACCAGCGCGGAGATGACCTGCTGGCGGTCGGTGACGTAGCGACTGAGGTTCTCGACCGCGTCCATGGCCGGGCCGAGGCCGTGTCCGGTGCCTTCGATCACCGCGAGCATGCTTTCGGCGAACTGGTTCAGTGCGCCCGGGGAGAATTCTGAGAACACTGGCTGTAGTCCGTTGAACAGCGTGGTGATGTCGAACGAGGGCAGGGTGTGATTGGTGTCGATAGTTGCTCCCGGAGCAACGGGGCCGTCGGCTTGGTCCGGTTGCTGGATATCGATGTAGCGTTGACCCGTCAGATTCTGGTAGCGGATTGCCAGCATGGTGTTGTCGAAGATCGGATGCCCGCTGTGCACGGTGAGCCGCACCTCGGCGATATTGCTGTCGAGGGTGATGGCACGGACCTTGCCGACCGCGACACCGTACATGCGAACGTCGTCGCCGGCTTTCAGCCCGCTGGCATCGGTGAATTCGGCCACGTAGGTATCTGCTTCACCACCGATCGGACGGGTGATCGCCGCGATGATGGCGAAGAGCATCACGCTGATCACCACGGTGAAGGCCACCATACGTATCGAAATACGGATAGTCGGTGTCATCGCGGTGCCACCTCGATCGGCGCCGGGCCGAGCAGTGGACCAGCCACCGCAGGCACGCCACTCAGGATGATTCGCAGGTTCATGGCCGGGTTGCCCTGCGCATCGGTGAAGTCCCGATCGATGCGATCGAGGAGTTCCGCTAGTTGCGCACCCGATCGCTGCGGGGTCGGCACCGTCTGAGCGATCGCGCTCAGCAATGGCGTCAGCATGTCGGCGTAGTCACCGAGGTTCTGGTTCAGCGACGCGCCGAGCGAGCTCAGCGCAGGCCACAGATCGTTGACGATCATCGCGACACCGGCGTCGAACAGAGGCTGATCGGTACGCAGGACCTCGATCTGGTTGATGCGATCGAGCAGTGCGATCGTTCCGTCGATCATCGGTGCCGCCCCGGCGAGGGTCGAGCTGTACTGCTGAATGAGAAAGGACGGCGCATACTTTTGTGTTTCGGCGATATTCTGCGCGGTGACGACGATCATTTGCAGGATCGGCGTGAAGGCGCGCAGATCGGTGGCGACCTCGCGGAGGATCTCGGCGAACCGTGGGGTCAGTACCTGGGTGGCGGTCTGGGTCAGGGATCGGATCAGGTAGCCCATGGTCGCGTCGTCCACCCGCCCTGCCTTGCGGCCGGTCAGGTCGATGGTGCCGTCCTCGGTCAGCGGCGCACCTCCCGGCCCATAACGGAGTTCGATGACGCTGATGCCGAACGTATTGGCGGGGACATAGTCGACGGCGAGACTGTCATCGAGCCCATGTAGCCCAGTCCGGTCCAGTGCCAAGGTGACACGCTGCCGGTCACCACCGAGAGCCTCGATGGCCTCGACCTCCCCGATATCGACGCCACGCACCCGTACTCGTGTTCCGTCGCTGACGCCGTCGCCGATCCGCTCTGTCTGCAACATGATCCGCATTCGATCGTCACCGCCCAGGCGGTCCACCACGACCCCGCCGATCGCGACTATCGCAGCGGTGACGATCGCAGCGGTCCCGATGCGCAGTGATCGACGTTGGTCGGCGGTCACCCCGGGCAATCCGTAGTTTCTCATCGGTTACCCCGTGAATTCGATCGGTGAATTGAATCCCCACAGCGCCAGCGTCAGCATCATGTCGACGGCGATGATGGCCACGAAACTGGCCCGCACTGCCCGGCCGGATGCGATACCGACCCCTTCGGGACCGCCACTGGCGAAAAACCCTTGGTAGCAATGGATCAGGATCACGACGACGGCGAGGACGAGGATCTTGACTGCGGCCGCGATAATGTCTGTGCCGCTGACGAACTGGAAGAAGTAGTGGTCATATACGCCGCGGGCTTCCCCGTGAAAGGTCACGATCACGGTGGCGCAGGAGAGGTAGCTCAGGATCAGCGCGATGAGGAAGGTCGGGACGATGGCGACAGCGCCGGCGATGACCCTGGTGGTGACGACAAACGGAATCGACCGCAGTCCGAGCGATTCCAGCGCGTCGATCTCTTCGGAGATTCGCATCGATCCGATCTCCGCGGTCATCCGGCACCCAGCCTGCGAAGCGAACCCGATCGCTGCTGCGATCGGCGCCAGTTCCCTGGTGGTGGCGAAGGCCGACACGATGCCGGTCAGCGGGCCGAGCCCGATCATGTCCAGGGTGGCGAACGACTCGATCCCCACCAACGCTCCCATTGCCGCGCCGAGGACGATCAACATCGGAACGGTGCCGCCGCCGACGATCAACGACCCCCTCCCCCAGGTCATATCCGTGATCCGTCGCATTGTTTCGGCTCGGTACCGGTGGATCGTCTCGGGGATCGAAGACAGCACCTGCCATATGAAGGCCAGGACGAATCCGATCGCCTCGACCGGCACGGTGGCCTGGCGACGCGCACGGACGAGTTTGAACAGCCAACGGAGTCCGTGGGGAGCATAGGCAGAAGGAGTCATCAGGCGATCCTCACCGGCAGGAACATCGCGACCAGTTGCGAGATCACGAGGTTGACCAGCACGATCAACACAACCGACAGCACCACCGCGGCATTGACACCATCCGCAACGCCCCGGGGCCCGCCACGCGCTTCCATTCCGCGCTGGCACGCGACGATCACCACGAGGAAGCCGAACAGCGCCGACTTCGCCAGCGAAACCCCGATATCGGCGACCACGGTGAACGAACCGAAGGTGGCCCAATAGCTTCCGGGTGTCACGCCCTGCGAGAGGACGGCGACGATGTACCCGGCGATCACTCCGGCGAACATGATCAGAACGTTCAGTAGCGGGGCCACGATGACCATGGCCACCATGCGGGGCACGACCAAGCGGTGAATCGGGTCGACCCCCATCACCCGCAGGGCGTCGATCTCCTCGCGAATCGTGCGGGCGCCCAGATCCGCGGCAATGGCGGCGGCACCGGCCCCACCCAGCAGCAGACCGGTCGCGATCGGTGCTCCCTGTTTGATGACACCCAGCCCGCTCGCCGCGCCGAGCAGCGCATCGGCGCCCAGGTTCTTGATCAGGTTGCCGACCTGCACGGAGACGATCACACCGAACGGCACGGCCATCAAGACTGCGGGCAACGCGGTCACGGCGATGAGGAACCAGCAGGTTTGCAGCATCTCCCGCCACTGGAACCGCATCCGGACGGTATCGGTCACGAGCCCGGTCACCGCATCGAGCCCCAGTCGAACAACCCGCCCGAATGTTTCCAGGCCCGATACGGCAGTGTCGGTGAGATTGG
The DNA here is from genome assembly GCF_042799895.1 of Nocardia sp. NPDC057663. Taxonomy (NCBI): domain Bacteria; kingdom Bacillati; phylum Actinomycetota; class Actinomycetes; order Mycobacteriales; family Nocardiaceae; genus Nocardia; species Nocardia sp. NPDC057663. Next base: position 29,415 of record NZ_JBHVHX010000023.1, on the reverse strand, counting down.
TTCTGACGATCCGGATCGCCGATTGCCTCGGCGCATCGAGGTTCACGATCATTTCGGGCATTCGGCCTCCGCGTAGTGCTTCGGCCTATGGGGCAACCGGGTTCGCGGTTCCCGGGTGCCGGGTGTGCTGGGGTTCGAGCTTCTGTTCACCGTTGAACAGCTTTCGGTAGTGAACGGTCAGGGGGCGCGCACGAGGTTGCGCTGGGTACCGAGGTCGATCTCGCCGTCCGCGGTCGAGATACCGGCAGTAACAATGTCTCCGGGCTTCAAATATCCGCTGGTGCGCAGCTGGCTCTTGACGAACAGCGGCCACCGGCGCGCTTCCGGCAACAGGCCCGCCACCCGCTGCGCCATCGCGCTGGGCAGCTTCAACGCGACACCACCCGGGGTGCCGGTGATCAGCAGGTCCCCGACGTCGAGGTCCTCGATCTGGGACAGCTCGGTCAGTGTCGCGGCGGGGCCGAACACCATATCCGACGCCAGTTCGTTCTGCCGCAGCTCTCCGTTGACCTCGAGGTGTAGCCGCAGCTCCGACCAGCGCGCCGCCTCCTGCGGATCCGGCACCGTCAGATACGGGCCGACGGGGCAGAACGTGCGATAGCTCTTACCCTTGTACCACTGGTTCTCGCTGAGCTGGACGTCACGAGCGCTCACATCGTTGGCGATGACGAACGCTCCGATGTACTCCCCGAGTTCCTCCGGGGTCACCGTGACCGGTCCGGTGATCGGTTTGCCGAGCACGATGCCCAGTTCGACCTCGTAGTCGAGCAACTGGACGTTCGCCGGGCGGACGATGTCGTCGGTCGGCCCGCAGACCGAGGCACTCGACTTAGTGAAGAACACGTTGAACGGCCGGTTCGGGTCCATCTTGTTTTCGATCAGATGAGTCTTGAAATTGGCGCCCTGGGCCAGAACTTTGCATGGACGAGTCACCGGGCTCAGCAATTGCAGTGACTCCAGCGGTACGGGTACCGCCTTCTTCTGGCCGGCGAGCAGGTGGCGCGCCACCTTGACTCCCTCGCCCAGAATCTCTGCGGTGCTGCTGTATTCGGCTGGCAGTGGCAGTACGGTGTTGCCGGAAACCACACCCCAGGCGGCTTCCTCTGACTGTTGCTGGTAGCGGATCAGATTGATGCTCACGAGTTGTTCTCCTTCGGTCCTAGGCAGGAACTGGGTCTGTACCCAGCCGTGCGCTGATGAATTCGCCCTCGGCGATGAGCCGTTCACGAGCCTGGTCGACCATCATCTTCTCGATCTTGGGACCGACGAACGGGATCTTGACCTCGGCTGTTCCGACGATCGACAGGTCGGCGCCGGCTTCGGTGACCTTCAGCGTGGCCTCGGCGACAACCGAGGCAGGAGCCCCGGTGACAGCAATCTCGATCGCCGCACGGTAACCGTCGGGCGTAACATTCCACGTCTCTGACTTGGTGCCACGGGCGTTGGAGGGCAGCATGTTTCGCATCGGCCCGGGCAGAATCGAAGCGGGGACAGGGCTTTCGGAGGTTACTGTCAGCCGGGAATCGACGACCTCGTGGCTTAGCACTACGGCTTCGGGTCCATTCACCGATTGCACGCAGGCGGTGACGAAATCGCGGTCGCGGAGCAGGTCGAGCACTGCTTCCGGTGAAGCCGGAAACGACTGTGTGAGGGTCAGTTGTGTTGCCATCGGGTCTTTCCTTGCGAGTTCGGTGCCGCCCGGCACGTATGCCGGGCGGCACCATCGAACTACTCCGTCAGTGGGGTTACGCGGGGCATTGCAGAGTGAGGGTTCCCTGGTTGTCGACCGGCTGGGAGCCGGCTCCGGTCGCCTCGATTCCTCCGACTGCGCAGAGCGTTCCGATTCGACTGTTCGGCCCGACGAGAACCGCTGCGGTTTCAGGGGCAGTCGTGCGCAGCACACCGCTGACATTGGCCTTGTCGACATTGCCGCCTTCGGCGACGTGCAGGGCGTCCGACGGCAGTATCACGAAGGATCCGAGCACCAAGCTCGGACCGGGCGCGCCGTTGGCCTGGACGGTGCCGTCGATACCGAGGTCGTCGATATCGGCAAAGACATCGATCGCCGGGCTGCCGGGCCCATTGGTCGTGATGTCGCGCATACGAACGGTGTCGATGTGGCCTGCGTAAACATTCAATCCGCGGGCGCCGAGACCGTGCGTCGTCACCGACGAGTTAGCGCTCAATGTTCCGACATGCGGCCAATTGACGATGGCGATACCGGTCGGGCCGAAGGTTTCGATCGGTCCATCGAACGTGACGGACTTGATATCGGAGAAGAGGTCGACGCCACCGGCATTCAGCCCGCGTGTGGTGATCGCGCCACCGACACGCATGGTTTCGATAGGCGCCTGCGCCCCGACGAAAACGGCACCCGAGCCGACCTGTGCGCCGGCCGAGCCGAGCGGATTCGATCCACCGTCGGTGTGCAGAGCACCGGTTTCGAGGGTGGAGATACGGAGACTGCCGGACACCGGGTGCTCGCTGAGCTGGTGCAGGACATCACCGATCGGGGTTCCATCCGCACTGGGAACAGAGATCGGTGCCGCTCCGAAAACCGATACCCCGCTGCCGATCACGGGCGCTTCGGGGCGTCCGACGGAGATACCACGCAGATCTGCCTTGACAACCGATTCCGCGTCGGGCTGCTGGTTCCACAGCTGGAACGCTCCCTGAATGGACTCCAGGGCGTTGCCAAAGAAGACATAGCGCGGCTTCTCGCGTTGCGTTGTGTCGGCAGCAACGATATCCAGTCCGTCCACGATCACGTGTCCGGTCCGGACCTGGTCTTTCACCAGCAATTGCACCTGACCGGTGGTGGTGAGGTTCGCCAGCTTCACTTTGCCGAGACCGGCCACCGCGGTGTCGTTGAAGATCGCACGTTGCGTGGGAGCAGCTTGGATCCGCAGTTTCGAGACGGTGTTATCGGTTGTGAGCTGGATACCGTCGACCGCGGCCGGGAACGTGATCGCGGCGTCGTCACTCTTGCCCTTGAGTTCCTGACCGGGCGCGAGGTGAATTGTCGCGGGGCTGGAAATGACTCCGCGGACGGCGATCTCCTGCGAGCAGGTATTGGCGACAGCTGCCGACAGTTCATCGGCAGTGGAGACTTCGACGGTGCGACAACCGCCGGTCCCTGGTTCGGCGTAGGCCTGGGCAGTGGAGCACGCGGCGGCCAACACTGCGGCGGCGAGTACGACCTGCGCCCGCGTCCTCGTTGACGGCGCAGTTGTCGCCTTGGAGCCTTGCATGTGGTTCCTTCCTGGTCAGAGCACCAACCACCCGTGCGGTGGCACTCGAGAGTGAAATCGTCAGAGACTGAGCACGCGAGTTGCGATGAATGCAGCGGCGATCAGCCCGAGGCCGAGTGCCGGCACCATCGCTTTGACGGGATCGTTGACCCGAGCGTGGCTGGCAATCGCGCCGAGCATGAGTGCGAGCAACCCGATTCCCGCCGCCACACCGAGCCAGCCCCAGGCGAGGCCGACCAGTACGCCGATGGCACCGAGCGTTTCAAGTCCGCCGATCGCCCGATACTGGCTACGCGGCACACGCAGATGATCGGCCGTGGCAAGAGCTTTCTCGGCGCCCACGACCTTCGTGACTCCCGCAGCGAGAAATGCCGACGCAAGCAAGATTGCGAGAATAACGGCAGCGATAAACATGTGATGTGCTCTCTTTCTATCCTCGTGTCCTATTGTTGACCGCAGCCCGTGCGATCTATTCCGCGTAGAGCGCTTCGATTTCTACGGAGTATTTCTTTGCGATCGGGCGGCGTTTCAGCTTCGAACTCGGAGTCAGCTCATCACTGTCCGTCTGCCATTCAACTGGCAGAATTACGAATCGTTTGATCTGTTCCACTCTGGCCAGCCCCGCATTGGCGCGATCGATGGCCGTTCGAACTGCAACATGCACAGCCGATTCTGCAGACCATTGTCGGACGGTACTGCTTGACAGGCCGTTTGCGTGGGCGAACACACCGACGGCATCGGCCTCGAGTACGATCAACGCAACGTTGTATGGCCTACCGTCACCGATAACGCAGGCCTGCCCGATCAGCGGGCTGCTCTCCTTGATGCAAGCCTCGATATTCGCTGGGGACATGTTCTTCCCAGCGGCGTTGATGATAAGTTCCTTCTTTCGATCGATCACGTAGAGGTGCCCATCGGGCTCCAGCCGCCCGACATCACCGGTGTGCAGCCACCCCTCCGGATCGATCATTTCCGCGGTAGCCTCCGGTCGGTTCCGGTAGCCCGCCATGATCAGCGGTCCGCGAGAGAGAATCTCCCCGTCGTCAGCTAGCCGAACCTCCATACCAGGCAAGGCTCTCCCGACCGACCCAAGTTTCGCTTCATCGGCGCGGGTCATGGTGATCAAGCCGGTGGTTTCGGACAATCCGTAGATTTCCTGCAGGGGAATGCCGAGGGCCCAGAAAAACTCGATCACCTGCGGTGGACACGGCGCGGCACCGGTGATGGCGACTACGATCGCGTCCAGGCCGAGGCGGGTGCGCAGGGCAGCCCTCAGCGGTTCGGTCCGCTCCAGTTCAGCCTCGAGTGAATCACCCACACGGCGACCGGCCTGTCGTTCATGCACCGCCTCGATGCCGACCTCGATGGCGCGGGTGAGCTGGCCCCGCAACTCGGGATTCCCGTTGGCTGCGATCGACGCCTGGACAGCCGCACGCATCTTTTCCCACAACCTGGGCGGAGAGAAGAACATGTGCGGGCGGAATTTCGGTAGGGCGGCAGCGATCTGGTTCAACACCGGGATGCTGGTAATCGAGTAGCCGACCACCATCGGCATGTAGTGGCTGCAGACGCGTTCGGCGACGTGAGCCAGCGGCAGGTACGACAGCAGGTGATAATCGGCATCAACAGCCATGACCTGTAAGACCGAATCGGCCATCGCCAGCAGATTGCGGTGGGTGAGCTGCACGCCCTTGGGCGCGCCCGTTGTTCCCGAGGTGTAGCTGATGACCGCGACGTCCTCGGGCTCGACCTCACCCATCAATGTATCGAGATCTATTGCGGTGGAATCGGATTCGATCACTCGCGACCATGGAGTCGTGCCTTCGCAGGGTTCACCGACGAGGACGATCGTTTCGACGGCGGTGCCGTCGAAGTCTCGGGCTGCCAGCAACCCCGACAGCAAGGCGGGCTCGGTAACAACGACCCGCGCGCCGGTATCAGCCAGCAGGTGAGCCAGCTGCGCCGGGGGATAGGTGTTGTACATCGAGAAGGGCGTCGCCCCGATCAGCAGTGCACCGGCGTCTGCCAGGTGGAACTCTGGCCGGTTGCTCAACAGCAGTCCAACCGTGTCGCCACGCCGTACTCCGAGTCCGACCAGGCCAGCCGCGGCGCGGCGCGCCAACTCGCCGTATTCGCGCCAAGTAATTGCCAGCGTGCCGTCTTCGGTGGCCAGAGCCGGCTTGTCACCGCGCGCAGCTGCGGTGGCGAGAAATGCCTCGCCGAGCGTGCGCATCGACTGTGCGTTCACGACCATCTGAGGGGTGGGGATGCTCATCGAGTTGCCTCTTCCTGAGGTGCAGCGGTGAAAACAGCGACTTGCCCGGTAACAATGGCCAAGATCGCGGCAGGATCGTCGTCCACTGACTCCCCGCGCCATGCGACATGGCCATCCGGGCGAACCAGAACTAGCGCACGCTCATAGACGGCCGCGCTCGCCGCTGACGCTCCGATGACGTGCTGGATGGGGATTCCGGCGGCCCGTGCTGCCTCGACCAGCTTCTCGCCATCGATTCCACCGTGATCGACCAGGGTGAACGCGCGCGAGTACTGACTCAGAATCGAGCGGCCGTCCACGAGTACGACATGCGGGGCTCGCGCGCCTGGACGCGTGGTCGGCTTATAGCGCAACGGATCCAACGGCGGCACCTCACCCGGCTCCTGAACGATAACCGGGGAGTTGTCGTAGCAGTAGCCGTACTCGACTCCGGGACTACATGCCTCTCCACGTCGTGTGGCAATGAACGCCGCCATCTCTTGACGATGCCGCCGCGCTTCGTCTGACTCGGCGCCGATGAGGTCGAGATCGACCTCGGATTGAATCTCGAGCTGCACCCCGACATGCCGGAACGACCAGTCGCGGTTGCGTTCAGCGACCGGGCGACGTTCCATCTCGTAGCTGTCGAGCAGGACCTCGCCACCCCAGCCATTGAGTACCGCGCCCAGCTTCCAGCCGAGATCCACGGCATCGCCGATACCGGTGTTCATTCCATAGCCACCATTCGGAATCACCTGGTGACAAGCATCGCCAGCCAAGAAGACACGGCCTTTGCGGAAACGGTCGGCCAGCAACACGTTCGGCCGCCAAAGGGACTGAGCCAAAATTTCGTCTACTTCAATCGGCGCCCCGCAGATACGGCGGACGAATGCAACTGGATCAATGTCGTCCGGATCGGTATCCGGCGGCACGAGACCGTGCAACGTCCAGGTGTCGCCCTCGTCTTGAGCAATGAGAATGCCTCCGGAGGCGAAGTACAGATGCCAGAACTGGCCATGCGCGTGTAGGCGGCGCCGATCACGGGACCGGAAATGGACAAGGGCCAGCGTGAGGATGTTCTCCATCCCGTCCTGCTCGACACCGAGACACGCGCGGACCTGCGAGCGGGCGCCGTCACAACCCACGACGTACTGCGCCGATACCGTGCGCCGCGCTGCGGTCTCGACATGGACCGTCTCTATCGTGACGACCTCGCCACACTCAGTGATCGAATTTGCTCGCCACGGCCGATGAACGCTGATACGAGGGTTGTCGAGACATCGTCGCATCAGTACCGCCTCGGCATACTCCTGCGATATCCGTTGCCAGGGTTCGGCCGGCATGGTGCCATCGGTGGCGCGCGCGATCCGCTCGCGCATCTGCTCGACCGAGGGGTCGGACCACCGTGCGTACTCATACCCGGCCAGCGACGAACAGAATGCGGTGTCGAAGCTGAAATGCGGCGCAACCCCTGCGGCGCGAATCTCGTCCGCGATGCCCAATCTCGCGAGCAACTCCATGCTGCGCGGGTTGGTCTCGTCCATCTTCGGGAACTTCGTGGTACTCGCATGAGCTTCGATCAAGATCGAGTCGATCTCGTGATGCGCCAGCTCGAGCGCGAGCACCATGCCGACTGGACCGGCTCCGACGATGGCGACCGGTGCGTGGTTTTCAACCATGCACACACCGTAGGAGTAATATTGTCAGGTGTCAACAACTATTTTGACAGCTGACACATCTAAGTCATCGGACGCGCAGCCCCTCGATAATGAGGTCCGCGACCAGCTGCGCATGGTTTCGGACCTGGGTTCGCAGCAGCGGGTCGACTGGATCGAAGCGGCGCGCCAACGGCGCAAGACTGAACGGTGCGGCGCCGCCGTGCGCAATCAGGAAATGCAGGGTGCGCAGCGGAATAGGCCGGATCCGGCCGGTTGACACAAGATGATCGGTCAACTGACCGATCGGACGAAAGACCTTGGTGACATAGGTGTCATAGATGTAGTCGAGACGCTCGGTGTCAGACGCGCCCTCGATGTTCATCAGCGCCAGCAACTCAGGGTGTGCCGCACTGAACTCGACGAACCTGCTGATCACGTGATGCAGTTGATCGAGCGGATCCTCCAGAGTTGGATCCAGCAGCGCCCCCAGCTCGGCGACCAGGTTGCCGAACGCCCAGTCGACCACCGCCCGCCACAGCCCCTGCTTAGACCCGAAACGCTGATTGATCAGGTTGTGGCTGACTCCGAGCTCACGCTGCAACGTCCGCACCGACACGCCCTCATAGCCATGGCGCGCGAACGCATGCAACGCCGCCGCCAGGATCTCCTCCCGCGCAGCAGGCGACTCGCCCGCCTTCGGGCGTCCGGGAACCTTGGGTTGAACAATCTCGCTCACGCAAGCATGTTACCTGAGGTAGCGACAACAATTTAATTGTCAGTTGACAAGATTGTTGCGCGTGTTCGATGATGAGGATCTGACATGTTGGGAGACTCGGCCGGAGCAGAACACCCCCGCCCGGCCCGGTCATGGAGACGACGGGCCGGTATACCCACGATGACGAAGACGGCACATCAAGATCTGCACAGCGACGAGGGAGCATTGCGAGGCGAGCGGCCCGGACGAGTCAGCAACCCGGTCGTCAAGGTCGCAGATCTCGCGTGGCTGGAATTCGAGAAACCCGACCTCGACCAGGCCGAACGATTTGCTCACGCCTTCGGACTCGCCACCGTCGAGCGCACCACGCAGTCCCTGTACCTGCGTGGCACGTTTCCTGGCACCCACAGTCTGGTCATCCGCAAAGGACCCGCGTCTCGTTTCGTCGGCCCCGCCTTCCACGCGGCCGACGCGGGCGACTTCGAACGGCTCGCCCGGCGGACTGGGACTCTACCGACTCCCCTGCGCCAGCCCGGCGGTGGTCGCGTCGTCTCGCTACGAGACCCGAACGGCGTCCCGGTTCGAATCGTGCACGGTGTCGAACAGTTGCCCGCCCTGCCCGATCAGCAACCACTCGCATTGAACTTCGGGACCCATCCCACCCGCATCAACGCCACCCAGCGCCCGCTGCGTGAACCAGCTCGCGTTCAGCGGCTGGGCCACCTCGTATTGGAGACCCGCACCTTCAACAAATCGCTCGACTGGTACCTCGACACCCTCGGCATGATCGTCAGCGACTTCCTATTCCTCGACAGCCAACGCGATCGTGGACCAATCATGGCGTTCCTCCGTTGTGACCGCGGCAGCGACCCGGCCGACCATCACACCCTGGCGATGTTCCTCGGCCCCTCCGGTGGCTACGTGCATTCCGCCTACCAGGTCAGCGATCTCGACGCCATGGCGGCCGGCGGCCAATACCTCGCAGACCACGGCTACCAGCGAGCGTGGGGGATTGGCAGGCACATTCAGGGCAGCCAATTGTTCGACTACTGGCGAGACCCGGACCATCTAATGGTCGAGCACTTCTCCGATGGCGACCTGTTCGACGCCACCGTGCCCACCGGATGGGCGCCGATGTCGGCGACCGGACTGGCACAGTGGGGACCTCCGGCCACACGAGATTTCCTCGGCGCCAAGCCTTCTCCCGAACTTCTCCGCAATATCATTGCCGCGCTCCGCGAGGACAACGAGATCAGCGCGTCCCGTCTGGTCGCCATGATGAAGGCAATGCTCCCCCGATGAGGCACACCCAGCACTCCCAGCTCGACACGACCGAACAGCAGTCGCCGATCCTGGATCCGATCGAACCCTAGCCAGTGCGATGTATTCCCGTATGCGGTGTCGCGCCGCAGCCGAGCCCAGAACCTCGACGGCGAGGCGAGCTTTCATCCTCGAGTCGATCGAGTAGCCCACGATCCGGTTCGAGAACACGTCCTTCACCGCGCAAACGTACGCATCGAGAACGCCGCAACCGAGCATCAATCTGATGGCTGCACGAGCGGCGTTCCCGCCATCGCCTACCACGACAAATTCGGACCGATGCCTGCTCCGTTGGACGGGCGCCCCTAGGAGGGCAGACTGTGACGCTGACCGCCGATAGCCCCCGGCAGGGGTTCGCGCTCTCGACGCACGCTCGTCTGGCTTACGGCCTCGGATCCCTGGCAACTGCAACTTATGCCATGGTGCCTGGCCTGGTCCTCTTGTACTACCTGACCAACATTCTTGGCGTCACTGCCGCGCTGGCAGGATTCGTCGTCTTCCTACCCAAGTTGCTCGACCTGGTCTACAACCCCATCATCGGGAGATTATCCGACTCGACTGTGTCACGCCTGGGGCCTCGTAGACCTTGGATGATCGCGGGACTGGTGGTGCTCCCCCTGGGTTTCGTATCCATCTTCCACTCCCCTGTCAGCGGCAATGGCGCTGCGTGGTGGGTAGGCGCTGCACTGGCGGTGACGGGACTCGGTTTTTCTGCCTTCGTGATCCCCTACAGCGTTCTGCCCGCCGAACTCGGGGCGAGTTCCGAGGAACGCACGTCGATGATGGCGTGGCGCACGGCCTGGCTGGGTGTGGCGATGATTGTGGTCGCGGGGATGGCCTCGTCGTTCGCTGCGGCAGATGGTGGCGAACGTGACGAATACCAAGTGATGGCCTTCGCCATGAGCGGCTTGATCTTTACAGGCGCGTGCGGCGCGATCTACAGCGCTCGTCAATCCACCCACGCAGCGGCGGTGACCCCGTCGCTACAGGCTGGATCGCTACGCGAGTCGCTGAGCACGGTCCGTCGGAACCGACCGTTTCGCACCCTGCTGGGGGTGTTCGTGCTTATCGAGGTGGTCATGTCCGTCACGCTGGCCGGTCTGCCATACCTGTCCGAGCAGATACTTGGATCGGACAGCGCGCTCGCGCCGCTGTTCCTCTGTGCGATAGGGCCGATGTTGCTGACAATGCCAGCATGGCGTCGCGCTGCGGCGGTGTACGGCAAGGAATCCTGCCTGACCGTGGCACTTTCGATCTTCGGCGCAGGCGCACTCGTAGTGGCCGCGCTACCTAACGTGGAACACTCGGTCAGGTTTGAGGTCACCTGCGCGGCCGTCCTGGTCGCCGGTGTCGGCTTCGCCGGGGCACAGATCCTGCCGCAAGCCATGCTCGCCGACACGTTGGCCGCCGACGCGAATGAGTCCGGTCATCGCCGTGCGGGGGTTCTTGGAGGGATGTGGTCGGCTGGCGAGACCATCGGAAGCGCTGCTGGTGCCGGCATCTACAGCTTCGTTCTTGCTGCCAGTGGATTCGTATCATCGACCGCAGGCGACACGGTCAGTCAGCCACGAAGCGCACAGTGGGGCATCGCGCTCGGTTACTCAGCCATCTCCTTGGTCAGCGTTATCACGGCCCTAAGCTTGCTGAGGCGCTATGCACCAGCCGAGGATGGGCAGACCTTAGGTTGACGCCGGGCCGTCTGCACAGCACCCAGCCTGCGGAAGTCATCTAACACAGCGGCCTGGATAGACCACAACGGCTGACCTGACCCCATGACCTCGGTCCGGCTGATCTGGCCCCCGGTGGTTGGTCCGCTCTTACGAGAGTTGAGGGGTTGGCTGGGTGTCGAGCCACAGCGTCTCATACTCGCTGGGGCTGAGGTGGCCGAGGTAGGAGTGGCGGCGTTCGTTGTTGTAGAAGTTGTCGATCCAGTCGGCCATCGCAATGGTCAACTCGAGGGTTGTCGACCATTTCCTGGTGTTGAGGAGTTCGGTTTGCATCCGGCCCCAGAACGACTCCATCGCTGCGTTATCGAAGCAGTCGCCGACAGTTCCGAACGACGGCAGTACCCGATGCCGCGGGAGGTTTTCACCGAACGACCATGAGGTGAATTGCGTTCCGTGATCGGCATGCAGGATCAAGCCTGTGGTGGTGGCGCGTTCTGCCATAGCCATGTTCACCGCGTTGTTGACCAGGACGGTGTCAGCGATAGTGGAGAAGGCTCGTCCGACGATCTTCTTGCTGTAGCAGTCCAGCACAGCGCAGCAATAGACCTTTCCGTTCCTGGCGGGATGTTCGGTGATGTCTGTACACCACAGCTCGTTGGGGCGGGCGGCGGTGAAGGCTCGGTTCACCAGGTCCGCGGGGGTGCTCACTTCGAGCATCGGGTGACCGTGACGTTTTCGTTTCGGCAGGCCGAAGAGCCCGCGTTCGGACATGATCGAGGCCACTAGTTTGTGGTTGACGATCATCTCGCACTCGGCCAGCAACGCGGCCTTGATCCGGCGTTTGCCGTAGGTTCCGCGCGACTGGGCATGAATCCGGGATATCTCAGCGACGACGATCCTGCGAATTCTCCTGGTAGACAATGGCTGCCGCCGGTGTCGCAAGAAGGTGGATCTGTTGACACCGGCAACCCGGCAGGCCGACCGCCCCGAATATCCCAGCGCGATCAGCCCTTCGACGACCGCGATCCGCCTTTTGGGGAGACCACCGCCTGCGCATCGAACAGTTCGCAGGCGTCGCGGGTGAGTTTCAATTCGGCTTCCAGCGCGGCGATTCGCTTCTTCGCTGAGGCCAACTCGTCGGCCTCCACACTTGGAACGCCTTCTCGGACTCCTGCATCGACGAGAACCTGCGCCTTCCAACGGAACAACGTGGCAGGCGAAATCCCTGTCTCAGCTGCCACCTCAGCGACAGGCTCGCCGGCTCGCAGCCGAGCACACACCTTCCGGCGCACCGACGGTGGAAAGAATTTCGGCATCGTGACCTCCTGCGGGTCAGTCTGCCTCAACTCTCAAACCCGCGGCTCCCTGTGCGGGGGCCAGATCAGGTGGACCGACCCACGGGGTCCCGTCAGCCGACGTTCGCCACGTCCGTGCATTGCGGGGCTGATGCAGATCTCATCGTCGACGGTGTGCTGATCGAGCTGAAAACCCGGCTGGGCACGGCCAACGCGCGCACCGGTATACGCTCGGATGCGCTGTCGCTGGCCGACATCCGCCAGACCATCGGCTACACCTTGTTCGACACCACCGACCAGTTCGCCATCCACACCGTCGCGCTGTACTCCGCCCGCTACGGAACCCTGCACCGATGGTCGACGCAGGCGCTGTTCGACAGCCTCGCCGGTGAACCTGTCGACATCGCGGCCGAGCGAGCCGCGGTGTGGGAGTTGCTGGCCGCCGACAGCATGGGCCGACACCAGATCCACGCGGTGAGGTAGCCGAGCCGGTCTCGGGTCCGGCGAAGAGGGTGAGGTCGCGACCCGATCGTTGCCGGTCGCGACCTCACCCCTCTGCCGTGTATCCACGCCAGGGGCGCTTTTCGGCTTCGTCGAGCCCGCAATGCCTGTTTAACAGCAGGCTCACGGCCCCCGATAGTACGCACAAGATGACCGTGATCAGGGGAGTCAAAACCCCCAGCTCGCGATGCTGGGACGGCTGTGCCGGCGGCCCGGGATGCCAGCAACGTGTCGGGTAGCGAATCTTTCCGCTCCCTTTAGATCAAGGCCCCGCACAAGAATGTCCGTGCTACCGTCGCTTTCGGGATCGTCGGTCCAGGCAACCGTGATGTTTCTTGTCTGATCGATCCCGATTCGCGGGCGGCGCTGCTGGCCAGTTGAATCGGTATTCACCGTAGTTTCGGCAAGACGTTCGACGCCGGTCCAATTGAAACCGCGCATCATGATCTCAAATTTGCCGTTCCGGTCAGCATCGTCGGCCCAGACCACAACAACCCTTGAGTCGTTAACCGCTATGTCGGGCTCGATCTGCTGACCAGCCGCATTCAGGTTAACCGCCGTTTCGGGGAACTGCTGTGATCCGTCGGCTTTGAAGCCGCGCATGTGGATCTGGTAGTGGCCGTTTCCATCTGTGTCGTCTGCCCAGACTACGGCAAAGTCGCCGGTCGGACGCATCGCGATCTGCGCTTGCCGGTGTTGTCCGCCAGCACCGCCCTTGTGTACGGTCTTTTCGCCCCAGCGTGTGGTTCCATCCGAGCCAAAGCCGGCCATTCTGAGGTCGGCGTTGCCGTTTCCGTCAGGATCTGACTCCCATACGACGACGAACGACCCGTCAGCGGCTGCGGCGACCCGTGGCTTCGTCTGACGTGTTATGAAGGTGCTCACCGTGCGCTGCGGAATGGTCTGGTTTCCCGAGCTATCGAAGCCGCGCACTTTGATCCGGTAACTACCTGCGCTGTCGCTGTCGTCTTGCCAAACGACCACAATAGATTTTCCGGCGACCGCGACATGCGGGTTGACCTGCTGGCCGGTGGAGTCGACATTGACTGTCCGCTCGGAGATGGTCTGACGGCCGTGACCGAAGGCTTTCATCACAATCTGGTAAAAGCCGTTGCCGTCCGTGTCGTCTGCCCAGACGAACACCATCTCCCCAAACCCCCCCATGCCAACTTCGGGAGTCTTTTGTTGACCTCTGGCGCTCTGATTGACCGTGATCGGTCCGAAATATTGTCGGCCGTGGGGTGCAGCGGTGCCCGCTGCGTGAATTTCGAATAGACCGTTACCATCTGAATCGTCTTCCCATACGACCACCGCTTCCAAGGGGAAAATATAAAGGACGCTAGCGCCCCACACATCGCGGCCACTGAGCCGTTGCCGCGGCTTTAGGGTGCAGCCAGCCTTGGGAGTCATGCCGCCACAATCGGTCGGCAGTGGGTAGTGCATGACCGACTCGCAGTCATAGTCGGTCAGAAACCAGCCACCATTGGCGATGGTGCAGTTTCCATCGGTTGAAGCACCGACTGTCACGTGGCTACTGCGGTCTGGACGTTGGTGCTCGTGAATAAACCCGACCGCGTGACCCATCTCGTGGAGCAGTCCACCGATATTGCCGGCGGAGTTGTTGGCGGTACAACTGATGGACTGGCGACCACCAACACGGCCGATCTCCGAGAAACACGACCCGTGATCGTCGAACACGACGTAATCGGTCTCGTTCGCCCGAGGGACGAACCGCATCACTGTCCTGCTGTTCCAATGGTCGATCGCTTGGTCGATGACCACTCGCATCTGGGAACCCGGCGGAAAGTCATCGCTGTTGATCTCGTACGGTATAGTTGCGGTTTTCCAAAGTCGGTTCTTGACGCCATATGCCACGACACACCTCCATGCCGGTCACAGAAAGTATCCACACCGTTCCGTGACGAGTTGTCATCGCGGGAAGACCTCCCGCGCCTACCGTCCTGCAATTTCTCGCAGACCGCGGCTCCGTTCTTGAGCCACCATGTCCTGAAGTTGGAGTTTCACGGGTCGCCCTTGCGGCGGGATACCGGCTCGACCGCGATCTTGCCGACGCGGATATGGGTCGACGTCTCCGGCCGAACGCGGCACGGATGTAGCGGCCTCAATTGAGGAAGTAGGTCCTCGAACCGAAATCGGGGCCGCATCGATAGGCATTTCTATCTCCCTCGATAGACACTGAGCGAACTACCGACGATCAACGAACTTCGGCGTCATCGGGGCTTGTCCCGTAACCCAAGCCTGGCCGCGCGCCTCTTTGGTGTCTTGAGTAGTGGACTACTCGATTGTTTCACGGACGGTCCGGAGCCACCCCGAATCCGGCCTCGACAGCGTTGTAGCTTGCCCCTGTCATGCCCGCTGGTGGGGGGCCAGTGACACGAGCAACACGAGCAGAGATAGGTCGCGTCCCTGGCCAGATTTCGTAGGCAACCCAGCCGTTGACACGGTCGGCCCGAGACTGCCGGTAATAAGGCTGCGATGGTGCGTGGTGCGGCTGTGGGTGAGGCGGGCCAGCGCACGCCGCACTTACCAGAGTTCTGGATAGTTCAGCAGTTCGAGCGCGCATCTGCTCGGGCGATTTCCTTTCGCAAGGCTATGAAGTCGCGCCCTGTCTTCGTGACGCTGACCCAATCGGACAAGCTGTCTCCTTCTTCAGGTATCTGCGCCACCGACTGAACGTCGATGTATCCGATATCTCGCAGGTATCGGAGTTCCCTATCCAATCCTTTGCTCATCACATAGTGGCCGAAGTTCCCCTCGCCCAGTTTTGCCAGATTCTGCCACATCGGTTCCGACATCGACGACAAGAAAGCGCGGGCGACGCGCTCGTTCAAGTCGCTGACCTCGCTTTCGATCTGCTCGATCTTCTCGTCGGCCTGGGCTCTCGCTTCTTGCAGCTGATCCTTCGTTTCGGCCAGTCCGGTCGTCGTCGCCACGACTGTTTTCTTAATCGCCCTGAATTCAGACGGGTCGATTTCGTTCTCACCCAACTTCAGCCTGGGAAAGCGGCCGAGCAGGGTGGTGATCGCGAAGTATGCGCCGATCGCCAGCAATGCTGCTGTACCGGCCTGGTTCTCCGTCATGAATACCGCCGCCACTCCTGCACCAGCCGATATGGCGGCGATCATGCCGCTCAGCCAGCGCATCCGCGCCGTATACTCCGGGTTCTCTGTAGTCGCTTCGACTCTAGTTGGGTCGAAGGACGATGGGGAAACCATGCTCAGACCTCCCTGTGGTGCAGCCATGCGGCGATCCTCGCACCGCGCAGGCTAGTTCTGTCGGCGACCCCGGCCCCGGTTTCGACCGGACTAAGGTGTGTCCCGAATGTCGCCGTGGCGGCACTGCTCAAGTCGGCTTGTTTTTCGCCGATCGTCGCCGCAGGATCCAACCGACTGCTCCGGCCGCAACGACAGCAATCCCCAACAATGTCGCCCAGTGGGTAAAGATTTGTTCTGCGGTATAGATCGATCCCGGTGCGGTGCACACGGATCGTCAGCGGGATGTCTTCGCTGACGACATGTCTGTCACTAAGGGGAACTTCTAGGTGTGCGGTCAGCTGCAACGCTGATGTCGGGTGTTTGGGGGTAAAGAACCATGCCCACAACATCTTGAATTCGCTGCCGGTCGACGCGCTGACCGCGTCAGACGGCGTGGCTTCCGCCTGGACGGGTCCACTAGTAGCCTGACGCAAACGGCTGGTCCGACTTTGACGGTGCCACCACTGATTGGTGATGCGCCCGGTAGCAGTTCTCATATTTTGGCGCCGAGAGTGTGGCTGTCGCCAATTTCGAGTCCGATCCGCTGCGTGCTCTTTACATCCATCGACTGCGGTGCATGCCAGATCACCGCCGCGGCGACCAGCGCCCGCGCCTGATCGCCGATATTGGTGAATGGGGGGTTGGGCGGCCGTTCGGCATGGGACTCCCAGATTGGGGGTGGCTTCAGCGACTCGTCAGACGAACAAGACAGAAGGAATACGCCCGCGACAGAAACGGTCACGGTTACCGCGACAATGGCTGGCAAGAAGATTCTCCACGAGTGCCGTCCCCGCCTCGGTGGCACCGTGCTTCCCTGAGCTGAGTTCTCCCCAATCGGTCTGCCTGTCATGTGGATCAAGGCTACAAGCAAAATCCCTGGTCGCAGGTGAAATCCTGCGCGTTTCCACTTCCAACCTGCTGTCGGAGACCAAGTGTGAGGTACCAGAACAACTCCTCACGACCAAACTCTGGGAACCCCGCAAACGCTCCGACTCCAGTCGGCTCGGTGTTCCGTAAGCCGATCACCCGCAACCAACCGGGGTTCGGTACACCGGTCGATGTCAACGGCACCACCATCCGAGTCGCCGATGCCGGCGGCGAGTTCTGCAGCGCCCATCTGCAGTTCGATGATCAGCAGGCCGTCGCAATCCGGGTATTCACCGCCCCGCTCGCGCCCCGCGCCGACCTGTGTCCCGAAGCCATCGACATCGCCACAGCATCGATCCCGCTGCTCGGGGTCCGACCGTCGCGCGCCGGATCGACCAACGCACACGTCGACACCCGGCTGTCGCGACTCGACGCGTGTGATGTGCTGCAAACACTCGGCCAAGGCCATCCCGACCTCGACGCCGGCGGACTCAATCCCTGGGGATGCTGGTTCCGGCTCGACCGCAGCGACGAATCCACCCAGCAGCAGATCGCGTTCCTGCGCGCCACCGACTCCCACATCGGGAAGGGAATGAGCGGTGACGAGCTGACCGAGATCGACGGCTTCCCGGCCAAGTATCTGGCCGGGACCGGCCGGTACTCGGCGAGTTGCGAGCTGATGGTCGGTATCGATGCTCAACGACGGACCAAACGAGAGCGAATCACCGGCCCCGACATCGACATCGAGCTGATCCGGATCAACACCACCGGTGGCGGCTGCGACAACGCCAAGGCAACCGCCACCGAGCTGGTCCGCCTGTACAAACTCCTCGGCTGACACCACGCACACCGCGCCTCCGATGGCGTCGATTAGACGCGATGCCAATCTGGCCTCCGGAGTACTTATCGGCGGCCAGGCCTCCCGTCGGGCCCGGCATGTGTACCCGATTCGCTGATCCCCTCCCTGGTCCAGCCCTCCAGCCGCGCAACGCCGAACGCCCCGAGCTCGCAGCAATGAGCTCGGGGCGTTCGTGATTGGGTAATCGGCCGCACACAGGCTTGATGCAAGCTAATGGTTGGCGTTTCACAGTGTAGACGTGGCGGGCGGGTATCGGACGGTCACGGGTCAGTTCCCGACGACGATGCTCGTCACCCGTGGCCGACTGACACAAAACTGTCGCGTCGACCAGTTCCACGCCAACCCGACATACGTCCTTCCCTTCGCCGTCTATACTGAGGTAGGAAGAGCCATTGATCACCGACGAAAATTGGTGTGTCATGTCTTCTTCCGGTTCCTCACCGTCGGCTCGACGCGACGGTTCGAGCAGCTCTCGTCCTTTCACGGCTCCTGGCGACGAAACATGGCTCAGCACTGCTGAACTCGCCGCCCGCCTCAAAATCCCCGTCAAGACCCTCGCGGCATGGGCCGGCTCCGGTCGCGGGCCTCGCTATGCCCGCATGGGGCGCTACCGGCGCTACCGACTCGGTGACGTCCGCGCCTGGGAGGACCAACGTTTCGCCGACGGCGGCGGCAGTCAATAGCCCCGGCCGGTTGCGGCGAATTCCGTGCATCCCTCAGCTGTGCAACCGCCTCATCACCGTGTCCGCGGACCTGTCACGCACGTAGCACGTCCATCGAGACGGTGCTGCGCGTGCGGCTCGTGCTGGCCCGATCACTGCGTCCGAGTTCAAGGAAGGTAATCATGGCCGGGCGAGTCCCCCATCCGGTTGGCACCTTCGGCCGACCCACGCCGCCACGCAAACAACGTAACGGCACCTGGCGCACCACCGCCCGCTACTACGGCGCCTGGGGTATCCAGTACATCGAACGCACCGGCCCCACGGCTGGCGAGGCACGAAACCGCCTCGCTGAAGCGATACGCGACTTCCGCGAGGACACCGGCGAACAGCGAATCACACGCACCACTACCCTGCTCACCCTGGCCGAGGAACTACTCGCCGAGATGGAAGCCGACGAAGCCTGTAGCCCTGGCTTGGTCGAGGACTACCGCCGCGAGATCTTCGTTTCCCGTGACAGACGAGCGAACCCGAAAACCATCAAGATCGAGAACACCCTGGGCCGTCTACAGATCTGGCAGGCAACCGCCGGCGAGCTCGATCGCCACCTCAAACGGCTACTGGCCCACGGGTTTCGCCGTAAGGCCAAACAGCACAAAATCATCCTGCGGGCGATGATGCAGATCGCCGTCCGCCACGGTGCCGCGACGAACAACCCCGTCGCGGGCGTCTCCTCGTTCCGCAAAACCAAACGGGCAGCGCGCGGAAAAGTCGCAGATATGACAGCGCTGCCCGCTTTTCGCGCCCAAGTGCGCGCATGGGCACGAGGCGAGGAGATCCCTGGCACCCCCGCCTATGTCAGCGGACCACCCCGGGATTGGACCATGGTGTGGGTCGTCGACGTCATCACCGGCACCGGAATCCGCCCCCACGAAGTCTTCGCCCTACTTCTCGAGGACATCGACCTCGAAGCAGACGAACCCTATCTCGATATCACCGGGACGCTCATCGAAGTCAAAGGAGAAGGCACCGGCGGCTGGGTCCGCAAGCCCGTACCGAAATCCGAAAACGGCTGGCGCAGGATACTTCTGCCCGCGCACACCGTCGAAGCGATCGAAGAAGCGATCCTGGACCTGAAGGTCAGCGACCGTCCCAACCCGCTCGGCATGCTGTTTCCCGCGCGCAACGGGTCAGTCCGAAACCCCAACAACTTCGGCAGGATTTGGCGCGCCGCACGCGGTTCCGACTACGACTGGGTCACCCCACGAACCTTCCGAAAAGGCGTCGCGACCGCAGTCGATCACGCGTACGAAAGTCCTGAACGGGCGGCCCGTCAACTCGGCAACACGACCATCGTGGCCAAGACGCACTACATCGACCGACCCGAAACCGTGCCGGACAACCGTGACGTCCTCGAACGCTGGGCCCGCGGCGACCAGAACCCCCAGAACGAACCCGTGGAGTAGGAACTCAGCTTCCGGAGCAGGCCTTTGGCTGGATGAGGCTGGCGATGTGAGTGACGCCGAATTCGCTGCGTGCAGGACCTGCGCACACACATGTTTTCATTCGCATGTCTACATTACTTGATGCTATCTGCGGCGCGTGGACGTAGACCCCTCCGCACCGACCTTGCTGAATTCGCTCCCCCATCAATCCTTGCCTCTCCCAAACTCTCAGAGGGAGTATGCAATCCCGTGCTACCGTGGAATCACCCACTACGGGACCGGCGGACGAACCGCGGTAACCAGTGCGGATCCACCTTCAAGGCATGCGACGCCAACGACAGGCACAAACCATTGGGCCCGAGTCGTTCGACGGCCGCGCATACGCCGAATTCGACAGGAGTATCCGCAATGACCGATCAACACAACCCCTACCGACTGTTCCTGCCACAGTCGATACCATCGAAACATCGCGTTTTCGCAATCAATCAAAGACGAGGCAGCTGGGATGACCTGCATGCCATCGCTACATTCGAAACGCGTTGGCAGGCAGTCCGGTTGGCCGATGCACTCAACGAGCTCTTGACCGGTACGGAGCTTGCACCGCAGTTCGTGGACGAGGCTCTCGTGACAGCCCCCGCGCCGGTGCGCTCTCAAGTGAACAAGATCGCCGAAGCGATCACCACCAGCATCTACGCCGATCAGGGCCGTTACCTCCACGCGCTGTCCCGGCCGTCTATCTGCGGTGTGATGAGGTTCCCCATCGGCCCAACTGGCGGAGTCGACCAGTCCGCCGACTACAACAGCGACCATCCTGACTACGACTTGGCGTTTCATTCGCGTCCGATTACGCCTCGGACAGCCGAGGCACTACGCACGGAAGGCGCCGTCCTCTCGGACGGAATCGACGAACTCGGCGACGAATGCTTGCCACCCAGGCTGCGGGGGCACGGTAAGCCATTTCGGGACAAGTTCATCGAGTGCGTCGACGCATTGGTTGATGACCTTGAGCACGGTGAGGTACCGGAGCCGCGCTGCAACGCCGAAGAGATCGCGTTGTGGATGATGCTGCAATTCGCCCAGGAGACCATGACCGAGGAAGGGGTGATGTCGCCGAGCATCAACGATCTGCCGCCGAGCGACTACGACTACCAGTTCAACCAGCTCAGAGACGACCTGTACGAGGACCACGACTTCCGAGACTTCTTCACCGACGTCGGTAAGACGACGATGTTTGCCGAGAGCGTCGACGGCCTGTTCGAGCCGTTTCCCCACCCCGGTCCACGCCAGCGATGACGCCATGACAGCCTCACCTTCTTGACAGCCCAGATGGTGGCGCAGTCCGGTGAATTGCGGTTTCCTGGAAGTGTCAACGCGATTGATCGTCCAAGCACAAATGTGCGATGCCACGTCGCGACACCACCACGCCGCTGCGACAACTCGCTCAGCGCCGTCAGCGGTCGTCCTCGATGGCTTCGCCAACCAGCAGGATCTGCGCGCCGAGCCATCCATCGGAAACCAGTACGTGCGTGGTCCCCCTCTCCGATCCCGCCGACCATCATCGCCCCCAAGGTTGAAACCGGATCTCGGCGCAACAACCGAAAGGGGATTCCGTTGAGACGGATACGCACTCGGCACCACGGTTGCCTCACTCGACTACTACCGTCCGGTCCGCCCCGATGAGGCGCGGGCGACCACCGCGTCCCCTCGGGGTGCCGGGCAAGGCCATGCTCACCGAGCTGGCAACGGGTCATTGGAAGGCACGCGTGTCCGTGCGCGATCCCTCGGGCAGACGGCGCGAGGTCGCACGAACCTCCCCGCTCAAACTCGACTCCCGCGGCCACCTCATCCCCGACCGCACCGGCCAGCGAGCCCTCGACGCCGTCCTGGCAGCTGCCATCGCCATCACCGCCGACCACGACGGAGAACTGTCCGCCACGACGACGGTCGCGCAACTGTGGGCACGTTACCGCGATTACCTCATCACCCAGGGCCGCACGCAAGGCACCATCGCCCGCTACGACCACGTCGCCAAACTGTTCGACGCTGTGTTCGGTGGCCGACAACTACTGGAAGTCACCACCGCGGCCATCGAGAGTTTCCTGACCGAGGTCGGCCACGCCAGAGGCCCCTCGAACATACGAACTGGGCGCACCGTGCTGTCCGGGATGTTCCGCTACGCCGTCCGCACAGGCCCACTCGAGGTCAACCCGGTCCGCGAAGCACAAACACCGAAGAACATCGAGCCCAAAGGCCGTACCGGCGGAGCAGCCAACCTGACCATCGACGAACTGCGCTTCATCCTCTCGGCCGTGCGGACCTCGCAGGCTCCGTGCCCACGCACACCATCGAAGGCCGAACGCGAACGCGGCACCCCGGGCACCTCGGACCCGCCGACGGTGGCCGAGTACTGCGAACGAACCGACCTCGCCGACATGATGGCCCTGTACGCCGCCACCGGACTGCGCCGATCCCAGATGCTCGGGTTGGTATGGACCGACATCGACGTTACTGCTCAGACGCTGCACCCCACCGGAAAGCTGGTCCGCATCCCAGGCAAAGGACTCCTCCGTATCGCCAAGACGGACGACCCGAAGAACCACACCGGCACGATCGCGCTGCCCGAGTTCGCCATGGAAATCCTCGAACGCCGCAAAGCGGCCTTGGCGGCCCGACGCCTGACATCGCCTCCAGATCCCGAAATCGAGCAACCAGACCTGGTGTTCCCGTCAACGTCATGGACTTTGCGCGACCCGCAGAACGTCGGCCACAGTTGGCAGCGCGTCCGGGAAGCTCTCGGCCTCCCTGACACCATCACCCCGCACAGCTTCCGGCACGCCGTGGCCACAATCCTCGACGACGCCGGCATATCAGCCCGCGTCACCGCAGACGTCCTCGGCCATGCCGATCCCACGATGGCCCAACGCTTCTATATGGCGCGGGGGCACCCGCACAGGGCGGCGGCCGACGTTCTCAACCGCGCAGTGACCGGCCGAAGCCAGACTGCATCAGCGAGTGGCATGCTTCGGCTCGGAATTTCTGCGACCGCAAGGCGGAAACGACGATCCTCCGCCTGCTCAACCGGAAAGACTCGACCGCAACTTGTCGGCAACGCCCACCGTCACTCGTCAGCATCGCCTGATCGCGACGCTTTCGAACCCCGCCCGGTGAACCGGGGTCGCCAAAGAGCAGCAGAAACTCGGACTGACCTGCACAGACTGTGAAGCTAAGGGGAATTGAACCCCTGACCTTCTCGGTGCGAGGTTCGAGTTCGACCACGACAAGCCAACGCCGAGCAGCACGGCCGGCGGCCAGCAGGCTGCGGCGGCCCCGAAGTCATCAGGGCCGCGGGTCGACGCAAACTCACCGCGATCGCTACCAAACACTCACCCCGCACGGGCGCCCGCCTGGTCGAGGAAATCCATGCCGCGTTGCCTGCGCAAATAGTTCCCCGGCTGCGCCTGCCGAGTGCATCACCTGGTGGAAACACTCGGCCGAGTGGTCGGCACGATCCAGGAGTCGTCCTCCATTCGGCGACCTGGTCACGGCCGATTTTCTAGCCGTTGGCGTCGCATCCGATGCCATCGCCATCCCTGTCGAGCCGATGCGGATCTCCGGGCTCAACAACGACAGGCCCGGGATAGTCGCTGCAGTCGGTATCGGGGCCCATTCGCTGATTCTGAAGACCAGTCTGCGCAGGTGGCTGCGAAGAAGGCTTCGGTGGCGGTAGCGGCTGTGGCAGCGGCGTCGTCGGTGGCGGTGGCGGTGGCGGTGGCGGCGCATTCTGCGGGGCGGGTGTCGGCGGCTGAGTGGTCACCATCTCCTGTGCACGCTCTCCGAAACCCGGGCATGTCCCCCACCCTCCGGCGTTCGTTGCTCGCGCGGTCGGCTCCGCAGCGCTGATCATCGACCAGTGTTTGTCGTTGGGTTGGTACAGGACAGCCTCGGCATGACCGGACTGCACCAGAGACAGGTTGACGAACTCGCCTCGGGGATCCCACATGTACAGCAAGTAGCGGCCGTACCATCACGCAACTCCTGATCGCGTTGAACCCACACCGTTGACCCGACCGGTGCGAGGCGAGTGAGTTCCGCGGTCGCTTCCGAGCCGAAACACTGGACCGGCGTGTTCGGATCCTTTGTCTCCGGCGCGTTGATCTCGAGCAGCCGAACGTCGACCGTGCTGGTGGAGGCCAATGCCACGCCCGCTGTCACTCCGGCTACCGCAAGTGTGTCGCCATCGACAATGCGCCGGACCACGGCCTGCTGCGCGTCGGCCGGCACCCCCGTCGGTGCGATGGCAATACCTTCGTTCGGCTGTCCGACGGTGGTGCTCACATCGTCGGATTCGACTGTGGGTGAGGTGAACGGTGCCGCTGGGGTGACGGTCGTGACCTGCGCTGAGCTGGTTCTGTCGGAAACCGAGGAACGCTCCTGGTCCGGGACTAGCCCGATGCCGATACCTGCCAGCGCGGCCACACCCGCGACAGCGACGACCGTCTTCGCGGTGCTCGTCATCGGACTTTCCTCGGCCTGTTCGGAAGTGGTTGCCGACCGTGTCGATCGGCTGGCGCCCCGATGGATTCCTGCTGGGCTCGGTCTTGGTCGCGATCGCGACGGATGAGCCACCAGCCGCACCACCCAGCCAAGACACCGAACAGCACGAAAATCCCGATCTCGGCGTCGACGGCGGCGGCGGATGCGAACAAGGTTCCCAGGGCCAGACCGGCCCACGCGAACCTAGTCAGGTGCCGACGAGGCACATGCTCGACACGTCTACCGGTCCCCGCACGCTCAGTACCGCGGACTTTCTCGGTGCCGGGTCTGTCGCTCGCGGTGGCAGTGATGTGTTCGGTCCACGCCCGACCATCCCACCAGCGCAGGACCTCCGGGTTAGCGGGGTCCGGGTACCAGCTCGCCAGTGCAGCAACAGATACTGAGACCGCCTTCGCGGACTCGTGCGAGGTGTGCCGAACCGGTGCGGCCCCGATGGTGCGGCTGTCGGCGAGCGCTTCCAACAGTGCAGCATACAACGGCTCGAAACCTTTGGCCATCTGCTTTGTCGCCAGAACAGCGTAGGGATTGGCCCCGGCCGCCGTGATCTTGCCGTGGAAACGTTCGCCACCGACCACGAATTCCAGATACCCATTGACCAGCATCGACGGGCGCTTCCACACGACTTGCTCGACACGGCTGATCGGGAAACACTTCGACTCTAAGGCGTTGATCTTCGCCGCGATCCTTGCAAGGCCACCGGTGCGTTGTATTTCGATCCACCAGCCATCAAAGGTGACGGTGCCGTTGTGGCCTTTGACGGTGATCGGCCGCTCGAGCGGTGTCCGCGAGCTCTGTCCGGGTCGGCCCGGGCTCGGTTGCACCTCCACCGGGTTTGCCCTCGAGGTCGGGGGCCCAGCGGCACCAGTCTGCCCGCCGCCTTCGTTTCCTGGTCGTCCACCGGTCGCTCACCTCGCTCGGTATACAACTGCAAAATCGCAGTACAAAGCCAATTTGTTACTCAGGCTTTGGTCGGCTTGCGCCCAACTGATCGAAGAACTGGCTCGAATCCCGGGTCTTTCCTGACGAGGTGGGTGCGGTCGCCAGGACGTACCCTCCGGTAAGAAGGCGACCTAGGTTGACGGTGTCGATCTGGAGGTCATTTAGCTTGTCGATGCATGCTGCCCAAGCGTCGAGCACCACCGCTGGGAGTCCGTGACAGCGCAGGCTAGAGAGCTCACGGCTGACCGGAGCAAGAACGGATGACGGAAACTGAGTCGACTCAAGGGCCGAGTGCCGGTGAAGACAGGCCACGCCAGCGCCCCGTCTACCTGCCCTCGCAGCCTTATCCTGTTCGGCAGCAACGGGTCCCGGACGCCTTCGCCTTGACATCCCGGGTGACGAATGCCAGAAGGTCATACAAGCGAACCTGCTCGCGGCCCCCTGCCGCTGCGCCCATAGGTGCCCGCAGCAGGTGATAACTGAGCAGTCCATATCCTAGGTGTGGGTCCCCCACGCCTCTTGCTCGCCGGTTGCCGCCGCGAGAATCAGCCGTCCGGTTCCCGCCATACGCTCCAACATCGGGGCGGGCCGACCGAGGCGGTGGACTCATGGAACCCCTCCGCGTGAGGGTGAAAGCGAGTCCCGCTGAACTCGCCGACGGGCGCCGCGAGGGTGGCTTACTCCCGCGTCTTGGCAGACCGTGAAGTTCAAAAACGTGGGGTTTCTGTGGGATTTGGCCGAAAAACGTCAAATCTCCGAAAAAGCGAAACCCCCTCCGACCCAGGTCAGAGGGGGTTTTCACTGTCGGGCTGACAGGATTTGAACCTGCGACCACCTGACCCCCAGTCAGGTGCGCTACCAAGCTGCGCCACAGCCCGTTCTTGCCCCCGTTGCCGGGTGCTCGAAAAGATTACCGCACCATTCCGCGAAGGTACTAATCGGCTGGTAGATGGCTATTTCTGTGGGTCTGATGGGCGTCGAAGACGGTGGCAACGACCGCTTACGAGTGTCGTCCGCGCACAGGGAGGAATCGTCCTGTGCGGGCGGCGTAGTCTGCGTACTGGTCGCCGTGGACGCGGTGCAGGTAGGGCTCTTCGACGCATCGGACCTGAATCTCGATGGCAGCCAACGAGGTTGCCAGCCCGCCGAGTGCGAGCGGGTTGGGGACCAGTAGGGCCAGACCCAGGAAGGTGGCCGCCACCCCACTCAGCACGGGATTTCGGACCCACCGGAGCGGGCCGGCAGTGACCAGCGCGCCGTGCGCACGTCCGGATC
Source organism: Nocardia sp. NPDC057663 (assembly GCF_042799895.1). Taxonomy (NCBI): domain Bacteria; kingdom Bacillati; phylum Actinomycetota; class Actinomycetes; order Mycobacteriales; family Nocardiaceae; genus Nocardia; species Nocardia sp. NPDC057663. The sequence continues at coordinate 2,881 of NZ_JBHVHX010000023.1, read as the reverse complement.
GACATCCACTCGCCACGAGGCGCCCATGGCGAGCTGAGCGAGGAAGGTGGCGGTGATACCGGCGACGGCCAGTACCGCACCCGCGACGCGCAGCGGGATCGAATCGAGCATCGGAAATGGTTCGAGCCCAGCGAGTTCAGCGATCGGTGCGGCGAGGAACGCGAGAAATCCGACGGTGGACACCGCCTTGGCCCACCACTGGGCGGTCCCGGACCGGTCACGAACCCGCAGCCCGGCCTCGCTCGTGCGGCGGATCTGGAGGACCGTGCGCACACCGACGACCGTCAGCAACCACATGCCGATCAGGATCAGTGCGACTACCGCCATCCCCGCACCTGCACTCTCTTCCGGCTGGACGGCTTACTCGGCGACGGTGGTCGCCGGCGCTGAAGTCGCAGACGGTGAGATGGTCGTGATCGCGGGCACCGACGGCAGCTGCCGGCCGTGATCGCCCGGTCGGTGGACACGGGATGGGGCTCGAGCTGCTCGCTTGCGATCCACTTCAGCGGGTGGACCGCGCCAGGCGGCGACAAGCAGACCGTCACCGGCCGGGAACTGGTCCACCCGGGCAGGCGAGACGACCCGTGGCGGTACTTCGCACATGACAACCGACCCTGATGTGGGCGCCGGATGGGTCGAACACGGTGACGCGAGGGGGTGCCGGAACGGTCACGGTGTGCTGCTGACCGTGGTACCGGTTCTGGTGGGGTGATCGTTGCGAGCTCGCCATGACAGTTCCTCCATGCCACAACAATCACGATCGGGCCTGAATCCGCTGATCAAGTGTCGGCGGCGCGCAGACATTCCGAGAAGGCTTCTGCGGGTGGAGTTCACCCGGGCGGATCAGGGCTGGGCCCGCACCATCCGAATTACTGGATGGCGCGCAAGTAGGCCGCGCCGCGCGGTGAGATCTCGTAGCCGATCTCCAGGCTGCGGGTCAGTCCGAGGTTCTCGAGCTTTCGCACATCGAGCTTCAACGAATCCTTGTCTCTGCCGAGAAGCTCCGCCAGTTCGGCCGCGCGACGACCGGGATGCCCCGCCACGGCAACGAGGACCGCATCCGTCCATGGACCTCGGCGACTCGCCTTGTCCAGCCGTGCCAGTGCCGCGGCGATCTCGGCGATGCCCTCCGGGGACAGGTCCGCATCGCTGCGCAACGCCACCCGTTCGTCGGGTCCGGCGTAGCGGACCTCGATCCGGAAGACCGGGTCTCGCGCGGCGCCACGCAGCGCCGCTTTCACGGCTTCGGCATCAGGCTGTCCTGCGCGGTGCGCATCGTCGTCCGAGATATCGTGCGGTTCGATCCGGTCGACGCGGACTATCTCGACGATCCCGGCGCTGGTGCGCAGTGTGCTGCCGACACGAACTCTGGGTGCGGTCCAGCGCCGGAACACCGTCGAAACCTCGCCGGTGGCGATACCGCGTGCGATGCGGTCGGTCAGAATCACTGCGCGTCCTCCCCGACACGGCCCGATGACCTACCGTCCCGATCGTAGCGGTGCCGAGCCGCGTGCTTCACGCGCTGATCGGCGCCGCCGTCACTCCGTAGCCGAGGTTGCCGAGGACTTCGCTGGTCGCCTTCGCGAAGTTCAGGGTGATGAAGTGCAGGCAGGGAGCTCCCTCGTCGATCAGGCGTCGGGTCATCTCCGTCGCGATGTCGATCCCCTCGGCACGCACCGCGGCGCGGTTCTCCTCCGGCCCGTCCCCCGCGGCGCGGCGCAGGCGTTCCATTATCCGATTCGGCAGCGACCGGCCGCTCAGTTCTTCCGCGCGCTGCACGGTGCGCAGCGAGGTGATCGGCATGAGCTCGGGGATGATCGGCTTCGCGCCTTCGATCGGGTCGAGCGCGATGGCTCGGTCTCGCAGCCGCAGATAGTGCTCGACGTCGAAGAACATCTGCGTGATCGAATACTCGGCGCCCGCACGCAGTTTCGCGACGAGGTGGCGGGTGTCGTGGTCGAGGTCGGGCGAGCGGTGATGGCCCTGCGGGAACGAGGCCACGCCGACATGGAAGTCGCCGAGGTCACGCACGATGCGCACCAGTTCCTCGGCGTACTCGACGCCCTCGGGATGCTTGCGCCACTCACCGAGCGGATCACCCGGCGGGTCGCCGCGCAGCACGAGCACGTTGCGGATGCCGGAATCGGCGTAGGAGCCGATCAGTGCACGCAACTCCGCGACGCTGTGCCCGACGGCGGTGAGGTGCGCCACCGGCAGCAGGGTCGTCTCCTGCGCCAGCGCGCCGGTGATCCGTACGGTGCGGTCCTTGGTCGACCCGCCCGCGCCGTAGGTCATCGACACGAAAGCCGGGTGCATGCGCTCGAATTCGCGCACCGTCCGCCACAGCCTCGCCTCGCCGGCGGCATCACGCGGCGGATTGAACTCGACCGAGAACGGCACACCCCGACCCGCGTGGGTCCGCAGACTCTGCGCGACCGACGGAGTTCGGGAGATCAATGGGGTCGGCTGCCCGTTCGTCGCGGGTCGTCCAGCACCTGTCATCGACTCTCCCCCAGTTCCACTAGTAGGTCGCCGCCCTCGACCTGCTGCACCTTCGCCACGGCGATTCGCCCCACGATACCGCCATGAGACGCGGTGATGGCCGCTTCCATCTTCATCGCCTCGATCGTGCCTATCGTGTCACCCATCGCAACCGAATCTCCTTCGGAGACAAGCAGAGTCACGACGCCGGCGAAGGGTGCAGCGATGTGGCCCGGGTTGTTCTTGTCCGCCTTCTCCGCAGCCGGAACCTCCGAAGCGATCGACCGGTCACGCACCGCGATCGGGCGCAGCTGCCCGTTCATGATGCACATCACCGTCCGCATACCCTTCTCGTCCGGCTCGGAGATCGCTTCCAGCCCGATGAGCAGGGTCACACCCT
>NZ_JBHVHX010000022.1:0-105411 GCF_042799895.1 Nocardia sp. NPDC057663 | reverse complement strand
GACCCCTGGTCTCACCGCGGGCGCCGACCCCGTGGCGAGTTCCTCCTGAACCACTGACAGATCGTCGGTAGCTTGGTGCCGACAGCACAGGGGCCGCCGTCCGAGGCGGACGCCCCGGAGAGGACGACCGTGCGCTCGAACCTGATCTCCCGCCGGGATCTGGACTTCCTGCTCTACGAATGGCTGCGAGTGGAGGACCTCACCGGGTCCCCGCGGTTCGCCGAACACTCCAAGCAGACCTTCGACGGTTTCCTGGAGCTGTGCGAGGACATCGCGACGCGCTACTTCGCCCCGCACAACAAGCGCAACGACAGCCACGAACCCACCTTCGACGGCACGACGGTCACCATGATCCCGGAGGTGGGCGCGGCGGTCGAAGCGTTCACCAAGGCCAACCTCATCGGCGCGGGCATGGACGAGGCCCTGGGTGGGCTGCAACTGCCCGCGACCGTGCAGGCCGCGGGCATGAGCTGGTTCCAGGCCGCCAACGTCGGCACCACCGCCTATGTGTTTCTGACCATCGGCAACGCGAATCTGATCGCGGCGCACGGCAGTGCCGACCAGATCGAGCGGTTCGTCCACCCCATGATCGAGGGAACCGCCACCGGCACCATGTGCCTGTCCGAACCCCAGGCGGGCAGTTCGCTGGCCGATATCGTCACCCGCGCCGAGCCGCAGGCCGATGGCACCTATCGGCTGTTCGGGTCGAAGATGTGGATCTCCGGCGGTGATCACGAACTGACCGAGAACATCGTGCATCTGGTGCTGGCGAAGATCCCCGGCGGACCCGCGGGCACCAAAGGCATCTCGCTGTTCATCGTGCCCAAGTTCCTCGTCGCCGACGACGGGTCTCGCGGTGAGCGCAACGATGTCGTGCTGGCCGGGCTCAACCACAAGATGGGCTACCGGGGCACCACCAACACCGTGCTCAACTTCGGCGAAGGCCGCCACACGCCCGACGGATCACCCGGTGCGGTCGGCTATCTCGTCGGCGAGGCACACCGTGGCTTGTCCTACATGTTCACGATGATGAACGAGGCTCGCCTCGGTGTCGGCCTCGGCGCCACCGCCCTCGGCTACACCGGCTACCTCAAATCCGTCGAGTACGCCCGCACCCGCCACCAGGGCCGCGCCCTCACGACCAGGGACCCCGCCACCGCGCAGATCCCGATCATCGAACACCCCGATGTGAAGCGAATGCTGCTGGCGCAGAAAGCCTACAGCGAGGGCGCGCTGGCGCTGCTGCTGTACTGCAACCGGCTCATCGATCTCGAGCGCACCGACACCGATCCCGAGGCCGCCCGCGCGCACACCCGGCTTCTGGAGATCCTCACCGGCGTCGCCAAGAGCTGGCCGTCGCAGTGGTGTCTGGAAGCCAACAATCTGGCGATCCAGGTCCACGGCGGCTACGGCTATACCCGCGAATACGACGTCGAACAGCACTACCGCGACAACCGGCTCAACCCCATCCACGAGGGCACCCACGGTATCCAGGGCTTGGACCTGCTCGGCCGCAAGGTGATCCAGCACGACGGCGCCTCGCTGCTCCTGCTCAGCGAGCACATCGCGAGCACCGTGACCGCCGCCCGCGGGGCAGGCGGACAACCCGGCGAGCATGCCGAGCGACTCGACGCCGCATGGCAGCGACTACTCGCCGTCACCGCAGCCATGTTCGCCGCGGGAGACCCGGCCGCGGCCATGGCCAATGCCGCCGTCTACCTCGAGGCATTCGGGCACATCGTGGTCGCCTGGATCTGGCTCGAGCAGGAACTCGCTACCGTCGGCAAGGACGGCGATTTCTACGACGGCAAGCGCGCGGCTGCCCGCTACTACTTCCACTACGAACTGCCCAAGACCGCACCACAACTGGACCTGCTCGCCGAGCTGGACCGCACCACCCTCGACACCGACGAAAACTGGTTCTGACCCTCGGATCAGACCTTGCCGCACTTTCACATTCTGTTCATTCCGTATTTCGTGCGAACGTGACCAGCACCGGTTGCCGAATGGGCTAATTGAGGATGACGTTGAGTACGACGACCACCAGTCCGAGGGTGGTGTTGGCGATGCCGACCCCGCAGGCACCCCATCGGGAGTATCCGCCCACCCGCGCCGCCACCACGCCCCAGCCGAACAGGATCGCAGCATTGAGGCCCAGCGCCACCGTGGTGTAACCGGGCGTCACCGACCCGTCAGGATGGAAGACGTCGTCGCTCCACCCCGCGAAATGCGCGAGCAACAGCACGATCAGCGTCGGCACGCACGCGATGACCATCGGTATCCCGGTGAGCATGCTGCGACCGAGGTCGACCCAGAACCCCGACCTCGACCCGGCCTGGTGCGTGGACACGTGCTGGCCGTAGCTGCGCGTGACCGCCGCGATGGCCACACCCACCACGATCCACGCCGCCGCGTACATCGGCGTCTGATCCGCCGGAACAGCCGCCAGCATGACACTGGCGAGCACCGTACCCACCACCCCGCCGTAGAGGTCGTTCACCTGTAGCTGCACATTCGCCGATGATAGCCGTGCGGCACAGCGTCAGTTGACGCCTCTGCGGCGCCGGGTGTCGACGCGGTGACGGCGATGTGGTCCCGAGGGCGCCAGAGGTAATAGCCCACCGCCGTCTGACCGGCGACGGTGCGTCACCGACCGGACGGGCTGATCAATACCTTTCCATCCACCTTGCCGGCGGCCAGACGATCCAGTGATGCGCCCAATTCGGTGAGTCCGACTGGGCTCTCGGCGAATTCGTCACCAAGATTCGGTGCGGCAGCCAGGATGTCCAGGGCGGCAGGAAGGTCCGTATCGCAGACGTGGGCGAGCGTCGTATCGAGCGTGATTTCGCGGAAGATCATCGAGTGCAGATCGAGCGCAGGCATTTGTTTCGGGATTCCGACAGCCTGGACTCGTCCGCCGTCGACGACCATCTCCAGAGCCGTCGCCAGTTGCCCCGGCGCGCCGCTGGCTTCGATGACGACGTCGGGTTTGGTGCCGAGCGCATCGGCGATTTCGGCGGCGAGGCCCTGAGACGCGACAAGGGTGCGGTCGGCTCCCAGTCGAGTCGCCCGGTCCAGGCGGCCACCGGGGAAGTCGATGACTGTGATGTCGAAGTCGCCGAGGTATCGGAGACCGGCGAGCACGAAGGAGCCGATCGCCCCGGCACCGATCACCGCCACGCGGTCGCCGTCGCGGGCGCCGGCGCGTCGGGCCGCGTGGATGCCGACGGCGAGCGGTTGAGCGAGCCCGGCATGGTCCACCGACAGTCCGGTGGGCAACGGGCGCAGTGTCTTCGTCGGGACGGCCACGTATTCGGCCATGCCGCCGTGGACATTGAGTCCGAGAGTGCGGTACCGCGTGCACTGATTGGTGCGGCCTTCGGCGCAGCGCCGGCAAGCACCGCACCACACACCGGCACCGCTGGCGACCAGCGTGCCCGCGACAAGGCCGGAGCTCGGGTCGGCTTCGATGATCTCGCCGACGAACTCGTGGCCGGGGATGATGGGTCCGAGGTGACCGCTGTGCGGGTGGCGGCGGTGCACGGGAAAGGTTTTCGGCCCTGCGGTCCACTCGGCGGCATCGGTGCCGCAGATTCCCGAGCGCAGCACCTTCACCAGCGCCTCCCCCACGCCCGGGACAGGGGTGGGGACCTCCTCGATCCGGATGTCGCGGGATCCGTAGTAGACGGCGGCTTGCATTGTCGATGGCACAGCGGTGCCTTTCTCGTCGCGAGGGTGGTCAGGATTGCGGCGGCGGGCAACGGATCCGGGCCGACCACGCGGGCGGCCCGGATCAGCGGAGTCACACCGTGGCGGGTGCGTCGTCTCGGGGATCTGAACTTCGCTGGACGACAATGTCATCGACGCCACCGCTGCTGCGGGGAAGCAACGCCGCCACCAGCGCCGCGAGTCCGAAGAATCCGGCACACAGGACGAGGCCGCCCTGGAATCCGATACTCGTGGCCAGCCCGGCCAGGGCGAACGGCGCCAGCGCCGACACTCCGCGTCCGACGTTGAAGCAGAATCCCGCGCCGGTAGCCCGGGCCCGGGTCGGGAACAGTTCCCCGAGGTAGGAGCCGAACAAACCGAAGAAGGCGGTGAACGCGCCGAACAGCGGGCCCAGCCACAGCAGGGCGGTCAGATCGGTGGTGAGTGCGTAGATCGGCAGTGTCAGCGTGACGCCGAGCAACGTGATGATGATCGTGCGGTGCCTGCCGATATGGTCGGCGAGGAAGCCGAATCCGTTGTAGCCGGCAAACATTCCCAGATTCACCATGGTGACGAACACTGCGACCGACGTCGACGCCAGACCACGCTCGGTGGTCAGGTAGGTGGGCAGCCAGGTCATCGCGCCCCAGTAGCCGAACAGCGCCAGGGCCGCCATGAGGGTGCCGAGCAGGGTTCGGCGACGCAGGGAGGAGCCCAGGACATCGCGCACCGAGACGACATCGCCGGCATTGCCGGCCTTCTGGGCTGCCCAGCTGGCGGATTCGGAGAAGAAGATCACAACGATGGCCAGAGGCAGTACCACCGCGGTGCCCGCCACCAGGAACATCAGCCGCCAGTCCGGCAGGAACCAGCCGGAGATGGTGGCGGCCATGGCGCCGCCGGCGGGGAAGGCGCTGATCACGAAGGCGGCCGCACGGCCGCGGTGCTGCTCCGGCCAGGTCTCGACCACATACGCCGAGACCACGCTCCACACCGCGCCCAGCCCGATACCGGCCAGGAACCGCAGCACCAGGAACATCTCGAAGCTCGGGGCGACCGCGATCGCGGCGGTGAAGGCACCGAAGGTGACCAGCGAGGCGATCAGGGCCTTCTTGCGACCGAAGTTGTCGGCCACATAACCGCCGAGGACGCTGCTGACGCCGATGCCGACCAGGGTGGCGGTGGCGAGGAGCCCACCCTGGGTGATCGTCAGGCCCAAGTCCGTGCGGATGGACGGTAGCGCCATGGACAGCAGGACGATCTCCAGGGCATCGAACAGGTAGGCGAGGAAACACCCGCCGAGCACGATCCAACGAGTACGTCGCATCGTTGTACCTCCAGTGTGAGCTGCTGGGGTCGTGCCCGGGCAGCGGTGATCTTCGAATCGCGGGAAACGGTCGTTCCCGCGGGGGTGGAATCGGTACCGAGGCATGGCTCGCCAGAACGCGACTGGATGTACCGAGTGTCGCCGGCGAGCGCGCTAGTGGCCGTCGGCTTGTGCGAGCACCAGGTCGAAGGTGATGCTCGTCCAGCCGCCCTGCGGATGGGAACCGTCGGGGGCGGGGGTGTCGGTGTGATGCACGGCCTCGACGACGAGGTTCTCCTTCACACCGAACACCGCGTCACAGTCCAGGTAGGGGTCATCCGCGAGGAAGATATGCGTGATCAATGGCCGGAAATCCGGTGCGGTGACCATGAAATGGAGATGCGCCGGACGCATCGGGCCGCGCGCGGTCGCGGTCAGCAGGTCGCCGACCGGACCGTCGTGGGGAATCGGATAGGGCGCGGGCAATACCGACCAGAACCGGTACCCGCCGTCCGCGCCGGACCGCAGCCAGCCGCGACCGGCCGAGCGGCCGTCGGCGTACTGGACGTCGTAGAAGCCGTCGGCGTCGGCTTCCCACACTTCGATCCGCGCGCCCACGATCGGTTCGCCGCCGACCGAGCGGACCCGGCCGGAGACGTAGCACGCACAACCTGGTGCACCGCGGGCGATGTCACCGCCGAGGGGAATCTCGGGGGCGTCGTCGACGAAGAACGGACCGAACACGGTCGATTCGGTGGCGCCGGGCGCGGCGGCTTCGTTGATGGCGACGGTCAGCATGGACAGCCCGAGGACATCGGAGAGCAGGATGAACTCCTGGCGCCGATCATCGGTGATATGCCCTGCGCGGGTGAGGAATTCGATCGCCGCCTCCCATTCCGGCGGGGTGAGTCGGATGTCGCGGGCAAAGGCGTGCAGGTGCCGCACGAGGCTTCCCATGACGTCACGCAACCGGGGGTCGGGGGTTTTGTCGAAGCTGGCGAGCACCTCGGCGGTGACGGCGTGCTCGCGGTCGGTGGCGACGGTGTTGTCGATGCTCATCTCGTCGACCCCGTCGGGTCGGATCCGGCCCATGCACCGTGCAGAATGGCCTGCAGGCCTTGCGCGGTGACCGGGGTCGGATTGTCGGCGGGTGCGATGGCCGCGATGTCCTCGATCACGTCGTCGATGCCGGACTCGTCCATGCCGAGCTCACGCAGACCTCCGCCGGCACCGAGCCCGTCACCGAGTTCGCGCAACGCCTCGACGATGTCGGTGCGGCCCAGGGCCCGCGCGATCCGGTCGGCGGCTTCCTCGGCGTTGGGCAGGTTGTAGGCCAGCACATGAGGAAGGACGATCGCGTGTGTCTGGGCATGCGGCAGATCGAACGCACCACCCAGCACATGACAGATCTTGTGGTGCAGCCCCGAACCGGCCACCGCGAACGCCGATCCGGCGAGATAGGCGCCCAACAGCAACGCACCGCGACCGGCCTGAGCGCTCGGGTCGGCGGCGATCGTGTTCAGTCCTGCGACGAGGTGGCGGATGCCGTCCTCGGCGACCGCGCTGGACACCGGGCTACGCCGCGGCGCCCAGAATGCTTCCACACAATGGGCCACCGCGTTGAGACCGCTGGCGACGGAGAGTTCCACCGGCAGAGACACCGTCAGCTCGGGGTCGTAGACGACCGTCTTCGGAAGAACCCGCCGGTCGGTGCCGGTGGTCTTGCGACCCCCTTCGGTCATGCCCCATACCGGAGTGACTTCGGAACCGGCGTAGGTCGTCGGCACGGCGACGATCGGCAGCCCGGTCGTCAGGGCCACGGCTTTGGCCGTACCCGTGGTCGACCCACCACCCACCGACAGCACCACATCGGCCTCGGCCTCGATCGCTGCTTTGCGGGCGAGCTCGGCGACCTCGACCGGAACGTGCGGGCGAACCTCGGAGAACGTGGCGACCACCCGGTCGGCGAACGGCGCGCACAGCGCGGTCGCAATGCCGTTCTCGGCATCGGTGGCGATGACCAGAACGCGGTGAGCCCCGAGCAGATCCAGTTCGCCGAGCAGCCGGGTCCGCGCGGCACCGGCGCCGAACGCGACCCGGCCGGGCAACCCGTCATAGGTGAACTCCGTCATCGGACCGCCCCCGGGATGACGGTCGGCCAGTAGGCCAGCAGCAGCCAGCGGTCGCCTTCGCGTACCCAGACCGCGACCGAACGATTGGCCAGTTGCTTGCGCACCCCGCCGGCGGTGATGTCGGCGTGCATCTCCCCGGAGACCACGGCGGTGTCGCCGACCACGACGATGCGGGCGACCGGGTGGTCGATGCGGTGGTAGACGTAGTGTCCCGCACGAAGTTTGGCCAGGTAGCTGTCGAGGGTGTCGACCTCGGCGTTGGAGTGGGTGTAGACCAGATCGGGATGGGCGAAGGCGGCGAAGCCGTCGATATCACCGGCCACCACGGCCGCGTAGCGGGCGTCCTCGAGCGAGCGGATCGTCGATTCGATCTCGACGGTGGCGAGGGTTTCGCCGGTCATGAGCGTGCTCCTGTCTGCTGTGGGGTGGAAGGGGTTTCGTGCAGCGCCAGCTGGTTGCTGCGGCGCAACGCGGTGAGGACCTCGGCCATGTCCGCCTCGCCGAGCCCGACGGCGATGGCGTCATCGAGCACGGCCAGTGCGGCTTCGGCGCCTGGCAGCGTCAGTCGGCGGCGGTGCGCCAGCTCCAGCGCCAGGCCGAGGTCCTTGCGGATGAGTGACACCGGCGCCGCGACCGGGGTCGCCTGCGGTGCGAGGTAGGCCTGCTGCTTGTAGCCGACATAGGGCGCGCCCGCCGCGCTGTTGCGCAGGATGTCGTAGAACGTGGCAGGGTCGAGATCACCGGCCTGGGCGAGCAGAATCCCTTCCGCGACAGCCTGACTCAGTCCCGCCAGGACCGCGTTGACCGCGAGTTTGGCTGTCGACCCCGCGCCGACCGGGCCGGCGTGGAATTGGGCGGCGGTCATCGTGGCCAGCACCGGTCGGGCCCGCTCGAACTGTTCGGCCGTGGCGCCGACCATCGTGGTGATGGCGGCGGTTTCGGCCATCGACACACTGCCCGACACCGGCGCGTCGATCACCGCAAGCCCAGGCAGGCCGGCGAGTTCGCGGACGATCTCGGGGCCGACGGTGCCCATCACGATGTGCAGGTGGCCGGAGGCGACGCTGCGCAGATCCTCGACGACGAGGGCGCGGGTGGAATCGCCGTCGGGCAACATGCTGATCGTCAACGGAGTGGCGGCCAGCGTGGCGGCGGTGTCGACGAGGGTGACCTGCCCGGGCGCCTGCTCGGCCAGGGGGTCGTAGGCAAGGACGGTGTGTCCTGCCGCGGCCAGGTGTGCGGCCATCGGCCTGCCCATCCGGCCCAGGCCCGCGAATCCGATCAGCACGGCCGCCCCTCCCCTGCTGCGGAGATCGTCGCGGCGAACCGGTGGGCGGTCGCTGAGCGCGGAGGCGGGCAGGTTGACCGAAGTCGCGCAAGCGGGAAGGACATGAGTCTCCTTCGTCGGCGGTGACGGGGAACGGGGCGAGAGCCACCGAGAATGTGTTCAGTATCATTAAACATTCAGTGAGTGATGTCAACCACCACGCAACATTGAGTGATGGGTCGAGACCTGAGGGCGGCCCCAGGCCCACCGGACAACGGCGCGTCGCGCCGAAACCCGAGACCCGCATCACCTCGAATCGCCACGTCGGGACCGGGTCTCGCAATACACCGCCCGCCGCCGGTACAGTTCGAAGAGAGTGAACACGTCGCGTTCACTGAGAGTTAACGTGTTTCGGCGAGTAGACAGAGGTGCACTGATGCAGGACAGGATCGGGCCCGCGTTGAAGCAGGCACGCCTGGATCAGGGGTTGAGCTTGCGTGGGCTCGCGGCGGCGGCGGGCATCTCGGCCAGCCAGCTCTCACAGATCGAGAACAACAAGTCCCAGCCGTCGGTGAGTACCCTCTATGCCCTCGTCAACCGTCTCGAGGTCTCCCTCGACGAACTGCTCGGCATCCAGCACGGCCGCATCGAACCCGCGGAACCGGTGGCAGGTTCGCCCGCGAACCGGTCCACCGGTGTCGTTCAACGCGCCGCGGACAACCCTGTGCTGGAAATGGCCAACGGGGTCCGGTGGGAGAAGCTGGCGGTCGACCCGGACGCGGGTGTCGACGCCCTGCTGGTCACCTATGACCCAGGTGCCGCGAGCTCGGTGGACCGAATGCCGATGCGCCACTCCGGAACCGAGTACGCGTACCTGTTCACCGGCGAGTTGACCCTGCTGCTCGACTTCGACCGGTACACGATCGGCGCCGGTGACTCGCTGTGTTTCGATTCCACCCGCCCGCACATGTATGTCAATCAGTCCGACGAACCCGCGCGGGGCGTGTGGTTCGTCGCGGGCCGCCACGAGTCCGGCCCTACCCGGGCGTGGGTCGCCGCACAGCTCGGTGAGACCGATACCGAATCGCCCCGCCGCCTGACGAATGCGATCGACGCCCTGGATCTCCTCGGCGCCGCCGCTGTGCGGCCACCCGCTCGGCCCGGCCGCGACAGCTAGCCGCGACCGGGCGGACATGTGGGTCAGAGGCGTTCGAAAACAGCCGCCAATCCCTGTCCGCCACCGATGCACATCGTTTCCAGGCCGTACCGGCCTTCCCTGCGAGACAGTTCGTGCAGCAGGGTGGCCAGGATTCTGGCGCCGGTCGCGCCGACGGGATGACCGAGGGAGATCCCCGACCCGTTGGGGTTGACGCGCTGGTCGTCGGGTTCGATCTTCCACGTCCGCAGCACAGCCAGGGTCTGCGCGGCGAAGGCCTCGTTGAGTTCGATCACGTCCATGTCGTCGAGCGTGAGATCCAGGCGGGCGAGCGCCTTCTCGGTGGCCGGGACCGGCCCGATGCCCATGGTGGCAGGCGGTACACCGGCGACCGCCCACGACGCGAGCCGAGCCATGGGCCGCAGCCCGAGTGCCTGCGCGCGCTGCGGTGTCGTCACGATGCAGACGGCGGCGCCGTCATTCTGGCCGCTGGCGTTGCCCGCGGTCACGGTGGACTCGGGATCGGCAGCCAGCCGGATCGGGCGCAGCCGGGCCAGCATGTCGAGGTCGGCATCGGCACGCGGGTGCTCATCGGCGCGGACCAGCAGGGGTTCCCGTGTGCGTTGCGGCACAGAGACAGTCACCATCTCGTCCGCGAAGCGGCCGCCGCGGTGCGCGGCGATGGCACGTCGGTGCGACTGCACGGCGAGCGCGTCCTGGTCCGTGCGGCTGATGCAGTACTGGGCGCGCAGGTTCTCCGCGGTTTCGATCATGCCGCCGTCGACCCGGAAGTTCTTGCCCCCGGCGGTGACCCGCGCGCGGGCGAGGCGATCGTGCAGGACCGGGCCGTCGCCGCGGACACCCCAGCGGATGTCGTCGGCGTAGAACTCGGTGCGGCTCATGGATTCCACACCGCCGGCAAGCACGAGATCACTGCCCCCGGATTGCACCTGCATGCAGGCCTGCAGCACGGCCTGCAAACCCGATCCGCAACGCCGGTCCACCTGGATGCCGGGCACCCCGATGCCCAGGCCCGCGTCCAGCGCGGCGATGCGGCCGATCGCCGGCGCCTCGCCGTTGGGCGAGGACTGGCCGAGGATGACGTCGTCGACGGTCGCGACGTCGAGTCCGGTGCGCGCGATCAATTCGGTGATCACGGTCGCGGCCAATTCCTGGGGGGCGATGTCTTTGAACACTCCGCCGAATCGGCCGACCGGGGTGCGCAGTGGTTCGCAGATAACAGCTTCGGGCATGAATCTTCCTCGTAGGCGTCAGGTGTTGGATCGGATCTGGGTGAGGTCGTGCTCGATCGCGGCGCTGGTCTCGAGCACGGCGGGAATCAGGGAGTCGCGGACCTCGCGTAGCGTGTAGCGGGCCGCCTGGGTCGAGATGTTCACCGCGGCAACAACCGCTCCGTGCCGGTCGCGAATGGGTGCCGCCATCGACCGCAGTCCCTGTTCGAGTTCCTGGTCGACGACGCAGTAGCCGTCCGCGCGGACCTGGGCCAGCTCTGCCCGCAGTTGCCGTTTCGTGGTGACCGTCGCGTCGGTGAGGGGTGTCAGGTCGGCTTTCGCCAGGTAGTCGTCGAGCGCGTCGGCGTCGAGGCCGGCGAGCAGGACCCGGCCCATCGAGGTGGCGTACGCGGGAAAGCGGGTGCCGATATTGATCGAGACGGTCATGATCCGGCTCACCGGAACACGGGCGACGTAGACGATGTCGGCACCGTCCAGGATCGACACCGAGGTCGACTCACGGACCTTCTCCGCCAGTGCCTCGAGGTGTGGGCCGGCCAGGTCGGGCAGGCTCAGGCTGGACAGGAAGCTGTAGCCGAGCTCGAGAACTCGTGGCGTGAGCCAGAACTGGTTTCCGTCGGTGCGCATGTAGCCGAGTTCGACCAGGGTGAGCAGGAAGCGCCGCGCGGTGGCCCGGGTCAGGTCGGTCGCGTGGGCCACCTCGCTCAGGGTGCGACGGGGATGCTCGGCATCGAACGACCGGATGACGGCCAGGCCGCGCCCGAGGGACTGCACGTAATCCGGCGACGGTTCTGTCATGGCTGCCGTAACTCCTTCTCCCAGTGGGCCCGATGGCGTCCACCCGCGGCGGACGTCGGTTCATCGAGCCGGGCCCGAGGCTACGTCGCGTCGGTCCGGCCCGAGCCGCCGCCTGCGCCGACAGTCAATGTTCACTATGCGAACGATAGTCCGTATAGCGAACACGCTACGTCCACCTCGCATCCGAGCGCAAGTGTTCGCTATACGAACATTAGTGCGCAATACGAACGCTTCGTCTAGCATCGCTGATGTGATGGACAAAGTCTTTGCGACGGCCGCGGAGGCCGTTGCCGATATTCATGACGGCGCGTCGTTCGCGGTCGGCGGGTTCGGGTTGGTCGGCGTGCCTCAGGCATTGATCGACGCCGTACTCGCCCACGGCGCCACCGATCTCGAGGTCGTGAGCAACAACTGCGGCACCGCGGGCGTCGGGCTCGGCGTGCTGCTCGAAGCACACCGGATCCGGCGCACCACCAGCTCCTATGTCGGGTCCAACGCCGAGTTCGCGCGCCAGTTCCTCGCGGGCGAACTCGAGGTGGAGCTGACGCCGCAAGGCACCCTCGCCGAGCGGATGCGGGCGGGCGGGGCGGGCATTCCGGCGTTCTACACTCCCGCCGGCGTCGGCACCCAGGTAGCCGATGGCGGTCTGCCGCTGCGCTACAACGGCGACGGCGGCATCGCGCTCGCGAGTCCCGTGAAGGAGACCCGGGTCTTCGGCGGCGTGCCCTACGTACTCGAGCACGCGATCGTCACCGACTTCGCGCTGGTGCATGCCTGGAAGGGCGACCGCCACGGCAACCTGGTGTACCGGCGCAGCGCGCGCAACTTCAATCCGCCTGCCGCGGCGGCGGGCCGCATCACCATCGCCCAGGTCGAGACTCTGGTGGAGCCCGGCGAGCTGGACCCGGACGAAGTGCACACCCCCGGCATCCATGTGCAGCGCGTGGTGCATGTCGGCAAGGTCGAGGTCGGAATCGAGAACAGGACGGTGCGGGCATGACGTGGTCACGCCAGGAACTGGCGGCCCGAGTGGCCGCCGAATTGCGGAACGGCCAGTACGTGAACCTCGGCATCGGCATGCCGACCCTGGTGCCGAACTATCTGCCGGCCGACGTCACCGTCGTGCTGCATTCGGAGAACGGCGTGCTCGGCGTCGGCCCCTACCCGACCGAAGACGAGGTCGATCCCGAGCTGATCAACGCGGGCAAGGAGACGATCACCGTCGCGCCCGGCGCCTCGTACTTCGACTCCGCGCAGTCGTTCGGGATGATCCGCGGCGGCTGTGTCGATGTCGCGGTGCTCGGCGCGATGCAGGTCAGCGCGCGGGGCGATCTGGCGAACTGGATGATTCCGGGCAAGATGGTCAAGGGCATGGGTGGTGCCATGGACCTGGTCCACGGCGCGAAACGAGTCATCGTGATGATGGAACACCGTTCCCGCGGTGGCGAACCCAAGATCGTCGAGCAGTGCACGCTGCCGCTGACAGGAGTGCGCTGCGTGCACCGCATCATCACCGATATGGCCGTACTGGATGTCGGCCCCGAGGGACTGGTCCTCGTCGAAACCGCGCCGGGAGTCAGCGAATCCGATGTTCGAGCAGCCACCGGGGCCGACTTCACCGTGGCGCTCGGCCTCACGTCGATCCGGTGATTCCCGATCGTGTGCCCCCGCCGAAGGGGGTGGGGGACACGATCGGCGGGATTGCGGGCTGGGTGTGCGCGTTGTTCGGTCAGGCCGGCTTGCCGTGCAGGGCCAGGGTTTGGTCGATGCAGCGCGCGACGAACGCATCGTCGATGGGCTTCTCACCCACCAGGAGCCGGAAATACAATGGGGCGGACAGGGTTTCGAGAACCTCACGAGGGTCTACCGCTGCCGGCAGTTCCCCACGATCGACCGCCCTCGTGACGATCTGGGAGCTGCGCTCGAAACGGTCGTTCCAGAATCGGCGGCGAGCGGCGTCCACTTCGGGGTCCGACGAGAGCGCGATGGCAGTCCCCACCAGCCGCGCGATTCCCGGGCGCGAGATCAGGTGGGAGACTTGCTCGGCGAGCATCCGAAGGTCGGTCCGCACACTGCCGGTGTCGGGCACAGGATTACCGACCGCCGCCAGTTCCGCGACCGCCTCGGCGATCAGCGCTGTGCGGGTACCCCAGCGCCGGTAGATCGTGGTCTCGGCGACACCGGCGCGTGCCGCGACATCGCCGATGGTCAATCCTTCGATGCCGTGCTCGGTCACCTGCTCGATGGTCGCCTTCAGTACCGCTTCGCGCACCCGCGCCGAGCGTCCCCCGGTCCGCCTGCGCGGACCCGGGGGTGTCGCCGGCGACTCGTCGTCGACACCGCGTCCAGGTTGGTTCATGGTCCAGTTCTACTCGACATCCATCCCAGGTGCCGTCTGCGTGGTCACCGACCACGCCGGTCGGTGACCACACATCGCGCTCAGCGCAGATACGCCGAGATCCAGTTGCCGAACTCGCAGGCGAGATGCCACCGGTGCTCGGCGATGTACAGTTCCGGCAGCGCCGCGGGGAAGGCGACCTTGAGCTGGCTGCGGAACCCGCCACCGGGCTCGTCGCGGAACTGGTGGCGGACGCCGCCGATGATGTGACCGTCGGCGAGGGAGGCGACGCCGGTGACCGTGAAAGGGTAGGCCGGATCCGAGGGGACCATCACCCGCGCTGTATCGGTGTAGTCGACGAAGAATTGGCTGGCCAGCATCGCTCCGCCGGTCACTTCGATCACCTCCTGACGGCCGTCGGGCAGCGTCGCGATGATGTAGTGGTCCGGACAGGCGTCGGTCCACACCGCGCGATCGTCGGTCACGCGTGCGCGGTCGAACCAGTCCAGGAAGCCTTGCGCGGTGCCTCGATCGCTCGCGATTTCGGTGATCGCGTATTGCCAGCGCCCACCCGAGGCAGCCACCCCGGTCCGGGCGGCGGCTTCGGAAGCGACGAGCTCACCGGCGAGCAGCTCACGCAACCCGTTCGGGCCGATGGCCAGGCGCGCCCGGGCCAGCGCCGCCCGAGCGGCGGGAACATCGTCGACGGTGACAGCGAAGCGGGCCAGCAGCGAGTCCAGCTCGCCCGCGAGCAGGCCGACGTAGTCTTTGCGCAGCCGCGCCGCGGCCACCGACAGCCGACGGCGCTCCCACTCGACGACCTCGGCCTGGTCGACCATCGTCCCGTCGATGAAGGTACGCAGTCCCGCACCGGCCGCCGGAGCCTCGGGCGCGGCGAAGGTGATACCGGCGCCGGCCGAGGCCGCCGCTGCGGTGGCGACGGCCGTTACCCCAGCCGCACGCACCATGAAGCTTCTTCTGGTCAACATTGACCAATTCCTTTCGGGTACTTGCTCATTCGCGACGTCAAAGCTCACGCGAGGAGCCGAGATCTAACGCAAGATATACTTGCGTTAAGACAGCATCCGTGATGCGCGCCGCCATGTCAACAGCTCGGGCATGATTAACGCCAAGAGAGGTTGCGTTTATAGTCGCCAGCGAGGATATTTAACGCAAGTACTGATAGCTTTAACGAGAGGCGGAGCCGCCATGGTCGATTCCATCGAAATCCGGACAACACTCGGCGCGGAGAACATCACTCGCGACCAGGTGCGCGCGTGGGAAGCCCGGCGCGCCGAATCGGTGCTCGGGAAGTTCGCCTCGCGCCTGGGACCCCACGCCATGGCCGAACTTCTGCCCGACCGCACAGTCGACGAGGTGGCCGGCGCACCCCTCGACATCCAGCGTGCCACCCTGACCGCACTGAAGATCGAGCTGGGCCACGCGGGGATCTACGCCATGCTCAAGAGAGACCTGGCCATCTCGGAACGGATGGCACGGATCGGTGTCGCCACGAGCAGGGGCCGGACCAAGCACGCCGTCACCCGCCTCGAAGTCCCCCACTACTGCGCCGAACGATTCGCCGCCTGGTTCAACGACCTGACCGCCACCAACGCCGAAGCCGACATGGTCGACGCCAGCCCCGACCACTACCTGCTACGCGGCCTGCCCGACGGACGCCAGGAGGTCGTCGAGACAACCGGCGGATCACCGACCGCGTCGCGATTCCTCGTCGACTACACCAGGACCGACGCACTCACCATCCCCGTCGACCCCGACTACCCCGTCCAGATCGCCGGCATCGCCGTGCTCGACGACGGCCTGGTCATCGGTGGCGTCCGGCACCAATTCCGCGACCGCGACGGCACTCTCGAAGCCCTGCTGACCGTGCAGTTCCCCGGCAATCTGCCCGCCAGGCTCATCCACCAGCACCAGTGGCACCTCGCCGGTGAGTTCAGCAACTGGCTGATCGCCGCGGCACCCGTCGCCGCGACATCCTGACGGCGCGAGCCACACCCCTGAGTACCCGCGAAGGTGTTGCCGCACCCGCCGACAAATCCATCGGCGGGTGCGGACACACCGGCTGAGCGATCAGAACGTCGCCTCGTCGGCGGTCATGACGTCCAGGTCGATCGCCGCCAGGATCGCGCGGGTCGCGGTCAGCTCCGGCAGGACATTGCGCGCGAAATAGGCTGCGGCCGCGAGCTTCCCCCGGTAGAAGCCGACATCGGCCGGGCTCGTTTCGGCATCGAGCGTGGCGAGTGCGATCTCGGCGTGGGTGAGCAGCTGCCACCCGATCAGCAGGTCGCCGACGGCCAGGAGATAACACACCGATCCGAGGCCGACCTTGTACAGCTCGGCAGGATTCTGCTGTGCCGCGAAGAGGTGCCCCGTCAGCGTCGCGGTGATCGCCTGCACGTCCTCGAGCGCTGTGGACAGCAGTTCGCGTTCGGCCTTCAGCCGTTCGTCACCGCTGTCGACGAACTTCTGGATCTGGGAGGCGATGTGGGCCAGGGCCACGCCCTGATCGCGGGCGATCTTGCGGAAGAAGAAGTCCTGCGCCTGGATGGCGGTGGTGCCCTCGTACAGCGAGTCGATCTTCGCGTCGCGGATGTACTGCTCGATCGGGTAGTCCTGCAGGTAGCCCGAGCCACCGAAGGTCTGCAGGGACTCGGTGAGGTACTGGTAGGCGCGCTCGGAGCCGACACCCTTGACGATCGGGAGCAACAGATCGTTGACCCGGGCGGCGAGTTGCGGGTCCGCCCCCGAGACGTGCTGTGCGACTTCGGGATCCTGGTGCGCCGCGGTGTAGAGGTAGACCGCGCGTAGCCCTTCGGCGTAGGCCTTCTGCAGCATCAGCGATCGGCGCACGTCCGGGTGACGGATGATCGGGACGCGGGGTGCGGATTTGTCGGTCATCTGCGTCAGGTCGGCGCCCTGGATCCGAGTTTTGGCATACTCGAGGGCGTTGAGATAGCCGGTCGACAGGGTCGCGATCGCCTTGGTACCCACCATCATTCGCGCGAACTCGATCACGTCGAACATCTGCGCGATGCCTGCGTGCTTCTCGCCGACGAGGTAGCCGACCGCCGGTGTGCCGTGCCCGCCCAGGGTCAGCTCGCAGGTCGCCGAACCCTTCAGACCCATCTTGTGCTCCAGGCCGGTGACGAAGACACCGTTGCGTTCGCCGAGTTCACCGGTTTCGAAGTCGAAGTGGAACTTCGGGACCAGGAACAGGCTCAGGCCCTTGGTGCCGGGCCCGGCACCTTCCGGACGCGCCAGGACCAGATGCATGATGTTCTCGAACAGGTCGTCGGAGTCCGCGGAGGTGATGAACCGCTTGACACCCTCGATGTGCCAGGTGCCGTCGGGCTGCGCGACGGCCTTGGTGCGTCCGGCGCCGACATCGGATCCGGCGTCGGGTTCGGTCAGCACCATCGACGAGCCCCAGTTGCGCTGCGCCCAGATGCGGGCCCACGGCTTCTGTTCCTCGCTGGCGTTGTTCAGGAAGACGTTACCGAAGCACGCTCCGTTGGCATACAAGTGGATTGCGGGGTTGGCGCCCAGCAGCATTTCCATCAGGCCCCACATCACCGCCCGCGGCATGGGGGTGCCGCCGAGTTCCTCGGCGATGCCGATCTTGTCCCATTCCGGATCGGCGATCGCGGCACGGTAGGCCTCTTTCAGCGATTCAGGCAGGCGCACGGTGTGGGTGTCCGGGTCGAAAGTCGGTGGGTTGCGGTCGATTTCGGCGAAGGCATCCGCGAACGGACCTTCGGCGACCCGGCGTAGTTCGACCAGCATGGTTCGCACCGTGTCCGAGTCCAGGTCGCCGTAGGCATCGGAGTCGAGGATCCCGGTCAGTTTCAGCGCTTCGAACAGGTTGAACTCGAGGTCTCGGACGTTGCTTTTGTAGTGTCCCATGGTGTTTGCCTTTCCTTCGGCGCGGCCGACGGGAGTCGTGGGTCGCGTTGGGGTCGGTTCAGAGATCGCGCGGACGCTCGTCGAGGTAGGAACGCAGCATCGTGGCGGCGCAGCGCAGGATGGGATCGGCCGAGGACGCGGCGAGGATCCGGCGAATCCGGTGTCGGAATCGTGGAGCCGAGATTCCGAAGGCGAGCAAGATTTCTTCGTCGGGCGGTCCGCCGTAGGGCTGCCACACCAGGGCGAGGTCGAGAAGTTTCAGTTGTTCGCTGTCCATGTCTTTCTCGGTGATGGGTCGGGTCGCGGCGCCCCTGCTGCGTGCCGGCCGGTGCCGATGCACCGGCAGCTGCGCTGGCGCTCGTCGTCAGCGGTCGAGAATCTATCACGGCATCTACTAAAAAACTTGTCTATATGATCGCTGGACGAACCTAGTTGGAGTCCGGTAAGGTGCCGTCGATCCATGTAATTATTTGATTAATTAAATCCGCTGCCTGTCCTGCGGCAAGCCCGGGACGAGAGGTGCGGCATCGGCCGCGGCCGACTGGCCCGGAACGACAACAGCCCCACGACGACTGGTGAGATCTCGATGAACACGACCGCGTATCCGCATCTGCTCCAACCACTGGACCTGGGATTCACCAGCCTCAGAAACCGCGTGCTGATGGGTTCGATGCATGTCGGCCTGGAAGAGGCGCCCAACGGGTTCGAGCGAATGGCAGCGTTCTATGCCGAGCGGGCCCGCGGAGGGGTCGGGCTCATCATCACCGGCGGTATCGCACCGAACGAAGCAGCGCGCCCCTACCCAGGCGGCGCGATGCTGACCGAAGAAGCCGAGGCAGCGCGCCATCGCGTCGTCACCGACGCCGTGCACACCGCGGGTGGCAAGATCGCGATGCAGATCCTGCACTTCGGTCGCTACGCCTACCACCCCGACCTGGTCGCTCCGAGCCCGCTGCAGGCCCCGATCAGCCCGTTCCCGCCACGCGAACTCGACGACGCCGAGGTCGAGCAGACCGTCGAGGACTTCGTGCGCTGCGCCGTGCTCGCCCAACGCGCCGGATACGACGGGGTGGAGATCATGGGCTCGGAGGGCTACCTGATCAACGAGTTCATCG
The DNA here is from genome assembly GCF_042799895.1 of Nocardia sp. NPDC057663. Classification (NCBI taxonomy): domain Bacteria; kingdom Bacillati; phylum Actinomycetota; class Actinomycetes; order Mycobacteriales; family Nocardiaceae; genus Nocardia; species Nocardia sp. NPDC057663. The sequence goes on along the minus strand of NZ_JBHVHX010000022.1, from coordinate 86,414 downwards.
CCGCCCACACCAACAAGCGCACCGACCGCTGGGGCGGCAGCTACGAGAACCGCATCCGGTTCCCGGTCGAGATCGTCCGGCGGGTCAGGGCCGCGGTCGGCGAGGACTTCATCATCATCTACCGGCTCTCCATGCTGGACCTGGTTCCCGACGGCTCGACCTTCGACGAAGTCGTCGAACTCGCGCAGCAGATCGAAGCGGCCGGTGCGACGATCATCAACACCGGCATCGGGTGGCACGAAGCCCGCATCCCCACCATCGCGACCTCGGTCCCCCGCGGCGCGTACGCGTGGGTGACCCGGAAATTGATGGGCTCGGTCTCTATCCCGCTGGTCACCAGCAACCGGATCAATACCCCCGACAAGGCCGAAGAACTGCTCGCCGACGGCTATGCCGACATGGTGTCGATGGCGCGCCCCTTCCTGGCGGACGCGGACTTCGTGAACAAGGCCGCCGCGGGCACGCCGGAGCGGATCAACACCTGCATCGGCTGCAATCAGGCATGCCTGGACCACACCTTCAGCCTCAAAATCACGTCCTGCCTGGTGAACCCGCGCGCGTGCCACGAGACCGAACTCGTGCTGGGGCCGGCGCCGAGACGCAAACGGCTCGCGGTCGTCGGCGCCGGTCCCGCCGGGTTGGCGGCTGCCACCGCCGCGGCCGAACGCGGGCACCAGGTGGAGTTGTTCGAAGCGGGCTCCCAGATCGGCGGGCAGCTCAACATCGCCCGCCAGGTCCCCGGCAAGAGCGAGTTCGACGAGACGCTGCGCTACTTCCGCCATCGGTTGACGGCGACCGGGGTCCGGGTCCACCTCGACACAGCCGCTACCGCTGCACAATTGACTGCCGGTGGATTCGACGAAGTGATCATCGCCGCCGGAGTCAGCCCCCGCGTCCCCGCGGAGTTGGCGGGCATCGATCATCCGATGGTGCTGGGGTACCTGGATGTGCTGCGTGACAAGGCAGTTGTCGGGCAGCGTGTGGCCGTCCTGGGAGCCGGCGGGATCGGATTCGATGTGGCCGAGTTCCTCACCGCACCGGATCCGGCCGCTGAACCCGACATCGCCTCCTTCCTTGCCGGGTGGGGCGTCGACGTCGAACACCAGCACCGCGGCGGGCTGGTGTCTGCTGTGCGGCACGCGGTTCCGCGGCAGGTGACACTGCTGCAGCGCAAGACCAGCAAGGTCGGCGCAGGCTTGGGCAAGACCACCGGATGGATCCATCGCACCGAACTCAAGAATCGTGGCGTGCAGATGATCGCCGGTGCCCACTACGAACGCATCGACGACCGGGGCCTGCACTACCGCCTCGGGGACCGATCCCACGTGCTCGAGGTCGACAACGTCGTGCTGTGCACCGGCCAGGAACCGAACCGCTCCCTGTACGACTCGCTGATCACCGAGGGCGCGATAGCCGTTCATCTCATCGGTGGGGCCGACAAGGCCGCCGAGCTCGATGCCAAACGCGCCATTGATCAAGGCACCCGGCTCGCCGCCACGATCTGACCAGCGCCGGGCCCGTCACCACCGAGGGTGGGGACGGGCCCGGCATTCCCGGCTGCGGGAGCACATCGAGGTTCGCGAACCCGCAGACCTACACGGGCGAGTCCAGAACGGTCGAGCCGGTCCTCGCCTCGACCGGGGCCAGGGACGGCCGCTTGGCAACCCGGCCGTCACCGGAAGACTTGCCGGTGATCCGCCGCAGCAGCCACGGCGCCAAAAACCCTGTCACCCAGCGCAGTTCGGTGGCGACGGCGGCCACCGCACCTCGCTGGGCCGGGTCTCGCGGCAACGGCTCGGTCCAAGCGCTGTCGGATCCCGGCAGTTCCAAGACCTCGGCCAGCGCGTCCGCGATGCGCTGGTGCCCCAGCGAACTGGCGTGCAACCGATCCCAGGACCACATGCGCGGATCGGTGACCACCGCGTGATCGGCGGTTTCCGCCACCAGGACCCCGTGCCGTTGCGCCGCCGCGCGGATCTCCTGGTTGAGCGCGCTCACCCGGGCACCGAGGGGCCGGGTCACGGGGATGACCTGGGTGATGTCGGGGAACGTCAGCGTCGCCACCACCGCGCCCTGCGCAGTCAGGGCCGCGAACATCGCCTCGAGATGCCGGCCCACCACGCCGGCGTCGAACTCCGGCCGGAGCAGGTCGTTCACGCCGGCGATCACCGTGGCGACATCGGGGCGAAGCGCCAGCGCGGCATCGAGCTGCTCGTGACGAACCTGGCCCGCGAGCTTCCCGCGCACCGCCAGATTCGCGTACAGCAGAGCAGGATTGGACTCCGACATCGCCACCGCGAGCCGATCGGCGAGGCCGATCAGCCCGGTGTCGTCCGTCCCGTCGCCGACCCCTTCGGTCTGACTGTCCCCCAGCGCGACATAGCGGGAGAACGAGACCCCGGGCCGGTCGCTCACTCCGAGGCCTTGCTTTCGATCGCTTCCCGGGCTTCCTGCTGGATCCGCGGGTACTGCTCGGCCATGCGGGCAGCCAGCGCCTGGGCGGCCGAGAGCGGGCGCACCATCACCGTGAACTCGTCGATTCTGCCGTCGGCGTCGAAGTGCAGGAAGTCGCAGCCCGTCAGCTGCAACCCGTTCACGGTGGCCTCGAACACCAGCGCGTGGTCACGATCCTCCGCGCCGCCGATCTCACGCACATAGCGGAAGTCCTCGAACACCCGCAGCACCGCGCGCAGGATCGCCGCTGTCACCGGCCTTCCGGGATACGGCGCGAACGCCACCGGGCTGGTGAACACCACATCGTCGGCCAGCAACTCTTCCACGTTGTCGAGATTCCGCGACTCCACCGCGGCCCGAAACCGTTGATGCACCCTGCCTCCTAGACAAATAATTGAGTAGACGAGATTGAGGCTATCCCTCGTCGGCACCCCTGTCCAGGGCGGCAGCACCAGTGTCCGAATTGAATAGTTCAATACTGTATTCTGGGTCGATGGCGTTACGACATGCGGTACTGGCCGCACTGATGGAAGGCGAGGCGTCCGGCTACGACCTGGCGAAGGAATTCGACGCATCGGTCGCGAACTTCTGGATGGCCACCCCCCAGCAGTTGTACAAGGAGCTCGAGCGGATGTCGGCGGACGGCCTCATCGACGCGCGGGTCGTCGAGCAGGAGAAACGCCCGAACAAAAAGCTCCATTCGATCACCGAGTCCGGGCGGGAAGCTCTGCGCACATTCATCGCCGACCCGACCAAACCCACGGTCATCCGCGACGAAATGCTGGTCAAGGTCCAGGGCATGGATTCCGGCGACACCGCCGCCGTCGCGGCCGTCCTGGTCGAACGAATCGGCTGGGCGGAGGCGAAGCTCGCGCGCTACGAGCGTTCACGGGCCCGGATGCTCGACGGTCGCAGCGAACAGGCCTACCTCAGCGAATCCGCCCGCATCGGCCCCTACCTGACCCTGCTGCGCGGCATCGCTTTCGAGCAGGAGAACATCCGCTGGGCGCAGTTCAGCCTGGACGCCATCCGACGACGTAGTGCGACCGAGTCCGATCCCGTCGACGACGAAGGCTTGACCACCACCCGGTGACCGCGCGATTCGTTCACCCGTCAGTCCTCGAGGGTCCTGGGATCGGCAAGTGTTTGACCGAGGTCGACGAGAAAGTTCGTCAGGACGTAGATTGCGCCGAGTGTCAAGGTGATCCCGGCGATTGCGGTGTAGTCGCCGGCTTTGATGGCTTGCGCGGTGTAGAGGCCGATGCCGGGCCAGGCGAAAATCAGTTCCAGCAGGATGTCGGAGCCGAACATGGCAGCGACCTGCATGCCCGCGATCGACAGAGTCGAGTTCACCGAATTCCGCAGCGCGTGTTTGACGACGACGCGTAGCTCGGTCATGCCTTTGACGCGGGCAGTGCGAACGAAGTCCGAGCGCAGCGTGTGCTGCAAGCTGCTACGGAGCGCCCGTCCGATGGCGACCGCAGGCACCATGGACAGGCACGCGACCGGAAGAATCAAGTGTTCGACGGCGTCGAGGAATACGCTTGGTCGGCCGGCGAGCAGCGAGTCGATGAGCAAGAACCCGGTCGGCCCGTTGGGCGCGTCACTGTAGGAGCTGCGTCCGAGGGCGGGTAGAATTCCGAATTCTTTGTAGAACAACAGGATTCCGAGCAGCGCCGCGAGGAATATCGGCATCGACGATCCGCCGATCAGCACGAATCGAAGGGCGCCCGATCCGGGCCATTGCAGTGCAGTCGCCACTCCGAGTAGCAAGCCGAGCAGTGCGGCCAGCATGAACCCGCAGATGACCAGTTCCGCTGTGGCGGGCAGAAACTCGGCGATATCGGAGCTGACCGGTCTGCGGGTCACCGCAGACTGCCCGAAGTCGCCGGTGGCCGCCTTCTCGACGTAGTCGACGTACTGCACCGGTAGCGACCGATCGAGGCCGAGATCGTGCCGTGCGCGCTCGACGACCTCGGCGGACGCCCTGTCGCCAACGAACGCTCGGGCCGGATCGACGGGAGAGACTTGCCGTAGCACGAACACCACCGCAACGAGCGCGAGCAGCACGAGGATAGTCGCGCAGCCGCGCCGGGCTATGACTGTGAGCATTCGAAGTTTCTCCCTTTGCGAGGGCAGAAAGGGGCAATGCTGGACTGCGGTCAGCGATCGGTGAGGCGATCGCGGATTACGTCACCGGCGAGGTTCGCGGTCGTGGCGAGCAGGAAAAGCCCGATCGCGGGCATGATCGGCACCCACCAGGAATCAAGGAGGTAGGGCAGTCCCCTCGAACACATCGCTCCCAGCTCGGGAGCCGGCGCGGGTGCGCCGAGCCCGACAAAGGAAAGGCCGGACAGCATCAGGATCAACGCGCCGACGTCGAGGCTGGCCGCGATGATGGTCGGCGGCCACGCGCCGGGTAACAGGTGCAGCCAGCCGAGCCTGAATCGGCCGGCTCCGGACACCCGCGCGGCGTCGATGTGCGGCAGCGAACGGAGCCTGGTCACCTCGCCCCGCACAACCCGTGCGTACAGCGGCCACCAGACGAGTGCCACCGCCGACAGCGTATGCACATACGACGGCCCGATCGCGACTACCACGGCGATCGCGAGCAGGGCTGCGGGCAGAGCGATGAAGATATCGGTGATGCGCATCAGGATCCGGTCGACGAACCCGCCGAGGGTGCCGGCGACGAGCCCCACGGCGCCGCCTAGGACAACTCCGGAGGCGATCACGCAGAGTGCACCCCACCAGCTGGAGCGCATGCCGATCAGGACGCGGCTCAGGATGTCGCGCCCGACCTCGTCGGTGCCGAGCCAATGCGCTGCATTCGGTGGGGATGTCGGGGGCCCGACCGGTAGATCGGGCGGGTAGGGGGCAATCCACGGCGCGCCGAGCATGACGACGATCAGGGTCGCCAGCACACACAGCGTGATCACATCACCCGGTTTCGAGAGTCGGCGCGCCGCTACAGCCGCGGCCGCCGATTCGCTGCGCGTGCCATTGCTCGTGGAGGGCGCCGCCGGCGGAATGTTCGTCGCGCCTGTCGGTTTGCCGCGCGGCTGTACCGGTGCGCTCCTGAGATTCGGCACCGCAGCCACCAACGCCTTGCTGTACGGGTGCGACGGTGCATGGGCCACCTCCACGGCGGCACCGATCTCGACGATCTCGCCGCGATACATCACTGCGACGCGGTCGGCGATGAAACGCGCTGCGGCTACATCGTGGGTAACGAAGATGACCGTCAGCCCGAACTCGCGCCGCAGTGTCTGAAGCAAGTTCAACGTCGACGCCGCCAGCGGCGCGTCCAACGCTGAGGTCGGCTCATCGCACAGCAACAGCGCGGGAACAACGATCGTCGCCCGCGCGAACGCGACGCGCTGGCGCTGCCCTGTCGACAAGCTGCCGGCACGGAGATCAGCGACGGCCGCCGGGAGCCCGACGCGTTCGAGCGCTGCGATCACCTGGGCCCGCTGACCAGCCCGGTCGAGCGTCCGCGGCAGCCGTTCGCCGACCTGTCGGCCGACGGTCAGCCACGGCGTCAGCGACGCGCCGGCGTCTTGGAAGATCATCTGCGTCGGTGATCCGGACAGCTCGATGACACCGCTGTCGGGTTTCTCCAGCCCCGCTATCATCCGCAGCAGTGTCGATTTGCCCGATCCGGACTCGCCCACCACGGCGACGGCCTCACCTGCTTCCACCTGCAGGTTGAGGTTGCGCAGTACCGACAGCCCCTCGCGCCTGGCCAGGCCGTTGCGAATTCGGAAGTCCTTGCCGACTTCGATGCAACGCACGGCAGGTCGCGGACCGGCCGGGATGCCCAACGGCGGGAAAGCGGGAGTGGGCTCGCGCGCATGGGTCCGCTCGACCTCTGCCGGGAGGATGCACGCCGCGCGACCGGAGTGTGTGGCAGCCGGCGTCAGGGGGATCAGCGACCCATCGCATTCGTCGGTGCGGAACGAGCAACGCGGAGCGAACGGACAACCCGGCGGCGGGTTGCGGGGATCTGGTGGCATACCGGTCAGGACCGGTATGCGGTGGCCCAACGGCAGGCCGAGATCGAGTCGTGAACCCAGCAGGCCGACCGTGTAGGGGTGCGAGGGGGCGGCGAGGACGTCGGTCATGGCGCCGATCTCGACGAGGCGCCCTCCGTACATGACCGCGGCACGGTCGGCGACCTCTGCGGCGACGCCGATATCGTGAGTGATCAGCAGCACCGAGCAACCGATCTCCGCCCGCAGTTCGGAAAGCAACGCAAGAATCTGCGCCTGCACCGTGACATCCAGCGCCGACGTCGGTTCGTCGGCAATGATCAAATCCGGCTCTGCGGCGATCGCGATCGCGATCATGACCCGTTGCCGCAATCCCGCGGAAAGCTCGTGGGGGTATGACCGCAGCCTGCGGCCGGCCTGCGGGACACCGACCAGGTCGAGTAGCCGGCATGCCTCCGCAGTCGAGCCTGCAACTTCCCGCACCTGGTCGCCGATTCGCATCGTCGGATTCAGTGACGTCATCGGATTTTGAAAGACAGAGCCCAGGTGGGCGCGACGGATCCTGCGTCGCTCGGCAGGCGAAGCAGCGACCATGTCGACACCACACACCTCGGCCCGCCCGCTGATGACGGCAGGCGGATCGCCGACCGGGAGTCCGAGCAAGCTCAGCCCCAATACACTCTTGCCGGAGCCGGACTCCCCCACGAGCGCAAGGATCTCTCCGGCGGTGATCTCGATGGTCACGCCCCGCACCGCATGCAACGCCACTCCTCGGCGCCGAAACGTCACGTGGAGGTCGCTCACACATGCACGGGGAGCACGTGCGGCAGCCGACTGGCCGCCATCGTCTCCACGAGCTGCGCCGTTCAGGGAGTGCTTCACCTCGCTTGCACCTTCCGGAGCAGGTTGATGGGCACCATCCCCGGGCCCAGCAGCGTATGCACAACCTGGCCGATGCCGGAGTTGGTCACAATGACGTCTTTCATATCGCAGAGGTTGATAACCCATGCCTGATCCATCACGATCTCAGCGCCCCTGACCCAGTGCACTTCGGCGTCCGCTTTGCTGCGGGATCGCTGCCCGGCGTCCATGACGGCGTCGAGAGCGGTGTTCGAATAGTTGAACCAGTTGATCGGCGATACGCCCGTGCGGAAGAAGATCCGCAGTGTGGTGTCGGCATTGAGCGCGTCACCGCCGGACCCGTGGACCAGCATGTGCGGTTGCTGCCCGATAGGCGCCGAATGCAGTGCGAACACCTGCGAGGTGGGCATGGCCCGCACCGTGGCAGTCAGTCCCAGCGCTGCCAACTGAGTCTGGAGCAGCTCGGCAACGCGGGCATCGGTCGCTCCGCCCGCCTCGTCGTAGGCGAGGTCGATCTGCTTGTCACTGTCCGACAGCTTCGCGATCAGCGCCTTCAGCTTGGATACGTCGTGGTCGGGCGCGTCCGGGGCAGCGCCGTCCGGCAGCACTCCGGCCGGGTAGAACTGGGTGGATCGTGAGGCTGTCGAGCCGTAGGCCGGGTTGATGAGCGCGGGAACGTCTACTGCCGAGCGCATCGCCTGGCGGAACCCGGTTGCGGAGAACACGCCCTTTTTCCAGTTCAGAAAGATCGACGACTTGAACGCCGTCGGATGTTCCACCACGGTCAACGTCGGGTTCGTCTTCATCGCCTCGATCGCGGCGATCGGCAGGCCCTTGGTGATGACATCCAGCTGCCCCTGCTCGAGCAGAAGGCGTTGCGTTGTGATGTCGGGGATGATCTGGATGCGCAGTGAGGTGAATTCCGGTTTTGTTCCCCAGTAGCCGTCGTACGCGGTCAACGTGTAGTGACTGCTCGGCACGAACTCCGTGATCTGGTACGGCCCGGTTCCCGCGTCGTGCGTACTCAACCAGCCCTGCGCCAGATCACCGTTCACCGTATGGGTCTGCACCGCGGTCGGGCTGACTGCCTTGAGGCCCCACGGGCAGGCGAGGTAGTCCAGGAACGGCTCGACAGGATGCCTGAGCTCGACCACGAGAGTGGAGTCGTCGGGCGCGGACATCGACGCCACGTCGGCGATCAGATAGGCAGGCCCTTGGTTGATGGCGGTACGCCGTTCAAAACTCTTGATGATCGTGGTGGCCGTCATCGGCGTGCCGTCGTGGAAGGTGACGCCGGCACGTAGCTTGAACGTGTAGGTGAGGCCGTCGTCGGTGACCGTCCACGACTCGGCCAGGCCGGGCCCGATTTCGGGCGAATCGGGTTTGTAGGCGACCAAACCCTCATAGGCACTCAGTGTGACCTGGAGACCTTCTCCCTCATAGAAGATGTCCGGGTCGGGCACTTGCATGTCCGCCAGGAATCCGAACCGGATAGTGTCGCCGACCATTCCGGCTCCACCGGCTCCACCCGAACATGCCGACAACAGCGCCGATATCCCGAGGGCTTCCGCCACGGCGACGAGCGCACTGCCCTTCAGGAACGTCCGTCGATCCGCAGTCATGCTCATATCGCAACGCACCTTTCCCCGTCGTCGATCACCAGCGAGGCGATCGCGGGCGCGGTGCCGAGTACCACCGACATCGCGAGCAACATCTGATTTCGTTCCGAGGTTCCGCCACCTACCATCGCGGCAATCAGACACATGATCCGAATCTCAAGTGTCACATAGGAATCCGGCTCTACATGCCGAAATCACGTGTGGCGCAACCGAACTTCCGACTTCGCGGTGCGAGTGGCTCATTCGGCGCCCCCCGTCCGGCTGGGTGCGGTGGCGCACATCGACTCGAGGAGCGACAGCACTGTCTTCCCCGGCGTCGGGTCGCGATCGGCGGTGTACGTCTCGAAGGCGCGTTGCCCCATGGTCTTCCAGCCGTGGCGACCGTGCCAGGCCCGGTCCAACGCGGCGGCCAACGCGTGGGGGCGGTCCCCCTCCGCCACATAGCCGTTGACACCGTCGGTGATCAGGCGCGCGTTGTCCCCGACGTCGGTCACCAGGCACGGGCGCGCGCAGAACATCGCTTCCATGATCGCGATGGGCATGCTCTCTTCACGCGACGGCAGCACCAGCATATGGTTTTGTGACCAGACGGCTCGCATGTCGCTCTGGAATCCGGTGAGTGTCAGTCGGTCCGCGAGCCCGTAGAAGGCGGCCAGCTCGGCGAGGTAGCGGTCCGACCGCCCTCTGCCGACGAAATTCAGCGCCCATGGGCGGCTTTTCCAGAGTGGGTCGGAGAGCACCTCCAGCAGCAGGTCATGCCCCTTCTGGATCGGGCTCAGCCGCGCGACGCACGCCAGGGTCGGCACCGCCGAGTCCGGCCACGCGACCGGCCCGGTGAGGTCGCGCCGGATCGGGCTCGGGATCACCACGCCGTGGTCGACTCTGGCCGCGAGGATGCGCTGTAGCGTTGTCAGGCTCCGGTGAGCGGGGACTACGAGTGCTCCGAGAAGTCCGAGCACCCGGCGCACGCGCTCGCGTAGCGCGTCCGGCAGCATATCGGTTTCGCTGGTGAGCTGAATGGTGGCCGCCACCGGCACTCCCGCGTCCTGGATCAGGCTGGTGAGGGCGTCATCCAGCACATGGCGCAGGGAGCCGATGCTGACGAACAGGACATCGGCGCGCGACGCGATGGCCGCCAGCTCGGCGGGGACCATCTCGGCGTGCACTCGGTCATCGGCGTCCGTCCATGACCTTCGGGGCAGCTTGGTCGCTCCCAACGCGACGAGTTCGTCCAGCGGCGCCTCGTATCCGCGGGGGTCGACGCGAGGGGTGAACCAGACCTCGTGTCCGGCGGCCAGCGCGGCCCGGGCGGTGTCGGCCCACAGCTCTTCGCTGCCGCCCCAACCGACTACCGCCTCGACCGCGAGGATGACGATCTTCATGTGGCCGACTCGCCGGTGGTCGCCGACCGCATCATGGATGTCGCGGATTCAGCGAAAAGAAGGTTGGCAGCGTGCATGTGACCTCCCTGTCGATCAGCCGGGCACCCAGGGCATTTCGTGAGCGCACAGCTTCGACCTGCCTCAGAGAAACTCTTCCGCGTAGGCCAGCCCAGTCCGCCGCAGGGAGCGAACGAGGCGCGACTCGTCATTCCGGCGAAACCAACCGGGCCGAAACAGCGGCCGAGCCTTGTCTCACAAGGCAAACCGCGCTCGGCCGAGAATCAGGAGCGCGAGGCTGCTAGCTACGCGAGTCGGAACGTCTACCTAAGCGGCACTGGGACTGATGACGTCTCTCACCTTGCCCATGACCGATCCTCCCCTCGGGCAGGCGTTGATCCACTGCAATCGTACCAGCCACCCACCTCTGGGTTCCGCGTATCGGCCAGTACCGCAACGACACTCGGTTCGGTCCGTGCCCGCGGCCCGCCGGTCGGACCGGCCCGTTCGCCACGTTGCCGTCGCGAATCTTCGCGTTCACCGCCTTGCCGCGGGCACGCTCCACCATCTGCCGGATCAGATCCCACTCCGGTAGCGGCACCGCCGCCCTGGTCGCGTCCAGTTCGGCTACCATCCCTCCGTAACCACATCAGTCACAGAGCTATCATTCTGCCTCAGAAGTAACATCGCTACTGTCCCGTCTTTGTATCAACCACAGTCAGGGGCAACGTTGTGAGCGCCGGCAAAGTTGACGGCACATCAGTATCGATGCACGCCGGTGCGCTGGCGGCCGGGGTCGCCGGGCTGGTATTGCATGCTGTTCTCATTCCCTTCACCGCGCCACCCCGCCTCGGGCTGATCAACAACGGGATGGACCTTGTGGTCTATCGGGAAGGCGCGCAGGCCGTCGTCGACGCTCACCCCTTGTATTCGGGATTGCCGAACCATTTCACCTATCCGCCGTTCGCCGCACTGGCGTTTCTGCCGCTGACGTTCGTCACGGAGCCGATCGCTCGACACACGTGGCTCGCCCTGTCATGTGTCGCGCTGGTCCTGACGGTGTGGCGGTGTCTGCGCGTGCTGGGGTATCAACGCGACCGGCCAACGATGTTGCTCTGTATCGGCCTGTCGCTGTTGGCGGTCGAGGTCGACGCCGTCCGCGGCGCCTTGACGTGGGGGCAGATCAGCATCGTCCTCATGGCCATCCTCATCTGGGACCTCACCCGCCCGCCCGGCGCCCGCTGGCGCGGCTGGTCGGTCGGAGTAGCAGCGGGAATGAAGCTGATGGCCGTGGTCTTCCTTCCCTATCTGCTGCTCACGCGGCAATGGCGCGCGGCAGCTACGGCGGCGGGCGTCGCGGCCGTAACCATCGCGGCCGGGTTCGTGCTGCTACCAGAAGACAGCCGCGAGTATTGGACCCACACCGCCTATCAGGTCCGCCGGGTCGGGCATCCCGACGATGTCACCAACCAATCCGTCAACGCCGTCCTGGCCAACCTGTACTCGCCCGGATCTGTTCCGGCGTGGGCGTGGCTGATCTGTGCCGGGCTCGCCGGAATCGTCGGTCTCCTGGCCGCGGTCCTAGCGCATCGGCGGGGCTGGCTGCTGTTGCCGGTGATCATCCTCGGAATGGCCGGCTGCGTCGTCTCACCCCTGACATGGGGACACCAATGGGTGTGGTTCGTGCCGCTACTCATTCTGCTGCTCCACCAGGCGATCGGCGAACCACGAAGTGGCGCGACAATATCCGCGACAGCCGTGGTCTCCTGCCTGGTATTGATGTGGGAGGGGGTCTGGACCTACTTCCGGACGCGACACTTGCCCATCACCCCCGATATGGACTACTCGCGCACCGACATAGCCGTGGGACACAACGAACTCACGCGGATATTGCTCTGCGGCTACGCGCCACTTCTCTACCTCATCGTCGCCGTAGCAACCATCGTCTACTCGCGAAGCGAGCCGATGTGGAGGATCCACCGCCGCAAGGCACACAGCGCAGTGTCGCGCCTCGGCAGCTTTCCAGGGCATAGCCGGGCGTCGGCGGGAACTGCCCCGGCATCGGTCGACTCCTGAGCTGAGACGAGGCGGGACGATCCGCAGTATCCGCCGGCAGCGAACGAGGCCTTTCATCTTTCGCATCGGTTTCGTTATCCGGGTTGCCTACGTTCACAGCCAGTGGGCATACTCGAAGACGTACTCTTAGCAAAGTAACAGCTAATGCACGGGCTGCTTGCTCCATCCACCCGAGCCCGCATAGCCTTTGCCACCCGCAGCCGGAATAGCGACGCCACTCTCGATTCCTGGCCGGAGGCCGGTACCGCACAGCGGGCTCTGTAGCCGCCCCCTCCCGGTTCGGTGCTCATCATCGACAGCGTGGTCCGCCACGGCCAGATCTGCGGCCCACCTCCACCACCCCGACCGTCCAGGCGAGCCGCGAACTGATCGACCTCCTCGCTAGCCGAATCGGGCCTCGGCGCGACGCCTGGGCCATAGCGGAATACGCGATGCACCGTGGCGAACTCGACGCAGAGCGCCTCCACGCTGCAGTCGGCGGCGTGCGTCGTTCGCACGAAGCGGAAGATAGGTGATGACCCGTATCGATACCCGCGGGACCGCTCCGCCACGCCGGGCGTGGCTGGGCTTGGCAGTGCTTATCCTGCCGGTCCTCCCGGTGTCGATGGACATCACGGTGTTATACCTGGCGATGCCGACGGTGACCGAACAGCTGGCCCCGTCGGCCACTCAGCAACTGTGGATCCTCGATATCTACGCGTTCCTCATGGCGGGACTGCTGATCACCATGGGTAACCTGGGCGACCGAATCGGCCGGCGCACCATCCTGCTGGGCGGCGCGACTGTCTTCGGGCTGGCCTCGGCGCTCGCGGCGTTCGCGCCGAACGCGGGCGCGCTCATCGCGGCCAGGGCGCTGATGGGTCTGGGTGGTGCGATGCTGCTGCCGTCGAGCCTCGCGCTGATCTCGAGCCTGTTCACCGAACCCCGCGTGCGGGCCACCGCCATCGCCGCCTGGACGGCGTTCGCGGCGGGCGGGTCAGCGATCGGCCCGATCATCGGAGGGGTGCTGCTGCACAAATTCTGGTGGGGATCGGTCTTCCTGATCAACACCCCGGTGGTGCTGGTCTTGCTGGCGCTGGGCCCGTTCCTGTTGCCCGAGCATCGGGCGGCCGGGAGGGGACCACCGGATCTGCCGAGCGTGGTGCTGTCGATCGCAGGGATCCTGCTGATGGTGTACGCGGTGAAGGAGGCCGCCGCGGCGGGTATGACCGTGTCGACGGCTGTGGCAGGCGTCTTCGGCATGGTCGTGCTGCTGGCGTTCGTGTGGCGGCAGCAACGGCTTGCCGAACCGCTGCTGGATCTGCGGTTGTTCCGGCACGGACGGTTCCGGCTCGCCGTCGCCTCCAGCCTGGTTGCCACGCTGTCTGGCGGCGGGATGGGATCTCTGACCAGTGTGTACCTGCAATCGGTGGCCGGGCGCAACGCACTCGACGCGGCACTGCTCGGCATTCCAGGGGCGATGGCAGTCTGTGTGTCCTCGATGTGCGGCGCCGGGGTGGCGCGGCGGCTCGGGGTGCGCAACGCCTTCGGGTTCGGGCTCGGCGCCGCCGCGGTCGGTAACCTGCTGCTGCTCGGCATCAGCGTCGACAGCGGAATCACCTGGTACATGGCCGGTTCCATCATCGTCGGCATCGGCTACGGGATCGTGCTCATGTTGGTGCCCGACCTCGCGGTGGCCGCGGTGCCACCCGAACGGGCGGGCTCGGCAGTCGGCATCTCCGAGACCAGCATCGAACTGGGCAACGCCCTGGGGCTTTCCCTGCTCGGCTCGCTCGCGGCGCTGGTATTCCGTTCCGGCAGCGACTTCGCTCCGACGCTCGGGGAGACACTCGCGCGGACGTACCATGACCCCGCCCTGGCCGATGCGGCGCAGAGGTCCTTCGTCACGGGCATGCACGTCGCCACCACGACCGGTGCGGGCCTACTGGTCTTGGCCGCGACCGCAGCGGTGCTTGGATCGCGATCGATCGATCCCACGACCGTGTGACCTGCGCTGATCGCGGCAATGGGATCATTGCCTCGTGGACGCAGGAAACGGTGTCCCCGTCGAGCAACGCTGGGTAGGTAGTCCGGGCGCCGGATCTTGGAGCCACCGCGCCGTCCAGCACGCCGCCCACTGGATCGTCGACGCCGTCGCGGCGGACCGGGTCCTCGGCGGGCCGGTAGATCTGCCGGACGATGAGCACGCACAGCCCGATCACCGCGAGGTCGCGCAGCACGACCGCGCCGGTGAACCACTGCTCCGGCACGCCCTTGCGGTCGGTGCCCAGGAAGTAGTACATGCGCGGGAACCACACCAGCGCGTCGATCGTCATCCACGCCAACAGGATTCGCCGATGCGGCAGCGCCAGCACCGCCAGCGGCACCAGCCACAGCGAGTACTGCGGGCTCCACACCTTGTTGGTCAGCAGGAACGCCGCCACCACCAGGAACGCCAGCTGCGCCACCCGCGGCCGCCGCGGCGCGGTCAGGCCGAGGTAGCCGATGGCGGCGCACGCGACCACGAACAGCAGCAGCGACACCACGTTCAGCACGGTCGGGGTGGCCGAGGGCGCGAGCGGGCCGTCGAAACCCTGCCAGCCGGTGAACGAGGTGATCACGTTGTAGATCGAGTCGTCGTCCGCGTGGCGTTCGGTGTTGAGCCGGAAGAACTCTCGCCAGCCGTCGGGGAACGACAGCGCGATCGGCAGGTTCACCACCAGCCAGGTCACCGCGGCCGCGGCCGCCGCGACCCCGGCCGCGCGCATCGGTCGCACGTACGCGCCGCCCTGGTACTCGCGGATCGCCTGCCGGTATCCGGTCTCGCTGTACCGCGGCAGTTCCCGCAGCGAGGGCAGCCCATGCCGGGTGTCGGCGCGCAGGCACAGCACCACGATCGGGCCGAGCAGCAGCAGCGGATACAGCTTCGCTGCGCCACCGAGCCCGAACAGCACACCAGCCAGCACCGGGCGCCGCCGCGCCCAGGCCAGCAGGCCGGTGGCCGCGAAAGCCGTTGCGAGAGCGTCGAAATTGGTGAACGCGTGCACCAGTACCAACGGCGACAGCGCCACCAGCGCGGCATCCCAGACCCGCCGCCCGGACAGCATCGCCGACGCCCACACGGTCACCAGCCAGGCCAGGGCCAGGCCCACCGCGACGACATTGAAATAGACCACGGCCGGCAGCGCCTTGGGCAGCGGCAACAGCTCCCAGACGTTGGCGACCTCCATGGACACGTACTGGTACAGGCCCGACAGCACCGGATACTCCATGTACCGGGTCTGCGACCTGCCGTCGGAATACTCGGTCCACGACTTCTTGTACGGGAACGCGCCTTCGTTCAGCCGCTCCACGCTGTAGAGCGGCACGGTGTCCGAGACGCACATGGCAACGTACTGACGGCCGTTGCTCCAGTCCAGGGACAGATCGCCGTCGGCGCCGGCCTGCTGGATGCAGCCCGCCTTGCCGAACCAGCCCAGCGCCAAGAACACCACCGCGAACGCGAGCAGCACCCGCAGCGGGGTCCAGAAACGGGCCCGGCCGATCAGGGCATGATCGCCCACCGGCCCGCCGACGATGGTGCACGCCTGGGCGGCCAGCGAATCGGTGCGACTGGGCTTGTCGCGCCGATCCGCCGACCGCAGGTCGGGTGCGAGCTCCGCCGGGGCGGCGGTCGGTGCCGGTTGGTCCTCGGTCACGGCATCAGAGGCTACCGCCCTCGGCCCGCGCTTCCGGTGCCACTCGGGTACGCACCGCCGCGCGGATTCGGCGCCCGGATCACCCAGGCGTTGGGGCCGACGTCGACCGCGGCGGCACAGACCTTGCTCGAACCCCCGGATTATCGACCACGCAAGTGGCACCTAGAGATCCGGCTCGTCATGCCGAAATCGCCTGTGGCACAACCGAAATTCCGGACTGGTGGTCCATAGGTCTTGACACTCGCGACGCTTCCTCAGATCGCCGAAAGTCGCTCTGTGCACGCGTGAAAGGAATTTCCGATCGCAGACGCGAACGCCGCTTTGATCTGCGACTATTGACAGCGCAGCTGTGGTGATGCGATGTTGAATACAGCACAGGTTCGCGTCAACCGACAGGCGTACGAAAATTCGCATCAGCGGTCTCAACTTATCCAGTTCGCGCTTCTCTCGCGTACCCGCTACTCGATCATTATCGGACACCAGTCCGAGTTACTTTCGCTAGGATATCATCGTCCAAAAGGGGTGAAGGCGTGATCAACAAAGAAACCGACGATACGGTATCCGACTTCGGAGCGATATCCAACGATCTCGACTATTCCGGGTACACGCTCATCGAGAGCCCTGACGACAACTTCGACGACAATTTCCAGCCACCGGTCTGCGACATGACGGATCTGACGGGCGGACCGGCGGCACGAGATCGCTTCATCAACCTCCTCGGCACCGCGATGGAGGATGTCGGGATCGCGATTTTGATCAATCACGGTATCGGCGCCGAAGAACTGAAGGCCACCGATGATCACGCATTGAACGTTTTCACAACGATACCCGATGAACAAAAATTGAGGTTCGTCTCGACGGACTGCGCCTATGGAGAGCCCTATTACCTGGGGTACGTTCCACTCCAGGAGAGTATGCCTTCGCTGCCCCATGCGGTAGAAGCATGGGAGTTCGACAGATCTGCCTTCCGAGTTCCCGGGGAAGATGCGGACAAGGCCCTCAGCTACTGGCCGAACGAGAAGTTCGAAGCCGCATTCAGAAACTTCTGGCAGGCATGCGAGGACTTGACACCGCAGCTCGGCAGAGCGCTGCTCCGGTATCTGGATGTCGATCCTTCGGTTTATGACGAGGAGATCTTCCCGACGAACGACGCGCTGAGAATCAATCACTACCCACCCATCAGCACTGCTGCCGGGAGCCTTGCCTCGCCGGCCCGCGTTCTCTCGCACGAGGACTATGGACTCATCAGCCTGATGGCGGGCAGTCCTATCGAAGGGCTGCAGGTGTATCGTCCGCGCAGCAAAGCTTGGAGCAGGGTCCACACTCCAGCCGGTTCTCTTGTCGTGATCAGTGGAGAATGGCTGCGGTTTATCAGCAACGATCGCTTCCGCGCCTGCACCCATCGCGTCAGCGTGCCACGTGACCCTGCCCAGCGGGCCGTGCCGCGGGTCACTGTTCTCTATACGCTTCATCCACATGAAGCATCGGTCGTCGAAGTGTTGCCGGGACTCCATCCGAAACATCAGCCGACCAGTGGTAGAGAATTCATGACACGGGTAGCTGACAGACTATCCGAAAGATGCAGATCGTTGACAAATCATCCTTGAGATTTATACCCGAGCACACGGAGAACGGACGCGATCTCATGAACAGTCGGATCAATGCGAACATCCCTGGTCATTCCAGGAGCCGACAGACTGTCCACGGGAGGTGGTGACTGTGCTGTTTCTTCCCCGGTCCGACATTGCTTCCCTGTTCGGCCAGGCTCGGTACCGCGCCTTTCAATTCGAGATGGAAGACGAACATATCGTGAGCGACGAGCACGAACCGATGCGTCGCTATCAGGCAGGCTTGGTGCCGCTGGACCCGGACGACTACCCGACATTGTGGAAGGAATGGGAGGATCTGAGTGACGCGACCACCGCCCGAGGAGTCGCCATGCAACGGGTCCGGGTCGTCACCGAGCCCCTGACCGAATACATCCGTTTTCTCCACGCGGTCACCGGGCGCAACCAGGCACACGGTGAGGACATTCGCTGGCTACCTCGTCATTGGCTGGAGCCTGAGGACTACACCGCAGACGAGTGGTGCCTGATCGACGATGACACGCTTGCCTGGACGTTGTTCGATGAGGAGGATTTCGTGGGCTACGGCCTGACGCATGATCCGGTCGAGGTCGCACGCGCAATTGCCGTGCGCGACGCGCTGTGGGCAAAGGCTGTCCGACACACCGACTACGTTCCGGGGTCTCGATAGGCCGCGGGTGTCGAACAGCCGGGGGTTCAGCAAAAGTCAGTTGCTGAACCCCCCGGGTGGTTCAAGCACCTGTCGCGTCCCAAAGCACGGGACAAATCGTAGGATCGCTGTAGTCGACGTCTCCGTTCGTCAGTCTGCCACACATCTGATCGTTGACATGTGAATGCAATTTCCCTGTTTCATCGTAAACCCGCTGGTATCGGTTCGCGCAATCCTGCATATGCACGATCAGCCCTACTCGCGCAAGGTTGCTCAGATTTGAGCCACTGCCGTGAATCGTCATGCAGCTGTGAAAACTCACCTGCCCTTTTCGCAGCAACAGCGGCACGCGACGAATTGGCATTCCGGTGCTCATGAGCAAACTCTCCGCCTTTGCCGGGTCGGCTCCGAGAATGAATTCGTCGTTATAGCGAACCGCGCTTATCTGCTCGGTATCTGACCATAGATGGCTCCCATCGATCATGATCACCGGTCCCATGGACTCGTCACAGTCCTGTAGAGCGATCCACGCAGTCAACATTCTGGTGGAGGTGCAGGTGTTCCAATGAACTCGGTCGGAATGCCATTCGATGGTGTGTTCCGTGCGCGGCGGCTTGTATATCAAGCTGCTCAACCAGAGCCTTATCTGACTGGTCTGCGCCAGCCGCGCCGCAATGGCCCCGATCAGCGGCTGGAGCATAAAGCTTCCGAGACGGTTGCTGGTCAGTGCGACGTGATCGTTGAATCGGAGCTGATAAGACGAGCCCTCGATCCAGTCGTCCATCTCGTCGAGCGTGATGGGTAACACCCTGTCGCGCTCGCCCCTGTGATGAGCCGCTAACGCAGCCGACGCGGCCTCCACCACTTCGTCGGTGAACAATCGTGGCGTGACGAACCAGCCGTGCTGCTGATAGAACTCGACATCGTCGTCGGATGGCAGCAACTGTTGTTCAGCCGGTGACAAATTGAACATAATACCTCGTTCCAGTGTTACCTTACGTATCCCACAGCACGGGACAAATCACGGGGTCGCTGTAGTCGAAATCGCCATTCGGTAGCTTGCGGCACATCCGATCGTTGGCAGTTGTGAGCAGTTCTCCTGCCTGATCGTAAACCGGTTCGTAGCGGTTCAGGCGATCCTGCATATCAACTGTTGCACCGACCCTGGCGCGCCCGCTCAGATTGGGGCCGCTGCCGTGGAGCGTCAGGCAGTGATGAAAACTGACTTCTCCTTTGCGCAACAACATGGGCACGGGTCGAAGTGGCATACCGGTGCGCTCGAGACGGTCCTGCAACACCGCGGGATCGGCGCCGAAGAATGTTCGACCGAATCTGATGGCACGAATGTCTTCGGTATCCGGCCAGCGGTGGCTTCCATCGATCATCACCACCGGGCCCATGGACTCGTCACAGTCCTGTAGAGCGATCCACGCAGTCAACATATTGGTGGAGGTGCAGGTACGCAAGTAGGCGCGTTCGGCATGCCATCCTATGGTGGTATCGCCGCCGGGGGTTTGTGGTTGCTTGTACACAATACTGCTCTGCCACAGTCTGATCTGGCTCGTCTGCGCCAACCGCGCGGCAACCGCCGCGACTACCGGCTGCAACATGAAATCGCGGAGGCGGCGATTCGTCAACGCGACGTAATCGTTGAACCGGATCTGGTGAACCGCGCCCGGGGCCCAGTCGTAGAGCTCGTCGATCGCGCCTGGCAATGCGTAATCACGCTCGCGTCGGTGATGCGCCTCCAATGCGGTCAACGCATCGTCGACTGCCTCATCGGTGAACAATCGTGGTGTGATGAACCAGCCGTGCTGCTGATAGAAGTCGACATCGTCATCGGACGGCAGCAACTCTTGTTCAGTCTTTGTCAACTCGAACACCGAATACCTCCTTTTATCGACCGGCCCGGCGGTCGATAAGTCGCAGATGCAGTCCTCCTGGTACCAATGAGACCGAAAGTGGGGGGTGGATGCGCAGACCCGGGATGGTCTGCAACCGCCAGCGACTCGCGATAGTCACCAAGGCCAGAACGACCTCGATCATCCCGAAGGCTTCTCCGATGCACTTTCTGGCCCCGCCGCCGAAGGGCAGGAGGGCTTCGGGGGACGACGCCGCGCGTTCCGGGAGCCACCGGTCTGGATCGAAACGATCGGGATCGTCGTAGAGGTCGGCCCGCCGGTGGATGAGATAGGGGCTCAGAGCGACGGTGCTGCCGGCAGGTAGATCGTACGGGCCGAGCCCGACCCCGGCGGTGACTGTGCGTGTGAAGAACCACGCAGGAGGATAGAGGCGCAAGGTTTCGGTGACGATCCTGCTCGCCACCGTCAACCGGTCCAGGTCACTGTAATCGGGCTGCCGTCCCGAAAGCACAGTATCGATCTCGGCATGCAACTGCGCCTCTATATCAGGGTGTTGCGCAAGCAAATACAGCACCCACGCCAAAGCGGAGGAAGTAGTCTCCGTTCCTGCGACGAAGAACGTCACGACGGCATCGCTGACATCGCCGTCGATCGCGCCATGAGCGTCACTCTCGTTGTCGTGGACCGCCAGCAGCGCCGAGAGCAGATCCCCGTTGTCGATGCCACTCGCGCGGCGATCGGCGATGATGCCGTTCATCGTCTTCCGTAACCGGCGATTGGCGTGGTTATACCGTCGAGTACTGGGAATCGGTAGCCGGCTGATCGCGTCGGGCAGCAGCGTGCGCTGAAAAGTGCCGTCGAAGGTGGCGGTGAGATCACCGATCACCTCCTGCAGCGCCCCGGCTGAGAGGGTACTGGAGAACATAGTGGCGCCGAAGACTCTGGAAGTGATCGTAAACATCTCGGGACACACGTCGAGGACTTGACCAGAATGCCAGCCGTCTACGACGGAGGCTATCTGAGTGGTCATCGTGCGTGCGTAGCCCGCGATACGTTTCGGATGAAAGGCAGGCTGGGCCAGGCGGCGCTTGTGCCGATGCTTGCTGTGCGTACACGTGGCGACGCTTTCGCCCAGCCACTCCCGCTCTCGTTCCAGGAACAGACCACCTTTGTCGAAGGTCCGGTCGTCGACCAGAACTTTGCGAGTCAACCCGGGATCACATATCACGACAGCGACCTTCGGACCGAGGCGGATCTTCACGACATCACCGTGTTCGGGCAGCTGAGCCAGAAATGCGAAAGGCTGCTTCAAGAACGGCAGAAGATGGCCGACCACAGGCCGGGCCCCTGGCGCGGTTGGTATCTCGTAGGAGAGCCCTGTCATGAGACGCTACGTTTCCCTTCATAGATCCCGGGGTCACCGCTGCTGACGGCCCCGACCTGGCGAAGCCAACTGAACCAGTCCTCGAGTCCCCATGACCGAACGACGAGTCCGTCGGCGATCTCGTGGAATTCATGGATTCGGATCCGGACCGCTCTTCCGGTCGCGGGCACACCGAGCCACTCTCCCTCGTGGACGCCGCGCATCTCCCCACGGACCGCGACCATCCCGTTGCCGTCCTCCTCGCGGCCGTCGACGATCGTCTCCACGACGATCGTGAATCCAGAGAAGGCGTGATTGACTGCGGCAACGAGACTTTCGATTTCGTCACGTCCTGACGCCGGCCCGGATGAGTTGTCGCTCCAGCCGGGTGCCAGGACATCATCCAGAAGACCGACGTCGCCGCTCAAACCGCGGTAGAAGGTCTTGATCAAGTCGTCGACTGACGGCCTCACCCGCGAACCCCTTCCGGTTCTAATACTTCTCGTGCGTCGCAGCCAACAGTTTGTTGACATACTCGAGCGCGAGCCGCGGAGTCCGGAGAATTTCTACGGTCTCGTTCGGTAGCAGCATCGGTATGCGGACATGCCATTCCCGTTGAATTCGTTCTGCCAATTCGATCGTGCCCAGCGAGTCCAGACCGAGGTCACTGAAGGGCTCATCGAGTACCTTCACGGTGAGCTCCATGTCGGCGCCCTCACAGGCCCGGTACAGTCGACTCAGGTCATCGAGTACGAACTCTCTCATCAGTGCTCCTTATCGGAAAAGCAGCGGCCCACCACGATCAGCCGGTGGTTTCATGGCAGGTACACGCGGTGCCACGGTCGAGGTGTGCGAGGTGGACAATGTGGCGTGCTGCGACCTGGATCGCGCAAACCGCGACGTGTTTGTAGGTGCCGAAGAAGCCGCTCAAGAGGATACTGGCTGAGCGATTGTAAACTTCATGCCACCAATGATCAGGTACGTAAAGTGCGTCTCCGGCCCCGAGTTCGACTTCATACAGGCGCCCTTCCGAATTTGTCCTCGCGGCGGCTATCTCGACTAGTGGCAGGGCCGACAGGCGCGCCCATGGATCGTATTTTGTGGATAACGCATCGGCCTCTTCTACGAATCCCGGAGGAGCAATGCGGAAACGCTTGTTGCCGCGGATCACTACGGCGATGTTGCCGAGAAGGTCGTAGTGAGCGCCGGTGCGCGCCCTTGCGGGACCCACCCAGACTCCGGGAGGTGGGGAGACCACCTGTCGCGGGAAGAGCCTCTTTCGAGCAGATATGTCGGCCTGAAGCTGCGGGAACCTCCGCAGGAGGTTGAATTCTTTCAGATACAGGGATTCTTCGCCGGGGTCGTCGTGCATGAGGAGCTCCATGTACGCTCCCAGCGTCGACTCCGTGAAACGTGTCGCGCCGCTCTCCCGATCCCCTCGAACCAATTCGATGGACATCTCCGGCCGTAGCCTTCCGAGGAATTCGAAATCCCACCGATGCACGGCCGGCCAGTCGGCGGCGAGCCCCGGAAAGAATGCTGGTTCCCTGTTGGCGATATACTCGCTCAACGGTGCGGTTGCAGGTTGTAGCTGCGGCATATTTCCTCTTCTCCCCTTCGCCGGCGCCTTGTGCAGTTACCCGCAACTCGATCAAAGACTCCTGCGGATGACGGCCCCGTAGTCCAGGGACTGCGGGTGGGGAAAGTAATGAGGCTTGACCGAGACGATCGTCGTGAAACCGTTCAAATAGTAGTAGCGCAGCTGCCGGTCCAGGGGCGTTCCGTCGTCGTTTGTCGCATAGACATAGGAGGTGGGCGAACCCTCCGGATTGGCCTTGATCCATTCGCGTAACCCGGGGACGGTCGACCCTCCGTACAGGTTCCGATAACCCATGGCAGCCAGCTGCGGCAAGAAGGAGCGAAAGAGAGCTTCGGCCGCGCTGGAGCTGGTGCTGGTCAGACTCACGCCGAACAGACAATCGGTACTGCCGGGTGGGGGCAGTGGAGCGTAGGCGCACGCCCTCCAGTTTTCCGCCTCCTGAATCGTTTCCCTCGTGACGGGTCGAGCGAACATGGTCGCGAGGAGTCTGTCCCCGTCCCGCGCGAACGCGCCAGCGGCATGTTGGGGTAGCTGATCGATTCTGTCGAACAAGTCCTCCGCTGTAGCGGCCTGTTGGTCGTCCCACTTGGCACGCTCCATTTCCACCACTTGGTCCAGATCGGACAGCCGGAGGTTTCTGACCTCGATATCGTTTCCGGCGATGGTGCGGACGGTGACCCGCGGAGTATTGTCGCCTGTTGGCATTTGCTTTCCCTTCGAAGGCATTTCCCGACTACGGGAGGTCGAGGGGCCGGGAGCGGCGGTCGTGGTCGAGAGCCTCGTTGATGTAGACGGCGAGTCGAGTCGGGGTGGGGTGGTCCAGGATGCCTGCGACCGTGAGCCGGATGCCGGTAGCGCTGCTGAGGCGAGTGCGTAGCTCCACATTGGACAGCGAGTCGAACCCGGCGTCTCGGAAGGTCCGGTCCGCCGCGAGGGCGTCGGGATCTTGGTGTCCCAGAACGAGAGCGGCGTGGGTACGAATCAAGGCTGTCAGCGCTTTGACTCGTTCGCTGGGCAGCAGCCCCATGAGGTCCGGTCGCGGGAGGTCTTGCGCAGCGGAGCCGGTACCGTCGCCGACAGGTGGCGGCGTGAGTTGCCGAGGCAGTTCGGCCAGTACAGCAGCCAGCGGCGTACCGGGGTCGATGGGCGACAGCGCCGTCGCGGCGAGAAGAGGCTCATCCAGCTCCAGGGCCATGTCGAAGATGGCCAGAGCGCCGGCAGTGTCGAGTGGGGCCAGACCGTGCCGGGCGAGACGTGCTCGGTCGGTGTCGTCGAGGTGGGAGGTGAGCGCACTGGATTGCTGCCACAGTCCCCACGCGATCGATGTGGCAGGCAGGCCGATGCTGTGCCGGTGGTAGGACAGCGCATCGAGGAAGGCGTTCGCTGCCGCGTAGTTCGCTTGTCCGGCCGTGCCTACCAGGTTGGCGATCGACGAGTACATCACGAAGGCGCGCAGGTTCATTTCCGCGGTGAGCTCATGGAGGTGTAGCGCCGCGATCGCCTTGGACTGCAGGACTCCACAGAGCCGATCGGGAGTCAGGTCGGTGAACAGACAATCGTCCAAGATTCCTGCGGCATGAACGACAGCGCCGAGAGGGTGGCGCGGCGGGATATTTCGGATCACCGACGACAGTGCGGTGCGGTCTGAAACATCGCACGCCGCGAAGGTGACCTCCGCGCCCATTTCATGGAGTTCACCTGCCAGCTTCCGGGCCTCGACCGCCTGGTCGCCCTGGCGGCTGAGAAGGACGAGATGGCGACAACCGTGGGCGGTGACGAGATGACGCGCGAGCAATCTACCCAGACTTCCCGTACCGCCGGTGATCAGGACGGTCTCTTCCGGAACGAGAGAAGCGGGTTGAGTCAGGACGAGCTTGCCCATGCTGTGCCCTTGACTGAGGTGCCGCAGCACTTCCCGCGCGTGACCGATGTTCCAGGTCTGGACGGGAAGAGGGCTCAGAAGACCGTCGGCGAACAGCGATTGGAGGTGGTCCAGGACTACCTCCACATGAGACATCGGAAGTACCGCGATGTTGATGGTCTCGTAGGTGATATCGGGGTACCCGACGGTGGCAGTAGCAGGATCTCTGAGGTCGGTCCTCCCCATCTCCAGGTAGATCCCCCCGGGCCGCAGGAGCCGCAGCGAAGCATCCACCGCTTCGCCGGCCAGACTGCCGAGGACGACATCGACACCGGTGGCGCCGGTGACCTCGTGGAACTGATGTTCGAACCCGAGGGTGCGGGAGTCGGCGATTCGTTCTCGCGGAATCCCCATCGCCTCGACGACCCCCTGCTTGGGAAGGCTTGCGGTCGCGTAGATCTCCGCGCCGAGCATGGCGGCGATCTGGACAGCGGCCATGCCCACTCCCCCCGCCGCCGAGTGGATCAGAACCCGCATGCCTGGTTTGACCTCCGCGAGCTCGACGAGCGCGTGGTAGGCCGTGAGGAAGACGATGGGCACACCGGCGGCCTGGGCATGACTCCAGTGCGCAGGCACGGTGAGGAGGGCACATCGGTCGACGACGACGAAGGGTCCGTAGCCCCCCGGCCTCGAGCCCGCGTGCAGCACGACCGCGGCGACCCGCGCGCCGAGTGCTACGTCGCCGACCTGCTCGCCCACCGCCACGACTTCACCGGCCACTTCGAAACCGAGTGCGGTTTCGTCGAGGATGCCGAGCGCGACGAGAGGATCACGGAAGTTCGCGCCGGTCGCCAGCACACGGATCCGCACTTGGCCCGGCTCGAGCGGCATGGTGAGGTCGGGTGCCGGTGCAGCGACGACACTGTCCAAGGTTTTGTCCCGACCTGGGACCAGCCTCCAGGGTTGCTCGACGGCAGGGGGCCGGAGGAGGCCATCGACTGCCGGAGCGAGCCGTGGGACGAACGCCTGCGCGCCGCGCAGAGCTATCTGCGGATGGTCGGTGGCGATAGCCGCGATCATCAACTGGTGATCGAGAGAGCCGGTGTCGAGATCGATCAACTGCAGACGGCCCGGATTCTCGCTCAGAACCGAGCGCATCATGCCTGCGCATGCTGCTCCGATCGCGTCCGGCACGCACTCCGCGACGCTCGCACTGTAAGCGCCGCGAGTGACGCAGACGATCAGCGTTTTGTGGAGCAGATCTTCGGACAGCAGCGTCTGCGCATCGACCATCACACGGGAAAGGTGTTCGCGCAGTGCGGTTTCGCCTGGCAGCTCGTTCACCTGAGCCGAGGAGCGAAGATCGAGCAGAACGACTTCCGGTACGCATCGCCCGTTGTGGAGCGCGAGGGACAACGAGCAGGCATCGGGGTGTACATCCGCCCCTGGAAGATCACGGTGTGAGCCGACAACCGCCCATCGTGAACAATCCTCTTCGCTGTCGGTGCCCACATCCACCGGCCGCCACAGGAATCGGAACGCATGGCGACCGTCGGTGGCGAGCATGCTGCGCAATCCACGTTTCGTCACCGGACGCAGGAGCAGATCTCGGAAGTCTGCGACAAGGTTTCCCTCAGGATCGGTGACCCGAACGTGGTAGCGGTCCGGTCCGGCCGGGCTTATCGTGGCGCGCAGATCGTCGGCCCTCCGCGGCAGTATCCGCGCGGATCCGATGGAGTACGGCAATACGGTGCCCTGCTCGGATCCAGTCAGCAGCAGAGCGTGCAGGATCGAGTCGACCAGAGCGGGATGAACAGCGAAGCCCTCGGTGTGTACGCGCTGTTGCTGCATCAGATGGACTTCGACGTACAGCGTGGCGTCTTTGCTCCACGCGGCCGTCAGGTTCTGGAAGGCGAAACCGTAGTCGTAACCCCTGTCTCGTAGCGCGCGGTAACATCCGTCCACGGATATGGCATGACTGCCTCGCGGGGGCCACACCTGGTCCTGTGTACCGTCTCCGGTTTGCGCGGTGGCGGTGTCGATGGTTGTTGTCGCCTCGCCATGGCAGCGCCATTGCCCTTTGTCCCCGCGATCGCGGGAGTGCAGGGTTACCCGTCGGCCGCCGGCCTTTCCCACCGGGCTGCACATCACCTGGATGTCGACTGCTGTATCGGTCAGCAGCAAAGGAGAGCTCAGGACCAGATCCTGCACTCCGCTTCCCCCCGCCCTCGAAGCGCACCAGGCGAGAATTTCGACCGTCACGGTGGCCGGCACGATGACGCGGTCGAATACCTTGTGGTCCGCCAGCCACGAGTGCTCTTTCATATCGAGGTGGCCGACACACACCATGCTGCCGTCGGAAAGGTCCGTGGTGGCGGTGATCAGCGGGTGGTCTGCAACATCGAAAGACCCCTCGCGCACAGTCCGTGACGTACTGGTTGCGGGTAGCCAGTAGGACCGACGTTGCAGCGAATACGTAGGTAGGTCGACCTCACGGGCACAGGGATATAGCGCCTCCCAATCGACATCGGCGCCTTGCGCGTGCGCGTCGGCTACGGCGGCGAGAAAGTCCTCACCTCCTCCTCGCCCGCGCTGAAGTGTGCCGGTCACCCCGGCGTCGATGTCGACCGCGGAGGCGATTTCGGCGATGGCGCCGGTCAGCACGGGATGCGGCGATACCTCGACGAATTGCCGGTATCCTGCGGTCAGCGCACGACGTATCGCCTCATCGAAATGGACAGTCCGGCGAAGGTTCTCGAACCAGTACGAGGCATCCAAGCTGGTCGCATCGATCATCTCGCCGGTGGTCGAGGAGATCATGGGTAGCCGTGCTTCCCGCGATGTGATTCCCGCGAGGTCGGCGAGTATACGATCGCGCAGCATCTCCATATGACTGCTGTGGGACGCGTAGTCCACGGGCAATAGCCGCCCCTCGACACCGTCCTGTTCGCACCGCTGCAGCAACTGTGTCATCGCTTCGGCATCGCCGGCCACCACGGTGGCCGACGGTCCGTTGACCACCGCCACCTCGAGCCGGTCGCTCCATTGAGACAACAATTCCCGCGCACGGTCGGCGGGCATCACCAGGGACGCCATGGCCCCCCGCCTGTCGACCGCCCGCAGAGCGCCACTGCGCAGCGCCACCACACGGGCGGCCTCGTCGAGCGTCAGGGCTCCGGCTACATGAGCTGCGGCGATCTCTCCTTGGCTGTGCCCGATAACGGCGGCGGGAGTGACACCGACGCTCTGCCACAATTCGGCCAGCGACACGTACATCGCGAACAGGAGCGGCTGGATCACCTCGGCACGCTCCACCGCTGCACTCCGATCTCCGCGCAACACCCCCATGACGTCGAAGTTCGCGTAAGGTCTCAGAGCCTCGGAGCAGCGTGCCATCGATCGGGCAAAAACGGGCGAGTCGGCAAGCAGCCGGGTGCCCATCCCGACCCATTGCGATCCTTGGCCGGGGAAGACGAATACCGGCCCCGGTCCGTGCCGCACCTTCCCCACGGCCACGCCGAGCGGGGCAGGTACCGCTTCCGCAGCGAAGGCATCCAGCCTCGCCACCAATTCCGCTATCCCGCCTCCGGTGACAACAGCTCGATGCGTCAGAGCGCTGCGCGTGGTGCCCAGCGACCAGCTGAGATCCATCTCGGAGAGTTCCCGGTGGCTCCGCACGTACCGGCCCAGCGCTGCGGCCTGTGCGACGAGAGCGGACGGCGACGCCGCGTACAGCGGCAACATCGGTATCTGCTGCCGCAGCGGGGAAGACTCGCGCCGGCGCGGGGTCTGATGCCTGACAGCGGCGGGCTCGGGAGCTTCTTCGAGGATCACGTGGGCGTTGGTGCCGGTGATCCCGTACGACAGGACGCCGGCGCGACGTGGTTCGGACGTTCGCGGCCAGGAACGCGGCTGATGCAGTAGCCGCATCCCCCCTGCCGACCAATCCACACCCGCAATCGGTCTCTCCACATGCAGCGTGGCGGGCAGCCGCTCGTGCTGGAGCGCCAGCACCATTTTGATGAGGCCCGCGAGACCGGCTGCGGCCAGTGTGTGGCCGATGTTCGATTTGACCGAACCTACCCACAGGGGATCGTCCGCGGAGTGGTGCCGGGCATAACTGGTCTGCAGAGTTGCGGCCTCGGTGGCGTCGCCGAGCGGAGTTCCGGGACCGTGTGCTTCGATCGCCCCGATGTGCTGGGGAAGCAAACCGGCGTCGTCGAGCGCGGCATCGATCACGGCCTGCTGCGCACGCCCGTTCGGCGCCTGCAGAGTGGCACTTGCCCCGTCCTCGTTGACCGCGCTGCCTCGGATCACCGCCAGCACAGGCTTTCCCAGTAGTTCGGCCCGCTCCAACGGCATCAGGACCAATGATGCAACACCCTCTGCCGGAGCGAATCCGTTGCCGTCCGCGGAGAATCCGCGTGAGTAGCCATCCACCGAAAGGACCCGGTGCCGCGAATATCGTGCCAGCATCGACGGATCGGAAATCGCGGTAGCGCTGCCGACGATGGTGACGTCGCACTCACCGGACCGGAGTGCACGAATCGCCAAGTGCAAGGCCACCAGAGCGGACGAGCAGGCTGTATCCACTGTGATAGCAGGACCGTTGAGGCCCAGGGCATACGCAATCCTTCCCGAGGTCGCACTCAGCATCGTACCCATCAGCAGATGCCTTTCCAGGCCCGGAATTCTCGAGCCTGCCAGGCCGTAATAGCTGTCGGTCGCACCGACATAAACTCCAGAGCGGACATTGCTCAGCGACCGTGGGCTCAAGCGCGCGCGTTCCAGCGCCAGCCAAGAACTTTCCAGCAGCATTCGTTGCTGCGGGTCCATCGTAGTGGCTTCCCGCGGGCCGATCCCGAACAAGGTCGCATCGAAGTCGCCGATATTCCGTAGGAAGCCACCCCGCTGGATGTAAGTAGACCCCTCGACGGCCGGGTCCTCGTTGTACACACGACGAAGATCCCAGCCACGTTCCGTGGGAAGGCCGAAGGAGACATGTCTGCCTTCGGAAAGGAGCTTCCAAAATTCATCCGGATCATCGGCACCAGGGAAACGACAGTCCATGCCTACGATCGCAATCAATCCGCCCAGCCCGGAGTCTCTGTGGTTAATCATGGCACCATTCATTCATCGCGATTACGCAAAAGTTCGCACCAAATATCAGAATGAGCGAATTTCTCAATACCGTAAGCAGAACTCACCGATGGGGTGGCGCGCCGACCACGAGTCGGCGACAACGACGGTCACCGTCCCGTGGCGAAACTCCTACGCGCCATCTCGCACGGAAGACGTCTAATCGTCATAGTTCACATATTTGCCGGCCAGCTTGGCCATGAAGTCCTTGGCGCCGATGGGGCCGTATTTCGGGCTGCAGCCCGGCCATACCTCGAGAACTGAGGTTTCACCGGGAAGAACGAGATAAGGAACAGAGATCCGGGACACCGCCCGGTGTCCGGGTTCTCTGGGCGCGCACACACGATGCGAACACGAACGGAAACGATCGGCGCTGACCATTTGGAGCCAGTCGCCGCTGTTCAAGATCATGGACCCGAGGGGGGCGGTGACCCTGCTCCAGGTTTTGCGTTGCGGGTGGTAAACCTGCAACCCTTCGATCGGATTGGCCGGCAGCAAGGTGATCAGGCCGTAGTCTTCGTGGGTCATGAAACGACCTGTGTTCTCGTGACCACCCGCTTGACTCTCGAGGGCTGGGTAGTGGTTGATCCTCAGTACACCATACGGTGGTGAAAGTTCCTCGTCGTAGATCGAGGGATCGATGTTCAGATACCGGAGCAGGGCCTGCACGAGCGGGAGAGTCAATTCCTCGCACGCCTGCCAGTACGGCCTCAGCGCAGTTTCGAACTTCTCATCCGGCCAGAAGCTCAGGGCCTTGTCATGATCCTCGCCGGACAGCCGGAAGGAATCGCGAAAGAATTCCCACGCTTCCACAGCATTCGGCCGTGTCGGTGTCCACTCTTGGACCGCGAAGTACCCACGACGGAATGCTCCGCCGTACACATAGTCTGTTGCAGCGAATTTCAGCTTCTGTTCCTCGGGTACCGAGGTGAACAGTTCCAATGCGTTCGCATCGGTGGCCTGAAGCGATTCGGTGTCGATTCCATGGTTGATCAATATCGCGAGCCCGGTATCCTCCATGGCTCTGCCGAGCAGATCGACGAAGCGTTTCTGCGCCGTCGCATCACCCTGCAGGTCGGACATATCGCAGACCGGCGCCTCGAAACTGTCGTCGAACACGTCATCGGGGCTTTCCTCGAGCGAGTAATCGAGGTCTTTATCTACCACCCCGAACTTGCCGAGCGCCTTATTGGCATTGTTGGTACCCATGTTGTCACCTCTAAAGAATTCAAGCCGTCAACGGACGATTGTTTTTGCACGCAGCGCCAAGTGGACAGGACAGCCGAGATCAGCCCTGCCAGGAATTCCTCACCAGAGCGAACCGCCGGGCTACCTGCGCATCGATCCGACGCACAGAAGACCTCAGCGATCCAGATACCGGGCAGCCAGCCTCGTCATGAAATCCCGACCACTGATCGGCTGATACTTCGGATGGAAGCCCGGCAATACTTCCACGATCGACGTTTCGCGTGGATGAACGACATACGGAATGGTGAGGCGGGGCACAGCTCGCTGGGCGCGGTCGCGAGGCACGCTGACTCGATGGGTACAGGAGTGGAAGTGGTCGTTGCTGATCATTTTCAGCCAGTCGCCGCTGTTCAATACAAAAGACCCGGCCGGCGCGTGGACCCTGCTCCACGTCTTGCGTCGAGGGTGGTAGAGCTGCAGTCCCTCTACCGGGGTGGCCGGCAGCAGAGTGATCAAACCATAGTCCTCGTGGGCGATGACGCGGCCTGTCTTCCCGGAATCTGCCACGGCATCGTCGATCGGCGGGTAGTGATTGAACCTCAGCACGCTGTTCGGCGGAGACAATTCTTCGTCATACAACGAAGGGTCGACCCCCAAATATCGGAACATCGCGTGCACAAGCGGAAGCACCATCCGCTCACATGCCTGCCAATAGGGTCGCAGCGCGACTTCGAATCGCTCCTCCGGCCAGAAAGTGAGAGCCTTTTCCGCATCTTCTCCCGGAATACGGAAAGCCGCTTTGTCGAGCTCCCACGCTTCTACCAAATTCGGCAGCGAAGGCGTACTTTCCTGGAGCGGGATGTATCCCATTTGCAGCGGCTCTCCGAACGTGCAGTCCGTCGCGACGAACCTCAACTTCTCTTCGGCGGGCGTCGTCGTGAACATTTGCAGAGCCGCGTCAGCGGCCGTGGGCAGGATCGCTTCCGCCCCATGATTGATCAAGATAGCGAGTCCGACATCCGCCATGGCCGTGCCGAGGCGATCTATGAAACGGCCTCGCGCCGCCGCATCGCCATCGAGGTCCGCCATGTCGCAGACCTCCGGCTCGAAACTGTCGTCGAATACATCGTCGGGACTCTCGACAAGGGAATACTCTAGATTGTCGAGATCACTCTCCACCACTGCGACTTTTGTGTGCCCGGCGTCGGATTTACTTGCACTCACGCTAGCCCCCAACAAGATATTTGATAAGGCGTCCGGCAGTGATCCACTCGATGGCGACATAAGCTTGAGAAAGATCAAATTGGGGCGGACACCACGTGCTTCAAGCATGCACCACGGCAGCTGCACTGTCAACGGTCGAGGTAGGAATTCTGATACACGGCAGGAGTGTCGCGACAATGGCTATATTTCAGCAATCCAATTCGGCAGCCGGCCTGACCGACGCATTAGAAAGGGATTCCAAGTTCGCAAATCTTCGCACTTCCGACGAACCAGGTCAGCCTGCACGTATCTGCCATTGGAGGCCGGCACAGAACTGTTGCGACGACAGCCGGAGTCCATGCCCGAGCGGGGAACATGGCCGGCCGCGACACTCTGCCGTGCCATCTCGCAACGAGCAACACAGGCGACAATTTTGCATTCGAACAGTGGTAGCCAGTTCCGATCTGTGCGGACAAAGCTTGTGACACAGGCTGTTGTTGACATGCCGCGTTGGATGTGTTGTCGCCGTCCTGAAGATATGCGATGACATCGATGCGAGTGAATAGTCAGACAATTGCGAAAGCTGACCTGACCTTTGCACAGATTCATCGGAACCTGCTTGACAGGCAATCAAGCGTGTTCGAGACAGGTTTGTGAATGCTCACGGTCGATGCCGAGTAAGGCCCATCGGATAGTGCGAGCCCTCTTGCCAACCGAAGATCGCGTTGACCGAGATAGGCATGTCGGCGTCACGTTCGCCTCGATGGTGGGCCTCGACGGCTCCGATGACTCGGTCCAGGTACCAACCGTGCTCCTTGCCGAACCCAACGCCCTGCTCGCAGCCGCACCTGCTCGGATGTCGCCAGCTCGAACATGGGAGCACCCCTTCCCGTGCGATCATGCCAACTTGCTATGGACCATCGTAGGGCGATACGCGTTGCGAGAGTGGCTATTTCGGCTAGCGAGCTGGTCGACAGCAGGGCTCGGATGCCTTGATCCACAGTGACTTCCACGCCTGAGCGGTGCCGGTAGCGCACTTGGCACTGATCAGTCCGTTGGTCGGCACGGCCCGTTGGAGTGCTTGAAGCAGGGCACGTTGGCGGATGTTGAGCCCTCGGACCGAGCTGGATCGGTGCATTGCGCACCCCCGATCCGTGCCCGGATCGTGGGCAGCTCCCGCTGCTCACCGTGGCAGATGAAGCACCCGACACAGCAGCAGTCGCGCTGACCGTCGCTACACCCCGAAACCCGCTGCTAGCGTATAGTTTTCGTGCCAGAATAGGGGCGGCGACCGGAGCGGAACTGTTGGGCAACCACTGCGCTCGACGAGACCTGCAACTCAGCCGCCGATTTCAGGGGAATGACCATGACCGACGACCCGAACACTCCCGGCCACGCGCCGGGATCGACCGTCCGGAGCGAAACGGTCGCGGCCGCCGCGTCCCGTTCAGCACGATCGAGCGTGACAGCAACGCCACTGTGTTTACCTCCGGACCGGCCATCAGGGCAGTGGGCTGCCCGCGGCGACTGGGCTGCCTTCTCCGAGGAACCCCGCGCTCGGGCCGGTGCCCGGGGGCCGACCGACCTCGCGGCTGCGCGCGGGCACCTGGCCGAACCTATCGGCCGCTCCGACCCCGGCGTCCAGGCATGACCGACGAGTCCCAGCGCACACCGGTGTTGACCGTGACGATCCCAGCGGCGCTGGTGTGGACCCAGCACGCCCTCGCTTGTGCATGGCCGGTCATCTACCGGTGGCTTCGGTCGTGAGCCCATCGACCTGTCCTAGGTGGACCCGCACGATCTTTACCCACCCGGCGGCACCCTGCTGCGCGCCTCCATCAGCCCGTTCGACGAGGCAACCGGACCAGCGGCACACTACTCATCGTCCGCAGCGGCACCCAGCACCGAGCAGGCCGGGTATCAACAACATGACGGCCATCGGCGGAATCGTGGAGACTGAAAAGCATGTCGCGGCTCGAGCTTTTCGCACAACCTCGGTGGCGGAAGACCGGGAACGTGTATTTTCCGGTCGCCGCCCGGGTCGACGGTCGGTGGTGGGTCTTGCGGCTCAACAGCTTTCCCGATCATGCGCTGTGGACGCTCTTCGTCGAGGGCGTGCCGTATTTCGACATCGATGGCTTGCCGACGACATGGGGGCAACCACTGGACCGGTCCGTTCCGATGCTGGAAACCGGCACTATCGAGGAAGTCCTGGCCCCGGTTCGGGATTTCGTGACCTACGGCAGTGAAGTCGGTCAACCGTGCGACAACCCGTTCTGTTGCGGGTAGAGACGCCTCTAGTCAACGCCCCTTCGGACCCCCGTCGCGGCGTGAATCCTGGTGACCGTGTTGGCGAGTCGGCGCTGATGTGAGCCCGCCCAGTAGATGCGCCCGCACTCCGAGCACCGGCGAAAGGTCTCGTAGTAGCGGCGGGTGAGCGGTTCGAGGCGATCGATGATGTCGCCCTTCGCCACGTCGGTGACGATGCCGCCGCAGCGCAGGCAGCGGGTGAATGGGGCAAGGCGATCGGCCAGGTCGAGCCTGCGGATCAGCTCGACGATCTGCTCGAACGGCCGGTCCGCGTGCACGTAGACGCCGTGAGTGACGTTGCGCCGCGCGAGGAGGCCGCGGTCGCGGGTGAGCAGGATGCGATGCTCGGCGGCGGCTGTCTCGGCCAGCGCGGCGTCGGCGGCGGCCCAGTCGCAGCGGGTGTCGAGTCCCATCAGGCGCATCAGCCGGGCGAGGCCGCCGAGATTGACATCGACGATGAACCGCGGATCGCGCAGCGGGCGGGCCCGCACCCTGGTCAGCGGCCCGACATCCAGAGTTTCGAACATCGGGTACGCGGCGATCCGATCGCCCGGTCGCGGGTGGTGGCCGAAGTCGACGGACTCACCGTTCACCAGTATCAGATCGACCTCGGTGTGCGGGATGCCCGCGGCCTCGACGATGTCTTTGACGGTCTGATGCGGACGGACCGGTCGCTGCTGCGCCGCATACCGAGCGGCCGGGCGTAGGAAGTCGTTCAGCTCGGCGTACGCGCGCAGTTCCACACTGGTGGACATACCACCATTGTCGTCGCGGGCCCACTCCCGCGGGGAGCACCCGCCGGGACCGAGCGGCGTGCCTCGTATCACGGGCTCCCGGGGCTGCGCGGCGGATGGCTGCCTCCCGAGACGGCGCCGCTACGGCTGGTGCCTCGGTCGGAGTGATATCGACGCACACCCGGTGGACATGTTCAGAAACGGGATGCTGCTCGGCGTGCGTTAGGACGTGCTCAGGAGCGGGTGAAGCGGGACCTGAGCTTCTGCATGCCGACCATGACCTTCTCTGTTCCACTCCCGGGTTCTGGGACCAAGCCCAACTGGACGGCTACGTCGGTCATGTTGAAGATGATCCGCAGCTTGGCGACCTTTCCGTCCCTGTACTCGTGGATGTCGACGCCGTCGAATTCGATGGGCCTGCCGGTGGCGGGGATGCCAGGTGGGTCGAGCGGGCCCCGGTGGGTTGCGCCGGCCTTCCACCAGTAGGCGGCTCGCGGGCCATCGGTTGCCACGTGTGGGCCGGCGACCAACTCGAAGGTCAGATCGGGAAACGCGCGCCAGCTGTGCTCGAGGAATTCGCGCACGTCGGCTTTGCCGTGCATGGTCCGGGGCCAGGCGGAGTCGTCGTAGACGATGTCGTC
The DNA here is from genome assembly GCF_042799895.1 of Nocardia sp. NPDC057663. Classification (NCBI taxonomy): domain Bacteria; kingdom Bacillati; phylum Actinomycetota; class Actinomycetes; order Mycobacteriales; family Nocardiaceae; genus Nocardia; species Nocardia sp. NPDC057663. Next base: position 50,220 of record NZ_JBHVHX010000022.1, on the reverse strand, counting down.
GGTGAGCAGTGCGAGGACCTGCTCAGGGTCGTGGGAGTTCCAGGCGGTTCCCCAGCGCACGGCGAACTCGTCGACCCACGCCGTTGAGACTATTGGGACTGATGATCTACTCATAATGTTCTCCTTTGACAATCAACAGGAGGCTCGAGGAAGTCCCGCGGGTGACGGCGTCGATCATGCCGACACGGCGATACTCGATATGACCGAGTGGGCAGTCCGCGCTCATGCCGGTGCGCGTCGGAACTCCCGGCTTCGCCTTCAGGTCGGCCGACCACCAGAGAAACGGCTGCATCGGGCGACTGGTCAGTTCCATCAATGATTCACCCTTCCAGTGCACCCTGTCACTGGTGGTTCGCATTCCTAATGTCGCTATGCAGGCTTCACCCGAGGTCGTCCGCAGGCCGACACATGTGGACACCGTCGACCGTTGTCGGCTGGTCGAAGTCAGCGATGCACGGTAGAAGTCCCCCATCCGGTTTCACCACCCGCCTAAAGTGGGGGTGAGCGGCGTGGCCGCACAGTCAGATACGCGTGAACAGCGGCATTTCCGTGGCTATTTCCACCGAATCGAAAGGCGCTGCATGACAAAGGATTTGACACAACTCGAGCTACTGACGGCGCTGGAACCGGTAGTAGCGGTCAACATAGACCGGCACACGGCCACGGTCAAGGACTGGTGTCCGCACGACTACGTTCCCTGGGACGAGGGCCGCAACTTCGCCGCGATGGGCGGTGAAGATTGGGAGCCTGGGCAGTCACGGCTCTCCGAGGTCGCCAAAGTCGCGATGATCACGAATCTGCTGACCGAGGACAACTTGCCTTCCTACCACCGCGTGATCGCCGAGAACTTCTCTCGCGACGGTGCGTGGGGAACCTGGGTCGGCCGCTGGACCGCCGAGGAAAACCGCCACGCTATCGCCATGCGCGACTACCTCGTCTGCACTCGCGCTGTGGATCCCGTCGCCTTGGAGAACGACCGTATGGTGCATCTGACCCGCGGTGTACACGCACCGGATGGCTTCGGTGGGGTGCTCAATCAGGTCGTGTATGTGACATTCCAGGAGTTGGCTACCCGGGTCAGCCATCGCAGCACAGCACGAGTCTGCGACGATCCGATCGCCGGACAGATGCTGCAGCGCATCGCGGCCGACGAGAATCTCCATATGATGTTCTATCGCAACGTCACCGGCGCCGCATTCGACATCGCTCCTGACCAGACGATGGAGTCTGTGACCACGATCGTGAAGACGTTCGCCATGCCGGGCACCGGCATGCCGAACTGGCGCCGCAATGGCGTGTTGATGGTCAAGCACGGGATCTACGACCTGCGCCAGCACCTGGACGAGGTCGTGTTGCCGGTCTTGCGAATCTGGAATGTCTTCCAGCGCACCGACCTCACCGCACGCGGCGAGCGCAGCCGCGAAGAACTCGCCGAGTACCTCGAGAAACTCACTCGCGACGTCATCCGGTTCGAAGAACAACGCGCGCGCATCCTCGCCCGCGATGCGGCAAGGGCCGAATAGGGCACTTGGATGTCACAGTGGCGCGAACACCCGCGCGACTGTGACATCCTGCGTCGATGGGGGCACCGAGGCTGCCGAGGTCGGGTATTTCTTGCGGGCCGGTGGGGCCAGAGCTGCTGTGACAGTTCGATGTCCGGCGTTGTGCTTGCGCTGGATCCCGTGCCGCGTCGGCCGGGAGCGACCAGTCGGCGCAGGTAGTCCGGTCGGCGCGAGCGGCTGGGCAGGCGTTCCGTGCTACCGCCCGTCACCCGAAGTAGGCCGCGTAGTCGCTGAAAGGCACCTGGCCGGTGGGGCTCGCTTTGATGGCGTCGGCGATCGGCGGGGGTATGGGAGCCCAGTAAGCGGGCATCTCGGCCGCCAGGGCCGGGTTCAAGATGTAGATCAGGGCGAAGTTCACGATCCACAGCGGTGGGGCCATCGACATGCCGACCTCGGAGCTCACGCCCGCCTTGGTGTTGGTCACCAGCTGGGCGGAACCCGAAATCTGTTGTGCTGCAAAGCCATAGGCGGCTTGCACTGTGTAGGCCGACCGGTAGAGCGCGATCAGGGTTCGAACCGCGCCGTTGTCCCGCAACCAGTTGCCGACATAACCGCCCGGCGCGATCAAGGTGTTCACCTGCCTGGTCGGCGCATCCGCGTTGGCCGGGCTCTGCAGTAGCCCACCGGGGTTCACGTACAGTCCGTAGCTGGCCAGCACCGAGGGCGTACTCTGCCCGTCGACCTCGGAATAGAGGGGGCGGCCGACCGTATTGGTGAGGATCTGGACGCAGGCGACGATCACCTCCGCCGCCTCACGGCTGCCACCGACGCCGCCACCGGTACTGAGATCGCGATACTGCTGCTCGGTCAGCGCGTCAGCTCGGTTGAGACCCACCTGACCGGCGATCGTGTCGGCCAGCGCCTGACCGAGCGGCTGGTTGAGCTGATCCGGACTCGTCATCTGCGTCGGTGCCAGGTATTCGTAGGCGGGCGCACCGGCGAAGGGGATCGTGAACCCGGTGTCCGCGGTGTTAGCCATGGGTTGCCCAGACGTCGTCTGGGTGGCTGTCAAGGACAGCAGGCACGCACCGATCAATGCCAGTACCGAGATGGCCCCGTGGCGGGCTGATCCGCGCCGATGCCCCGGGCTCGCTAACCACGTGCTGCGCATTGTCGACCTCTCAGAGCACTGTCGGACGAGGTAACATCAGCTTCCACGTCAGTCAAAGCCGTGACCAGCGCCGTGTCAAGGTCCCGCGCCGATCGCGAAAGACATGCGCACATTCCCTGATCGGACCGACTCACCGCACCGCACCGACGTGCCATTGCTGAGAAATTGCCGTAGCGACTTCGGCCCGAAGTATCACAGCAGCGTCCGCATCGAACTCAGTACGCTGCCATTCCACCCGAACGAATCGGCGAGGACATCAGCCGTGCTGATCAGCGCGTGCCGGTGGGTCTGGCTGATACGGGTCGGTACAACCGCTTGTTGCACTGATCGAGCAACGTAGCGATGGTCGAATTGGTGAGCGTGCGCGCCGCCGGCGAGCGGAGCAAGCGGCTCAGTCGCCGGTGGAAATCCTCGGCGGTGAGACCGAAACGCACGAAGGCCTCTGCGTCGTTGCCTCCGTAGGGTGCCCACTGACTTGCGAACTCCAAGATTTCGATCTCGACAGGGCTCACGATCGTCCTTCTGTTTCAGGCACGGCCGCGCTCGCTCGCGCGCAGCGATGCCGCATCGGCGAGTCGCTGCCCGCCATCGATGAGGAAGGTCTCGCCGGTCACCCAGCCGGCCGTGCCGGAAGCGAGGAAGGCGATGGCGGCACCGATGTCCTCGGCCTGTTCCGTTCGCACGAGTCCGGGCGCGACGGCGTTGACCCGCACGTTCGGCGACAGCTCGAACGCCAATTGTCTGGTGAGGTGGATCAGTGCAGCCTTGGACGCGTTGTACAGGCCGAGATCGGCGTCGAATCCCGGCCCGCCGATCGACGCGGTATTGATCACCACGCCGCCGTGTTCACCCATCCACGCCCGCGTCACCAGTGACGTCCACAGGATCGGCGCCCACACGTTCACCCCGAAAGTCTTGGTGAATCGCATGTAGTCCTGGTCGATGACCGGCCCGTGGGACGGGTTGGTGTCTGCATTGTTGACCAGGATGTCGACGCTGCCGAAACGGTCGATCGCCGCGTCCACGCAGCGCTGAGCGGCGATCTCGTCGATGGCGCGCGCGGCCATCCCGAGCGCGTTGCCAGGTAGTTCGGCCGCGGCGGCATCGGCGGATTTCTGTTGCCGCGAGGTGAGGACGACGTTGCCGCCCGCCGCCGAGATGGCTTGCGCCGCAGCGTAACCGATCCCCCGGGCGCCTCCGGTGATGACGGCCGTGCGGCCGGTCAGATCGAGCCGGCGCATGTCACTACACCGCCACCTTGTGCCGAGCGGAACGAGTTTTCGAAACTGTACGGATGTCGAGTAGGAACATCGGAACTCCAGAGGTGGACTGCGTGGTCGGGTGAGCGATCCCGCTCGTTCGGCGAAGCGTGCGGTGCTAGCGCAGCGGAGCACCCACTGCACGCGTCGACGGATCTCGTTCTTGCTGTGGCTAGCGCGAGCGACCCAGGCTTGCCAGTACCGCGAGCGCCGATCGCTCACCGGATGCGGCCGCGTCGGCGAGCGACGGCACGTCGAGCTGGTAGTCGCCCGCGAGGTAGATGTTGCCGAGCGGGTCACGCAATGTCGGGAGTGTCTTGCGCCGACCGGGTGCCCAGAAGGGTACGACCCGGCGGTGCCGACGCAAGATGCCCTCCCCCAGCTTCCCTTCCAACTCGGGCAGCACGCTGAGAAGGTCGTTGGTGAAGCGCGACACGATCTCCTCGTCGGGCAGGTCGAGCAGCGCGTCGGCCTTGCCGCCACCGGCGAAACAGGCCAGGGCGCCGCCCGGCTTGCGGTCACTGCCGGTGCGCAGTGCCGCGGCATGGTTGAACACCGCCTGGAACGACAGCTGCGGCGCGGAGATGCCGAAGTACTTGTCCCACCGCTGCGGCCCGACTTCGTCGGTGAAGAAGCCGACCACCACATAGCGGCCGTAGGTGATGTCGTTGAACGCGTTCCGGTACTGCTGCGGGAGGTCGGGGATGATCCGCTCGGTGATATCGGCCGGCGCGGTGACGATCGCTCGCGCGGCCCGCAACCGCTTGGGGCGGTCGCCGTCGAGATAGTCGACGACCACGCCGTCACCGTCGCGGCGCACCGATTGCACCACCGAGTTCAGGCGGATGCGGGCGCCGAGATCCTCGGTCAGCACGTCGGTCAGTGTCTGGTTGCCGCCCGCGGGGAGCGAGAAGTTCGGAACCTTCTCCGGGTCGGTCAGCGCGATGCCGACCGAGTAGACGAACTGGGCGGCGGCCGTCTCGTCCAGGTCACATCCCATCCACTGCGCCGACCACGACCGAACGATGGTGGCGGCCAGTTCCGAGCGGACGCCGTTCAGCAGATACGACGCGAGCTTGGCCTCGAGCCGGGCACGCACCCGCTGGGCGAAACGGCTCTGCGACTCGAGAAACGGTGCGGCCGCGAGAATGCGCGCACCGACGATGGCCAGGCCGAGCCGATCCATCATGCTCATCCGCGTGCGGAACATGAGCGCGAAGGGATTCGAGGTGTCGACCGTCGAACCGTTCAGGTGCAGCGCGACGCTCTTGCCCGCGAGCGAGCCCATCTCGATGCCGTGCCGGTCGAGCGCCTCGATCAGCGTGCCGGTGCCCTCGGTGAACTGGGTGCCGACATTGATCCAGTAGTCGCCCTGCCGGACGGTGTCGACGCGTCCGCCCGTGCGATCAGTGGACTCGAGCACCACCACCTCAGCCTCGGGTGCGAGGGTTGTCGCCGCCGTCAACCCCGCCATTCCGGCGCCCACGACGACTACCTCGGTGGTTTCTTCCTGCACATCTTGCGTTGCCATTTCAGCTCCTGGCTCTGGATCGTTTGAAAGGAAGACCTGCGATTACGCCGCGACCGAGGCGTCACCGGCCACCGCCTGGGCGTCGACGCGCTTGTTGTAGTCGTCGAACGCCCGGTAGGCGCGGTAGAACACGAACATCTGCAGGCCCCACGTGGACAGCGCGAGGATGTAGAAGATCGTGTGCTCAGCGTCGTCGCCCGGGATGCGGACGAAGTCGTAGATCGCGGCGATGACGAAGGAGCAGGCGGCGGAGATGGCGGCCCACACCGCGTGCCCGCGCTCGTCGATCTCCCACAGCCGCTTGACGAAGTAGAGCAGGAAGATCGTGGTGAGTACGGTGACCACGACGAAGAAGATCTTGGCGGGGGTACCGAACGTCTCGGTGTACCCGACGAGAGCGAAACCCACCACCGCAGCGAGAGCGAAAGCACCGACGTCCACCGCCACGGACGGCTTGTACCGGTGGGTGACCGCCATCAGCCCGAGAACCAGGATCAGCGTGATACCCACGGACCGGGAAAAGGCATCCAGGAACGACGCGGCGAAGTACATCGGGCTGTCGTGGCCGGCCTTCAGGAGTCCGTAGATCAGGAAGTTCGTACCCGATGTCGCGACAATGATCCACTCGATGCCGAGCAGGTAGTTCTTGTAGTTCCGGATGAACTTGATCCCGTAGGTGAATCCCACGACGATCATCCAGATGTCCGCGACCGCGAAAAGCAGTTCCTTGATGGACATGATCTTCTCCTTGAAAGGGTGACACCCGCCGGCCGGCGGCGATGGGTCGTTTCGTCAGCGCTGCCGAGAGGGGCGCGCGGGTAGCCCCGACATGGGTCGGGATGTGATGCCAGTCATAACGCTACCGCGAGTCAGTCATATGATCAAGGCAAATGACCCACTAATTCCGAAACGACCCGATCAGCCGATCAGCCCGCGAGGTGACCGGGCAGGGTCCGGGTGATGATCTGCCGCGCTTCGGCGAGGATCGTGTCGACCACGTCCGCGCAGCTGCCGACGTCATGGATCAGGCCCTGGGCCTGGCTGGCCCACCACAGGCCACCGTCGACATCACCGTTGCCGTACACCTGCTCGCGGGCGCGGGCACCGCTGGCCAGGTGGGCGATGTCGTCGAAGGTCGCACCGGGCTCGCGGGAGACCGCGGCGATCTCCTCGGAGACCGCGTTGCGAGCGACGCGGGCGGAGTTGTGGAACTCGCGGAACACGATGACGGTGTCGCGTTCGGTGTTGTCCACGATCTGCTGTTTGACGTTGTCGTGGATGGGCGCCTCAGTGGTCGCCATGAACCGCGTGCCCATGTTCACCGCGCACGCGCCGAGCGCGAGGGCGGCGACAAGGCCCGCGCCGGTGGCGATTCCGCCGCTGGCGATGATCGGAATGGACAGCGCCCTGGCGGCGGCGGGGATCAGCACTAGGCCGGGGACGTCGTCCTCACCGGGGTGCCCGGCACATTCGAATCCGTCGATGCTGATCGCGTCGACACCGAGCTGCTGAGCCTTGAGGGCACGGCGGACCGTGACCGCCTTGTGGATGACCTTCACGCCTGCGGCTTTGAAGGTGGGCAGGTGCGGCTGCGGGTTGCCGCCCGCGGTTTCGACGATGGTGATGCCGCTTTCGACGATGGCGTCACGATATTCGTCGTAGGGCACCGGCTTGATGGTCGGCAGGATGGTCAGGTTGACACCGAACGGCTTGTCGGTGAGATCGCGGCAGCGGGCGATTTCCTTGACCAGCGCCTCGGGGGTCGGCTGGGTGAGGGCGGCGAGGAATCCGAGAGCGCCCGCGTTGGCCACGGCGCTGATCAGATCCGCGGTGCCGACGGCGGTCATGCCGCCACAGACGATGGGGTGCTCGATACCGAACGTCTCGGTGAAGGTGTTGGTGAACATGTGCATCCTGGCCCAATCTAGTCATTTGTCTCAGTCATACGACTATGATGTTGGGTCAGGGATAACTGTTTGTCAATGACCCCGGTCAGCGACCGGGATACGTGCTCCTCGCGTCGCGCCGGCCGTCGGCGGCGGGTGCCGTTTCGTCGACGGCCGGCGTGAACCGGCGTGGTGACTATTTTCCGACCGAGGCCACGCGGTCGACGGCGCGGTCGGCGAGCCAGCCCAGATACAGCGCGGGATTGCTGACGAAGCTGGGCCAGAACCGCTTTCGGCCGTGCCAGATCGCCGCCAGGTCCTCGTGCATCGGGGCACCGGTGACGTGGTCGGCCAGCATGTGGCCCACGTACTGCGCCTGAGCGAAGCCGTGACCGTTGCAGGCCGCCGAGTAAAGCACGTTGTCGGAGGCCTCGCCCGCGACGGGAAGCCATGTGGAGCTCATGCCGATCCAGCCGCCCCACGCTTTCACCGGCTTGATGTCGCGCAGGCCGGGGAAGCGGTCGTGGAAGCCGCGGACGAGGTCGTCGGCGACGTGCGGCGCGGGGGTGCGATCCGGCAGTGGGTTGCGGCCCGCCTGCACACGGCGCGTGCCGAACGCGATGGTCCCGCGCGGGGTGACGCGGTAACTCTCCAGGATCATGTGCAGTGTGACCATGGGGGCCCGGCTGGTCCAGCCGATCTCGTCGAGCCGCTCGGGTGGGATGGGCTCGGTCTCGACCAGCGAGGTCCACACCGGGATGGCGAGGTGCTTGGGCGCAATGGGCAGGCTGTTGCTCGCGGCATTGGTGGTCAGCAGTGCCTTGCGGGCCCTGACCTTTCCGTGCGGGGTTTCGACGGTGACCCCGTTGCCGACGTCGGCGATGTCGCGTGCGGGAGTGGACTCGTAGACCCGCACCCCCGCAGCGATCGTCGCGGCGCGCAGGCCGAGGGCGAACTTGCCCGGATTGACCGTGCCGCCGACGCCCTCGCGGATGCCACCGAGGAAGCCCTCCGGCAGACCCGCCTCGGGGCCCTCGACGAATTCGCCCGACGATCCGGCCTCGGCCAGGACTTTCGCGTTGCGGCGCGCGTGCCGCAACTGCCCCTTCGACACGGCGGCCATCACGATGCCCTCCTGCCGATGGTCACAGTCGATCGCGTGATGCTTGATCGCATCCTCGGCGAAATGCACCGCGTTCTCGGCGTAGCGGTACAGCTCGCGCAACCGCTCGCGCTTCAGCAGAAAACCCAGCATCTCCGGATCGGCGGCGACCGAGTTCGTGATGTATCCGGCATTGCGGGAGGTGGCGCCCCCACCGAGAGTCTTCGCCTCGAGCAGCACCACGTCGACGCCCTTCTCGGCCAGGCGAAGGGCGGCCGACATGCCGCCGCCACCGCCGCCGATCACCACGACATCGCAGTCGATGTCACCGGTCAGCGACGGTTCGACCGTGGTGGGTTGTCCTGCCCAACCGGTGTCATGGATCAATTCCATGGCGTCTACTCCGTTCCGCCAGCGGGGATGACCGCGGTGCCGCGTGCACGCACCGCGAGGAGAGGTGTCTCCAGGACCTGCGCCCGGCCGGTGTCGTCGGAGCCACGACAGATCACACGGAGCTCGAAATCGACTGTGCGGCTGCGGTTTCCCTTCTTCACCAGGGTCGCCTCGGCCTCGACGACATCGCCGCCCCGGACCGGGGCGAGGAATTCCACCGACGAGTAGCCGGCGAACAGGCTCTCGTGCCCGTCCATTTCGATCGCCAGATTGGTGCCGACGTCGCCGAAGAGCTTCAGGGCGTAGGCACCGTCGACGAGATTACCGGCGTAGTGGGCGTCGGAGAAGGCGACGTACCGCCGGTGGACTGCCTTGCTCATGCGATCTCCTCGTGAATCGGGCCGAGTGCGCGCGACTGCGCTTCGCCGTCGATCGCGACGCCGGGGTAGTCCCGCTTGGCGATCTCGGTGCACATGCGGCGGTACTTGCCGACACCGCCCAGGTAACCCATGAAGGTGTTGGGCTTGCCTTCGATGTTGGAGCCCCGGTACCACGAGTCGGTGGTGGCGTACAGCGTCTGGGCCACGGTCCACTCGGTGATGTCGACCCACTCCTGCTGGGCCTCGGGGGTGGCCTCGATCAGCGTGGCGCCGGAGTCGCGGGCGTGCTCGATGAGGTCGGCGATCCAGTCGACGGCCTGCTCGATCGTCACCACCACATTGCTGGCCAGCGCGGGACTCAGCGGTCCGCCGACCATGAAGAAGTTGGGGAAGTCGGCAGCCATGAACCCGAGGTAGGAGCAGATACCGTCACTCCAGGCCTCCTGCAGCTTCGCGCCGGACGCGCCGGTGAGATTGAGCCCGTACAGCGGGCCGGTGAAGGCGTCGAACCCGATCGCGAGCACCACCGCGTCCACCTCGTAGGTGCCCTTCGGGGTGACGATCGCGTTCTCGGTCATCGTCTCGATCGGCTCGTCCCGCAGCGACACCAACGACACGTTCGGCCGGTTGTAGGTCTCGTAGTAGTCGGTGCCGAACACGCTGCGCTTGGCACCCAGCGGGTGGTACTTGGGCACCAGCAGTTCCGCGGTGGCCGGATCCTCGACGATCTCGCGGATCTTGTCGTGGATGAACTCCGACGCGGTCCGGTTCGCCTCGACATCGAAGAGCAGGTCGACGAACTCGCCACCGACGCCCTGGAAGCCGCTGCGCTCGTAGGCCTCCTCGTAGCGCCGTGTGCGTTCCTCGTCCGAGACGTCGAAGGCCCGGTCGGTGACGGGGCGATCGGGGATGCCACCGGGCGAGTGCCTGCATTCCTCGCGGATCGCCACATAGTCGTCCTTCACGGCGGCGACCTGCTCCGGGGAGAGTTCGGCGTTGCGCGCGGGCATCACGTAGTTCGGGGTGCGCTGGAATACTGTGAGGTGATCGGCGACCTCGGCGATCAGCGGAATGGCCTGCACACCGGAGGATCCGGTGCCGATCACGGCGACGCGCTTGCCCGCGAGATCGTCGAGAGAGATGTTCCACCGGCTCGTCGACACCTTCAGGCCTGCGAAGTTCGACAGGCCGGGCACGTCGAAGTCCTTCGGGGTGGACAGGCCGCCCGCACCCGAGATCAGGTAGCGGCCGCGCCGGATCTCCCCGTTGTCGAGCTGCACCTCCCACAGGCGGTCGGCCGCGTTCCAGGTCGAGCTGACCACGCGAGTGTTGAAGGTGAAGTGCTTGCGCAGGTCGAAGCGGTCGGCGACGTGTTCGATGTAGCTGAGGATCTCGGCCTGCGGGGCGAACCGCTGGCTCCACGTCCACTCCTGCTGGAGCGTCTCGTCGAACGCGTACGAGTAGTAGATGCTCTCGACGTCACATCGGGCGCCCGGATAGGTGTTCCAGAACCAGGTACCGCCGACACTCGGCCCGGCCTCGAAACCCGCGAAGGTCCAGCCGGCCGTCGTCAGCCGGTGCGAGAGGTAGACGCCGGTGAAGCCGGCACCGACACCGATGACGTCGACGATCTCAGGGGTGGGGGTGGAGTTCATGGCAAAGCCGCTTTCCATTGTATGGTCGACCGACTGGATCAACTGACCTAGTTGAAGTACACCAGTGGTACCGGTCACAGTCAAGGGGTGAGACGGAAGTAGTTCCGCGATCGCTACATCGGCAGGTCGGGCGAATCGACGCCGACCACTCGGTCGCCGCAGAACACCCGGACGGACTCACCGGGGGCGTGGCCGCCGATTCCCGAAGTGCCCCAGAAGCTTTGGGCCGAGCCGTCGGCCAGATCGGCGACCTTCGCGCCGTTCACGCGCACCTCGCCCGACAGCACCCGCGAGCCGACCTCGATGGCGCGGTCCAGGTCGCCGCCGAACACATAGGCGTCCAGACCCGAGGGGTTGGCGTTGGCCACGCGCAGGGCGTCTTCGTCGGACTCCACGGCGTGCAGGCTGATGAGCGGACCGAACAGCTCGGCGGTCGCCAGCGACGCGTCGACGCCCGTAGCGACGGTGGGCGACAGGAAGAACCCGTCGAGACCGGGCAGTGTCGCGGGCTGATGGATGGTCGCACCGTTGGCCCGCAGCCCTTCGATGCGGCTCTGGAGCGTCGCGAAGTGCGGGGCATTGGAGATGGGGCCGAGCTCGGTGCTCTCGTCGAGCGAGTTCCCGATCTCGATGCGGGCGATGCGATCGAGCAGCGCCTCGAGCAGCGGTTCGACCAGGCTCTTGTGCGCCAGCACCTTGCCTGGGCCCTCGCACCACTGACCGTTGAGCTTGGTCATCCCGTCGAGGATGCCGGCGGCGGCCACGTCGATGTCGGCGTCGTCCAGCACCAGGGCCGGGTTGTTGCCACCGAGTTCGAGCTGGAGCACCTTGAAGTCCTCCGCGGCGGCGCGGGCGATCGCACGGCCCGCGTTCGGGCCACCGGTGAAGGAGACGATCTTCACGCGCGGGTCGCCGGTGAGGGCCGCGCCCACGTCGCCCGCACCGTGGAGCAGCTGCAACGCACCGGCGGCCAGGCCCGCCTTGACGAAACTCTCGACGATGATCTGCGCGCTGCTCGGCGCGTGCTCCGACGGCTTGAGGATGACCGGGCAGCCGGCGGCCAGCGCGCTCACCATCTTCGCGGCGGGAATGAAGCTGGGGCCGTTCCACGGGGTGAGGATGGCGGCAGGACCCCACGGGACCTTGTACAGCCGCACGTCGCGACCGTCGGCCGCCAGCGCCGTGCGACGCGGGATAGTGCGCAACTCCGCGGCCGCGGAGCGGATCCGGTACGGCAGGAACTGTGCGACCATGCGGGACTTGGCGATCGGGACGCCGCTGGTGAGGGCGTCGGTGCGGGCGATGTCCTCGATCCGGGACTCGACGATGTCGGCCGCGCGCTCGATGACGGCGGCGCGTTCTTCGCTCGCCGCGTCGTCCCAGCGTTCGAAACCGTAGGACTGCTCGGCGTGGCGCAGGGCGCGTTCCACGTCGGCAGGGGTGGTGGTGACGGCGCGGTGCACGGGCAGGCCGGTGTTGGGGTCGAGATTCCAGGCGTCCGGGATCGTCTCGCACGCGGACCAGTCGTCGGCGATGTAGTTGATCGGTTGGGGCAGTTGGGGATTCGACATCGAGGGCTCCTTCGGGGCTCGAACGGGGACGTGGCTCAGACGGTGAGGTCGGCGACGATGCGGGTGACCTCGCCGGACTTCATCGCCTCGAAGCCCTTGTCGATGTCGTGGAACGGGATGACGTCGCTGACCATCTCGTCGAGGAGCAGGCGGCCCTGCAGGTACAGCCGGGCGAACTGGGCGATGTCCTCCTGCGCCTGGCCCGAACCCATGTAGGAACCGATGAGGCGCTTCTCACTGAAGAAGAAGTTCCAGGCAGGCAGCGTCAGATCGGTTCCGTCGGGGGCGATACCGACCATGCACGCGGTGCCCGTGGCGCGCAGGACCGCCAGCGCGGTGGCCGCGGTCCGCGCGCTGCCGACGGCCTCGAACGAGTAGTCCACGCCGTCGCCGAGCAGGTTCTGGATCTCGGCGGGCACGTCGGCGGCGCCGTTCACGACGTGGGTGGCGCCGTAGGTGCGGGCCGCCGCGAGCCGGGCGTCGTCGAGATCCACGGCGACGATCGCCGAGGCACCCGCCAGGCGCGCGCCCTGGATGATGGCCGAACCCACACCGCCGCAACCGATGACGGCGACGGTGGCACCGGGGCGTACCTGTGCGGCGCGGAACACGGCGCCGATGCCGGTGATGACACAGCACGAGAGCAGGCAGCCCACGTGCAGCCCGACCTCGTCGGACACCTTCACCAGTGCGTTCTCCCGCATCAGGGTGTGGCGGGAGAACGCACCGACATCGCCGAGCCGGTGGACGGCCTGACCGCTGGGCAGCTGGAAGGCGGGCCGGGGCCGCTGCCGGATCTGCGTGATGCGCTGACACTGGGTCGAATGCCCGACCTGGCAGTTGCGGCACAGTCCGCACGAGGGCGTGAGCGCGCCGACGACCCGGTCGCCGGGACGCAGCGAGGTCACCGCGGAGCCGACCGATTCGACCACGCCCGCCACCTCGTGCCCGACCACCACGGGCAGGTCCGCGCCGACGGTTCCGGTCATGTAGTGCAGGTCGCTGTGGCACAGACCGACATGGGAGACGGCCAGGCGTACCTCGTTGGGCTCCGGGTCGTCGACCTGGATCTCGGTGAATTCGAGCGGTTCGTTCACCGCGGTGAGAACTGCTGCTTCGGTGGTGATCATCATCGTCTCCGATCTCAATTACTCTGTGCGGGCGCCGACGGCGCAGCGTTCTTCGATGCCCAGAAGCCGGCGATCCCCTCGGTGAAGGTGCCGGACTCCCAGGACTGGCGGGCGGCGTCGTCCTCGCGGAGGAAGGCGGCCTCGATCTCTTCGGGGCGCGGCCGCAGCAGACCCAGGTGCAGCGCGGTGGTCCGGGGATCGGAGTTCCACTGCCTGACCACCTCGACCGCGCGGTCCACCAGCGCCTCCGTGGCCACGATCTCGTCGAGCAGCCCGATCCGCAGTGCCTCATCCGCGCCGATCCGCTGGGAGCCCAGGATGATTCGCATCGCGTGGTTGCGGACCAGACGACCCATCAGGAGGCTCGAGGCGTTCGAGATGATGATCCCGCGGTGGTTTTCCGGCTGGTAGTACTCGGCGGCGGGGGTGCCGATGCGCGAGTCGCAGCACAGGGTGATCTCCGAGGCACCGCCGACCGCGATCCCGTTCACGGCCGCGATCACCGGGACGCTCGTCTCGAGGATGGCGCGGGTGATGTCGTGGAACGTCGCGAAGGCCTGGTGAATCTCGTCGTAGGTGGTCGGCACCACCTGCAGGTCCTCGCCCGCGGAGAAGGCCCGCCCCGTGCCCGTGAGCACGATCCCACGGACGAGGTCACCCGTCCCGAACCGCCGGATCGTCTGCGCGAGCTGCACCCGTGTGGCCACGTCCAGCACGTTCAGCTTTGACGGGCGGTTCAGCGTGAGAACCGCGACATCGTCGGCGATGTGCACGTCCAGGTAGTTGTCGGTCACGTCTAGCTCCTCAGTTACCGTTGCCGTCGGTGCGCGGCGGCTGCAAGTCGTAGGTGGTGCCGGGATGCTCGGCAGCGCGAGCCTTCAGCGCCGGCTTCGACACACGCTCGGACGGGGTGCGCGGGAAATCGGCGACGAATTCCACGTAGCGCGGAACCTTGAAGCGCGCCAGCTGGTTTCGCGCGGCCTCGACGATCTGCTCCGCGGTCGCGCGGTTCTCCTCGATGCCGGGGGCCATCTGCACGAAGGCCTTGACCTCCTCGCCGAACAGCTCGTCCGGGACGCCGACCACCGCCGTCGCGACGACGGTGTCGTCCCGTTCCAGGACGCGTTCGACCTCGGCGCTGGCGATGTTCTCCCCGCCGCGGCGGACCATGTCCTTGATCCGGCCGACGAGGCGGTAGCTGCCCGCCTCACGGACGGCGACGTCGCCGGTGTGCAGCCAGCCGTCGCGCAGGACCTGCGCGGTGTCCTCGGGCCGGTTCCAGTAACCGAGCATCATCGGCTTGCCCGAGGTGATCAGTTCGCCGGATTCACCCTCGGCGACCTCGCGACCCTGCGGGTCGACGACGCGAACCTGCTTGGTGGGAACCGGCAGGCCCAGCCGTCCGCTGCCGACATCACCGGCGCTCTCAGGCAGGCTGACCAGGTCGACGCCGCTCTCGGTCATCCCGAAGATCTCCCGCCACGGCGCGCCCCACCGCTGCTCGAGCTCCGCGTGCAGCGCGACGGGGATGGCCGAGCACAGCACGATGCGCAGGTCGTTGTCGCGGTCCTGCGGGGTGGGTGGCTGTTTGAACAGCAGCGTCGGCATCGACCCGAGCACGTAGCAGAACGTGGCCCGGTGCTTGCGGACGTCGGCCAGGAAACCGGAGGCGGAGAACCGGGGAAGCACCACCAGCGGCGCGCCGATCGTCAGGCACAGCGAGGTGTTCCACTGCGGGTCCATGTAGGAGAACGGCTGCGAGGTGAGTGCCACGTCGTCGGCGCCGAGGCCGGTCGCGTTCGCGCACACCCAGCCCAGCCGGGTCCAGTAGTCGTGGGTCAGCATGCAGGCTTTGGGGAATCCGGTTGTCCCCGAGGTGTATTGGAGGTTCGCGAGGGTCGTGCCGGTGACGGCGACCGCGGGGCGGTCCGCCGGGTATCCCGCGAGCTCGCCGGGTGCGGAGGCTTCGATGATGCGGACGTCGGCCAGTTCGCTGTTCGCCGCGCGCACCTCGTCGACCAACGGGGTGTGCTCGGCGTCGGTGAACAGCACCCGGGCGCCGGAATCCTGGAGGACGAATTCCAGATCAGCCCGCTGATACGACGAGTTCACCGGAACCGTCACCGCGCCCGCCTTGAGGATCGCCAACCAGGCGATCGGCCACTGCACCACGTTGGGCAGCATGATCGCGACCCGGTCCCCTGGGCGGACTCCGTCCTCGGTGACCAGTCGCTGGGCCAGACGCGAGGTCCAGTCGTCGATCTCGGCGAAGGTCCAGGACCCGTCCACGAACCGGAGGAATTCACGGTCGGGAGAACGGACCGCCCGGTCGGCCAGGAGGCCGACGAGGGTGTCGATCGGCGGGTCGACGGCCAGGCGATCGAGCGTGATCGCGCGTTCGGGGTGGACCGATTCGACTTGGGTCATGTCGTCCTCTTCGCGGGTAGCAGGTGGTAGGTCGTCGATCGACCTGCAGTCGCCGGGCTGCGGCCGGCGCGGTGCGCACGCCGTCATGGGTGGTTGTCGATGGGCCCGGATCGCCACGCCGCAGAGCAGGAGTGCAACCACCAGGGGGTGGGAATGTGAGGCCTGCCATAACGGTAGCGGTAGTGGGTCAATTGATCAAGCCACATGACTAACTATTTTGGAAACACCCTGCCTGGTAGTCCCCCCATGTGCAGTTCAGGCTGGTAATGTCGATATTGACTTGATCAATCGTTCAGATCTGATTCGAAGGAGTACCGCATGGCTCGCATTCCCGCCGCCGAACGTCGCGCCGAGCTGGTTGCGGCGGCCGTGCGCGTGATCGCCGCCCACGGGGTGGACGGAGCCACCACGCGCCGCATCGCGGAAGAGGCGAACGCTCCCCTGGCCACGCTGCACTATTGCTTCGCCACCAAAGAGGTGCTGTTCGCGGCGGTCTTCGAATACCTCGCCGGCGAGTATCGAGATGTGCTGAACCGCAGCGACGCCCACAGCGACGCGCAGAACACCGCACGGGGGTTGTTGCGCGGCGTGCTGGAGTGGTACCTGGAGAATCCGGACTTCGGCGCGACCATCCTCGAGCTGATCAGCTGGGGTCAGCGTGAGGGCGAGCAGGCCGAGGTCGTGTACAACGAGGCCTTCTCGACCATGCGCACGATCCTCGAGGGCACCACAACCGCCGCGGGCCGCCCGGTCGGCCCGGACACGATCGACCAGCTGATCTACGTGGTGTCCGCGCTGTCCGACGGCTTCGCGCTCAACTGGCTGGTGTTCACCGACGCCGCCGCGGCGCGGGCACAGATGGAACTCACCGTCGGCGTGCTCGACGCGTGGATGGCGGCCAACCTCGGCGATGCCGCCGCACCCGCGGTCCGGCCTGCGGAGATCGCGCCCGAGCCGGACATGCGGTCGCTGGTGTCCTGGGTGCGCGTGGATTGACCGCGCCGACACCACAGCACTGTGGCCGCCACCCGAAAGGGTGGCGGCCACAGTCGTTTTTGCTCCGCTCAGCGCCGCTCGGCGCTCGCTTCGACGAGCCAGCGCACCGCACCGTCATCGGTGACCATCCACTCGGGATGCCACTGCACCCCGAGCACGGCGGCCCCGGAGAGCTCGACGGCCTCGACGACGCCGTCATCGGTGCGACCGGTGACCACCAGCCCGTCGCCGCAGACATCGATCGCCTGGTGGTGCCACGAGTTGGTCACCAGCCGATCGCCGAACACCTTCTGGGCGGTCGTCCCCGCATCGAAGGTGACGACGTGCTCGGGGTCGCCGTCCGACAGCGGACCCGCTGACATGAGGTGCCGTATCGGCCCGACCGGCAGGTCGGGAATCAGCGTGCCGCCGAGGGTCACATTGAGCACCTGCATGCCGCGGCAGACGCCGAGCAGCGGGATCTGCCGCTCCAAGGCGACCCGGGTCAACGCGATCTCGAACTCGTCCCGACTGGGATCGTGGACCGAAGGGTCGGCGAGCGGATCGATCCCGCTGACCACCGACTCGTCCCCACCCCAGCAGCTCGGATGCACATCCTGACCACCGGTGATCAGCACACCGGACAGCCAGTCACCCAGCGCCGCCGGATCGGCGCCGTAGGGCAGCATCACCGGCACGCCACCGGCGCGTGCGATCCGTTCCGCGAAATCGGAGATGAAGCTGTCGGTGAGGCGCTGGCCGTACCCCGGGTGTGAGCCCTTGACCAACTCCATCCTGAACCGTCGTCCGGTCAGGCCGATCAGGGGCTTCACCCGGGTCGAGCCCGCGGTCACGGGAACTCGAAGTAGCGCTTGGACTCCCACTCCGACAGCTCGGCGAACGGGTCGCCACCCGCGGTGTGGAACTGCATCCACTCCCAGCGCCGCGTGCCGACCCAGTAGTCGACGAACTCGTCACCGAGCTGCTCGCGCAGGATCAGATCGGCCTCGAGTGCGTCGGCCGCCTTGGTGATGGTCTCGGGCAGCCGCTCGAGGTCGGGCACGCACCACGCCAGATCGCTCACCGGATCCGCCGGTTCGAGCTCGCCGTCGATCCCGGCGATCACACCGGCGAGAATCGTCGCGACCGCGAGGTACAGGTTGGCGTCGGCGCCGGGAACGCGGTACTCGAGGCGGGAGTAGCTCGGGTGACCGACCACCGCACGCACCGCGGTGCTCTTGTTGGCGATGCCCCAGGTCACCGTCGTCGGCGGTCCGCTCAGGTCGACCAGGCGCCGGAAGGAGGTGATCTGCGGAAGCATGATCGAGGCCGCGCCGCGCATCGTGGCCAGGAGCCCGGCGACCGCGTGCCGCATCGTGTCCGACGGCCCGTCGGGGGCGTAGAACGCGTTGACGCCGTCACGCTGCAGGGACAGGTTGACGTGCGAGGCCTGGCCGTAGCCGGCGGTCGGCTTGGCCATGAAGGTCACGGTGTGACCGCGCTCGAAGGCCACCTCACGCATCACCTGCCGGGCGCGAGCCCAGTTGTCGCACACCGAGATCGGGTCGCCGGGAACCAGATTGAGTTCGACCTGGCCGGCCGCGTCCTCGTCGCTCCACGCCTCCCACTCGATGCCGATCTGCTCGAGACGCCGGACGACTGCCGACATGTAGTCGACCCAGTCCTTCGACTTCGCGAGGTTGTAGGCGGTGCCCGCGGATCCGCCGAGCGGGGTGAGATCGCGGTATCCCTTCGCCCTGGCCTCGTGGACGGACTCCTGGAACACGGTGGCCTCGATCTCGACCGCGATGGTGGCGGTGAAACCACGGGTGGCGAGCCGATCGACCAGCTTGCGAGCCAGGTTGCGCGGACAGGTGCCGATCGGGGTGCCGTCGGCCTGCCAGTAGTCACCGATCACGGACTGCAGGCCGGGCACCCACTGCACCAGCGTCGACATGTCGGGCCGGAACTGCAGGTCGGCGAGGTGACCACGCCAGGCGGGGTAGGCGAAGCCCATGGTCGGCGCATTGCCGAGGTCGAGGCCGAACAGCAGATCGGCCACCGCGAAACCCGACTCCGCACTCGCGGCGAACTTCTTGGGCGCGACGTTCTTGCCGTGGAAGGAGCCGTCGTGGTTGGTCGACTCGATCCGGACCGTATGCACATCGGCCGCGAGAGCCGTTGCGGTGGTGGCAATTTCAGACATCGTAACGAACCTTCCAGGATGCGGCGACCAGCACGGACAGCTGCGCGAGCGTGCCGCGCACGCCGATGAGACCGGTGGACAGGGCGGCGAGCAGATCGACCGCGCCGGTGAAGATGGCGGCCAGCAGATCCGGCGGGCCCGCGATGACGTAGTAGGTCTCCCCCTCGCCCACGACGACCTGGTCCAGGCCTTCGGGGCCCTCCGTGATGGCGATCAACATGTCGGGAATGCCGGGGGTCGACCGGGCCGCGGCCCAGAAAGACGCCGCGGCGGTCTTCCAGTCCGGCAGCGGCGGCGACAGCAGCGCGACGGCCACGGCCACGAACTCGGGCGAGCCGACGGGCTCACCGACCGGGGCGAAGAACTGGTTCAAGTCGACGGTCGCGTCGAGGTCGGGCTCGACGAACACACCACCCGACACCGCGATGGCGCCATCGGCGATGGTGATCGTCGCGGCCTGCGGGGTGTCGTGGGAACGGATCGCGATCGCTCCTTCCAGCCCGGCGGGCAGGAGGGAGCTGTCGGCACGGAGAGAATCGGTGACGGTCCGGGCGATCAGCCGGACGATCGGACTGGCGTCGTCCTCGATCCGGATGTCGACCCCGCCGACCGCGTCAGCCCCGCGTGTCGCGGGACCGATCGTCGTTTCGGTCATCATGTTGTCCTTTCGACTCGACGAGATCGTGTGCGCGGTACACCGTCGACAGCGGATCCCAAATGGAACGTGAACTTATAGTCAAATGTCTGGGTCACGTGACTATGATGGTGAGGCACAGATCACTGCTTGTCAACGACTAGCGAGGTTTTCTCATGAACGACGACACTCCCGCCTGGTGGGATCTGCTCGACGACCAGGCCGCGGCCGTGGCCCGGATGATCGACCAGATCCTGCAGAAGCCCCTGCACGAGCTGGGGCCGGAGCAGGCCCGCGCGCTGGTGAACTCGGCCCCGTCCGCCGAGCCGATCACGTTGCTGGACCATGTCGGACAATTGACCGTGCCGACGCGTGCCGGCGCGATCGCGGCCCGCCTGTACCGCGCGGACGGTACGCCCCCCGAGAGCGCCGCGCCCGCCCTGGTCTACCTGCACGGCGGCGGTTTCGTCCTGGGCACTCTGGACGGCGCCGACGACCTGTGCCGCGCGATCGCCGCCGGATCCGGCTGGACGGTCGTGTCCCTCGACTACCGCTTGGCGCCGGAGAACCCGTACCCGGCGGCGCTGGAAGACTGCATCGATGCGTACACATGGCTGACCCGATCGGCGCCCGAGCTGGGCATCGACCCGGATCGGATCGCGGTCGGCGGCGACTCCGCAGGCGGCAATCTCGCCGCCGCCCTGTGCCTGCACCGACGCGAGGAGGGCAGCGCTCTGCCCGTGGCGCAGGTGCTCGCCTACCCCGCCGTCGACGACACGTTCACCAGGCCGTCGTGGTCGGATTTCGCCGACGCGCCGCTGCTCGGCGCCGCGGACGCGCGGTGGTTCTGGGAGCAGTACGCCGGTGCCGGCCACCCGGGCGGCGACTACCTCGCGGCGCCCCTGCGCGCGGAGTCCCTGCGCGATCTGCCGCCCGCACTGGTCATCACCGCGGAAGTCGACCCGATCCGCGACGACGCCGAGGCGTACGCGCAGCGGCTGCGCGGCGACGGCGTCGCGGTGACGTCGACCAGGTACACCGGCATCTTCCACGGCTTCTTCACCGAGGTCGCGGTGTTCGCGCAGGCCAAGCAAGCGATCGACGAGGTGTGCCAGTACCTGCGCGAGCTCGCGCGGAGCTAGCGGCGGCCCAGCGGTGTGCGCGATGAGCTGACGTCTGTCGACGGGCGGCAAGCTCCGGCGATAATTGGTGAGCCGCCCGTCATAGTCATATGATCATGATTGAACGCACACCGCTGCGCATGCTGGTCTCCACCGGGATAGCCGGTCACTGTGCCGCGCCACTACCCCGCGCCGACGGAGGAACGAAACCAGGAAAGGGCGGCAGTGCTTGTGGCACTGCCGCCCTTATTTCATTTCAGGCCCGGTCAGAGCGCTTTCACGATGTCTTCCACCCGGTCCTTCGCGTCGCCGAACAGCATCGCGGAGTTCTCCCGGAAGAACAGGGGGTTCTGCACACCGGCGTACCCGGAGGCCATGGATCGTTTGAACACGACGACATTGTCGGCCTCCCACACCGTGAGCACGGGCATGCCCGCGATGGGGCTGGCCGGGTCCTCCGAGGCGGCCGGGTTGACCGTGTCGTTGGCGCCGATCACCAGCACCACATCGGTGCCGGTGAAATCGTCGTTGATCTCGTCCATCTCCAGCACGATGTCGTAGGGCACCTTCGCCTCGGCCAGCAGCACGTTCATGTGGCCGGGCAGCCTGCCCGCGACGGGGTGCACACCGAAACGCACGCTCACGCCCCGCTCGCGCAGTGTGCGGGTGAGTTCGGCGACGCCGTGCTGGGCTTGGGCCACGGCCATGCCGTAACCGGGGGTGATGATCACCGAGTCCGCCCCGGAGAGCAGCTCGGCGACGCCGTCGGCGGTGATCTCGCGATGCTCGCCCAGGTCGGTGTCACCGGCCGGGCCCGCGGTGATGCCGAAGCCGCCCGCGATGACCGACAGGAACGACCGGTTCATCGCCTTGCACATGACGTAGGACAGGTACGCACCCGACGAGCCGACCAGCGCACCGGTGATGATCAGCAGATCGTTGCCGAGCAGGAAGCCCGAGGCCGCCGCGGCCCAGCCGGAGTAGCTGTTGAGCATCGACACCACGACCGGCATGTCACCGCCGCCGATCGAGGCAACCAGGTGCCAGCCGAGCAGCAGCGCGACCACGGTGATCGCCACCAAGGTCCACAGCCGCGGGTCGACGACGAACCACACGGTCAGCGCGGCGAACACCACCAGAGCGCCCACATTGAGGATGTTCTTGCCGGGCAACAGCAACGGTGCGGAGTTGATCCGCGCCGAGAGCTTCAGGTAGGCCACGATCGAACCGGTGAACGTCACCGCGCCGATGAACACACCGATTGCGACCTCGGCGCCGTGGATGCCCAGCAGCCCCTCGGCACGCAGCAGCTCGGCATCGGCACCGCCGGGATGTCGTTCGACATGCAGGTAGCCGTTCCAGCCGACCAGCACCGCCGCGAAACCGACGAACGAATGCAACAGCGCGATCAGCTCGGGCATCCCGGTCATCTCGACGATGCGGGCCCGCCACAGGCCGATCGCCGCACCCAGCGCGGTCGCGCCTGACAGCAGCAGTAGTCCGAGCGGCTCGATGTCGCGACCGATCGCCAGCGCGACGGTGGCGCCGAGGGCCACCGCCATCCCGGTGATGCCGAAGGTGTTGCCCATCTTGGCGGTATCGTGCCTGGCCAGGCCGCCCAGCGCGAGGATGAACAACAGCGCCGCGACGATGTAGGCCGAATTGGCCACGGTCTCAACGGAAATCATGAGAATTCACTCCGGGGTCGGGCGCAGCTCAGCTGCGGGAGAACATGGCGAGCATGCGGCGGGTCACCGCGAAGCCACCGAAGATGTTGATGCTCGCCAGCAGGATCGCCGCGAAGGACAGTCCCGTGATCCACGGATCGCCGTGCCCGATCTGCAGCAGCGCGCCGACCACGATGATCCCGGAGATCGCATTGGTCACCGACATCAGCGGGGTGTGCAGCGCGTGATGCACGTGGCCGATCACGTAGTAGCCGATCACGATCGCCAGCGCGAACACCGTCAGATGTCCCTGCAACGCGGGCGGTGAGATCGCGATCAGCCCGAACACCGCGGCCGCCGCGATCAGCACCAGCCCGATGCGGCGCCAAGCAGACATCGGCTCCTTCACCGGTGCCGGTTCGGGTGGCGCGGTGGGTTCGGCCGCGGGCTTCGCCGAGACGGCGACCGGAGGCGGAGGCCAGGTGACCTCGCCGCCGCGCACGACGGTGATGGAACGCTGGACCACATCGTCGAAGTCCAGGACCAGCCTGCCGTCCTTGCCCGGGGTCATCAGCTCGAGCAGGTTCGCCACGTTCGTGCCGTACAGCTGCGAGGCCTGCGCGGGCAGTCGACCGGCCAGATCGGTGTAGCCGATGATGGTGACGCCGTTGTCGGTGACGATCGCGCGGTCGGCGACGGTGCCCTCGACATTGCCGCCGTTCTGCGCGGCCATGTCGACGATGACACTGCCGGGCCTCATCGAGGCCACCATCTCGGCGGTGATGATGCGCGGCGCGGGGCGCCCGGGGATCAGGGCGGTCGTGATGACGATGTCCACATCGGCGCACTGCTCGGCGTAGAGCTGCGCCTCACGGGCCTTGTAGTCCCCGCTCATCTCCTTGGCGTAGCCGGTCGCCGACACTTCCGCCTCGGCGGAGTCGATCGAGAGATATTCTCCACCAAGCGATTTCACCTGGTCGGCGACTTCCGGCCGCGGATCGGTGGCGCGCACGACAGCGCCGAGGCTGCCCGCGGCGCCGATGGCGGCCAGCCCGGCCACCCCGGCACCGACCACCAGAACCTTGGCGGGCGGTACCTTGCCCGCGGCGGTGACCTGTCCGGTGAAGAACCGGCCGAACGCGTGCGCGGCCTCCACGACCGCGCGGTAGCCCGCGATATTGGCCATCGAGGACAGCACGTCCAGCGACTGGGCGCGCGAGATGCGGGGCACCGCGTCCATGGCCAGCGCCGTGATCGGCCGCTTGCCGAGGTCGGCGAGCAGCTCGGGATCGCTCACCACCCCCAGCAGGCTGATCACGGTGGCACCGGGGTTCAGGTCGTCGAGCTGGTAGGTGGCGGGCGCGTTGACACCGAGCACGATATCGGCGGCGCGCGCGTTGCCGATCGTGGCACCCGCCTCGACGTAGGCGTCGTCGGAGAACGACGCGAGGCTTCCCGCGCCGGTGTCGACCACGACCTCGTAGCCGAGCCGGACGAGCCGGGTGACCGTCGCCGGGGTGGCGGCCACCCGGGTCTCGCGCGGGCGTGCTTCCCGCAGAACACCGATGATCATGGTCCCGGCACCTCGACCAGGTCGGCCAGGTGCGCCCGGTGCGCACCGGCGGTGCCGAAGGCGAGCTGGTCGGCCTTGGCGCGCTTGAGGTACAGGTGGGCCGGATGCTCCCACGTCATGCCCATGCCGCCGTGGAGCTGCACCGCCTCTTCGCCCGCGTGGACCGCGAGGTCGCTGCAGAACGCCTGGGCTACCGCCGCCGCGACGGGCGCGTCGGCGTCGTCGGCGGCGAGGGTCGCGGCGGCGTAGCGGGCGGCGGCATTGCCGGACTCGACGGCGGTGTACAGATCGGCCAGCCGGTGCTTGACGGCCTGGAATCCGCCGACCACGCGACCGAACTGGCGCCGCTCCTTCAGATACGACACGGTCTCGTCGAGGCACCACCGCGCCACCCCGTACTGCTCCGAGGCGAGCAGGGCCGTGCCCGCGGCGAGTGCGCGGCGCACCGCGGCCTCGCCGTCGGCCACGACCAGTTCACCTGCGACACCATCGAACTCGATATCGGCGAGCTGACGGGTCATGTCGAAGGAGACGACCGGGGTGAGCTGGACCTCGGTGGACGACACCGCATACAGTGCGACGCCATCGGGACCGGTGGCAGGGACCAGCAGTACATCGGCCTCGAGCGCACCGGCGACGCTGGTGACAGTGCCGCTCAGCTGACCGTCGGCATCAGCCGAGATGGCGGGCAGCGCGGTGTGGGCAGCGGTGGTCAACGGGACGACCAGGGCGGCGGTCCGCGCCCCCGCCGCGAGCTGACCCAGCAGCGCCGAACCGGAGCCGAGCAGTGCGGTGGTGGCGACCACGGCACTGGTCAGGAAAGGCACCGGGGCGACGAAACGCCCGAGTTCTTCGAGCACGACCGCCGCCTCGCGGGCCGACGCGCCCGCGCCGCCGTCCGCTTCGGGGACGAGCAGCCCGGCCAGCCCGAGGTCGACCGCGATGTTCTTCCACAAGCCGTCGACCAGCGCGCGGTCGCCGTCGTAGAGGGCGGTGACCGCGCCGGGTTCGCACTGGGAGGTCAGCACCGAGCGCACCACGTTGCGCAGCTCGTCCTCGACTTCGGTGTAGAGCAGATCAACATCGGTCATCGCGCGACTTCTTTCCAGGGACGGTCCTTGTCGGTGCGCGGCTCGGCGGGCAGGCCGAGAATGCGCTCGGACACGATGTTTCGCAGGATTTCGGAGGTGCCGCCCTCGATCGAATTGCCCTTGGCCCGCAGGTAGCGGTAGCCCGCGTCGCGTGCGTTCATATCGACACGCTCCGGACGGACCAGGGTCCAGTCGGAGTAGCGCAGACCGTCCTCGCCGAGCAGCTCCAGCTCCAGCCCGGACAGCTGCTGAGCGATCCGGGCGAAGGACAGCTTCATCGCCGAACCCTCCGGGCCCGGCTGGCCCTGGGCCAGCTTCTGCCGCAGCCGCAGGCCGGTGAGCCGGGCGACCTCGGCATCGACCCACAGCCGCAGCAGCCGGTCGTGCAACTCCGGAGTCCGCAGCTGCGGATTGTCGCGCCACGTCTGGGCGACCACGCCGATGATCCCGGACTCGCGGGCACTGGCCTTGCCGCCGATCGCGACCCGCTCGGTGTTGAGGGTCGTGTTCGCGATGCGCCACCCGTCGCCCTCGCCGCCGAGGCGCTGGTCGTCGGGGACGCGAGCGTCGGTGATGAAGACCTCGTTGAACTCGGCCTCACCGGTGATCTGGCGCAGCGGTCGCACCTCGACTCCCGGCTGGGTCATGTCGATCAGGAAGTACGTCATGCCGCGGTGCTTGGGGATACCCGCGTCGGTGCGGGCCAGCAGGATCGCGAACTGCGCCAGATGCGCGCTCGAGGTCCACACCTTCTGCCCGTTGACGACCCACTCGCCGCCGTCGCGCACCGCACGGGTGCTGACATTGGCCAGGTCGGAGCCGGCGCCGGGTTCGCTGAACAGCTGGCACCAGATCTCCTCGCCGGTCCACAGCGGACGCAGGAACCGCTTCTTCTGCTCCTCGGTGCCGCAGGCCAGGATCGTCGGGCCTGCCATGCCGAGACCGATGACGTTGGCCATCGGATTGTTGTCCGGGGCGCCGGCCTGCTCGAAGGCGTGATCCACCTCGGCTTGCCAGGCGTGGGGCAGACCGAGACCACCGTGGCCCTCCGGGAAGTACACCCACGCCAGGCCCGCGTCGTAGCGAGCGCGCAGGAACTCGAGGCGCTCGGTGGTGGCGGGATCGTTGGCGGCGAGGAATTCCCCGATCCTGGTACGGAGTTCGTCGATGGTCATCGGGCCTCCCGCTGTCTGCGCAGCTCGTTCTTGGCCAGCGCGTTCTTGTGAACTTCGTCCGGGCCGTCGGCAAACCGCAGCGTACGGTTGCCCGCGTAGGACGCGGCCAGCGAGAAGTCCTGCGACAGACCGGCGGCGCCGTGCACCTGAATGGCCTTGTCGAGAATCCATTGCACGGTGGCCGGGGTGGCGATCTTGATCGCCTGGATCTCGGTGTGGGCGCCCTTGTTTCCGACGGTGTCCATCAGCCAGGCGGTCTTGAGCACGAGCAGTCGCAGCTGTTCGAGCTTGACCCGCGACTCGGCGATCCAGTCCCGGATCACCCCCTGCTCGCTGAGCGGCTTGCCGAAGGCGACGCGCTCGTCGGCGCGGGCGCACATCGCCTCGATCGCGCGCTCGGCGACGCCGATAGCCCGCATGCAATGGTGGATGCGGCCGGGGCCGAGCCGGGCCTGCGCGATGGCGAAACCGTCGCCCTCGCCACCGATCAGGTTGGCGGCGGGCACCCGCACATCGGTGAACGACAGCTCGGCGTGGCCGCCGTGCTCGTGGTCGTCGTAGCCGAAGACCTCCATGCCCCGCTCGATCTCCATGCCGGGGGTGTCGCGCGGGACCAGGATCATCGACTGCTGACGGTGCCTGCTCGCGGACGGGTCGGTCTTGCCCATCACGACGAAGATCTGCGCGTTCGGGTTCATCGCGCCGGTGATCCACCACTTGCGGCCGTTGAGCACGTAGTCGTCGCCGTCCCGCTCGATCCGGGTCGCGATATTGGTGGCGTCGGAGGAGGCCACATCGGGCTCGGTCATCGCGAACGCGGACCGGATCTGCCCCTCCAGCAACGGCTCGAGCCACTCCTTGCGCTGGGCCTCGGTGCCGAACTGCGCCAGCACCTCCATGTTGCCGGTGTCGGGCGCGGCGCAGTTGAGCGTGGCCGGGGCCAGATGCCCACTGCGGCCGGTGATTTCGGCCAGCGGCGCGTACTGCAGGTTGGTCAGCCCGGCGCCCTCCGCGCCGGGCAGGAACAGGTTCCACAAGCCGCGATTGCGGGCCTCGGCGCGCAACTCAGCCAGAATCGGAACCGAGTCCCACGCCCAGCGATTGTCGAGCTGGGACAGCTGCTCGCGGAACACCGGCTCGGCCGGGTAGACGTGAGTGTCCATGAAATCCAGCAGCGAGGAACGCAGTTCCTCGGTGCGGCCGTCGAAGGCGAAATCCATCAGCGGTACTCCTTCAGTGCGGTGAGGCCGGATTCGAGTAGGGGTTCCACCGCGGCACCCACTCCGGCGAAGCCCGCGCCCACGGTCTGGCCCTGCAGGTAGCGATAGTGCACGCCTTCGAGAATCGCGGCGAGCTTGAACGCGGCGAGCCCGAGATAGAAACCGAAGCGGGACATGTCGCGCTCGCTGCGCGCGGTGTAGTGGGCGATGATCTCGGCCTCGGTCAGGAACCCCGGTGCCGTCGACGCATCGGCAACACCCACCTCGCCCGTCGGCTCGGCAGCGAGCCGGCCGTAGACGATCATCAGCGCCAGATCGGTGAGCGGGTCACCGAGTGTGGCCATCTCCCAGTCGATCACGGCAGCGGCGCGGTCCCGGTCGTCGGCGAGAACGTTGTCGAGCCGGAAGTCACCGTGCACGATGCCCGCGGTGGACTCGGCGGGCACGTCGGCGGCCAACCGGGCGTGCAGCTCGACGGCTGCGGGCAGGTCGCGGGTGTGGGACGCGTCGAGCTGCTTCTTCCACCGGTTCACCTGGCGGGCCAGGAAGCCTTCCGGCCTGCCGAAGTCCGCCAGCCCGACCGCCGCCGGGTCGACCGCGTGCAGCGCGGCAAGGGTGTCGACGAGGCGGGTCGAAATCGCCCTGGTCCGTTCGGGTCCCAGCTCGGCCAGCTCCGCGGCGGAGCGGTACGGCGTGCCCTCGACGCGCTCCATCACATAGAACGGCGCGCCGAGCACGGCGTCGTCCTGGCACAGCGCGTACATCATCGGCACCGGCACATCGGTGTCCCGCAGGGCCGCCATCACATGGTATTCGCGGGCCATGTCATGGGCAGTGGCCAGCACATGACCCAGCGGCGGGCGCCGCACGATCCAGCGGGCGGTGCCGTCGGTGACCTCGTAGGTCAGATTCGACTTGCCACCCGCGATCACCGTGCCGCGCAGCGCGCCCGCCACGTCGACCTGGCCGCGCAGCCAGGTCGACAACCGGTCGAGATCCAGGCCCGGAAGGTCGGTCCGGAGCTCCATCAGGCCACCACGAGGGTCAGCGCCTCGACCACGCAGACCGGCTTGACGCCGCCTTCGCGCTCGACCGCGACCCGGGCGGTCACCAGGTACCCGGCGGCACCCGCCGCGACCGAGACCAGCTCGACCCCGGCGCGCACCGTCGAATCCACCGGCGCCGGCGCCGGAAAGCGCAACTTGTCGGAGCCGTAGTTGACCGCCATCTTCACGCCATCGACCCGGTACACCTGCGCGACCAGCAGCGGGACCAGCGACAGGGTCAGGTAGCCGTGCGCGATGGTCGTACCGAACGGGCCGGCGGCCGCCTTCTCGGTATCGATGTGGATCCACTGGTGATCACCGGTCGCGTCGGCGAAGGCGTCGATCTGCGACTGGGTGATGGTGTCCCACTCGGAATAGCCGAGATGGGACCCGACCGCGGCCTCGAGCTCGGCGACGCCCTGGAAAGTCCTCATGCCCTCGGCCCTCCCGCGACGTAGAGCACCTGACCGGAAACGAAACCGGCGCCTTCGCTGGCGAAGAACGACACGGCGTGCGCGATGTCGGCGGGCACACCGGTGCGCGCGACCGGGATCTCCTTGGCGGCACCGGCTTTGAAATCCTCGAACGGAATGCCGACCCGCGCCGCGGTGGCCGCGGTCATCTCGGTCTCGATGAAGCCGGGTGCGATCGCGTTCGCGGTGACGCCGAACTTGCCGAGCTCGAAGGCCAGGGTCTTGGTGAAGCCCTGCACGCCCGCCTTGGCCGCGGCGTAGTTGGCCTGGCCGCGGTTGCCGAGCGCCGAGGTGCTCGACAGGTTGACGATGCGGCCGAACTTGGCCTCGGTCATGTGCTTCTGCACCGCGCGGGTCATCAGGAACGACCCACGCAGGTGCACGTTCATCACGGTGTCCCAGTCGTCGGTGGTCATCCGGAACAGCAGGTTGTCACGGAGGACGCCCGCGTTGTTGACCAGCACGGTCGGGGCGCCGAGCTCGGCGACGACCCGCTCGACGGCCGCGGTGACGGCGGCCTCGTCGGCCACGTCGGCGCCGACGGCGATCGCCCGGCCGCCCGCGGCCTGGATCTGCTCGACGACCGGCTTGCAGGCGACCTCGTCGAGGTCGATCACGGCGACGGCCATGCCGTCGGCGGCAAGTCGGCGGGCTACGCCCGCGCCGATGCCACGGGCGGCGCCGGTGACGATCGCGGTCCTGGTAGGTGTGCTCATTCGGTATCTCCTGAAGTCGAAGGGTGTGTTCTCAGACGCCGCCGGTCAGCGTGACGCCGCCGTCGAGGACCAGTAACTGACCCGTGATCCACGCCGCGTCGTCGGAGAGCAGGAATGCCACCGCGCCCGCGATGTCCTCGGGCATGCCGAGCCGCTTGAGGGGGTAGGTCTCGGCGAGTTCCTGTTCGCGTCCCTCGTAGAGGGCGGTGGCGAACTTCGTCTTCACCACGGCCGGGGCGACCGCGTTGACCCGCAGCCGCGGGCCGAGCTCCACGGCCAGTTCCTGGGTGATGTAGGTGAGCATGGCCTTGCTGGCGCCGTAGAAGCCGATCCCCGGCGCGGGCTTGATCCCGGCCACCGACGACACGTTGACCACCGCGCCACCGTGCTCCGCCATCCACGCCTTGTGCACCTGCTGGGTCCACGACAGCGCGGCCAGGCAGTTGACCTCGATGATCTTGCGGGCCGCCTGCAGATCCATCTCGATCATCGGGCCGTACACCGGGTTGATCCCGGTGTTGTTGACCAGCAGATCGACGCTGCCGAACGTCTCGATCGCCCGGGCGACGGCGTCTTCCTGGTGCGCGGCGTCGTCGGCGCGGCCTGCCACGCCGAGCGCATGTTCGGGGCCGCCGAGCTGCTGGACCGCTTCGTCGAGGGCTTCCTGTTTGCGGGCGGTGATGACGACCTTCGCGCCGTCGTCGACCAGCCGCTGCGCGATGCCGAGGCCGATGCCGCGGCTGGCGCCGGTGACGATCGCGGTCTTGCCCGCGAAACGGCCGGTCACGACAGCCGCTCCAGCACCATGGCCATACCCTGGCCGCCACCGACGCACATGGTTTCCAGCCCGAACTGCTTGTCGTGGAAGCGCAGCGAGTTGATCAGGGTGCTGGTGATGCGGGCGCCGGTCATGCCGAACGGGTGGCCCACGGCGATGGCGCCACCGTTGATGTTGAGCTTGTCCTCGGGGATGCCGAGTTCGCGGGCGGAGCCGAGCACCTGCACGGCGAAGGCCTCGTTGATCTCGACCAGGTCGATGTCGTCGATGCTGAGACCGGCGCGGCGCAGTGCCTGCTTGGAGGCCTCGATCGGGCCGAGGCCCATGATCTCCGGCGACAGGCCGGAGACCCCGGTGCTGACGACGCGCGCGAGCGGGGTCAGGCCGAGTTCCCTTGCCTTGGTGTCGGACATGACAATCAGGGCGGCCGCTCCGTCGTTGAGCGCGCAGCAGTTGCCCGCGGTGACGGTGCCGTCGGGCCGGAACACCGGCTTCAGCTGGCTCACCGCCTCCAGCGTGACACCGGCGCGCGGGCCGTCGTCGGCGCTGACCACGATGCCGTCGGGCAGCGTGACCGGGGTGATGTCGGTGGCCCAGAAGCCGTTGGCGATGGCCTTTTCGGCGAGGTTCTGCGAGCGCACACCGAATTCGTCCTGCTCGGCGCGGGTGATCCCGGTGAACTGGGCGACGTTCTCCGCGGTCTGGCCCATGGCGATGTAGACATCGGGCAGTGCGCCGTTGCTGCGCGGGTCGGCCCAGGATGCGGCGCCACCGGCGGCGCGCTCGGCGGCGCGGGCGACCGCGTCGGCGAAGATCGGGTTCTGGGTGTCGGGCATGCCGTCGGCGTTGCCCTTGGTGAAGCGGCTCACCGTCTCGACGCCCGCCGAGATGAAGACGTCGCCCTCGCCTGCCTTGATGGCGTGCAGCGCCATGCGGGTGGTCTGCAGGCTCGACGAACAGTAGCGGTTGACGGTGGTGCCGGGGACGGTGTCGAGCCCGGCCAGCACGGCGACGGCACGGGCGATGTTGAAGCCCGACTCCCCCGCGGGCTGCCCACAGCCGAGGACGAGGTCCTCGATCTGGGTCGGGTCGAGGTTCGGCACCTGGGCCAGGGCTGCCTGCACCATCTGGACGGTCAGGTCGTCGGGACGCATGTCCTTGAGCGAGCCCTTGCCCGCGCGGCCGATCGGGGAACGGGCAGCGGCGACGATCACAGCTTCAGGCATCGAATCTCCCTTATAAGTAAGCGCTTGCTTAGTGGGTAAAATAGTGCAGGCGGCCCGGGTTACCGTCAATAGACAACCGGCCTCGAGCCCCTGTTAGCCACATCACACCGCCCGTGACCAGCGCCGCTCTACCGAGGCGAGATAATGGCGATCCCATGACCGACACCACCGAATCCCGCAGCGACTCGACCCGCGCGCGTCTGCTGGAAGCCGCCGTCGCAGCGTTCGCCGAGAAGGGCTTCAACGGGACAACGACGCGCGATATCGCCGGGGCCGCCGGCATGAGCCCGGCCGCGGTCTATGTGCATCACAAATCGAAAGAAGAGCTGCTCTACCTGATCTCACGATCGGGCCACGACGAGACACTCGACCTGATCCTGAAGGCGGCCGCGTCGTCCGACGATCCGGCGATCGCGCTGCGCACTGTCGTTCACGATTTCGCCGTGCACCACGCCCGCGGGCACACCGGCGCCCGGATCGTGAACTACGAACTGAACTCGCTGAGCCCCGAACACCGCACCGAGATCCGCGGCATCCGCCACCGGATCGATCAGACCATGCGCGACCTGGTCGAGCGCGGCATCCAGGCAGGCGTCTTCGACACCCCGGACGCGCGGATCGCGGCCACCGCCCTGCTCTCGCTCGGCATCGATATCGCGCGCTGGTACCGCGACGAGGGCGACTGGTCGCCGGAAGACATCGCCACGGCCTACGCCGAGATGGCGTTACGCATCGTCGGCGCCACCTGACTATTGCCGAACGAACTGTGCGTCACGCTGTTCCAGAAAGGCCGCCATACCTTACCTTCTTGTCGGCGGTCGCGAATCGCGCTCTGAACAACGCGCGTTCGTACCGAACACCCTCCGCCAACGACGACTCGAACGCGCGGTTCACCGCGTCCTTCGTGGCAACCGCGGCAGGGCCGGACATCTTCGCGATCAGCTCGCCGGTCGACAGCGCATCGTCGATCAGGCTCGCCGCTGAAACGATCCGGGCAATGAGACCCGCTCGCCAGTTCCGGACGGAGGAACTCGGCCACTCGCGGTCCCAGGTTCCACCGGCCAATCCGCACCCGATCCGTGGCATGTGCATCGAAGCACCTGAGCCTGACGCGATGGCGGACAGTGTGGCCAAGCCTTGGTCCACAGCGTCGTAACGGATCGGCGGGGCACCTGCGTCGGAGCGGATACCGTGCCGTCCTCACCGCGGTACTCGGCAGGAGAGGGTGTTGCTAGCCGTGGCAACAGACCCGAACAAGCACTGTGTCGTCGGGCAGTGTCTCCAGGTAGTTTTCGATGCCGCCCGGCGGTATCGGGCAGT
Source organism: Nocardia sp. NPDC057663 (assembly GCF_042799895.1). NCBI lineage: Bacteria > Bacillati > Actinomycetota > Actinomycetes > Mycobacteriales > Nocardiaceae > Nocardia > Nocardia sp. NPDC057663. Next base: position 16,992 of record NZ_JBHVHX010000022.1, on the reverse strand, counting down.
CGGGTTGGTCCTCACGGGACGTGGTCTCGCCCCAATCCTTATGTCGGCAAATGCCGCTCGACTCGACCCACCGGCCGTCTAGGGTGAGTACATCGGGCCATGACAGGTTGTGTACCGCGACATTCAGCAAGGACTTCGGGCCACCCGCGCACTCGCCTCGCTTGGGTGGCAGCGCGATGCCGAATTGGTTGGGGCCGTCGTGAATCAGCCGAGGATCGTCCTCATGACCCGGAAGGACGTAGAACCCGGCTCCTTCTCCACCATCCCGAATCCGCCACGTGCCCCACATATCTCGCTCCGGGAACCCTTGCCGCATCTCGAATGGAGCGAGAGCTCGCGTGATCGCAGCTTCCACGTCATCGATCGCATCCGGCGGCAGACAGATCGTCACCCAACGTTGCGCCAAACCACACCCCTCCCGCTTCACCGCGCGCCTCAGGTTACCTTCCGGAGTCGACGAACGCAGATTCCTGAGCGCTGTGACCAATCCGCCAGAAGAGTGCCCTGCCATCGGCAGATGCGGACATTCGCGACCGCGCCCAGCGGCATTTCCGGGCGTTCGAGGAGCAGGTTGTGCGCGACGACACGGAGTTCTGCTTGCGGGATGGGCCGGGTCCGCAGCGGAACCAAATCGACTCCGGAGTCCAGTTGATGGCCTGAGTGAAGGTGGCCGAACCCCGCAGGACCGATCCCCATATCTCTGCGGGCTTCGGCGACGAACTTCGGCGCAGTCGATGGGCCTCCGCGCTGGCCAGCTCCCGATCGTCGCTGCCGGTGAGCTTGCCAGGTTCGGCCAAGGGCGTCGCGGGCGAACCACTCCAGAAACCCGAGAACATTGATTGAGCGGCGCCCGCCCCGCGCGCAACCCGCCGCTGCCCTTGGGCCTGCGGCCATTCGGTTCAGCCGTGGGTCAATTCCTCGGCCATGCGGGCGGTGATGGCGGCCAGGACTCGAGCCGCGGTGGCCAGATCGTCGGCCGGGACCGCGCCGTAGGCGGCGGCCAAGATCGCGCCGGATTCGGAGCGAACCTTGCCCACTACGGCATTGCCTGCGGTGGTGGGCTCGAGTCTGCCGTGGGGTGTGTTCGCCAGTAGGCCCTTGGCGAGTAGCGCATTCAGGGCAGTTTCGACCTCGGCGGGGGCCCACTGGGTCAATCCGGCGATCCGGTTGATGTGAGCGGCCCGCTCGACCGGCTCGCCAGTGGCTTGATTCAGCACGATCCACTGCTTCTCATCCAAAGTGGTGCCGGTCAGTGCGCGAACCAGCACCGCGGTGTGGTGCTTCTCGGCCTGGCCGATGATCGATGGAGTCAAGGTGGCGGGGGCCGGAGCTGATTGGGTCGTGGTCACGGCGGCGACGGTGCTGCTCGCGGGCGGTCCGGCCTCGGCGGTCGTTCCATCGCAACCGGTAAGCAGCAATGCCGCCGCGATGGCCGAGACCGCTATGCCGACAACGGTAGTTCTGCTGTTCATTTCGTGAAACCTCTTCTATGTGGATGGACGAACCCGCAACGGTGCTCGTGCGCCACCGGCCCACGCTCGCGAAAGCGATGGTCCGGTGGCGAATTCGGTTCAGGCGTGGGCCAATTCCTGGGCCATGCGGGTCGTGATGGTGGCCAGGACTCGAGCCGCGGTGGCCAGATCTTCGGCCGGGACCGCGCCGTAGGCGGCGGCCACGATCGCGCCGGATTCGGCGCGAACCTTGCTCACCACGGCCTTGCCGGTGTCGGCGGGCTCGAGCAGTCCGTGGGGTGTGGTGGCCAGCAGAGCACTGGCGAGCAGTGCGTTCACGGCGGTCTCGACCTCGGTGCGGGCCCACTGAGTCATTGCGGCGATCCGGGCGATGTGGGCGCTCGGATCGACCGGCTCGCCAGCGGCAAGGGCTTGATTCAGCACGATCCACTGCTTCTCATCCAGGGTGGTGCCAGCCAGTGCGCGGGTCAGGACCGCGGTGTGGTGCTTCTCGGCCTGACCAATGATCGAGGGGTTCAGGGTGGTCGGGGCGGTAGCGGTGCTCATTGCGATCTCCTGGTTCGGATGGTGCTCGGTGTCGTGAACGATTCTGGCACTAAGTATCATACGTGCGCAAGTCCCAATTTGAACTGAGTTTCTTTTGGGCCTGAGGTTCTTGGCGCGCTAGGATCTCGGTATGCCTTCAGACGACCGCGCCCTGCCGCTGCGGGAACGCAAGCGGATCCGCACCCGCCGCGCCCTGGCCGACGCCGCCCTGGCGCTGTTCACCGAGAAGGGTTTCGCCACCACCACCGTGGAGGAACTGGTCGAGGCAGCAGAGGTCTCGCGCAGCACGTTCTTCCGGGCATTCCCCACCAAGGAGGCAGTGGCCGTCGAGGCCGAGACCGAGCTCTGGACCGGCTATCTCCAAGCCCTCGCCGCGAGTGAACTCACCGGGCCGATCCTCACCGCGTTACGCGACGTCCTCACCGACACGGCGACCGCGCTTCCCGACGACTGGGATGAGCGCTACATCGCCACACGCAGCCTGATCCTGACCGCCCCCAGCCTGCTCGGCTACGTCGAATACGCCCGCTCGGGTGTGGAAACCGAAGTGACAGCACACCTTTCGGGCAAACTGGCCCTGCCCCCCGGCGATCTGCGCCTCCGCATCCTCGCCGAGCTGACCACTACGGCCTGGAGCATCGCCGGGCGTGGCTGGGTCGCCGCCGACGGCGCCGGCGGCCGATCCGCGCTCATCACCCGCCTGCACGAAGCCTTCGCCGCCATCCCCGACGCCCTGCGAACAAGGGCTCCAACGCTCGCATAGGCAACGGCGGTACCAAGAGTTGTCCAGCCCCGCCGACCGGCATGCCCAACAGCATTGCGATCGCCGTGTAATCGGCAGATGCGGACATTCGCGACCGCGCGATAGGCGGCAATACAGGATCTTCTCGAGAGCGGTCTCGCTGATGCGCTTGCTCAACGGTCAGGTGCGAGTTCGGCGTGTCATTCGTGGGCGGCGATTGCGGTGCTGAGTCCCTGGACGGCCTTGTCGTACTGGTTGCGGTCGAACAGGAATGGGCCGAATGCGGTGTAGTCACGAGTAGTGCGGTAGGGCTGTTCGAAGCAGTCCCACACGACAAGATCGCCAGTCAGGCTTATGCGAGCCAGCAGCGGCCAGCAGCCCAATTCCCCGCAACTGCACGCGAGTACGGGGGTCTTCTGTCCCGTGGTGAGGGGAGAGGACCCGTGGAAATGGTCCATCGCCGACTCGAACCGGACGAATCGGGGTACGAGTCCACCGTACGCGTCACCCGCAGGCTGCATGCCGGCGCAGATTTCGAAGGTGTCGATGAGATCGGTCAGAGGGATGGTATCTATGCGGGGCATGATCCGGTGGATGTCGGTACGTCCGGGCGGTCCCGGCCGATAGCCGAACCTGATCTGGCTGGTGGCAGTCGAACGCTTGCGCTGCAAGCGCTTCCGATCTTGGGTAATGGACCTAACCTCACCCGCACGATGGCGCGCGCCGGGAGTCAGGGCCCTTCCGGGGATCACCGGCTGAGGCGCACGACGCCCTTCCCAGTTGAAAGAATCACGGCGTCACCGTATCCAGCGATCGCCGATCCCGCAAAGTGGACGCCCTCCGCTACGCGGCCCAGACGTCCGCTCTTCGGCATGAGCGCGCAGGGCGGATAGCGCGGGCTGAGGTGCAGCGCCTCTTGCGTTGATTGTTCAGGGCCAGAGCAGCTTCGATGCTGCCAATGCGGCAGAATGATAGGTCGGTAGAACAGCCCCGGCAGGGTATGCCTCGACCAGCTGCGTTTCATTCAACTCGTGCCACAGCTGAGAACTCAGGTAGTCGGACAGTCTCGCCTCCTCCACACCGACCTCGGTCTCGACGAGATACAGCCAGGACGCTGGATTCGCCGCCACGTGTTTCGGTGACCGATACACCCTCCTGACCGCAGTAACACCCCGCCCGGCGACGGACATGGCCATCAGACGATCTGCGGCAAGCGGTTCGGGGATGTGCTCAGGCGCATCGGGTGTGAACGAATACGCCAGCGTCGGCGGAATGTCCAGGAGGGAAATATGCAACTCGTCCTCTTGCAGATCACCCACTTCGAGGAGGTCTCGAACGAGGAGCCACTCCTCTCCGGTCACACCGATACCATCGCAGTCCAGCCTGAGAACCACCGCCTGCACAGCCATGGCGTCCTCGTCCGCGATCACGTTGACGCGATGCGTCAGATCCGCCATTCAACCTATCGATCCCAGTACCTGCACACTCAACTCGGCATGATGGTGCGGTCGGCCAGCGCCCGATCATCTTGGCCCGTCGACCTTCGCCCCGCGCGCACTGACCGGTCTGGTCGGCGCGATAAGCGGCAGTACAGGATCTGCCTCTTGCGAGTGTCGATGGGAATGACGAGGGAAGTGCCGGTGAGGGGGTCGTCGATGGCGGTGTCAGGGAGGTCGAAGGTGCGCGAGACGAGTTCGTTGGCGATGACATCGCGTGGGTTGCCTTGTACTACAACGCATCCGCCGTTCATCGCAATGATGTCGGTGGCCTAGCGGGCGGCGCGATTGAGGTCGTGCAGGACCGCGACGACAGCGCGGGCCTGCTGGTGCAATTCGTGCAGCAGGTTGAGCACCTCGATCTGGTGGGCGATATCGAGGTAGCGTCGTAGGTTCGTCGACCAGGCGGGTCGACAGGTCCGCGGTGACGGTGGCCGAGAGTGCTTGGGCGACAGCGCCTTCGTCGGCGCGTGACCATTGGCGCAGCAGCCGCTGGTGCGGGAACCTCCCGCGGGCGACCAGTTCGACGACGGTGATCCCATCGGGTGCGGTGGACGACTATGCCATGGGGAACCCTGGGCTGAGATACAACCGCGCCCCAGTGCCATCGATTGTGTCGGTGACGTCCGGGGCGCGGAAGGGTGAATCAGCCCAGGTCCGGGTGGCCGACCCACTCGACAATCGTCCAGCCCTTCTGCGGGCTGCCCTCGAGGACGACGCGGCCGCCGTTGCGCATCGGATCGGTGCCGAGTTTGCTCTTGTCGGCGTTGTCGGCGTTCATCATCGACCAGAACATGATGGTTCCGCCGTGCGAGAAGATCACCGGGTTGGCGCAGCCGCGGCGCTGCACATCGAGCAGTGCCTGATCGACGCGGCCGTCGAACTCGTTGCCGTCGATGGAGCCTGGAATCCGTGCGTTCAGGTCGCCGGAGAGCCACTTGATCGGCGCCTGTAGGTACCCGGACAGCGCCTCGGCCTCCGGGGTGCCCTCGTACTGGCCTGCCTCGATCTCCCGAAAACCGGACTGAATGTTGAGGCTCAGGTCCTGTTTGGCGACGGTCGGTGCCGCAGTCTGCTCGGTACGCACCATGTTGGACGCGAAGGCGCAGTCGTAATTCTTGTCGGCCAGCTGGATGGCCAGATTGTCTGCCTGTGTCCGGCCGCGTGAGGTCAAGTCGGGTCCGGGCACCTTGGTGTCGATCAGGCCGGAGGTGTTACCGAGAGACTCGGCATGGCGCACCAGGGTGATGACCATTTCGCCGCTGCTGCCGGAGCTGCTGCCGGAGCTTCCGAAGTCGATATCGGCGGACGCGACGCCGGTGGTAGCGGCTGTGGCCGCGACCGCGGCCGCCATCGCCGCACTGGACAATCGAAGAGATCGGATTCGCATGGGTGAGAATGCCTTTCATCGTGGCGAACGCCACTTCAGGTTGCCGAAGAACCGGAACTTGGGGTTTCGCGTCTCACAGAAGCAGCCATTTGCCCGAATCAAATACGGGGTATCCCATTCATCGGGATCTTTCGCGCACTGGACCGCGCGCAGGCGAAACCACCGGTAGCGGAGGCGCGAGCGGCATGTCGACTCACGCGACCCGCTCGCCCGGCCGTTTCGATACCGCCGATCCCGTCAGGCGACCGGGGAAGATCACTCCGTCCCGCTCAGGCGGATCACGGGCTGAACTGACTGCTGGGTGGCCGCGATGAGCCTGTCCGGCGGCAGGGCACACATAGACCCTAGGGACCTGCTTCGCGCGGACGCAGCCTCCGCGCGGGCTTCACTGACGAGTCCGACCTCACTTTTCGAGATTGTCGCTCATCGATCAGGATCGATCCGTTGATCTCGTGGGGTGTTCAGTCCTGCCGCTGAATCTGCCGAGCGGTCAGCCAGAGGCAAATGCTCGTCCAGCTTCCTGTAATCGGCAGATGCGTACGTTGATGACCGCGCGCCCAGCGGCAGATGTGGATGCTATCGGCTAGAGGCGTATCGCCGTACGGACGAGATCGGCGACGGCTTTGGATCTGCTGTGTGGCGGCCAGGCGATGACGGTGGTGACAGCCGGTGCGTCCGGCACCGGCACGGTGGCGTGATCGTCGTGTAGCTGGGCGCGGAGCGACTCGGGCACGACCGCGCAGGCCCGTCCGAGCGTGATCAGCTGGGTCAACTGGGTGTGGTCGCGAACCTGCGGGCCGGGGCCGTCTGGATAACTTCCATCCCGTCGGGGCCAGCGCGGCAGGGGCAGGTCGGTCAGGGCGTTGACCTCGGCCATCGATATGTGGGGTCGGTTGGCGAGGGGATGCCCTGTGGGCAGGACCACGATCTGCTGTTCGGTGTGCAGGTCCTCGGTGTCGAATCCGGTCGTCGTGTCGTAGGGCCGGTGGAGCAGAGCAACGTCGGCACTCCCGTTGCGTAGCAGTCTTTCCGGTTCGCCGGGCCCGCACAGCACTACGTCGACTGCGACAGCGCAGGGATCGGCGGCGTAGGCGTCCAGCAGCTTCGACAACAGTTCGCTGGACGCTCCCGCCTTGGTGGCCAGCACCACGCCGGGCAGGTCGGCAGCGGCGCGGCGGGTGCGTCGCTCGGCGGCTTCGACCGCGTCGAGAGCGATCCGGGCCTCCCGCAGCAGCACCGACCCGGCCTCGGTCAACCGGATCGCGCGAGCATTGCGGTGCAGCAGAACGACTCCGAGCCGCCGTTCGAGCTGCTGGATCGCCCGCGACAGCGGTGGTTGCGCCATCGCAAGCCGCTGTGCCGCCCGCCCGAAGTGCAACTCCTCGGCGACCGCGACGAAGTATCGCAACTCCCGCGTCTCCACCATGTGATCGTATCCGGCGCTCACCACGACCAATACCCGTGCGGTATCGCCGCCCACCCAATCGGTCTTGGACGCACCACCCGAGCCCGCAACATGATCAACGGCATGAGTGAACCGACGATCGCGCTGGTGACCGGCGCGAACAAAGGAATCGGATACGAGATCGCGGCGGGCCTGGGCGCCCTTGGCTGGCGAATCGGTGTGGGCGCGAGGGATCAACAACGCCGCGACACCGCGGTGGAGAAACTGCGTGCGGCCGGGACCGATGCGTTCGGCGTGCCACTCGACGTGGACGACGACGCGAGTGTCGTCGCCGCGGCCCAGCTGATCGCCGACCATGCCGGAGGGCTCGACGTCCTGGTCAACAATGCCGCGATCACCGGCGGTATCCCACAGACACCCACGACGGTCGATCCCGCGACCGTGCGAGCTCTCGTGGAAACCAACGTGATCGGCGTCATCCGGGTCACCAACGCGATGCTGCCCATGCTGCGCGGCTCGGCGTCACCGCGAATCGTCAACATGTCCAGCAGCGTGGGCTCGCTCGCCCTGCAGACCACGCCCGGCATCGACATGGGCCCGGTTCCAGCTGCGTACTTGGCGTCGAAGACCTTCCTCAACGCCGTCACCATCCAATATGTCAAGGAACTGAGCGACACCAACATCCTGATCAACTCCGGCTGCCCCGGTTTCACCGCCACCGACCTCAACGGCTTCCGAGGCGTCCGCACACCCCAACAGGGGGCGGCGATCGCGATTCACCTCGCGACCCTGCCCGATGACGGACCGACCGGCGGATTCTTCGACGACGCCGGAACAGTGCCCTGGTGACGGGCACACCGGTGCGAACCATTCCCGTTCTCGACGTCAGCCGGATCGCGCCGCTGAGTTCTGCCGCCTCCTGACCGGGACCTACTGTTGGGGTAGGCGTTCGCGTGCCGCGAGGTAGTGCGTCCGGGCGGTGAGCGTGTACGCCGCTATCGGCGCGTCGACAGTGCGGCTGCCCGGGAACAGAAACTGTTGCGGTGCCGTAGATCTGGCGCGTCGAGGCCTGTGGGCCAGCGTGCGCAGCACCTGCGCCGGCGGTGGTGGCAGCAGCACCTGGTGCCGGTCGAGGCGGAGAAAGGAATCTCCGCCGATGTCGAGGAGGTCGTCAATGTTCAATCGATGGATTCGTGTCACCGGCAGGCCGTAGAGCAGTACGAGCGCCCCGGCAGCCCGAACATCGAGTGGCACGGCGGAGTCCGGATCGAACAGTGCGCGAATCGGGCCCGATCGGGTGCCTCAACGATCCAGCGATCCAGCCAAGTCTGATCGAGATCACCGAGCGTGCGGGCGTCGCCAGCGAGGTCGGTGAGCACGGCAATGGTGATGCGGATGATGCGCCGATCCCGGTCGGCGCTTCCTTGGCCGTAGTGGCGGCGCGCCGCGGTCCTCGACGGCGTCGCGGGGCTCACCGACGCCACCGGGCAACCGCTGCGCTACACACCGCATGACTTCCGGCGCCTGTGGGCTACCGACGCCGTCAGCAACGGGCTGCCTGTCCACATCGCCGCGAAACTATTGGGGCACAAGAACATCAACACCACCCAAACCTATGTCGCGGTGTTCGACGAACACACTTCGAACTATGCAAGCTCGAACTGGGCACCTGCGCCCGCCCTTACGGCAGCCCGTGCCAGCACAAGCACGCGTGCTTCTCTGAACTAACTGATGTGCCCCTCCAACGGCGGCTGATCGGGCGGTAGTGCCCGAATTGTGGACGTGGACCATGTCGGTGCCGATCAGGTCTTCGAGGGGTTGACGCTGGGCGGTGTCACTCGGGTCGATGTCGTCGTCGGCCGAGACATGCGGGTGGACCTGAACCCCAGTGGCCGGAGGGCGCTGAGGTATCTGGCCTGGCTCAGACTGTTGCACCACTAACCCGTTGGTGACGGGACCCCGGTAGTCGGTCCACCAGATCAGCCGGACCGATCTCATGGGGTGAGGTCACGCCGATACAACCAGCAGGTCGACGCGACCGTAGTGGGCGATCGTTTTCGACAGGATCTTGTCGTCGGCGGCCTCGACGAGCTCGTTGACCAGCTTCGTGGCCAGGATTTGCAGATAGCATGCGGCGATGGACTGCGACTGTGACCAGAATGCGGACCCGGGCAGGGCAGTATCCCTGGGTGCTCCAGGTGCCGGGACATGGGTTCGGCTGTGGAACCGGGTCGACCCTTGGGGTGATAGCTCGATCCGGGTCTGCGTCCGGATCGGGGCTCCTGGGCTACTGGCCGCTGTGCACCAAGTGACATTGTCCGTCATGGGCGACTGCGATCTGGTCTCGTTTTTCGATGACCTGACTGGCGATTTTACTGGCTGGGACGGTGCCCAGGTATGGGAGAGTATGGACCACGACTTGCGGGTTGAGGCGGTGTTCGCATCTCGGGGCTATGTAGGCCTGACATGGACAGTCAGGCCATGGCGGCACACGGACGGCAACTGGACGGCCTCCACAACCGTTGTACTCGAGGCTGGTGAACAGATGCTGCAGCTTGCCAACAAACTAAACCGTGTTCTCGGCCCACCAGCCCCAGGGGAGCTCAGCCCCGGCGTGACACATTGAAACGCTGATCAGCCGGTTCTACCCGTCGACCACGCTGATCGACGAGGTCCAGGTCGACTACATCGTCTTCGACCTCCTGCACGTCGACGACCAGGCCCTGCTCGCCGACCTGTACTGGTCGCGCCGCGCCTAACTGGCCGAGCTCGGCCTCGACGACGGTGTGCGCGTGCGGGTCCCGCCGACCTGGTCGCTGGCCGACACCGGCTCCGACGAGCTGCTGGCGCTCGTCGCGGATTCCGGGCTCGAGGGCATCGTGAGCAACCGCGACGACTCTCAACCGGAGTACGCCACGCCGCAGGCGCGCGGTCAACATTCCGCTGGTTGCCGCCCGGTCGATATCCGGTCGCGCTCCGCACGGCCTGGTTGGTACCGTGCAGCCATGAAGGTCAATTCACGAATCGCTGCCGCGGCCGCACGAGCTCTCAGCTCGCCGGTCGCTGCCGACTGACCTCTTTCCCCCATGCCGGCGACCGGAAACGGTCCGCTGGTGTGCGTCGGTCTTGTTGCCGGACTCGCCGTGCGCGATCGCTTCCGGTCGATTTCACATCGATGGAGCAACCACTGTGATTACCACAGACCAGACCGTTCGAACCTTCTTCGACTTCTTCCGCGAACGCGGGCATGAACTGACGCCGGGCGGGTCGCTCATTCCCTCGCCGGGGGATCCGGTGCTGTTCACCACGTCCGGGATGCACCCGTTGACCCCCTATCTGATGGGCCGACCCCATCCGCTGGGCCAGCGGCTCACCAGCCTGCAGCGCTGCCTGCGCACCACCGATGTCGAGGAGGTCGGTGACGACACCCACCTCACCGTGTTCGAAATGCTCGGGTCCTGGTCACTCGGCGACTACAGCGGCCCGCAGAGCCTGCGTTGGGGATTTGAACTACTGCGCGACGGCTTCGGCATCGAGCCCGGACGACTGCACGTCACGGTGTTCGGCGGTGACGAACACGTCGAGCCCGATCACCTATCGTCGCGCACGTGGGATGAGCTGGGCGTACCAGTTGAGCCGACCACGGACGAGAACTGGTGGTCCAACGGCCCGACCGGACTCTGCGGACCCGATTCCGAGATCTTCGTTTGGACCGGGGACGAAATACCGCAGGGCACACCGACATCCGATGACCGGTGGGTGGAGGTGTGGAATCACGTCATGATGCGCTACGTCCGATATTCCGACGGCAGCCTCGAGCCATTGCGCCGGCCCGGCATCGACACCGGCCTGGGCCTGGAACGGCTGGTGCGCATCCTGCGAAATACGCAGTCCGTCTTTGAGATCGACGTCTTCCAGCCCTGGCTGATCACCCTGCCCCGAATTTGGGGCCCGCTCGACGAACGGTCGCTGCGACTGCTGTCGGACCATCTGCGATCGAGCATCGTCGCGCTCGGCGACCGGGTCACGCCATCCCCGTCCGGTCGCGGTCATGTACTCCGCCGTTTGATCCGCCGCACCCTGACCACGCTGTGGCGCGACGATCCGACCCGCACCCTGTCCGACGTGCCGATCGAGTTGGTGGAACACACCCTCGGGCACTTCCGGCAATCTGTTCACCCCCACGAGGTGCGCACCATCCTGCTCGATGAGGAACGCAAATTCGATCTGCTGCTCCAGCGCGGACGAAAGGTCTTGTCCCGCATGTCAATGCCGAGCCAAAGCTGATCAGTTGATGCCGAACTAAACTCGAGCAGCCCGGGGTTGGTTAGTTGCTGGTAACGCGGTTGTCCTTGGCGAGTAGCTCGCGGCGTTGCCGGGTTCGGTAGGAGTCTCCGGTCAGCGTCAGGACCTCGGCGTGGTGGACCAAGCGGTCGATCATTGCCGCGGCGACAACGTCGTCGGAGAAGGTTTCGCCCCATCGATCTGGGGCTGGCACTTGTTCGTTCTCGTGGAAACCCGCAGCTGGCTGGCCCTTCAGCTCATTTCCGCGTTCCTGCCTTCTTCAAGGTGTGAGCAGCCTATGTTAGGTGCTGCCTTAACCGTTCAGGTGTGAAGAAGGTGTGCCGATGGCAGAGGGCCTGCGACTGATTCCCGGCAACGTGGTGCCAGTCGAATCGGTCGAGTCAGATCCGGTTGTGTTCCAACGCAACTGCGTGGACGCCTTCGTCGCATCATGGCGGGCCCGCGGCTTCAGCCCGGTCACCATCGACAACGACATCGGCCTGCTCGAACGGACGCTGACGGCGCTGGGCCGACCCGCGTGGGAAGTCACCGCCGAGGACATCGACCGGGTCGTCGGCAACCTCGCCGTCGCCGGCCGAGCCCCGTCGACGCGGCGGGAATATGTGCAGATCTTCAAGGGATTCCATCGATTCCTGCAGGTCCGCAAGGCAGCCGAGATCGAGGCCGCGTTCGGGGTGAAGCTGGTCTGCCCGGTCGACGAGTTCAACGCCTCCCGCCATGTCGGTGACGATTCACCGGCGCTGCTGCCGCCGCCGACTCCCGAGCGGGTGCGGGAGTTCTTCGAGTTCATGAAGGCGCGCATCGTCACCGCCCGAAAGTATGGGCCCGCCGCGCGGGACTACGCGCTGTTCCGGACGCTCTATCACGCAGGACTCCGCTCGGAAGAGGCCGCGCTGCTGGAACTTCCAGATGTGCATTTCGATCGTGGCCCGTTCGGCAAGCTCCATGTCCGCTTCGGCAAGGGCGCCAAGATGTCCGGTCCCCGTCCGCGGTGGGCGCCGATGCTCGACGGACTGGACCTGGTGCTGCGCTGGTTCCTGACCGATGTCCGGCCCAAGTTCCCGGACTCGCCGGTGTTGTTCGCCGACGAATCCGGTGGGCCGCTGCATCGCGGAACGATCCGCAACCGGCTGCGGTATCTGATGGAGCTCGAAGGCCGGCCCCGCTCGGATCGGTTCAGTCCGCATGCGCTTCGCCGGGCCTGTGCAACCCACAACTACGAGCGTGGCGTGGATCTGGTTGCGATCCAACAGCTTCTGGGTCACTGGACCGTCGGTTCGACGATGCGGTATGTCCGTCCGTCAGCGACGTTCATCGAGGACGCGTATCGGCGCGCGGTGACCACGACGCTGGCCGAGCTCAGCGGAGAGGACGAGTAGGCGTGAGGATCAAATGGCGGCTGCGGATGGCCGCGGCTCAGCGTGAGGTGTGGACCGGGACCGAGCTGCGCCGGCTGCTGGCCGACAAGGCCGGGCTGGAGATGTCAGCGGCGTCGGTGTCGGCGCTGTTCACCAAGGAACCCACCCAGATCAAGATGACGACCTGATCGCATTGTGCACCGCCCTGCAATGCACTCCCGACGACTTGTTCGAGATCGACACCACCCCGGTCGAGCGGCCGGCCGCGCCGCCGGTCCGGTCTGCGCCGACGCAGCGCCAGGCCGTCAACGCGCGCGGCCGCTCACTGCCCCCGATGTGACAGGCCGCCATGGAAGTTGTTGCAGCACATGGGTAACCGCCAGCGTGACTGTATCGGGTGTGGTGGTTCGGTCGGCATCATCAGCCGCGACCTGTGCTGCCGGTGCACCGCCAGAGCCAAAGACGCTGCGTCCAAACAACCCTGCCCCGACTGCGGCCGCAGCCGGGTGCTGAGCGTCGAGACCGGTCGCTGCATCCTGTGTTCGCGGCGGTGCGGCCAGTGCGGTCACAAGGTCCGGCTGGCCGATGCCGTGTTGTGCCGCGACTGCCAGCGCAAAGCCGACCGGCAGGCCCGCAAAAAGGACTGTCCGCGGTGCGGCAATCCTGGGTATCTGCGCGCGGAAACCGGCTGGTGCGGCCACTGTTCGAGACCGAGACCCTTGAAGAAGCCGCCCCGCGTCTGTGCCGCCTGCGGAGAGTTGCGCCGCCATGCCGGCCGCGGCATGTGCTCGCGGTGCTGGCAAAGTCATCCGAATCGGCCGCATGTCGCCGGCGAGCATCTCGTAGCACGGCTCGCCGACCCGCCGGACTGGCTGCCCGGCCTGATCGCCTGTCTCGCCGAAGGCTATTCGCCAGGCCGCGCGTGCGTGGTGATCACCGAGCTGGGCCGGCTGCTCGACGATGAGCACTCCAATCATCCGCAGTCCCTGCTCGACAGGGCCCGCCGCTCGGGCCGTTCCATGGGTTCGCTGGCCAGATCGATGCAGGACTTCTTCACCGAACACGGGTTGGCGATGCCGACCGACCAGCACGACAAGCTTGCGGCCGGGCGCCGACAACGGCGGATCGACGCGGTCCCGGAGCCACTGCGGTCGGCGGTCGCGGGGTTCGCCGAGTTCATGCTCGCCGCCAGGACCCGCGCCCGCCGGGCGGGAACGCTGCCGCGCAGCGACTCGACCATCGAGGCCGCGCTGGCAGCCGTTCGAGACTTCGCTTCGTTCTTGAACAGCGAACGCGGGAAACAAGATTGGTCGACCGTCGACGTCGGCGATGTGGAGGCGTTCCTGCTCGTCCTGCCGAAATCGCGACAGTGGAGAATCACCGTGCTGCGCCAGTTCTTCCGCTTCGCGCGGAGTCGCCGCCTGGTGCTTGTCGATCCGACGAAGAGCCTGGACCGGAAGGAGGCCAAGGGATTTTGCGGACGGACCCTCACAATTGAGCAACAGCGGTCGCTGTTTCGGCGGTGGACCACCGATCCGCTGGTGCATCCGCATGAAGCGCTGGTCGGCATCCTCGCCCTGCTGCATGGCGCTTCCAGCCGCGAGGCCCGGCTGCTGATCTGCGACGATGTTGATCCGATCCTGCAGACCGTCCGGCTCGGCGAGCGACCGCATCCGGTCCCGATGGATCCAGCCAGCTGGGCGATCGTGCAGCGTTGTCTGGCCCATCGCGCGTCCTGGCGAACCACCAACCCGCACGTCATCGTCACCAAAGGGACCAAGGCCGGGAAGTCAGAAGATGGCAGAACGTCTTTGCGCCTTGGCGCAGCTGCGGGGATCCGAACCGGCTGACATGCCGGGATCGGCTGCTGCTGACCTATCATGAGCTCGTGGAACCCGCGTGGATTGCCGTGTTCGGCACCTTGTCAGGTGTGGTTGTGAGCACCGTCGGAGGCATCACCACGAGCGCATTGACCAGCCGTAATCAACGCCTCGCGGCCCAGCGGCAGCTGGAATCCGCTGCTGACGACAAGAATCGGCAAGAGGTTCGCGAATCGTTCGTCGACTATCTCTCGGCGTATACCGCGCTGCGTGATCGAATCCTCGTATTCCGGAACGAGTGCAGCCAAGCCGCCACGCCTGCCACGCTGATCGAAGCATTCGCCCAGTCGGAGTCGACCGACTTCAGTCGCGCCTTCCACACGCTGCAGATCACCGCCAGTGCCAGTGTTTCAGCAGCCGCCGACGCCGCTCAGGCACAGTTGTGGAATCTGGCGAAAGCGGCCGAAGACCGTGACAACGAAGCCTTCGAGCGGGAGCTGGCCGCCGGGCCGCCGCTGCGCCGCGCCTTGCACTCTGCGATGCGCACCGAACTCGGTGTTCGCGGCCATACAGCCCTGCCGTCCTAGACACATCAGCCTGACCATCGAACCCGTTGAACTTCGGCGGCGCTATGCACACGTTTGCGCGAACATGTGCGCTTTCCCGAACGGCAGGTTCGAGGTGACCATGATCGAGCCGACCTCGTAACGCGACGAGTTGGAAGAACAGATTCGCCGCGTCCTGGTCGAACGGGATGTAGCCGACCTCGTCGACGATGAGAGCCTGGTGATCCATTTGTTCGCGGTGTCGAACAACACCGAGTGCCCGGCCTGAGCGGCTTTGACCCCGATCCCGATCGCGAGGTGGGTCTTGCCGATGCCGGGTGGGCCGAGCAGGATCACGTTCTCAGCTTTGGCGACGAACGTCGTTGTTGCCAAGTGCGCCAACACATCTCGGCGCAGCGAAGGCAAGTGGTCGAGGTTGAAGTCTTCGAGAGTTTTGACCTGAGGGAAATGGGCGGTCGCGATTCGCATCGTGGTTCCCTCGGCGGCAACGCCATCATCGCCGCGTGGTCGACCTCGAACGCATCGACGGGCCTGCCCGCGATCGCCCGAACCGTCCTGGTGTTGGCCCGACCCAACCACTCGGTGAGCTGGGTGTTGAAATCCACTGGTGAGGTGAACCTGCGACCGGGCAGAAACGAGGTCTCCAAGAACCCGTTCGCCCGCTCGACCATGCCCTTGAACTCAGGGTCTCGCGGTGGCGCCAACAAGATCCTGGTCCCCAACGTTCCCGCGAACGCCGCCGCCAGCTCAGTCACCTTCCCAGTCCCACCGATCGCTGCTTCCCGGTCCCAGACAAGCGTTTTCGTGACCCGGCCGAACCCGCTGATCAACTGCCACATTCCCGCCAGCAGGTCACCGCCTTGGCGCGAGGGCAGCATCACCGCGGCCAGGAACCTCGAATACGCCACCGCCATCACCAGCACCGGCAACACCCGCTCCTGGCTGTGACCGACAGGGATCCGTGCATCGGGAAACCACAAGTCGCACTGCGTGATACGACCTGGCTGATACTCGACCCGATCAACCGGATCGACCCCGGCGTATTCCGGTCGCAACTCGTGGATGCGCGCCCGCAGGATCGACGAGGAATGCTTCCACCCGATCCGCTCGGCGATCACCGTCGCCGGCATCCGCGGGAACTCCGCCAGCAATGCCCGGATCTGTGGCTCGAACGCATCGACCTTCGAACCGCGGGGCGGCCGAACGTATTTCGGTGGTCGGTCCGAGGCCAGCGCCGCCCGCGCAGTGTTGCGGGCGATGCCCAACCTCCTGCGATCTCGCTGATGGACACGCCCTCAGCGCGATGCAACCGACGGATCTCGGCCCAATCCTCCACAGCTATCACCCTCCAAGGGGTACAGGGCTGCTCAGTTTTACTTCGGCAGAATCCGATCAGTATTCAGTCGGCACCGACACCGCAGCCATTTCACCGTTCCATTGACCGACGACGACTACCACTACCTGCACGACACCCACGGCCTGCCCCGCGATCTCGTGGTGTACCTGAACACCGAAGCCGGTGCCAGTTGATATGCCCTGGGTGGGCCGTTCCACTTGCACACCCGGCGCAGCTTGCCGCGGTGAAGACGGTGAACCGCAGCTTCGGCGGTCACCGGCTGGCCGGTACCGAGTTCGGGCACGTATTTATAGCGAGTCGAGCGGGAGACGCAGCGCAGGCGGGCGATCGAGGACACGGATTCGTCGGGGCGAGTGAGCATCGCGCGGGCTTGGCGGATTTGCTCGGCGGGTCATGGCTGGTACCGGCTGAGGCGTTGTGCCGGTGCGTACGGCGAGCAGGCGGACTGACCCTCTAGTCGGATATCACGCCGGCCGTCGATTCTTCGGCACCCACGCCTTCAGGGCCGGTGCCTCAAGATTCCTCGGAATCGTGG